>DFQY01000044.1 GCA_002378005.1 Flavobacteriales bacterium UBA3477
AATGAAGATTCAGTGTCCGCAACGAAATTAGCCAAACGTCAAGCAAAGGCACATGGACAAATGCGTCCGCAATACTATGTGGATTATTGGCATCTATCAAAGAGCTTGGACCGACGTGGGCCCGATTATCTAATCATCGAAAATTTAACGCGCAGTAATCCCTTTTCAGTACGTGCAACCGTACAACAACTGGAGCGCTATGGCTTTGTGCAGGAGGGAATTGATTTGTTCTTACTGGCCGAAGCGGAGAAGCCGCAAATTAATGTCGCCTATGAGCGTGCGCTGCTGCATGCACAATTGGGCCAATATGATTTGCAATACCAAGCCTACTTGCAAGCCTTGCAACAGAATCGCGGGTATCTCGCCACCATAGAAGCCAAGATTGCGCAAAACCTCAGCTTCGACGATAGCGGGGTTCACAGCCAATCAGTAAAAAAGGTCCTGCTCGATGCCTTGAAACGCGGGTCCAACCCCCTTTTTGAGCAGCTCTACCTCTTTGTGCTCAGACAAGAAGGGAACTTTACCCAGGCCATTACTTATCTAAAGGCTTCTTCCAGGCAGGGACCGTTGGCAGTCGAGCCGTTGATAGAGATCGCGCAAGAATGTGTAGAACTTGGGGAGCACGAATTGGTGCAGGATGCTTTAGAATTCCTGCTTTCCAACGCCCAAGAGCTTCGATATGTGGGCAGGCTAGACTATGTACTCGTCCAACTTGCACAAAGCTATGTGGCCAGCAACCATAATGATGAGTTTCAGCGATTGAGTAGCCAATACCCTATGGGCAGCCAACGCGGCGTTTTTCAGTGGGAGCTTTATAGGGAATCACAGCAGTTCAAAACCCTGCCTAAATCTCAGGAGGCACTGAACGGTTATAGTCAGAGCGTAGCACTGCTGCGCGACATGTACCCTACCGGTAAGCAACGAGGGTTGGTATACCTCTCCGAAGCGGATGCCAAACGCAGCTATGGTCAGTTTGATGAGGCGCTCATGGATTACGCGAGGGCCGAACAGCTCTTAGGTGATTCCGAAGAAGGCGACCAAGCAAGATTGGAAAAGGCCCTTTGCGCGTTGTACCGTGGCGATATTACTTGGGCCAAAACACAACTCGAAGTGCTTTTAAAGAGCACCAGTAAAAGCATCGCCAATGATGCTATGGAATATGCGCTGCTGATCAGCACTAATACTGTAGAGGACACCTTAATGGAAGGCCTTCAACTGATGAAAGAGGCCCTCCTGCTCGAGGCGCAATGGGAATACCAAAAGGCCCTTGAGCAATATGAAAATCTGTTGAACATCCTCATTGCCCATGAGCTCTACGACGACCTCTTGCTGAGGTTAGGAAGGTTGCACGCACAGCTGGGCCAATACGCGCAGGCCAGAGAATACTTCATCCAACTCGAAGCCGTATCCAAAGGCGGCATGTGGTTGGAAGAGGGCATTTACTTCACTGCGAAAATGTCGGCACTCCTTAAATCTGAATCTGCGGCACTAGAGCTCGAGGACTATTTAGTCGAATATCCCAATGGTCTTTACACTGAAGAAGCAAGACAGTTCTACCGTACCTTTACGCCATGAGCGAACACATCTACAATGTTACCGTAGCCGTAGATTCCACCATTGAAGCCAATTGGAAGGAATGGATGCTAAAGACCCACATCCCAGAGGTGATGGAAACAGGTATGTTTAAAAGCTACCTATTTACGGAAGTCTTTCCCGAGCAAGAGGAAGAGCATCCAAGTTATAGTGTTCAGTACCGCGCCAGCGATTTGGAAAGCATCAAGCTCTACATGCAGATGTATGCGCCAGAGCTCAGAGATAAATCATTGAAAGCATGGGGGAATCACGCACTAGCGTTCAGAACCTTGCTCGAAGTCATCGACGAAAAATAATGCCTCATACCCATTGCTTCACCTTGCCGAATGGCCTGCGTTGTGCTTTTCAATACAAGAAAAGTACGGTGGCTCACATGGCTGTGGCCATCCAAGCAGGATCTAGAGATGAGCTTGAACATCAGCAGGGATTGGCACATTTCATTGAACACAACCTCTTCAAAGGCACCGAAAAACGCAAGGCCTACCATGTGTTATCGCGCTTGGATGATGTGGGTGGAGAGCTTAATGCCTACACTACAAAAGAGGAAACCATCATCCATTCCAGCTTTTTAAAAACGGATTTTCGACGTGCGACGGATTTGGTGGCCGATGTAGTCTTTAGGAGCACCTTTCCTCAAAAAGAACTGGATAAAGAAAAGGAGGTCATCAAGGATGAAATTCATAGCTACCTCGACAGCCCTGCAGACCGCATTTTCGACGATTTTGAAGATTTTATTTTCCATGGAAATGCTCTCGGACGAAATATCCTAGGCACTCCAAAGAGCGTAGATGGCCTCACCCGTGAAGATATCTTCGAATTCCAAGGACGTACCTACACTGCCGACCGAATCACCCTATCATTTGTAGGGCCTTTTAGCCTTCAGCGCGTCGAGCAAATGGCTGAAGAATTCTTCGCCGAGCACCAGCTCAACAATAATACTTGGGAATCTAATTTTGATGCGCCCGATCGCCCGCAACGCCGAGTCGAAGAGGTGGCACAGTTTCAAGATCATTACATCGTAGGATGGCGCACGCCGGGCATTCACCACCCACAGCGTCGCTCGTTGTTATTGCTCAATAACATACTCGGCGGTCCCGCCATGAACAATAGATTGGGACTTAACATTCGCGAAAAGCATGGTATTGCCTACAATATTGAGAGTTTCCTAAATCTCTACAGCGATGTAGGGCTATTGGGAATTTACCTAGGGTGTGATCCCTCACAAACCGAGAAAGCAGCCACCCTGGCTGCCAAAGAAGTTAAAAAACTTCAAGAGCAGCAATTGGGAACCCTGCAGCTCAGCAAGGCCAAAAATCAGTTCATTGGGCAGATGGCTTTGGCGGAGGAGAATGGCCTTAATTCGTGTATCGGGGCTGCGCGGGCTTTGTTGTATTTCGGTAAAATCAACAGCTTTGACTATGTCGCGCAGCAAGTGCAAAGTATTAGTGCCATCGACTTAATGGAGGCTGCACAAGCATTCTTATCGCCACACCAAGGCTACGAACTGATTTATAAAAAAGCAGAGTAATGGAGTTTCTGAGCGACGATCTTCATAATTATATCGCAGGACGCACTACCGAAGCACCAGCATATCTAGATGAACTCGAGCGCGAAACTTGGGTCAAGGTATTAATGCCAAGAATGCTGAGTGGACATGTCCAAGGGCAGATTCTGAAGATGTTTTCGAGTATGATGCAACCAAAATTCATCTTAGAGGTCGGCACGTATACTGGATACGCTTCCCATTTCCTTGTTGAAGGGCTTGAGCCGGATGGTGAGTTTCACGCGGTGGAAATCAACGAAGAATTGGAAACCATTATTAAAAAATATTGGGGCAAACACGAGAAGGCCAGTCAAATGCGCCTTCACATAGGACCTGCCGCAGAGGTTTTAGAATCGCTTAAACGACCCTGGGATTTAGTCTTTTTAGACGCCGATAAAATCAATCTTGTCCATTATTACGAGCAATTACTTCCCCAGCTAAGAACCGGAGGCATTATGCTCATTGATAATATTTTATGGTCTGGCAAGGTCGTAGGCGGGCCTCATTCGAATGACAAAGACACTAAGGCCATCAAAGCACTCAATGATCACGTGGCCCAAGACAATCGCGTAGAGCAAGTAATTCTTAGCGTTCGCGATGGAATTATGATGGTGAGGAAACTATAATTATATCGTTTCCTTTACTTATCTTGTTGGCACTTTAATTCTCTTAAATAAGATTTATGAAAAAAGTTCTACTCCTTGCTGCATTGGCACTAGGATTCAGCGCAGTCGCTCAAGATGCAGTTAATGCACGCTTGATGCAAGCCGAACTTCCTGTATCCTCAGCTGCTCGCGAAAAAATCGAAGACATCATCTTGAAAAGAGGTGGTGCTGTAGACGAATTGTACGACTACACTGATTTCTTGTACCAGTACTACAGCTCAGACATGGTATTGGGTGCAATTACAACGACTCCTGATTCAACGACAACTATCGTTTACAGCGATGGTAGTGCATCTGCATCGTACAACCACGCGGTGGGTGCTTTGTATGATTTCAACTACTACGGTTGGGGCGACGGTGAATTTGAAGAAGGCGATCAAGTAACTATCGATTCACTTTTCGTAGTGGGTGGTTACGAAATCTACCAAGGCAACCGTGACGATAAAATCCGCTTCACCATTTTCAAAGGTGCAGATGGTTTCTCAGCGCCATTCTCTGGTGTTCAGTACCCAGCGGCTTACTTCTCAGCTCTTCCTTCAACTGTTCAGCCAACAGCTAAGACTATGGACTACGCAGGTAGCACATCACACGGTCTAGCCGGTGGTCCTACTTCAACTTCTACTGTTCAAGTAGAATATACTTTAAGCTCAAGTGACACTTCAGTGGCTTTAGTAGGTGTTGAGGTACCAAACGGTGGCTTCACTATGAGTGGTGACGAATTGTTGGGCATCTTTGTTCAATACATCCCAGATAGCTTGAGCGGTAACGATACCATCAACTACCAAACAACTTCTGGTGATATCAACCCATTCTACTTCTACTACTACCGTGAAGGAAATACTTCTGCTCCACAGGGGTACTTCATCCAGGATTTCGACAGCACGTCTACGAACTGTTCTAACTTCTTGTTCACGGATACTCGTTACGGTAACTGGTCAGGTACTTCTTCTTGGAGAAACGACCAAACGAGCATCAACATGATGTACTCTCACTTGATCTGGTTGCGTGCCTCTGGTACTTCAACTGCAGGTTCAGAAGAGTTGGTTCTAACAGAAGCTTCTATCTACCCTAACCCATCTAATGGTGTGGTAAACGTAGAGTTGAACGCTAATGCGAACGCAACTGTAACGGTTGTAGATATCCTAGGTCAAGTGGTATACCGCTCAAACGAAAACTTCGTAGCTGGTAACCGTAAGACTATTGATCTAAGCACTCAAGCAAAAGGAATGTACTTGCTTTCTTTAGAAGGTGAAGGCATCAACGTTGTCGAGCGCATTTCAATCAAATAAGCCTCACTCGCTTAACAAAAATACCCAAGCCGGGCTTTACGGAGCCCGGTTTTTTTATGCCCAATTTTTACTTGCGAAATGCTTGACGTACCTGCTTAAACAGCTTGCTCTTGAAGACGTAATCTTCAACATCTGCATTGGTGCTGCCCAGTACTTCAGAATTTGTCCCTTCCCAAACCTTATGACCTTCCTTCATAAAGATTACGTGATCCCCTATTTCCAAAACAGAGTTCATGTCGTGGGTATTGACGATGGTCGTCATATTGAACTCGTGGGTGAGTTCTTGAATTAATTGGTCAATAACAATGGCCGTCTCTGGATCCAAACCCGAATTCGGCTCATCACAGAAGAGGTACTTTGGATTCATAGAGATGGCGCGACCAATAGCCACACGCTTTTGCATACCTCCTGAAATCTCGCTAGGGAACTTATCCGCTGCGCCATCCAAACGCACGCGATCCATCACAAACTTCACACGCTCGTCTTTCTCTTGCTCTGTCATTGCTGCAAACATCTCGAGAGGAAAACGAATATTTTCCGCAACCGTCATGCTGTCGAACAATGCACCGCCTTGGAAGACCATTCCAATCTCTTGACGCAAGGTTTTGCGACGTGCTTTGGTCATTTCGCCAAGCACTTCGTTCCCATAATGAATGGAGCCTTGATCTGGCTCAAAGAGTCCAAGAATGGTTTTGAGAAAAACTGTTTTACCCGATCCCGAGCGACCAATAATCAAGTTTGTTTGACCTTGAATAAAATCAACATCAATACCCTTGAGCACATGGTTCTCACCAAAACTCTTTACGATGCCTTTGGCTTGAATCATGAGGTAAGAATTAAATCTGTCAATAAATAATTCGCCAGGATAATGGCTAAACAAGAACGGACTACAGCATTGGTACTGGCTATTCCAACTTCAACGGCACCTCCTTTTACTGAGTAGCCAGAATAGGCACTCACACTTCCAATGATAAACGCAAAGGCGGTTGCCTTGATTAAACCATAAATGGCATTTTCAAAGACTATATACTCTAGCCGGTAACCCATGATACTCTCCTGAAAAGGGACTAAGCCTAATAAATCGCCTGCCATCGCTCCTCCCCATAGTCCTAGGAAAAGAGACAAAATGATAAGTACAGGATTGAACAATACGAGAGCAGCCACTTTCGGTAAGATTAAAAAGCTAGCACTGTTCACCCCCATAATCTCCAAAGCATCTATCTGCTCTGAGACTCTCATGGTACCTAAACTTGAGGCAATATTGGAACCTACCTTGCCCGCTAGAATCAAGCTAACCACCGTAGGGCTAAACTCAAGAGTAATACTCTCTCTAGTCGCCATGGCTATGTAATACGTAGGGATTAGTGGGTCATCACTGAGCTGGAAGGCCGTTTGAATGGTCACAACCGCGCCCATGAAGACACTTAGAATGACCACAATACTGATAGAATCCAGCCCCAACAAACGAATCTCTTGCACCAGAGAGCGCATGAAAAGTCGCCAACGATCAGGTCTACGGAAGACTTTTGTCATCAGCAGTACATAAGCACCCATTCCTTCAAAAAAATTAGTGATCATATGGCTAATTTACAGTTTCTTTGAAGGACCAACTCCTAACTAATGAATAGAATTATCATTATTTGTTTTGTCTTGTTTAGTGCTATATTATGCGGCTGCGGTACATCTCGAGATTGCAATTGCCAATCATATACTAAACTTGCTGTAGTAAAGCCCAATAATGCTTAAATGGACCTCAGCATCATCCAATCGCTGCTGCCTACGGGTGATGTGCTGCCATTGATGGAAGCCTGGACGGCGCCCTATGATTTTGATCTAAAAATCACCTGTCACCGCAAGAGCAAGCTCGGTGATTTCAGGCCGCCGAAACCTGGAAAACGCTCGAGTATCACGATGAACGGGAATTTAGGCCCCTATCAATTCCTTACCACCTTCGTACACGAACTCGCACACCTTATCACTTGGGAAGAGTATGGCCGCAGGGCCGCTCCACACGGTAAAGAGTGGAAGCAGTGCTTCGGACAGCTTTTGATTTCTCTAGCTGAGGCACATCCTTGGCCAGAGGCGTATAAGAAGGCCCTTTTGCACCATGCAGCTCGACCAAAAAGCGCGGTGGGCGGTGATCCTGGGTTGCAGCATATCTTGATGGAACTCGACGGCGACGGCGACCATGTGTTGTTGCAAGATTTGGCTCTTGGAGATGAATTTCATTTCAAAACGCGGCAGTTTCGTTACCAAGAACGTCGCCGGACAAGAGCACTCGTTCTGGACCTTGGAAATAAAAGATTGTATACCATTCCCTTGGTAGCCCGCATAGACCCTGTAGATTAATTACCTTTGCAGCAAAGAATTGGGCACGCATGGCAAAGAACATCTTCTCGACAGATTATACATTGGGAATTTTAGGCGGGGGCCAATTGGGCAAAATGATGCTCTATACCACCCGCAAATTTGACATCCGCACAAAAGTGCTCGATGCATCTCCCGACGCCCCTGCACAGTTCGGTGCCAATGAATTCCAAGTAGGCTCACTTCAAGATTACGATACCGTCATGGCTTTTGCTGCCGATTGTGATACCGTATGTATTGAGATTGAAGCTGTAAATGTTCAGGCATTGAGAGACCTTCGTGCACAGGGTAAAAAAGTGCACCCAAATCCTGATAGCCTCGAGCTCATCCAGGACAAGACCAAGCAAAAGCAATTCTACGCCGACCACAACATCCCTACCTCACGTTTTGAGATGGTCTCAGGCAAGACTGAATTCGAAGCCGCACGCGAGCGCTGGCCCATTCCCTTTGTATGGAAAGCAGCCACCGGAGGATATGATGGCTTTGGCGTCGTAGTTTGCCGCAGCGAAGAAGATGTTCAGAACATTCCCGATGCTCCGGGCATGCTCGAAGCGTTTGTGAACTTTGAACTAGAAGTAAGCGTCATCGTAGCACGCAATGAAAGTGGCCAGGTGAAAACTTTCCCCGTTGCGGATCAAGAATTCCACCCCACTGCCAACCAAGTAGAATATGTACTCTGCCCGACCGTTTTGGACGAAGAAATGCAGCAAAAGGCTAATGACATTGCCATTCGCACTGCAGAAGCATACGACATCTGCGGACTACTTGCCGTTGAGTTATTCGTAACGGCTGATGGAGAGATCTTAGTCAACGAAGTAGCACCACGCCCACACAACAGTGGACACCACACCATTGAAGCTTGTTATACGAGCCAATTCGAACAGCACGTTCGCGCAGTCCTAGATTTACCTCTAGGTTCCACCGAACTAAAGGCAGCGGGTGTAATGGCAAACCTTGTGGGTGCTGAAGGGTACAGCGGCGATGTAGTATACCAGGGGTACGACGAGTTGCTCGGAGAGCCCGGAATTAACATCCACATTTACGGCAAGGCACAAACCCGCCCGTTCCGTAAAATGGGACATGTCACGGTAGTGGCAAAAGATAGAGATGAAGCCCGCAAGCGCGCCGAGTGGGCAAAGAATAGTATATTGGTAAAAAGCAAATAGTCATGATCGGAATCATTATGGGCAGCACTTCAGACCTGCCAGTTATGCAACAAGCTATCGACGTATTAGACGAACTAGGCCTAGCCTATGAAGTTGATATCGTCAGTGCCCACCGCACGCCAGAGAAGCTGATTGATTACGGTCAGAATGCCCATAAAAGAGGCATCAAAGCCATTATCGCAGGTGCCGGAGGTGCAGCACACCTTCCAGGAATGGTAGCTTCAGTAAGTCCACTTCCTGTCATAGGTGTTCCCGTACACAGTTCAAATTCGATCGACGGTTGGGACAGCGTACTTTCTATTCTTCAAATGCCCGGCGGTGTTCCTGTAGCTACGGTAGCGTTGGACGGTGCAAAGAACGCAGGTATCCTTGCCGCGCAGATCGTAGGATCTTCAGATGCAGCGGTTTTAGAGCGCATTGTAGCCTATAAAGAAAGCCTAAAAGAGAAGGTGCTGAAAGGCGCTGAAGAGGTTAAAGCCAAGTATTCTAAATAGGATACAAAAGGGTGTGGTGGCGTATTAAACGTCCGTTTCACTAGGCTGCATAGCACCTTTCAATCGTTTGATTATCCACCATCCTAAGGGGACGTACGCGACCAATATTAATAGGAATGGCAAGATAACAAGGTAGTTTAACAGTTCTCTAGGACTGCCGCCGTTCAATCTAATTTCAAGGATAAAATAGGCGACCTAAAGCAGATAAACCAGTAGTAGATAAACCGTGCTACCCACCCAATACTTGCGAAGGAATGATTGGAAAAAATCTTCGTACGGCTGGCCAGGTAACCTTTTATACCACACCCAATTCAACCACCCGTGAAAGGTCAATGAACCAATCATCGCAAAGGCACAACTGATCAAAAAAGCCATTCCAAATCCGTCAAGATAAAATGTGCCATTAGGAATATTAACGGCAAGAAATGTTATGACTGAGAATAATGCACTCCCAAAAATGGCGCTCCCTAGATAGTATGTAAGGGCATATTGAGCGGGCATCTACAATCGTTTTAAGTGAGAAATCAAAAGCTCTTTCTTTCTATTGCTCACCGGGACTGTTGATCCATCATGTAATAACAGGTATCCACCATCTGCACTTACGTATCGGCTCACCATTTCCAAGTTAACAAGATGGCTTTTATGCACTCGCTCAAACCCAGCGGGACGCAACAAGGTTTCATACTCCTTCATCGTCTTCGACGCGAGTACCGAGGTTTTGTTGTTCAAGAAGAACTGCGTGTAGTTTGAACTGCTTTCGCAACGCACGATCTCATTAACATTGAGAATGTACATTCCTTCCGTGGTGGGGATGACCAATTTTTTCGGTGCCTCCTTTGATGCCGCAGCTGCAATATTTGCCTGCTGCGCTGGGATTCGTGAAGCACCTGCCTTTCGAACGGCCTTGACTAAATCCTCGGCATCGATAGGTTTCAAAAGGTAATCCAGTGCCGCGTGCTTGATGGCTTGAATGGCAAACTCATCGTGGGCGGTAGTGAAAATCAAACCAGGCAGATCGCCTCCCGACCACTGGTCAATCAGATCGAAGCCTGATTCGCCATTTAGATTGACGTCTAAAAAAACCAAATCGATATCTTCTTCATCCAGTACATCTAACGCCTCACTAACGGTTTGGCAAAGTGCTGCTATTTCTACCTCAGGACAAAATAGTTTCAACTTACCTTCAAGGCTCTCCAATACAGGACGTTCATCATCTAATAAAAGGGCACGCATGGGCGGAAAGATTTACTCTAAGGTATGTGTTAAACATCATTTTCTAATGACAAAATGAGCGAAACTTCCATTCCGATGGGTGAGTGCTCGTCGCCTAATCGGTCAAACCTTAGGGAGAATTCACCACCGTACTTTTTGCTGAGTAAGGCCAACCGTTCTTCAATGATGGCAAGACCGTGACTCTTTGATGCTTTGTGTGAAGGATCAAAACCTGCACCATTGTCTCTTACCGTTACTTTCACGGAAGATCCATGCAAGGAGAATTCGACATTAATGACACCTTCCTTGCCGCTTGCTATCAATGGACGTACGGCATGCTGCACAGCATTTTCCACCAAGGGCTGCACGAGCATAGGAGGTATTTTACAGTCGTAAGCATCGAGGGCATCGTCAACAGTGACCGATTTCTGGAAGTCCCCATACCTCAGAATACACAAATCGAGATACTGATCAATGAGATCCTTTTCATCCGCTACCACCATAGATGCACTTCGCGAACTATCCAGTGTGAGTCGCATCATTTTGGCCAACTTACCCATGTACTGCACTGCGTCTTTGGGCTGATTCTTAAAGATGAAGTTAGAAATGGCGTCCAGGGCGTTAAAGAGGAAATGCGGATTCATTTGTAGGCGCTTGCTGGCCAGTTCCGCATCAGCTAGGCGCTCTTGCAAGTCCAATTTTTCTTGAATCTGAATCTTGGCTTTGCGCTGTCTGTACCAAATTCCTGAGGCAATTAGAATAATGGCGATTGACCAGAACAGCGGACGTTTGTACCACCACGCGGAGATGCTGTACTCATAGTGCGCGTTCATGCCTTGTTCAAAATCTAACCTATGGCTGGTTTGAATGTCGAGGGTATAGTTGCCCGGGGCGGGGCGCACGAAAAGGACGGGTTCACCGGGCGTAAAGGTGTTCCATGGATCGTTATTGATTCGGTATCGCCCGTGGATAGGAGCTGAGGAGGATTTTTTGTGCGAAGTGGTAAATCCAATAGAGGCCGGTTCGACTTCGAGGTTTTCAAAAGACGGAACGTCCAAACCATTGGCGGTAAAGTCGATTTTTATATGACGAAGGGAATTTGGCACTCCTTTATTATCAAAAGTCCACAACCCCATAGGTGTTGCTGCCCACAAATCATTACCGATCACGGCTACATCGTAATTTCCAGGTCGAAAAGCGGGCAATCCGCGAGCCATGCCTAGGGTGTACTGTATGCCCTCTTCGTTGAAAACTTCAATACCGTCGGCATAAGCGCCATAGTAAAACTCATCTGCGGTATCCACATCGTAGTATGTCGGATGCGACTGACGCTCGGGCATGGGCTCGAAATCGTCCATGGTCCAGGATCCCTCTAGAAGTTTATTTAGCGCAATGTGACCCAGTGGAGTACGCGCTTTGGCTCCGTCGAAGGCGAAAATAGGCATGCCTGAACCCACTTTCTTCCATTTGTGATCCGCATTGTTCCACTGATAATAGCCATCTTCCGTACTTAGCAGCAATCCATAGTCTGTAGGCCCTAAATCAAAGATGAGACCTTTGAAATTTTGTCGGTTGAGTTCATCACCGGTCGCGTCTAGGGTCACCAATTCTGATCCTATCCTCAAAAAATTCAATCGCTCAAAACCTAAGGTCATACGCCAAATTCCCGAGGCTTTATCACTAATCTGCGTGGCGGCATCGCTATAGACTATTTGAACCCCATCGGCAGTGATGATATATTTTGTGCCATCATCGTTGGTGACCACCAAAGGATAGTCTTGTAAAGCCCCCTGAACCTCCGGCACTAACCCGCTATCAGTCACGGAAAAACTAAAAATCGAGCCTCGGTTGAACTTCTTAAAGCGATTACTGGGTGTGATGAATCCGTCGAGTAGTTCGTATACGCCTGAACCTTGGGTTCCCAAATACAATCGGTCACCATCGTAGGCGGCACTAATAACTGGATCTGCAGGAAAGCCTTGGGCACGTCCGATATCCTGCGCCTGCACTGCAGGAACAAGAAAAAGCAACAAAATCCTCGGAAACCATTTCATAACACAATGTTAGGGAATCAATTCTTAATTACTTTTGTCCTATGAAAGGAATTACAGCCATTGCCTTCGGGGTGTTATTATTTGCTTCGTGTACTACCGATGAACAGCGTTTCAACCGCGAAATTGCTGAAATCGAAGATTATATCGCTACTACAGGATTAGACTTTACTGCCACCGGTACTGGTTTGTACTACCACGTTACAAAAGAGGGTAACCTCAACCGAGTTCCAGACAGCTCTAACGTTGTGAGTTTTAAGCACATTGGCTACTTGCTCGACAGCACCATCTTTTCTTCAGGTTGGTACGCCTCCAATCACGTGGCCATGCCATTTTTAGTGCAAGGCTTTCAGCAAGGCCTTCAAGCCTTAGGCGAAGGCGGGCGCGGGGTCATCGTATTTCCGTCGGAACTAGGATATGGTGAAAAAGGTGCAAGCACTGTACCGAGCTACAGCCCCATCGCGTTCCAGGTAGAACTTGTGAGTTACTACTAGGATAACTTTTAGTTTTCCACATTTTTTGGGATGTAAAGGATTAGGGTCCAATTTGTTTGGAAACCCCTTCCCATGTCCCTACCTCTTGCGTTGTGGCTATACCTTGCCCGCATTCATCCCTTTGACCTTCCTCCCTCGAGCACGCGATCGCTGTTCGTAGAAGGCTACGGCTATGAAGGTGCCTTTTCCGCACAGGTCGGCTACCGCAATGGCAACATCGGCCTTCAGCTCATTCACGAACAATTGACCCCCTATTCCTCTACGCAAATCCAAGGACAGTATGGCCTCTGGATCAACGAGGACTGCTGGATACAAACCCAACTCGCCCCCGCCCGAACGTCCCTAGCCTCCCAAACCTATTGGCACGCGCTATGGGGGATACAAACCCTCTACCGCAGCGATGGCATGTGGTTGTACGGTGCGGTGGAGCGCGATGATAATTGGGCCCTGATGCTTCGTCAAGGTCTGGCTCTAGACGAACACTTGTCTATAAGCGCCGGATGGGATTGGCAAGCACGCGGCCAGTTAGTCTATTCGGTCCAATTCAATCAAAACCCCTGGCACCTGCAGTACCTCCAATCCGGATCCCATTGGTCCCTTCTCTTCCATCTGCCCTACAAAGAGCTCTACCTCAGCATAGGCCTTCAAAACCACCACCTTCTCATCCCGCCCCGATGGTACGCCCCTCTGCCTTGATCATTTTCCTAGCACTCCATCTCCACACCTCGGCTCAAACCCAGCAGTGGCACGAAACCCTACGAGATACACTTACCCTAAACAACTGCCCACCCACCCTGCTCTGGCAAGATTACGGACTGAGCAAGTCCGCTGTTTTTGAGGTCTGTGCCTACCGTGATGCCGTGGGGGAAATCCTCACTTACGACGAGCTGATTCCCATCACCTCCTTAGACAGTACCATGCTCCACACCCTGATCGAGCAACTGCCCGTAGACCTTCCTACCGAAAGGCGTGGCGGAACCTCCGCCTCCTGTCGTCTCCAACCCTCGAGCGCCACGCCCCTCCAAACCAATGTACACCACGCGGGCGGCCAATGGCGTGCGAGCTGGCACCGCGACAAGGGAATGCTGTACGGCGGGTTCCTCCAAAGCCGCCAGAGGGTGGGCGCTCTAGAACTGAACGTGCTTACGGGTCAATTCTTTCTCAGTGCCGGCCAAGGATTGGTACTGTCCGCGCCCACCTTCGGGGTGCCGCAGAGCCGCGAGTTTTTTGGGAGAGGGTTGCGCGGGACGGCCAGTGCGTATGGCAGCGATAAAGGTTGGGCGGTGGAGGGGGTGAGCGGCTCGTGGACGGCCGCTTTGGGACGTGGTGAGAACGGAGGCTTGGGACAGGCGCAGTGGGAAGGCCAGATGGGGTATGTTGGGGCGGCTTGGCGCGGGGATGAGGCTAGTGTGTACGGAAAATGGTACGGCGGGAAATGGCGGTATTACGGGGAATGGAGCCGTGAGAAGCAATGGATAGGAGCGAATGGATGGATGGACGATGTGTTGGTCGAGGGGAATTTGGAGCGCGAGGGAGCGCAATGGGTACCGAATATGCTGATGAGCGGGCGGCAGGTTTGGGGGGATTGGCAATGGAATTGGCGGGCGGGACAGATCAGTGCGCGGTGGCAAAAAGGGCGTTGGAAGGTGTTTGTGGCCAAGAAGGAGTGGGTACGAACGGTGGTGAGTTATGAGAATGATGGATTCAAGGTCCAAAGCTACGGTCACGGGGGTAGTCGAGGGGTAAGTGTGAGAAAGGAATTGATTAGGGGCGAGCACCGATGGCAGTGGATGTGGGCGGCGGCGGAGGTGCGACAGGGACCTATTTGGATAACTATGCCGTATATGCCGGGGAGCATTCCTAGCATGGCGTTGTATGAGGATTTTTTCGGTGGCGCGGTGGGCTGGCGGTATAAGGGAATGGCGCTGCTGGGTAGCTGGAATATGGGAGAGGAGCCTGAAGTGGTCGGGTCGCTGCGGTGGGATTTAAGAGAATTGACCCCAGTGCTTCCAAAAATCCGGATAACTCTTGGCCACTACTTCCGGATGCTCGATGGACATGGGCATGAGCATGGAAAGCGGGGCGAGTGACATAGCGACGCGGTGGTCTTCGCGGGAATTTTGCGGGCCCAGGGCGGCGAATTTTTCCGGGTACGAAGAGCAGGCGAGGCTATGGTCGGTGGCTTGGACCGTGATGCCTAATTCCGCTGCGAGGTCCACCAAGGCCTGTAATCGGTCACATTCCTTGTGGGGCAAGGTGGAAAGTCCGTAGATCTCGAAAGACTGGCGCAGAGCAAAGCAGGTGGTGATCAACGCTTGGGCAAGGTCCGGGCATTGCTCGAGGTTGTAGACGAGTTTGCCGTAGGCCAGCGTGCTCTTTTTGGTGAGTTGGAGGCCATCAGAGGTGAACGCATGGCCGACACCGAGCGATTCAAAGTAGTCGAGGACCTTGCGGTCGCCTTGGAGGCTGTGGGGTTGGAGGCCGGGGAAGAATAATGAGGCGGTGCTGGATAAGGCGACGGCCTCGCACCAGAAAGCTAGAGCGGACCAGTCGCGTTCGAGCGCAATGGTACGCAGGGTCGTGGCGGTGTAGGGTGCCATGGTCGAGCTGTTTTCGTCAAGGGCGATATGGAAGCCCAATTCCTTCATAAACGCCACGGTCATTTCCACATAACTGCGCGACGGTAAGGATTCCCAGGTCAGCGATAGACCATTGGGGAGTGAGGGGCCGATGAGCATGAGGGCGGTGAGAAATTGGGAACTTTTCAGGGTTCCGAGGGTGAGGGAGGAACCAGTGAGTGAGGCCCCGCGAATGCGTAGCGGGGGGTGCTCGCCTTTTCCTTCGTAGGTAATATCTGCCCCAAGGGCATTGAGGGCGTCGACCAGTTCCGCGATGGGTCGGCTGTTCAGGGCATCGGTGCCGCTAAGGACCTTGAGCGCACCGGGTTGGGTAGCCCAATAGGCCGTCGCGAATCGCAAGGTGGTGCCGCCGGCGCCAACGTGGACGTCGCGCTCATCAAAGGATAAAGTTTGGGCGAGGAAGCGCGAATCTTCGGCCTCGGGAATGGTATTTAGGGTGAGGTGCGGGTATAGGGCGGCGAGGATTTGGGCCCTGTTCGCCAAGCTTTTGTTTAGCGGCAAATCAACGGTGCCTTCTAGGATGCCGGAATGCTTGGGGAGATGGAGCAACGCGTCCATTAGAGGTAATTCAGGTGTTGAACGGCAGCACGGATTTGGTCCCCGGAAATAGGACAATCGAAGGTAGGGTTGCCGATATTTTCCAGCAGTACAAAGCGCACTTGCCCCTCGGCATTTTTCTTATCGGCTTGCATGAGTGCCCACAGGGCATCGAGGGCATCTTCGTCCACATTGGTCCACGGATAGCTTTGACCTAAAGCGTTGAGGGCATCGTCTTGCGCGCTCAGGTGAAGCGCCATATGAAGTCCTTGAATGACCGCCGCACCATGGCTGATGGGGCTGTGTTGGGAGCACCAAGATTCCCAGGCGTGGCCAAAGGTGTGGCCAAGATTGAGGACCTTGCGCCGACCGTTCTCTTTAAAATCAGATTGTACGATGGCCAACTTAGTATCCACGCTTTGTTTGAGGTGCGCGTCGTTCAGGGTTTGGGGCGTCCATTGTAGCACTTGGGGCCAATTCTGCCCTGATAATAAACTGTGCTTGATCATCTCCCCGTGCCCGCTGCGCCACTCCTCTTCCGGCAAGGTGCTCAGGAACGAATGGTCAATCAACACGAGTTCGGCATCGGTGAAGGTCCCTACTTGGTTTTTAATTCCGTCGTGGTTGATTCCCGTCTTTCCTCCCACGCTAGCATCGACCATGGCGAGCAGTGAGGTGGGTACGTTGATGAAGGGGATGCCGCGCTTAAAGGTGCTCGCCACAAAACCGCCAAGGTCGAGGACGACCCCGCCCCCTACATTGATCATCAGACTGTTGCGGTCGGCGCCATATTCCAACAGCACGGACCACAGTCCCGCAGCTACTTCTATGGATTTGCTTCCCTCACCAGGTTCGACTTCAAGGATTTCAAAATTGCCGTCGAGATGAGGTAATTGGCCCACAAAACCGGGCAAACAAGCACTGGTATTTGAGTCCACCAACAGGAACGTTTTCGACGGGCGCTGGGCCTTGAGATAGGCATCTAATACTGCATATCCCAAAGCTGAATAAACCGGTACTGTTCCTTGCTGTTTCACATACCAAAAGTACGATTTGAAACCTATATTTGGAGTCCAATTCACAGGCAGATGATTGACTTCACCAATACAGAGGTGGCATTCGGTATGAAAACCAATGCTGACCTGCAACAGAGTCGACTGTTGTTCGCTACCCTGAGTTCTCCCGGGGTGGTCGGTGCGCTTAAAAATGTGACCCTCGCTTCCCTAGCCTTGCACTTGCCTATTAAAGGCATCCTGAAGGCCACGGTATTCCGCCAATTTTGTGGCGGCGAGACCATCGAAGAGTGTCAACATCAGATCGACCGCTTGGCCGAGGGTCAGGTCGGTGCCATCTTGGATTACAGTGTAGAGGGCAAGGCCCAAGAATCGGACTTTGACCGCACCCTACGCACCACCAATGGCACCATCGAGTTTGCTGCGGCCAATGCCGACGTGCCCTTCAGCGTATTTAAGCCGACGGGATTGGGCAGCATTGCCATCTATGAAAAAGTGAGTCTCGGCCAGCCGCTCAGCGAAAAAGAAGCGGCAGCTTGGGAGCGCACGAGGGCCCGTTACGACGAGATCTTTGCAAAAGCGAATGAGCTTGGTGTACCTGTGATGGTCGATGCAGAAGAAAGTTGGATTCAGCCGGCTGTTGATGAGTTAATCATTCACTACATGAGACAATATAACGGCGAGCGCGCCTTAGTCTACAATACGGCACAGCTCTATCGCCACGACCGCTTGCAGCAGTTGAAGAAGGCCTTGGCATTGGCCCAAAAAGAAGGGTTCGTCTATGGCGTAAAGATTGTGCGCGGTGCCTACATGGAAAAGGAGCGCGAGCGCGCGGCGAAGAAGGGGTATGCCGATCCTATTCAGCCGAACAAAGCTGCGACCGATAGAGATTACAACGCCGCTGTGGATTTGATCTTGAACAACCTCGACCACATGGCCGTGGTTTTTGGCACCCACAACGAGCAAAGCGTGAAGTTAGCCGCTGAAAAAATGGCCTCCCTGAACTTGCTTCCTGGAGATCCTCGAGTTTTTGTGGCACAACTCTTCGGAATGAGCGACCACATTAGCTTTAACGCAGCCGCACACGGGATGAATGTCGCAAAATACCTTCCCTTCGGACCGGTCAAAGATGTGCTCCCTTACCTGTTCCGCCGTGCCGAGGAAAACACCTCAGTAGAAGGACAAACTGGACGTGAATTAGCCTTGATTCAAGAAGAGGTTAAGCGCAGAAAAAGGGCTTAATCTGGCAGTTGTTCGACAGAAAGGACTCGGACCGTATCTCCACAATTTTCCAAGCGAATCAAATACGGATAGCTCTCGTGGCTGTAGAGAAGTGCGTATTCCCCGCATGGTTCTTTGCGCTGTTCACTTTTGCCTAGATCGATTTCACCATCAACTATAGCACGATAGTAGAGGCTGTCTTTACTAAGGTCTAGCAACGGCTGAACCAAAGAAGCGCTATCCAAACTTGTAGTTCGCAGTTTCTTTTTCACACGAGCCTCAGGGAAATATGCAAAGTCATAATCACGATCCCCAAAAAACACAGTAACTAAAGCAACGCCTAAACCAATGCCGATGATGTAGAATAAAAGTCGTCGTAAAAATGCCATCTCAAAGAGTTTTGCCGTGGGGGGCGGTTAGGGGAGGCAAAGGTAAACCCTTCCCTTTACAATGCCCCAAACAATAAGCTATCATTTGAGAACGGGAGATCGAAATGCTCGCCCAAATGTCTTTTAGTGAGCAGCCCCTTGTACATGTACAGTCCCGCTCGAACATTTAAGTCGTAGTGCAAACAATCTTCCACACCACCACTATCAGCCACCTGCTGCAACAACGGCCCTACAATATTACTCATGGCAATAGTCGCTGTATGCCCCACGGCACTGGCCATATTTGGCACCATGTAGTGAATGATTCCAAATTTCTCGAAGGTCGGCGCATCGTGCGTT
>DFQY01000043.1:0-8960 GCA_002378005.1 Flavobacteriales bacterium UBA3477
GCAGGACCTGAGCGCCTTGCTATTTTGGATGCCATTGCGGAAACCATCATTCCTAGAACCGCCACAGCCGGAGCGCGAGATGCGCGCACTGGAGCATTTATTGATGTGATGATCCGCGACTGTTACTACCCAGATATGCAGGCAAAATTGAACACAGGCATTCAAGAGATTGCCGTACAGGGCCAAAAGGCAATAGGTCGTCCTTTTGAAGAAGCTACTCAGGATGAGCGCGAGGAATTCCTCCGAGGCTATGATGAGGCTGCGCATGAAGATGGCGACCACTTCTTCCGCACTATAAAGGATTTGACCTTGCTGTGCTACTTCACTTCGGAGGAGGCCGCTGCAGACGGTGTGGTAAACTACAACCCTGTTCCTACACGCTACGATGGCTGTGCGCCTGCGGATGAAAATACCAAGGTGTTCTACGCCAACATATAATCACAGAAGTAAAAGTCTGTTTGTTAAACCCCGCCACTGTGCGGGGTTTTTTATGGGCTGTTTGGGCTAAAATTTTATAAGCCTATTGTTCGACTCGCGCCAAAAATCCGCCCTAACTTTGTCCCAAGCCCTTGATCTAGATGAAATATGAACGTGTAGGACCTCGTCCTATCTGACATACGCAGTCCGGTTTCAACGGTTTAAGTGTTACTGGCCCCGCCCTACAAGGCGGGGTTTTTTTTACCTTTAGTAAGCCTTATGCTCTTAAAAATTGCTAAAATATCCTACGCAGCTGTTGCGATCACCATCGTATTATGGTCGCTGGAACTTTGGCTTGTGGACCTTCCGTGGTATGTTGGTCGGCAGTATTTTGGGTGTACATCGCGTCCTGCGCCGTGCTTTCCATATCGACCTCTGTCCTTGCCTCTAAGATGACCTTGACCATGGGACTTTTTCCCATACAAGTGACACTGGCCTGCATGTGTTGCATCCCGATATTTTAGTACCTCTACACTAGTGTTGTTTTGGGTCCAATTCTCCTTATTACCTCAGCCCTCATTTTGAACCAACGCCGCTAGAACAATTCTTCAACCACTTCGTTATAAGATATCTAGACATCTCAATAATGAAGACGAACAAAACTTTCTTTTGGCTCCTACCCTTAGCCGGACTGTTCTTTTTCGTGCGTTGCGAACCCAACACTTCTGCGGAAGTACCCGCAGTTGCAGGCAGTTCGGAACCTCGTGAGTGTTTTGATTACCTCTATCCCATCCAAGTCGTTTTCGACGGTGATACCCTTTCGGTCGTTTCTTTCGAGCAGTACAAAGACCTGCACACCAGATGTGATGAGGTGTTCAACGAATTCACACCAGGGCTCGATCCCAAAGGGCGTGATTCCAACAATAGAATTCCAACAGGAAAAGGCCATACGACTGCAACATCAGATCCATACGGGGATTGTCCGAGAGAAAAAGATCCTTGGTGCGGTGAGATGATTTTCCCATTAACTATCGCGAACGTTCCGGGTCTCGAAGGAGAGATCGAGGTACCGAACGACAGTACGTTACAGTACTACCGCTGGATAGTGTGCGATTAAATTGTGCTAACGATACAACAAAGCATGTCGTAGATTTCGAGGAACCCGGTCCAAAATAGGATCGGGTTTTTCTTTTGGGGCCAATTTCTATAAATCGTCCAGGGCCTACAGATGCAACCCACACTCCGTCTTCGGACTGTTGTTCCAACGCCCTTTGCGTCCCTTGCCCGGTTTCGTGCAATGTGTACACCCTATGCTGAAATACCCCTTCGACTGTAGTGGATGGAACGGCAGAAGGTGGTCCTTAATGTAGGCCTCGCGTTGCTCGCGGCTCACATCGAGCAAGGGATAAAACTTGAGGATTCCACCGCGCTCCTCGAAAATGTCCAGCGTAGATCGGCGATCACTTTGCCAGCTCATCAGGCCGCTGACCCAAACTTTATGTTCTTCTTTGATCTTTTCTAAAGGCTCTACTTTATTGATGGTGCAACAATAATCCGGATCCTTTGTCCAAGTCTGATCTGTCGTAGTAAACTCGTGTTTCCAATCTTCGGCTTTGACCTCACGGACTTGGAGATTGTAGACCTTCGTCAGGTAATCTTTGTACACCAGCGTTTCCTCGAAATGGTAGCCGGTATTGATGAAAAGTACCTCTTGTTCTGGCTGATAGACCGAGAATAAATGCAGCAAATAGGCGCTAGTGGCGGCGAATGAACTCGTCAGCATAACTTCTTCGCGGACGAAGATTCGGTAGAGTTCAGTGATGCGTTGCTCGGGTTGGAGTTTGCGGAATTTTTCGTTGAGCTCTTTGAGGTCAAGCTCTGGAGTTGTTTCGGACATTTCTAACAGGGGATTTGCACAACGTGACAAATATCACGATTTTTAATTTTGAGCAGCCTCAAATGAGACTTTTTAGTTGAAAAGTTCTTAACCATTCACTCAATGCAAGGGGGCGTTCATCTTATTTTTAATCAGTGCTTTACCCTAGTACCTACTTTTAGATTTTTTACGACCCACAATACTCGTTTTATGAAAAAACGGATCCTATTCTGCCTTGGATTGGCCTTTTTTGGATGGACCAATTTCCTTAACGCCCAAACCATCTCTGTGCAAGGCAGTTCCTTATCGTTCGATGATCCTATCACCTCGAATCCGTCCACAGCCGTGGGTGGATTTTGTGTTTATAATGACCTGTTGACCGTCGGCACTACCTCCTATGATGCTATCGTTTCCATTGACGGCATGACCAATGCCCTGATCTCGGATTTCGATCTCGACAATACGACCAACGGCAACTCCTCAGAGCACTTCAGCCCTTCGGTCCTTTGGACAGGGCCCAATGGTTTGGTTCGCTATACTATCCAATTTATCGAAGACGGTACGGCAGGCTCACCAGTTCCAGCAACCCTCGGAGACTTCTACCTCACGGCTTGGGATCTAGATGCGGTAGGACCTTCAGGACGTTATATTGAATCTAGTGGCTTTTCAGGATATACACTTGGCTCAAGTACCTATTTGAGCTACAACGCTACCGGCACAGGCAGCGGGTCATTCGCAAATACCGCCCCCGGTTCGAATACCTCAGGAACAGATGGGCGCTCACGTGTAACCCTTGAATATGCCAGCACCAGCAGCGTTAGTTTGACCATTGGCGCTACTGGAACAGGCCCAGTGACCTACCTTATCTCAGGCAATAATCCTACCTCATGGTTCCCGACCACGTCGA
The DNA here is from genome assembly GCA_002378005.1 of Flavobacteriales bacterium UBA3477. Classification (GTDB taxonomy): domain Bacteria; phylum Bacteroidota; class Bacteroidia; order Flavobacteriales; family Schleiferiaceae; genus UBA10364. The sequence goes on from DFQY01000043.1 coordinate 3,201, forward strand.
ATGAAACCACCGTTCCAACAATCAACACTTTCGGTACCACCGCACCGTTCTTCACGTGTGATGGATTCCCGAGTGCCGGACAAAGCATACTTGTTGAAGCGGATAAACTCAGCGATAGTTTAGTCATCACCGCTCCAGCTGGTTATCATTTAAGTACAGCAATGAATGGTGCCTACAGCGCTACCCTCACCTTGGGGGCAGATAGTTCCGGAACCTTGGATACGGCGGTCTACATTGCCATGGACGGCACAGCACCCGCACCAAATCCGGCGAACATCACCTTGAGCTCTGCAGGCGCGAACAACGTAAACGTTAGCGTAACTGGTACCAAAGGAGGGTCGCTTACCGCCACCAACTTTGCCAAAACAGATCCAACGGCATGTAGTGCAAACGACGGTACCATCACCTTTGATGTGACGAACGTGCCAGATGGCTCGTACACCGTTACCTACGAAGGAGGCTCGGCAACCGCCAACGTGCTCAGCGGTGTTGCAACAATCACTGGACTTACCCAAGGCCACTACATTGACCTTATCTTGACAGATGCAAACGGCTGTCAAACCGCTTCTGGCAACACCTTGAGTCTTGATGATCCTATCAACTTTACCGTAACATACAGCCCAGTGTCACAGGATATTTGTGAAGGCGCCACCGCTACTTTTGGGGTGAATACTACAGGGACCACCGTGTTTCAATGGTACTCCTTGATTGGTAACGTTTGGACTGCCATTCCAGGCGCGACCGGCAATACGTACACCACACCAGCTTTAACCGACACTACCCGTTACCAAGTCGTTGCCATTTCTCAAATCGATTGTCAATGGACTTCTTATCCCGTTTCAGCCAACGTCAACCCTACTCCACAAGCTTCAATTGTCGCGTCACCGGCAAGCTGTCCGCGTACGGCAGATGGTTCTGTTGATCTAACTATGATCACCACCGTTACGCCGATCTCTTTTGTGTGGAGCAATGGTGAAACTACCGAAGACCTCAGCGCTGTAACCAGCGGCACCTATACCGTTACCATCATTGATCCATTAGGGTGTCAAGGTACCGCGAGCATCGCCGTGAGCGATAGCGACGGAGTGGCTCCAATAGTTATCGCCCAAGACCTTACCATCCAGGTGGATAGTCTTGGTAATGTCGCCATTATCCCAGCGGATGTAGACGGCGGTAGTTCCGACAACTGTAACCTCAACTTAAGCATAGATACGGCCGCTTGGACTTGTGCCGACTTGGGTGCCCATACCGTGATGTTGGTGGGAACCGACGGTAACCAAAGCGATACAGCTTATGCCACCGTAACCATTGTCGATACCCTCGGACCAGAAATTTTATGTGGCAGTGATACGACACTGTACGTAGGTGCCGATACTTCCGGGGTGCACTATAGCTGGACCGCGGCAAGCTTATACGATGCTTGTGGCGTGGATACATCCTTTGTAAGTGATTCTAGCGGTACTTGGTTCGGTATAGGAACACATACGGTATGGACCGTTGCGACCGACGCGAACGGCAATACAGATTCGTGTAGCTTCACAGTAGCGGTACAAGATACCTTCGCTCCTAGTTTCACCAGCTGTTTAATGGATACGACCTTGTATGCAGATGCCCTGAACTGTGGCGCGAACTTGGTTTGGACTACGCCAATAGCTACAGACAACAGCGATAGCATCATCTACACGCACAGCGATACCAGCGGTACCTTCTTCCCCGTAGGTGTGGATACCGTATTCCACTACGCGGCAGATCCTTCAGGAAACACTGACACCTGTTTCTTCCTCGTGACTGTGCTCGATACCGTCGCGCCGGCCTGGACAGGTACATTGGACACCTTGACTATTTATGCTGGCGTAGATACCTGTGGCGTCTTTACCGACAGCTTGAGCTTGACGCCTCCTCCTATCGTGGAGGCTTGTGGTGTAGATACTCTGTTCCACAATGCAGGTGCGTATTATGCACTAGGAGATTATGATATCTACTGGTACATTACGGATGTAAGTGGCAATACCGATTCTATTCTGCAAAAAGTCATCGTTACCGAAAACATCAAACCGGAGATTTATTGTCCAGACTCTTTGACCATCTATGCGGATGCGGACAGCAGCTGGACTCAAGTAACCTGGACTGGTGATAGCGTTTATGATAATTGTGGGATGGACAGTGCGTACTTCAGCCTAGCTAAAGGCGGGTATTTGCAGATCGGCCTCTTCAAAATCGACTACTTCGCCTATGACCTTCAAGGCAATGGCGATACATGTAGCTTCTACATCACCGTAGAGGATACCGTGGCACCTGTGATCTCCTTGAGCCAAGGCGATACGACTTTAAACGCGGATCCAGACAGCTGTATGGCAGCCTTTGCTTGGGCATCGCCAACGGTCACGGAAAACAGTTCAAACTACAGCACGACGTACTACAACAGCAATACACCTTCGGGCAACTTTGGTATAGGCCAGCATGTCGTTGCCTACGTGGTTCACGATGCTTCCGGCAATAAGGACAGTGTTGGCTTTACCATCACGGTTATCGATGCCAACGGCCCTGCATTGTACCCGTACAGCGTAGCCCTGACCTTGGGCGCAGCAGGCTTTGATACGTTAACCCTTGCCATGGTAGACAGCGCTTCGAGCGATTGTAGCGGAGTGGATTCTTTATGGCTCTCACAAACCCTCTTTACTTGTGCGGATGTAGGTTCGCCAATTGTTTGGTTCTACGGACTCGATAGTTTGGGCAATGTGGATTCTGTCCAAGTCCCCATTACAGTGAGCCAACCGGCTGGAGGTGTGGTTCAAGCCACCATCACTTCGACCGATGCTCTTTGCTACGGCGATGCCAACGGTACTGCCACCATCAACGCCACCGGCGGTAGTGGAACTTACTCTTACACTTGGATCAACCAAGGCACTACTGCCACGGCATCTAACCTCGCCGCCGGAACATACTTCTGGGAGGTAAGCGATACAAATGGTTGTACCGCTATGGGTAGCATTACCATTGATGAACCCACACAGCTGATGACCAGCATCACACCGTCCAACTACAATGGATATGGAGTAAGCACAGAAGGTGCGAATGATGGTTCTGCCGACCTCACTGTGAGCGGTGGTACATCGCCATATTCATTCTCTTGGAACAATGGCGCAACGACCGAAGACCTCAGCGGACTACCTGAAGGCTTATATATAGTGACCGTGCTTGATAGTAATGGTTGTTCAACAATGGACACGCTACTTCTCACCGAGCCAGATTATTTCTCAGTTTCGGCCACCGTCTTAAGCCACAACATTTGTCCAACCGACCTCGATGGAGCAGCCTTCGTGACCACTTCTGGCGGTGTTGCTCCTATTAGCCTTTTCTGGAGCTCAGGTGAGACCACAGATACAATCACGGCATTGACCTCTGGCTGGTACACCATCACTGCCATTGATACCAATGGCACTCTCGCCACCGATAGTGTCCTCATACTTGCCCTAGACGAGGATTGTGATGGCATTCCAAACGATGATGAAGGTGGCGTTGCAGGGGCTGGCGGCGGTATGGCCGATGCAGACGGCGACGGCATTCCGAACCAACAAGATTCCGATAGCGACAATGATGGCATTCCTGATGCTGTAGAGTTTGATTCGAATGGCGATGGTATTGGGTTTGATGATTGTGATGGGGATGGCGTTCCTAACTTCCTCGATGCAGACGTTTGTGACCTTGAAGCAGCAACAGTCTTGACCCCAGATAACGATGGAAACAACGATTACTGGGTGATCCCGGGCATTCACCAATTCCCTGGTTCGCATGTAGTCATCTTTAACAGATTAGGATTGAAGGTCTACGAGAATACGGACTACCAGAACGACTTCGACGGACGCGCGAATACCAACACGTATTTGAATAATGCTGAGGAAATCCTTCCAAGTGGAACGTACTTCTACTACGTACGCATGGGCGGCACCTCGAGCCAAGAGTTTAACGGATACCTCTACATTAACCGATAATTGGCCATGAAAAGAATTTATAGCGATATGAAACAGCGCAACCGCCTAGCCTCACGAGCTACGGCTGCCCTACTCCTAGTGGCCGGTCACCTTTCGGCCCAACAACATCCTTCGCTGGACAACTATTTGTTCACCCCAGTGGCGGTTTCCCCGGCCCACGCTGGGATGCAAGACCAACATGTAGTAAGCTTGGTCGATGCCCAATGGGTCGGGCTCAAAGGCGCGCCGCGCACCGGCCTGATCAGTATGGACTACCGCAACTTACGAGGCCTAGGGTTGAATTTAACCTTAATTAATGACCAGATCGGACCTGCTGTTACTCAGCATGCCGCTGTAAGTGGGGCATATCATTTACAAGTCAACGAAATGACAAAGCTCAGCACCGGGCTTCGCTTGACTGTGGGACGTACAGCGGTTGATTTGCTTGACGAGACCTATTATGACCTTGTAGATCCTAATATTTACAACCTACAAGGGCCCATTATGGCTAATGTAGATATAGGCACCACTTTGAATACTCAGAGCTACTATATGGGGGTCAGCTTTAAAAATGTCAACCGCGCCAAAATCTACGAAAACAACTTTACCGCTCAAGTTTTCCAAATTTTCGGAGGTCACAGAATGGTACTAAAAGACCAATGGTCTTTACGATCTAGTTTTTTAGCTAGTGCTGCGACAAATGCTCCTGCAGATTTAAATTTCCATCTGTTTTTCGAGCATCAAGAAACATGGGGGTTTGGCGCTCATTACAGCCCTGCTGACGAAGCCGGGGTGTTACTAAGAATCAACCCTTCACGAGATTGGCATGTATTCTACCAGTACAACTATCCGTTGACGGATCTCATATTTATTACCCAGAGAAGTCATGTTATAGGCATCGCCTTTAACGTTGCCCCTCGTATTGAATCATTCACCTCTCCAAGACTTTTCTTATGATGCGGCTACTTACTATACCTACGAAATTAACCTTGCTATTGATTCCTTTGCTGCTGCTTCCATTTTATGGAAAAAGTCAAGTTGTATTGGATGAGTTAAAAAATGAAAAGTTGCTTGATCATTTTGAATTAGGGGAGGCAAATGCAGACGATTATGCGGCAACCCCTTATGGTAAAGGTCATGTATTATTCCTTTCTGACCGCGGTGGTAATGGTCTTGCCGCCAAGGACCCGGCAACAAACAAAGTCTTTGCGAGGCCGTATTTATTAAGACTAAAAGATCTAAAGACTTTGACTTATTCAGCACCTGAAGCCCTTCTTGCCTTGCCCTATTATATCGGACAATGTGCTTTAATTCCTGATAGCTCAGGTATGATTGTGAGTCACAGCAGAAATAGGGCGGATAAAAATGGTAACGTCGGTATGACTTTATCTTTTGTTCCTTTTAACGGTGAGGAAGCCAAAGAGCTCCCATTTATTGAGGAAGATGCAAATTATCAGCACCCTTATTTTGATCCCGTAGATTATACCCTATACTTTGCCTCTACTATTGATGGTGGTAAGGGAGGTTACGATATCTATAAAAGTGCTTTGAGCTTTGATGGCGGATGGGGATCACCCATAGCTGTAAATGAGGTCAATAGTGCCTTGAATGAAGTATTCCCTTCCACAGGACAAAACCTAAATATTTACTTCTCGCGAAGCACCCGAAACTACGGCTTACAGAATTTTGCTTGGCAAGCCAAAGACTCTACTATCATGGAGTTCCCAAATAATGGCAGAGGAGATGATTTTGCCGTTATTGTATTAAACGACAGCACACTGATGATGTC
>DFQY01000043.1:9336-11779 GCA_002378005.1 Flavobacteriales bacterium UBA3477
GTAATACGCCTGCCCCAGAACCTCCTAAAGTAAGTTCCGGAAACTTTAGCATTATCATCGGCGGGTTTAACACAGTTGATCACGCACAAACCTTTTTAGATGGCATAGAGGCTTGGGCTCCAAAAGCCTTTATCGCCCCATACAACGGTAAGTTTTATGTGGTCCATAGTGTTCACGTTAGCAAAACTTCTGCAAACAAGGCACGTGAGATTGTAAAGCGCAACGGGCATAGTGCCTGGGTGTTGAGCAAGGGGTTGAATGGGATTTAGTACCTTAGTAAAACATTCAAAGACCTATGAAAAGAATTCTGCTCACCTTGTTCGCAGTGGCTTCTCTAATTTCGTGTGATACCACCACTCCAGAACCTGGAACACTTGAAAAACTTCATGGCGACTGGTATGGAGTAGAAATCACCAACCACCTTATCGCTCAAGGCCTTTGGGACACCTTGCACCCTCATTCGACCACGATGATGACGTTGAGCTTGGATACTCTGAGCTCAACCACCATTGTAGATAGCGCAGGAACGGTTTTAGACACTGCCTCATTAGTCGTGAACAACGACAGCTCCATCACCGTTACGAGCAATGCAAGCAATCTCTCTTGGGCTTTCGATGCGGATCTCATTAACGCATTCGGTCAACCAGTATTGGATTCACTAAGAGTACTGTTCACAGGCGAACAACGCTTCCAAGTACATATGCTCACGGAAGACGAAGCTATTTTCTATTTCGATACAATTATTCCTATCCAGTTCGGCGCGTTCAGCGCAAATATGGAACTCCGCCACACAGAATATTGGCAAAAATAGAAACCCCAGCCGCATAGCGACCGGGGCTTCCGTCATTAATCCATACAAGGGGTAATTTTTCATTTTGACAGCGTCTAACTGTTTAAGTAGATCAATGCGGCGCCAAAATCACCGTAATACATTTGTATTGTGATCTTGCCTTCTTCATTTAAGTCAAATGTTTCATACATGCGAACTACCGCTGAACGCTCCTCGGTTGAGTCCGTTGCAGGTTTCGTGATTTTTAATGGAGCATAAAAGCGAACACTGGCATTTGGTTCTTGTGTTTCTGAATCCACTCCAGGAAGCATCACTGGCTCTACAAGGAATTCAAAGTCAAAGTTTTCCCAGAGATAGGCATCTTCAGCCTTAAGATCGGCAAGGCGCATAGTATCGGGTGAACCATTGAAGTTGGTATTGACCATGAAGAAATCATCCGCATACATACTGTAGTCTTGGTTCTCACCAGTGAAACCAGCGTTATTCGCACGAATGACTTCGCAGTTTCTAGCAAAGCGTGCATCCAACTCAGCTGTTTCGTTGGACATGCAAGAAGATAAGATGAGCCCGGTAACCACCGAACCCATCCATAAAAGAGATTTATAGTTCATCTGCACGTTCTTTTGAGGCAGTCCAATTGTTATTGGTTTCATATGCCTTCATGTACATCTCCTTAGCCATTGCTGTATCCCCGGCGGTTAAGTAGTACTCACCATAGGAATCATACGCGTTAGCAACATCTGGGTGTGCCCGTGCAAAAATCTCGAAATGTTGCTTGGCCTTCTCCATATTTCCGGCAGCCATGTGCTTGTAGCCCATCATATTGTTTACACCGCCGTGCTCAGGTAACCTGGCCCAAGCGAACTCCATGATATCTAATGCGCGATCGGTATCTTTTTCACCCCAAGCATACCAAGTACGCACCATAGGGTCTACCGGTGCAAAGAGCAAGGCTTGCTCTAAGTGGTAATTTCCGGCTTCGCGATCTGTCGTATAAGACTTGATAAAGTGCGATTCTGCACGACTTGCGTTTTCAAGCTTAGACTCTGCTAACTCACGTGTAGCATTCAAATTCTCAACATCACGCTTCGCCCAGTAGTATTGCAACTGACCTAGGTGTGCCGTTGCCCAGGTTGGGTCTGCTTCCACCAAGGAATCTGAAATCTCTTTGGCACGCTCCCACTCGAGGTTCATCATATTTTCACGCATTTCATTGTAAGCAGCAAGTCCACCCTCTATTTCATTACTAGGCCATAAGAAGCCCCACGACAAATTAGAGTTGTCAATGCCCACAAAACGGGTCCATTTAAGTTGACCCTCCTCTTCTGTAACTATACCAGAGAAATTGCGGTAGGTTGTATTGACCCCTGCGATATACCATTGAATGGTTCCCATGACGTTAGCATAGCCGTTCATCATGTAAACATCATGAAGGGTTACTTTGATAGAGTCCTCATAAAAGAGGCTGCCGTCATCTTCTTCAGGTATATCATAGTCTCTAGGGAGGTTTTTCCAAACAGGATTTGACCAAACTTTTAATTCGGAAGAAAGCCCCTGATAATACGGTTCAACTGCGTCCGCATAGCCTACTTGATTTTCAATGTGGGCTATGGCAAATTCACGCACTTCATCCTCTGATAATGAGGATTGAGT
>DFQY01000043.1:12118-17339 GCA_002378005.1 Flavobacteriales bacterium UBA3477
CTGTTTTTGATTTGATTAATATTTAATCTACCCAGAGTACTTCTCTAGATATTTTTCCTTCGTTATTAAATGAGTGGCTCAAGTGAAGAAATACAGTTTGTTCAGCGCCGGTTTCAGCGTCTACAAATGTGTGGTTCCACCAAGACATGACTTCCCAGCCTCCATCACCTTTTTCGTAACGGATAGCATCTGGATAGCCATAAACATTCATTTTGCGAGAGCTCGTTGAAGCAATGCCATTGGCCCAAGAGTTCTGGCGGAACGCAAGAGTTTGGTCCCTGTAGCCTTCACCTTCACCTAGACGATGAAATGTACAATCTTCTGCAAAGTGCTCTGACATGGCGTCGACATCGCCATCTTCCCATGCGTTTACAACCTCTAACAAAATATCGATGAAGGGGTGTTCGTCATAGATTCGGCCGTTTCTATGGGCACCAAAGGCATCTTGGATCTGTCTTCCAAGCTCGTCGCCATCATAATAGCTGAACCATGTAGTGATTTTTCCTCCGTCACTCACGAAGTACTCATCGTGCATCCAAGTCTTTACAGTATCTCCAGATACTTTATGGATGGCCATAAATTCTGTCCAATCCATTACCCATGCGCCCTTAGAATCTCCATCATATTGAACGACATCTGGACTTGCACCTGATGCTCTAGTAATAGAAACATCAAAATTCTTGTTCCACCATTCTGAAATTTGGAGGTCTCTTTCTAATCCATGTGGCTCTTCATCGCCCACGCTCCAAATTTTAACCTCTGGTTCAAAATAAGTTTCATAGGTCTCTAGATCCCCAGCACAAAAGGCTGCGTTCATTTCCTCAACGACTGTCAAGGCAGGGTGTTCAGAATAAACGGCCCCAGATTTTTTCTGTGCTACCGCAAGAAGCGGCAAGCACAATGCAATAGCAAATAGCTTTTTCATGACGTTTTAGTATTGTTCCACAGGAAAAATACCTCATAATCAACATTTTAGCGTGTGTCAAATGAGATATTCGTAGAAAACTGATATAAATTGAGATTTAATACTTAATCAACTCCTAATACCTGATTCATTTAAATGTATCATCTGATTTAGGTATGTGATGAACAGAATACCAAAAAGCAACACACAGCGTTTGTAGATTGCAATAATTCCAAATCGTACATTTGAGCCCAATGTCCACACTCAAAGAACATAATATTGCCATATTAGGATTGGGCTACGTAGGCCTACCCCTCGCCGTCGCGTTCGCTGCACATTATGAAGTCCTCGGGTTTGATACGAATGCCGAAAAGGTCCATCGTATTGCCAGTGGTATTGATCCCACGAATGAGTTAGAGGGGGACCAATTATCTCAAGCTCTTACCACCCGCCTTCGCATCTCATCCAACCCCGCCGACCTCAGCGCCTGCAACACCTTCATCATCACCGTCCCCACGGACGTCAATTCGGACAAGAGCCCCAACCTCGATCCGCTCATCCTAGCGAGCCGAACTATAGGCCAATACCTCCACCTGGGCGATCTAGTGATCTATGAAAGCACCACCTACCCCGGTTGCACCGAAGAAGTTTGCGTCCCCATCCTAGAACAAACCAGTGGCCTCACCTACAACCAAGACTTCACCGTAGGGTACAGCCCCGAGCGCATCAACCCAGGCGACAAAGTCCGTAAGCTTAAAAACATTCTAAAGGTCACCGCAGGCTCCACACCCGAAGCCGCGAACCAAGTAAACCAGCTTTACCTTACCATCATCGAAGCAGGCACCCATCTCGCACCAAGTATCAAAGTAGCCGAAGCTGCCAAAGCCATCGAAAATGCACAGCGCGACGTGAACATCAGCTTTATGAATGAACTGGCCTTGATCTTCGATAAACTTGGTATCGATACAGGAGACGTTTTAGAAGCGGCCGGTACCAAATGGAACTTCCTACCCTTCAAGCCAGGACTGGTTGGTGGACATTGCATAAGCGTAGACCCATACTACCTAGCTCACAAAGCACAACTAGTAGGTCATGAGCCAGAGGTCATCCTTTCCGGCAGAAAGATTAATGATAGTATGGGCCTTCATGTGGCCAGCTCAGTGGTCAAACTCCTAAATCAAAAGGATCTGCCCGTCAAAGGCGGTCGTGCGCTGATTCTGGGATTGGCTTTCAAGGAAAACACAGGAGACGTCCGAAACTCTAAAGTCATCGATGTTTACCATGAATTGAAGAGCTTCGGCTTAACCGTTGACGTTCATGATCCATTAGCGAATCCAGCTCAGGCAGAACGCGTATACGGCATAGAACTCATTCAAGAAATCAACCTAGAAGCCTACCAAGCCATCATTTTGGCCGTAGCTCACAACGAATACAAGGGCCTCAAAATCCATACGTCAACTGACCGCGTGGTCTATGACCTAAAAGGGATATTCCCGCGTCAAAACGTCGACAAGCGCCTATAAAAAAGACCGCTCAAAGCGGCCTCTCTGTTATTTTCTAGCGTAATCATCCTGAACACGGACAATATCATCCTCATCAGAAGGATGGTCTGGATCTGTATGCTGCCAAAACTCAGCAACTACTCCCCAATTCTCTAATCCTATCAGACGGTGGCGTTCACCTTTTTCCAAAACGATGGTTTCGCCTGCGTTATAAGAAACCACTTCCCCTTCTTCATCCGTAGTACTGCGTACAATACCTACCGGACCTTCCACAACACGCCAAGTCTCAGCACGACGGTGGTGGTATTGCCAGCTCAAACGAGCCTCAGGCTTGACCAATAAGATCTTAGGACTCAACTTCCCGCCTATGCGCAAGGGCTCAACATCTAAGCCATCAAAATACAGATTCGCAAAAGCCTGGGCTTGATTCTCATCTAAAACAAAAAAACCTCCCCAAGGACGCTCAAAATCATAACGATCAATGCGCAGCCCTTGATTGGCCAACTTCTTTCCAGTAAGTTCAAATATGTTCATTGAAGACTTTGGTTTGGTTGCAGCGAATATATCAACTTTTGCTCTCATCCTACAATTCCAGCGCAGTGTCAATCGAGACAACAAGTGTTGATAACATTAACTTATCAAACGAATTGTTAAAAAAGGCGTACTTTTGACATACCAAACAAAACCTATCATGAGCTCAGCACTATATCCTTTCGTGCCTCCCTTTGTCGCGGCGGTCATACTGTTCTCCAGAATCTTTATGGATTTTGGGTCAAAACTAGGACTAGTCGACAAGCCGAATGAACGATCCTCACACACACGTATCATCCCCAGAGTTGGCGGTATTGCGATTTTCGTTCCTTACCTACTCTTAGGACTCACCTTATTCGCCATTAATCCAGAAAACCTAACATACGGCCTTCCGTATTGGCTGGGACTTACCGCAATAGTAGCGCTCGGAACCATTGATGATCGCTTAGACTTATCCTCTTCTCTTAAATTCTTAATCCAATTCGGCGTAGCCCTTTTCTACATCACCTATTCCGGGAATTACGTAGACAACCTGTACGGTTTATTTGGCATTGGAGCCATCCCTTCATGGTTAGGTATTTCATTGAGCGTAGTTACTGTAGTGTACCTAATCAATGCCCTAAATCTTATTGACGGTGTAGATGGTCTCTCAGCTGGAACCTCATTATTAAGTATCGGGCTTCTAACAAAACTCATGGGCGGCGGTGAACATTACTTCTCATTAGCCTTCATAGGCCTTGGACTTATAGTTTTTATGGGCTTCAACTACTCTGAAAAACGCAAGATTTTCTTAGGAGACGCCGGCTCTCTTGGCCTCGGTTTTGTCCTTGCAACACTAGCGATGGAGTTCTTATATAGCGGAAATAACCACGTTTCCCATTTGAACCTTAATCCAGTTATTGCAGCTATCCTCATTTTAGGGTACCCAATTGCGGACACCATGCGTGTATTCACCATACGCCTCAGCTTAGGGCTAAGTCCATTTAACGCGGATAAGCGTCATATGCACCACGTTCTATTAGACAAAGGCTTCTCTCATTTTGGCGTAACTACTTTCATTATGGCCGTTATTAGTGGCTTTGTAGTGGTCAATAAATTCCTAGCGCCTCGACTAGACAGCCATCTTATGATTCTGTTAAATATTGGCGCATTGGTATTTATTCACCTCTTTGTTCGTCATCGTTCAACCCAATTGCGTATTTTTTGGCGCTCATTCTCGCGAACGGTATTCAACCCCGTGAAGAAAGTGTGGAACAAATACATTGCAGATTAGATTGACGCAACCCTTTGAACATACTCCTGAAATGAGCCATTACGCCTACGTAGTGGCTTTTTTATGCATTATACTCGGCCTCCTCTGTGACCGATTCAAGGCGATGCAAGTCTTCGCCGCGCCTGTCCTGCTCCTTATCCTCTCCGGATTCATGGGCATCAAACACATCTACGCCACGGCGGTGAACCCGTCCATCCTCACAGTGATGGCCCTAATCGCACTGACAGGCGTCCTAAAAAAAACACTCCCATTCCACCGAATCATCGACCTCCTTGGAAACAGCTCCCGAGGCGTATTGATCAAAAGCTCACTGATCACTGCCACCCTGAGCGGGTTCATCAATAACACCCCGGTAGTAGCGCTACTCATCCCACTGCTCAAATCCAAAGCCCAAGAGCGTAACTGGAATGTGGGTAGATTTCTCATGCCTCTCTCATTCGCTGCAGTAGCTGGAGGAACTATAACCCTCATAGGTACCTCAACGAACCTTGTCCTCAATGGACTTATGATTGAAAACGGTATTGAAGGGTTCAAATTCTGGGACTTCTTAATCCCAGGCCTCACCGTAACCGGAGCAGTTCTCCTCACAACCATTTTACTAGCCCCCATAGTCCTCAAGCAACAAGAAGAAATAACCTCCTCAGACCAACCCTCAAACCGCCAATACACCACAGAGCTCAAGGTCATTCCAGGCGGTACTATGGATGGAAAAACCGTGAAGTCTGCCGGACTCAGAAACCTCAACGACCTCTTCCTCGCAGAAATCTACCGCAACGGCGAGTTCATCTCTCCTGTGACCCCAAAAATGACCCTCCAAGCCAACGACACCCTCTTTTTCACCGGCGCCCTCGACCAAGTAAACGAGCTTCTTGATCTCTTCCCAAAAGGACTCAAAACGGTAGAAGAAAAGTTTGAAGTCGATGCACGTCATGACCTCCTCGAAGTTATCGTCCCTAATAACAGTGACCTCATAGGCCGACCTCTAAAACAAACGAATTTCCGTGCGCGCTA
>DFQY01000042.1 GCA_002378005.1 Flavobacteriales bacterium UBA3477
TCGCTAAGAATCAAAGAAGTACCGTTGTGAGAAGCTACATTGAATTCCTTCGTACTCAAGGCAGCATCTCCGGGCAGTTTGATATCCCAAGTTTGGTTTGTGTCCACTAAATAGACTGAGTCCGAATCATACGTTTTATACCCCTTGATCTGTGCACGAACGAGCTGAGCACCTAGCGTTGAATACGTCAATTTTAAGTCCTTATTCTCAATGCTCACCTCTTCGGCAACAAAGGCATTGGAATCTAGAACCGCTGGAGTCATTTCAACAGCTCCCGAAACTTCGTCTACTGCCGAAGCCACTTCTTCTACCACTTCTGTGCCGTTCGATTCTTCAACCTGTGGCATGTTGGCGCTCTGCCACCAGCCAAACCCCACCATAATGGCGGCAATGAGTAAGAATCCTATGAGTTGATTGCGGTCAAATCCCGCTTTCTGATTTTCCATGAATTATTTGTTTTGACGGTATAGGTCAGCTGCTTGAACAAAAGATACAAAAAGAGGATGCGGATTAAGCACTGTACTCTTGTATTCTGGATGGTATTGTACGCCAACAAAGAATGGATGATCTTCAATCTCAACAACCTCTACCAAGCCGCTTTCCGGGTTTATACCCGTTGCTTTCAAACCTGCGGCTACCAGCTCTTCTTTATAATCGTTATTGTATTCATAGCGATGACGGTGACGCTCGGTAATGGCCTTTTCACCGTATGCACTAAAGGCTTTAGAATCTTGGCTGAGCTCACATTTTTGAGCACCTAGACGCATTGTCCCACCCATATCTGTTATGTGCATTTGCTCGTCCATTAAGGCAATGACTGGCTTGCTAGACTTTGGATTTACCTCCGTAGTATTGGCATCCGACCAACCTAGGACGTTGCGCGCATATTCGATCACAGCAGCCTGCATACCGTAGCAAATACCGAAATACGGAATCTTGTTTTCACGTGCATAATGTACTGTCGCTACTTTGCCTTCGAAACCTCGCTCGCCAAAGCCCGGTGCCACCAAGATACCGTCGAGTCCTTGACAGGTTTTCGCAGCATTCTTAGGAGTCAAGTGCTCAGAATGAATCCAACGCACCTTCACCTCTACTTCATTAGCCGCACCAGCATGAATGAAAGCCTCAGAGATAGACTTGTAACTATCCTTTAGCTCCACATATTTACCAATTAATCCAATTTCAACCGTACGCTTCGGGAACTTCAATCGAGTCAAAAACTCACGCCACTTGTCTAAATCTGGCTGGGTTTTTGTCGCCAATCCAAAGTGATCTAACACAACTTCGTCCAACTTTTCGTTGTACATCATCAACGGCACCTCATAGATGGTGCTCGCATCACGCGATTCAATCACATTGCGTTGACGAACGTTTGTGAACAGAGCCAGTTTGCGTTTGATGTCTTCATCGACTGCGTGCTCTGAACGACAGACTAAAACATCAGGCTGCACTCCACTTTCGAGCATAGTTTTTACACTGTGTTGCGTAGGCTTAGTTTTCAATTCGCCTGTCACTTTTAAGAATGGCAACAAGGTCAAATGAATGACCATACAATTGCGTTCCAACTCCCATTTTAGCTGGCGAACTGATTCTATATATGGCAATGCCTCAATATCCCCTACCGTACCACCTATCTCAGTAATTACGATATCGAAGTTTCCGGTTTCACCCAGAATCTTCACGCGGTTTTTGATTTCGTCTGTGATATGAGGAATGACTTGGACTGTTTTTCCTAAATAATCTCCCCGGCGCTCCTTGTCAATGACGCTTTGGTATATTCTACCCGTGGTGACATTGTTTCCTTGAGAGGTCGGCGTATTCAAGAAACGCTCATAGTGACCTAGATCCAAATCTGTTTCAGCACCATCTTCGGTAACGTAACACTCGCCATGTTCATAGGGATTCAATGTTCCTGGATCAATATTGATATAAGGGTCCAATTTCTGAATGGTCACACGGTAGCCACGCGCCTGAAGGAGTTTGGCCAAAGAAGCCGATATAATTCCCTTACCTAATGAAGATGTCACCCCTCCGGTGACGAAGATGTACTTTGTGCTCGCCATAGTTTGAATCAAAACAGCACAAAAGTACCTCTTTTTGGCGCCAATTAAAAGGTAAAACTTGCGCTAATCGTAGGCATGATTGGGAGCTGATTCACGCGCTCCGCAGCTACGCGATCGTAGTAGAAAATATTCTCCCTATTGTACATGTTGGTTGCCCCAATAACTACCTCAGCCTGACCTGTTTTCAACGTCGTACTATACTTCAGCGAAGCATCTAATCTGTGGTAAGTCGGCAACCTATTTCCATTCAAGGTCCCGTAGAGCACGCTAGGATCGCCATTGGCCGTTGTGTAGTCAAAGTTTATATCGGGATTTCCAAATGGATCCAAGAAATCAATTCCCGGGTAATAGCCTTGGGTCGGGGTGAACGGGAATCCCGTTCCTAAATTCCAACGCACACTCAAGAACCAGCGCTCCTCCTTGCCCATCTTCACATTTGCCACGAGGTTTACGTTGTGTCGACGGTCAAAATTAGGTGCATAGACTTGGATACCGTCGTCGCGTTGCACCTTGCTCCAAGCATAGACCCCCCAGAAGTAATAACGTCCTTTCTCAATCTTGACCAAAGCATCATATCCATAGGCCCATCCGTGCTCAACGATGAAGTCCTTACGCAAGATTTCCGGGCGATCGCTATAGGCCGGCACATCGTCGTAGAGCTTGTTGCGGTTGATGTTGGAGATCTGCGAAAAGTCTTTGATATAAGATTCCACGGTCACATCCCAATGGTCGCCCAAATCGTATTCGAAACCGGCTACACCATGAGTTGCTTTTTGGAGTTTGGAGGTAATGGGGCGGTCGCGGAAGCTAGACGGCAAATCCGTCGCACCAGATAAGAACCCATAAAAGAGGTTCACCACATCGCGGTCGCTATTGGCCGCTACAAGGTTCTGGCTATATTTTCCGCCGGATGCCTTAAACCTGAAATCTTCGGTAATACTGTACTTCAAACCCAATCTAGGCTCTATACTGAGCTCACTTAACGAGCCATAATAATGGAAACGCAGTCCTGGCTCAAGAATCAAAAGCGTACCAACTTTACGGTAATTAAAGAATCCTCCTAATTCCGTGGTACTCTCTTGCTGGTTCAACCCTAATCCAAGGGAATTGGTGTAGTTAAAGTCGGTAGTATATCCGATCAGGTCAAGGCCGTATTTGATTTCATCCGCCTTCCCCAAAAAATAGGTAAAGTCCAAACCACCGTTAAAACCATTGATGGAAGAATTACGAGGCTGGTCTGGGTTCTCTGTGCTCGAGATGTAATAGTAGCTCTGAGCAAAATCGCCTTGAATGAGAGTGGCTGAGGCGGGTGGGATTACAGTGAAGTTTGCCCCATATCCCCAACTGTTCCACTGAATACCTTGTGCACTATCCAACATAACGGCATCTGAGAAATTAAAGGCCTTAGCACTCAACTTCGAACCGCCCTTGCTTTGCGTAGTAAACTTCCCATAAATATCGTTGAATGTGAAGGGCAATCCCCCAAATCTAGTTTCTACATAAGGGTAAAAAATTGGAGCCGATTGGCGCAAATAGCTCGTCTTCCCACTCAAGAATAGGCTGTTATTTGCTAAGCCGTTCTTGTCCTTTTTTCCAAGCGGGGTTTCCACCAAGAGCTTGCTCATGTAGGTGGATGAGTAGAGTTTTCCCGTAGTCTCAGAACGGTTTCCGTCACGGGTTCGAATGTCCATAACCGAACTGTTTCGAGAACCATATTCAGCCCCAAAACCGGCCGTATAGACCTTAGCACTTTGTAAAACATCGGTATCGAAAACGGAGAAGAACCCAATGCTATGGAAGGGGTTGTAGATGATCATCCCGTCAAGCAATACTAAGTTTTGAATGGGCGCGCCACCCCGAATGTATAATTGCCCCCCTTGATCGCCAGTGGTGACCACCCCCGGCAAGACGGAAATGGCTTTCATTAAATCCGGATCCCCACCTGCCGAGAAGGTTTCAATTGCTTTCGGATTTAGGTTGACCACTGCAGTGTTGACCTTGATTTTTTTCTCCGCACGCTCAATATTCAAATCAACGGTGTTCAGCATTTGTGAACCTTCGTCTAGGTAAACCTTTATCGTATTGGGCTTGATTTTGTAGATACGAACGGTCTCTCTGACGGTCTCAAAACCCAAAAAGCTCACGGTCACTTGGACCTCGCCGACCGGGAGATCCGCCAACTGGAAATAACCGTCCAAATTTGTAATGGTTCCGCGGTTTTCTCCCTCGATTACTATGTTGACATAAGGAATAGGAGAGCCGTTGCTCTTTTCATAAACGAACCCGCGCAGCATTTGAGGTTGAGCATACACTACCGTCGCTAAAAGCAGGGAAAATATGGTTAGGAATCTCTTCATTAATAAGGCTAAGGTACTGCGCTAAAGTACGCACTTGATAAGCCATTCTCTCAAATGTTCGTATTCATTTGCACTAGAAGGGGTCACACCTTTACATTTTCTATCAAACGCCAGGAGCTCTTCTAACATCACTAGAGCATGGGCACCACTGTAATGACGCGAGGCCTGTGCAAATTGTTTCAAGAAATAGGGATGAATCTTCAATGCTGTGGCGATGGACTTTTCGGGCTTGCCCTTCATGCTATGGTATTGCAACAGGTTGTTCACGAAATTGAACAAGATGCCTGTGGTCATCTGTACGGGATGCTCTTTGGGATTTTTGCTGAAGTAATGGACAATTTTTAACGCTTTGGCAATATTGCGCTCGGCTATGGCCGCCACCAACTCAAAGTTGTTATAGTCCTTACTAATACCGATATGACGCTCTATATCATCAGCGCTCAAATCACGTTTGTCGCCCATGGCTACATCGAGCTTTTCAACTTCCTTGTGTAAGCGGCTCAAATCCGTTCCTACCTGTTCAGCCATGGCGGCCACGACATTGGAGGAGCAACGGAAGCCCTTGGCGCCCAATTCCTTTTCCAACCATGGCATTACTTGGTAATCGCGCAGGGGATCGCTTTCCAAAAACACGGTGTTCGCTTTGATGGCTTTTCCGGCCTTGCTGCGCTTGTCCAGCTTTTTGTGCATGTGTCCAAAGGCCAGTACAGTACTGGGCTGAGGCTGCTCCAAATAACCCGACAACAGTTCCCAATCCGCCGCCTTCAAGTGCTGTGCTTCTTTGACCACAACAACGATGCGTTCGCTCATCATAGGAAAGCGCTTGGCCTCCTCGAGAATCTGCAGCATGTTCGTCTCCTTGCCGTACAATACGGTTTGGTTGAAACTACGCTCGGCTTCGTCTAATATTCCTTTCTCGATAAGTTGCAACAACTGCTGAGCATAGAAGGGCTCCTCACCCGCGAAGAAATAAACGGGAGCGTACTTGCCTGCCTTGAGGTCTTTGGCAATGCTTTCAAAGCTATGTGCGCCCATTAGTCGTTGTGGTAGGGTTCGTTATTCAATATAGTCATGCCGCGGTAGAGCTGTTCTAAAAATACAACACGGATTAATTGGTGAGAGGTAGTCATTTTACTCATGCTCAGTTTGGATTGAGCAGCGGCGTACATGCGCTCGGAAAAACCGAAGGCACCACCTACCACAAACACCAGACGCTTTGGTCCAGCATTCATCCATTTTTGCATCTGTGTTGCAAATCCACGACTGGGGTATTCTTTGCCCTTTTCATCCAATAACACAACGGTATCTCCGGGTTGGAAGAACTTGAGAAATACATCAGCCTCGGCTTCTTTCAGTGCTTGTGGACTCAGCTTTCCTCCGCCTTTAACATCAGGTAGCTCGGCATATTCAAAAGAGATATAGTGTTTGAGGCGCCCCGCGAATAATTGGGCCCCTTCCCTAATGAATGGTTCAGAAGTTTTACCAATAACCGTGAATACAATCTTCATGTGCCCTACAAAGATGCTAACTTGCATTGAGAACACTAAAGGAATCCCCTAGGAATATGTCTGCTAAAGAAGATTTTGTACCCAATTTCTCTTTGCTCGACCCCCAAATCGAATTTGCCATCCATGAAGATATTGGCGACGGGGATCATAGCTCCTTGAGTTGTTTATCTCCCGATAGCCGAGGAATGTCTGAACTAATCATGAAGGAGGACGGTATCATTGCCGGGATCGCCTTGGCGAAATACATTTTCCAAAAGATCGATCCCACAGCAAATTTTGATGCCGTTACAAACGACGGACAGTGGATCACCGCCGGCTCCATAGTGTTCACCGTGGAAGGCAACACAATCAAACTACTACAAAGCGAACGCCTCGTACTCAACTACATGCAGCGCCTTTCAGGAGTTGCCACCAAAACACACCACATGGTACAGCGCATTGCGCATACCTCCTGCCGGCTTCTCGATACTCGAAAGACCACACCTGGATTTAGAGTGTTGGAGAAATGGGCCGTCCGCCTTGGAGGCGGGCATAACCACCGTATGGGATTATACGATATGGTGATGCTCAAGGACAATCACATTGATTTCGCCGGCGGCATAGTGCCTGCGGTGGCCCAAGTACGGCAATACCTCAAGGTGCAGCAAAAAGAATTGGCCATAGAAGTAGAAACACGCAATATTCAGGAGGTTCATGAAGCCTTAGCTGCCGAAGTAGACCGAATTATGTTGGATAATTTCGATATTGCCACCACCAAAGAGGCTGTTGCCCTTATTGGTGGTCGATGCGAAGTCGAAAGTTCCGGAGGAATCACAGAACATACCCTTGTATCTTTCGCAGAATGTGGCGTAGATTACATCAGTGTTGGCGCACTGACCCACCACATCAAAGGGGTAGATATGAGCCTCAAAGCATTATAAACATGGGAAACCTAGGCCAAAAAATTAAACAAATACTCTCCACGGTGAAACCGCCATTCTTCGACGGCCTTACCCTTTGGGACGTACTGAACTTCTTTTTCCGCGGAATTTACGAAGGCGCCATATCCTCGCGCGCTGGTTCGGTGAGCTTTAGTTTCTTCCTTGCCCTCTTCCCAGGAATCATTTTTATCTTCACCTTAATTGCCTACCTCCCTCTTGATTTTTTTCAAGACGAACTTTTCGACCTCCTGGCCACAGTCCTGCCACCAAGCACCCATGACATGGCGTTCGAAGCCATTGAAGATATCCTTACCATCAAAAGAGGCGGTCTCTTGTCAATCACCTTTGTGGCCGCGCTCCTCTTCGCGACGAACGGAACATTAAGTCTGATCGCCAACCTTGGGATCTCTTACCACAAAATCAACGTAAAAAAATTCTGGTCGCAGTATTTCAGTGCTTTCCTGCTGACCATCTTGCTCACCTTGTTGATCCTCATTGCCATTGTGGCCCTCATCTTCTCTGAAGGATTCACCGGCTGGCTATCGGAGCAAGGGTATTTGACAGAATATACCTCAGATATTATCGGGTGGGCAAGATTGCTCGTATTGCTCACAGCCACCCTGCTAGGAATCTCCATAGTGTACAACTACGGACCTGTAAGTCGTCGCAATTGGCGATTTATAAGTCCAGGAAGCATCCTCGCTACCATTCTGATCATCGCATCGTCACAAGGTTTTAGTTACTACGTTGAAAATTTCTCGACGTACAACAAATTTTACGGCTCCATCGGAACCCTTCTAATCATGTTGTTGTGGATCTACGTAAATGCCTTCGGATTAATCATAGGTTTTGAATTGAACGCAAGTATTACCGGGGCCCAATTAGAAAAGGGCAACGACAACCACACCGCATCATGAAAAAGTGGTTCCTCCTCACCTACTTCTTAAACCTAGCTATTTCAGCGCAAGCCCAAAATGAAATTGTTGGCCAATGGTACAACGAGGAAAAATCCTCCATTATCCGAGTCTACAAAGCCACCAACGATAAATACTACGGCAAGATCACCTGGCTCGAGGACAACAACAACTCCGACGGCTCTACGCCGCGAGTAGACGAATACAATCCAAACGACGCAAAGCAAAATATGCCACTATTGGAACTCGTCATCCTCAAAGGATTGGAATACAATGCGGAGGAGAAGCAATGGCAAAAGGGGACCATCTACGACCCTGAGAATGGAAAGACGTATGAGTGCTTCTGTGAGCTCAACGAAGACGGTTCTTTGTATTTCAAAGGCTATGTCCTTGGGATCACTTGGCTAGGCAGAAGCACTACTTGGACCCGACCTTAACTAGAATTACATGCAACAAAAAACCCGAGCCTGCGGCTCGGGTTTTTTGTTGATGCTTAATTTTTTTTCGCTACCTCATCAGGGAGAATTGCTGGTACTTCACGTATTCCATACCCTCATTATCTCGATAGATGATTTGTGCGATGTAGACCCCTTCAGTACACTGACGGTTTTCAAATGATCCGTCCCAGCCTGTATTGATGTCTTTACTGTGGAAGAGAATGTTTCCATCTCTATTATACACCTGCATTTCAAAGTAGCTGATGGCATTTGCTTTGACGATGTAGTAATCATTCTTAGTATCACCATTAGGCGTAAAAGCCGTTGGCGCAAAGACTGCAGCTACATCACGTGGATCCTTGACCGTATCACAATCAGCTATTTCCACATAGAAAGTATCCGTACACAAATATTTACAGTAACCCACTTCCACAACCACTGTATCTGCTTTTAGGAAGGATTTCTGGTAATTCGCTCCATTCTGAGTATTCCCAGAAGTGTTGGTCCAAGTGTAGGCAAAGTTGAAGGTCATTGATGGACCACCAGCTTGATTCACCGAAGGAACTGAAGTCCCCGTAGGTGCGGTAATACCTCCGGCACAATCGTACCAATCATCAGCATTAGTTAACTCATTGAAATCAAAGTTCACTGCCAAGGTTGGGAATGAAGATGGATTCAAGTGTGTACTCATGTAAGTGGCAACATCCCCACTAGAACGCTCTTCCGACCAAATACGGAATTCATCCATTTCTCCATTCAAGTAAGTAGCATTTCCTGTGGTTGGCGAAACACCATAACCTAAGGTAATATCACCTGTGTGCGAAATATCTCCACCGACGTTCATGGTCTTCTGCGTTTCATATCCGCCGTCAATGTACATCGTAGCAGAACCTGTACCGCGGTTCCAAGTCACCGCAATGTGGTGCCAGTTTCCGTCGTCAATCTGAGAGATGGCGCCAAACATGAAATCAAAGCTGTTGTTTTGATCGCGCGCTGCAAAGCCGACAGTACCTGTACCATTTTTGAAAATCGCCCATCCGTTTCCGGCAGCGTTTCTGTATACCGCAAGGTATTCTGTATTCGACATGTCGTTGGTCAATACCCAAAACTCCACTGTGAAGCTCGTGGTACCGATGTTGAATGCCGCGTTATTCGGAATCTCTAAATAGTCTGAAGAACCGTTGAAGTCCAAAGAGTTATTCAATGTCGAAGAGCGTGAGGCGCTTACCTCTACAATTTCGTCTGGACACACAATAAAATTATCTTGAACTACCGAAACGGTCATAATCTCCTGACCGAACAGTACCGGTGCAAATGCCGTGAGTAGGAGTAAAAAGCGGTACTTCATCATAAATGCTTGTGTTCCAAAAATAAGATTAAAAACCAATAGTTGACCTATTGCTCCATTTTACCATAGAATTTCCGTCCCACGCCCATGTTGCGGGCAGTGTTCGCGAGCAATGACGCGACCACAGCGCGTAAGTATTGGCCCCGGTATGGTCGATAAATAGGTACTGTCCTTCTTGTAGAGCCGCTGGAAGAGCCATACCATGCGCCAAATAATCACCTGCAAAGCATAACGGCCCTGCTATATCATAGGGCTTATCCATACCCTGCACTTGTGTGGCATCGCCATTCCAAACGGTCATTGGGAAGGAACGCGCTTTGGTATAGGCGTCGCGCATGAAGAAATCGGCCCCAAGATGTATAAACAACTTATTGGGCGCAAGAATATATTCTATGGCACTTAGCGCAAAACCTGCTTCTGCCTGGACCCACTGACCAAATTCAGTCACGAGCAGGTAGCTAGATCCGCGGAATACCTCAGCAATAATTTGCCCATAGGCTTCCATCTGGGTTTGAGGCCCAAGAGTTTCCGTAGGCAAACCACCTCCAATATCGAGGACCTTGATTTTGCCCGGCGACACAGCATTAATAGCATCCGCAATGCGCTTGAGTTCTTTCAAGGCACCCCGCTGTATGTTGAGATCTTTCATTTGGGAGCCACTGTGCATGTGCAATGCTTGGACGGGATAGCGTAAGGCCGCGTCCACGATGCGCTCCTTCATGTCCACGGGCACTCCAAACTTGCTCTCGTTTTTGCTCACATCAAACAGTTCCGGGGCTCCAGTGTGCACCTGAGGATTGATGCGAATGCCTAATATTCCTTGGAAATCAGTATCAAATCTGTCCAATTCCTCTAACGAATTCACATTCACCAACATCCCGGGAAGCGACGAAATTTCACGTATCTCATGGCGTGTTTTTACGGGAGAATCAAAGACCAGATGGGCCGGCGAACAACCCGCCGCTAATGCCATGCGGACCTCTTCAATGGAGGCCGCTTCCAAGCCGAAACCCCGAGCTACGAGGAATTCCAGCATCTTAGGGTGAGGGTTGGTCTTGATAGCAATGGTATGCTGAACCCCTTCAGGGAATGCATCTTGTAAATGGTGGAGTCTAGAAGTTAAGACGGGGAGATTCACACCTATAATGGCGGTATCTTCTGCTCCCAATTTCGGAAGCATGTCCATCATAATACGCGCTATTTCTCCAGTTTGAATCACCCAAACATTTTTTCAGTGTACGACTCGATGATTTCAATCAATCTATAATCGTCTTCTAAATCTACGGCATCTTTTTCCAAGAACGCACGTACACTAAAGGCGCCTACTGCGAGGCGGATAAAACTCT
Source organism: Flavobacteriales bacterium UBA3477 (assembly GCA_002378005.1). Taxonomy (GTDB): domain Bacteria; phylum Bacteroidota; class Bacteroidia; order Flavobacteriales; family Schleiferiaceae; genus UBA10364. Next base: position 10,894 of record DFQY01000042.1, read on the forward strand.
TGTTACCGTATTGTACCGGTTGGCCGAAGAATACGCGGTCGTACCCGCCTTTAAATCCTTCGTGTCTATTAGTAGTGATGGCCTCGAACAACTTTTTCAATTCGTCATTATCCAGAGCACGTCCCCCTACCCAAACTTGGAAGGAAATGATGGACATGTTGGTTTTTAATTGGTCCGGCATCAATTTGAAATGCGGCGAAGTCTCCAATCTGCTCATGACGCCCATGGCCCAACGAGTAATAATGTTGTCCGTTTGACGTGTTGACCAATAACTGTAGGCTTCCATTTCGTCTAGTGCAATCTCCCAACGCAATCGCAAGGCCTTATTTTCTGTTGCAGGTAGGTTGGTGCGCATGTTTTCCATGAACCATGGCACATCATAGGCACTGAACAACTTGCCGTAGGGCTGAATGATCGAAGCATCCATGTGCTTCAACTTTTCGCTCCAATTTCTTGGCACGAGCATCGCAGCACAGAATGGCGGGGCTTGGAAGAATTTCGAGCCGGTCAACATGACCATCACGCCTTTGGCCAACAGCTCGTGGATTAGCTTGTGGTCCACACGGAATTGGCACAAATCCACCACCCACATGGTATCACTATCGGTATCGATGACATTCAAATCATCCTTAATCCCAGACTTCGAACCAAAAACCAAGCTGCCCACAATGGCAGCATCTTTATTCTGAGCAATGATATTATTGATCGCTGCAGTGCGGTCTAGGATATTTCCTTCCTCATCACGGGCATCTAAATAGACCACCTCGCTGACGTTTTCCGGATCTACCAAGGCACCTTTTTCGATGCGCTCACCGAACTGGTTGTAGTTCGCATAGAACTTGGTCTCAGAAGCAAACTTACTTCCAGAGCCCAATTCTTCCGGGCAGCTCACGATATTCAACAAGCGCTTTCCGGGGTTCAACATCATTTGGAACATCAAAGGATAGTATACCAAATCTGATCCAGACGGCCCGAAGTACACATCGAAAGGATCTTTGAACTCATCCTGCACCAAATTGCGCAAACGGTTCGCTTGGTTCTCCAATAAGTTCTCGTAATTCAAATCTTCGTACTTGCCCAAAAACGCCTTCGACACGCTGTAAGAACGACGTGTCAACACATTCGCGGTGCACGACCCGCGCTGAAACAATGTTTCGTATTCGACCGGATTAAGGTGGTATTTATTAAGTCCCGTCTCAGGGATTTGATGCACTCGTTCGTCACATCCTTCTACCAGGACGTCTAGAATATGCTGTTTACCAATGACATTGGCTTTTTCGCTATCCATAAAATGATAATCAGTTGAACGTCAAAAATACACATCTAGTTGCCGTTTATCAATGATTTAGACCCGATTATTCCACAAGTTTTGCTAGTTTGCGGATACAAATACAAACTATGTCCCTGAAGAAATACACCCCGTTTTTAACGACTTGGATTGTCCCAATGATCGTATTACTCGGTATCAATGTGGCTTTTTTAAGCCCTGCCTACATCAAAGGAGATATACTCGACCAAGATGATATTAAACTGGGCTATGCAAAGAGCAAGGAAACTCGAGAATATCGCGACACAACAGGACAGGAAGCGTTATGGACAAATGCCATGTTCAGCGGAATGCCTACCACACAAATTTCTACAAAATATGGAGGAAATGTATTCGAATATATTTCAGCTGCTGTGCGTGCCATCGGAGGCCGTACTTCATCTACCTACATTATTTTTTACTTAATGATTGCGGCCTTTATCGGCTTACGAGGCATGGGCGTGCACCACTGGCTTAGTGCCATTGGTGGATTTGCTTATGGCTACAGTGGTTTTTTCATTATTGGGTATGCGGCCGGGCACAATGCAAAAGTTAATACTGCGGCGTTCATACCATTGATGATCCTTGCGCTACTGTTAATTCTTGAGAAGAAGAATTGGCGCGCCTTTATCCTGATGTCACTTTTCGCAGGTTTGAGTATCCATCGAAATCACTTCCAAATCACCTATTACGCAGCACTTTTCATGGGCATTATTTGGCTTACTTATTTGATTAAATATGCCAGAGAAAAAGCACTTCCTGAATTCGGAAAATATACCGCCTTATTGCTTTTAGCTGGTGTTCTAGCTATCGGCCCAAACATCGCAAACATCTGGTCTACCAAAGTGTACACAGAGGAGAGTATGCGCGGTGGCAAGAGCGAATTGACACAGAAAAACCAAAATCAAGGCGAAGGTGGCTTGTCTTATGAATATGCCATGAGTTGGTCGGCGGGTATCTATGAAACCGTTGCGCTCGTAATTCCCGATGCTGCTGGTGG
>DFQY01000029.1:0-525 GCA_002378005.1 Flavobacteriales bacterium UBA3477
GCTTGATACACGCCACCAAAACACCTTCATCAAGGGGTTTGTACCACAATCTATCTTCATCGGTATCGACGGAAGCTTTGCGATGTGGGTAGGTGCGTTAGTCCTCGATATCAATCAGCCTATTCTCATCATCGCTGAGCCAGGTCGCGAAGAAGAGGTGGTAACGCGTTTGTCTCGTGTAGGATATGATAATTCAATTGGATTCTTGAAGGGTGGATTTGATGCATGGAAAGCAGCCGGTAAGGATGTAGATACCTTGGATCAAGTAACTGCCGAAGAATTGAAATGTATTGAAGGTGCGACCATCGTAGATGTACGTAAACAAGGAGAATACTTGAGCGAGCACGTTGTAGATGCTGTGAACGTTGAGTTAGATTATTTCAACGATCAAATGGCCTCTGTGCCACAAGAAGGGACTTTCTACGTGCACTGTGCTGGAGGTTACCGTTCTGTAATTGCTTCTTCTATTTTGAAAGCGCGCGGCTACCATAACATGGTGGATGTTGCGGGTGGTTTCAAAGCCAT
>DFQY01000029.1:925-119908 GCA_002378005.1 Flavobacteriales bacterium UBA3477
TAACCGCTGAGATTGTAACTCGTTTAACTTAACACTTTGATCATGGAATTGATTATGCAACCTTGGCCTTGGTACGTGAGCGGCGCTTTAATTGCGCTCATCATGTTTATCATGCTATATTTTGGGAAGAGCTTCGGCTTTTCGAGCAACTTACGTACACTATGTACGATGTGTGGTGCGGATAAATTTGCACCCTTTTTCCAATTCAATTGGAAAGAACAAAGCTGGAACTTGATGTTCCTTATTGGATCGGGCATCGGCGGATACATCGCGATGAACTTCCTTTCTCCGGAAGGCTACACTGTGGCTATTTCGGAATCAACGATTGCAGATTTAGCGAATCTCGGTTTTGATACTGTGGACGGTTTCGTTCCTGCGAGCCAATTCTCTTGGGAAGCCATGAGCAATTCTACCAACCTTTGGATCTTGATTGCCGGTGGTTTTATGGTAGGATTTGGAGCGCGTTATGCCGGTGGTTGTACCAGCGGACATGCCATCTCTGGTATTTCGAATCTGCAGCCAGCATCTTTGTTGGCGGTAGTAGGCTTTTTCATCGGTGGATTGGCCATGACTCATTTCTTGTTCCCTTTAATTTACTAAGCCATGAAGAATCTTAAATTTTTACTAGCAGGTGTGTTCTTCGGAATCATCATGTTCAAGAGTGAAGCGGCTTCTTGGTACCGCATTCAGGAAATGTTCCGTTTCCAATCCATCCACATGTACGGAATCATCGGATTAGCGGTAGCTCTAGGTGTGCCGATGGTTTGGTTGATCAAAAAGAATAGTATGAAGGACTTTACAGGAGCTCCTATTGTATTCAAGCCTAAGGCATGGAGCATATGGCGCTACTTGATTGGCGGTACGATATTCGGTTTGGGTTGGGCGCTTAGCGGTGCTTGTCCAGGTCCAATTGTGGTAAACATCGGTGCAGGATACGGTGGATATGTTATCGTATTAGTTAGTGCCCTGCTAGGAACTTTTGTATACGGATTAGTTCGCAACAAACTTCCACACTAAACCTAGCCCTCCATGGATTTAAAGCAACTTCCTGAGGATAGAAAATTTCAGCTCGCCAACCTCATCGGTCAGATGGGGAAGGCGATGCAGACTTTCTTTTTTGGCTTGATTGTGCTGGTCGCCATTTGGACCATTTCGAAGAATGTGCCAAAACCGACCAATTATCCGGCTATGGCCGAGGTCGTACCAAATGTTCCATGGGATTACAAGGCCTTCGAAAATGTAGATTTCTTGAACCCAGCGACCAACGAACAGGTAGCTTGGGGCAGGGAGCTCATCACTGAGACTGCGGACTACTTGGGCCCAAATAGTGAAACTCCTTTCGCGGGAAACAACCTAAACTGTACTTCATGTCACCTCGACGGTGGGGGCAAGCCCTTTGCTGCGCCATTTGTCACTGTGCCTAGTCAATTTCCGCAGTTCCGTGGTCGTGAGAACAAAGAAGGAACCATCGAAGAGCGCATCAACGGTTGTATGCAGCGTTCCATGAATGGAAAGCCACTACCGTTAGAGAGTGATGAAATGTCGGCCATGGTCGCCTACATGGAATGGTTGAGCTATGATAAGCCTCGTGGAGAAAAAGTAAAGGGAAATAAATTCCTTTCCATTACTTATCCTGATCGTGCAGTGGACTTGAAGCACGGTAAGGATATTTATGTCCAGCACTGTCAACTTTGTCACCATGAAGATGGTCAAGGAGAGCGCAAGCCTGGGAGCAATGGCTATACCTATCCACCGCTTTGGGGTCCAGATTCGTACAATCACGGTGCCGGTATGCACCGCGTCTTGACGGCGGCACAGTTCATCAAAGGAAATATGCCATTAGGAACGACCGCTGATGAACCACTATTGACGGATGAAGAGGCCTTTGACGTGGCAGGGTATATCAATAGTTTCGATCGCCCCATTAAAGCGAATGCCGAAGCAGATTTCCCGGACCGTACGCTTAAGCCAATGTCTACACCATACGGTCCCTGGTCAGATGAGTTCTCGCCTGAGCAGCACAAATACGGACCGTACGCGGAGATTGCTGACTTTTATGAAGTTCAATACGGCTTGAAAAAGAACAAGTGATTGTTCAAAGTAAGCTTTCTCAGAAGCATAATTTATTGGAGCTATAGGCTACCTTTAAGGGGATGAACAATCCGTTCCATAGCCTTAGAAAAGCTCTAGCTGTATTTGCCTTCATTTTATTGGCAGGCACTGTTGGGTACCGCTACATCGAATCCTATTCGTGGTTGGAGGCGTTTTACATGGTCATTCAAACTGTGAGCACGGTTGGCTTCAATGAGGTGAGGCCGTTGAGTACGGCAGGTACCTGGTTCACCATCGCCTTAATCGTGGGCAGCTTCGGAACGTTCGCTTATGGGGCGGGATTATTGGCCCAATTAGCGCTTGACGGAAGTGTTCAGCAATTTGTCAAAACCAAAAGATTAGAACGCAAGGTGGAAAAGTTAGCAGGACATGTAATTGTATGTGGTTTGGGGAGAAATGGTCGCCAAGTGGTGGATCGTCTTCTTTCCTATAAAGCCCAAGTCGTCATTATCGAACAAGATGCAGAGCGTGCCGAGCGCTTTCGAGAAGAATTTGCCGGTGCCCTTCTCATTAATGGGGATGCTACGGCGGATGAAATTTTGGAGAAGGCGAATATTTCGAAGGCCAGCTCCCTCATCGCTGCCCTTGCCTCGGATACAGACAACCTCTTTGTGGTCATTAGTGCCCGCCAGCTCAATCCGGGATTGAAAATTGGCGCCCGCGCGAATACTGAGAGTACCGAGAAAAAACTTCTTGCCGCGGGCGCGGACTACACAGTCAGTCCAAACTTGGTCGGCGGGGCACACCTCGCACACAATCTGATGAACCCGGGCGTGATGAACTTCCTTGACCATTTGAGTGTGGGAGGATCCAGCGCGACAAATATTGAAGAAATAGAGGTGGACGAGCTGCCCGAAACAAAGGGGTCAAAGAACATCAAAGACCTCCAAATCCGTCAAGAGACGGGTTGCACAGTCATAGGGTACGTAGACGAAACCGGAGCATTGACGGTGAATCCATCGCCCGACATGCAATTGGCCCCACATTCAAAATTGTATGTATTGGGCAATGACGATGAAATTCGAGCGTTGCGTAAATGGTTCTCGGCCCAAACGCGGTAATTTTGTCCAAACTCCAATCCATGAAAATTCTCTACACCGGCTCGAACGGCCTCCTCGGTCAAAAAATCAGCCATGCTACACCCACTTTTCCTCAACACGAGTTCTTGGCGACCTCTCGCGGGGCGAACAGAACCCAAAACATGGGAACGGCGGCCTACGCTTCGATGGACATCACCGACCGCGAGGATGTGTTGCGTGTAGTGGGGGAGTTTCAGCCGGATGCGATCATTCACGGCGCGGCAATGACGCACGTGGACGAATGCGAACTGTATCCCGAGCAAGCCACCTTGATGAATGTGGAGGGCACCCGCCACATGGCAGAAGCGGCCCAGCAGGTGGGCGCGCACCTGGTACACATCAGCACAGATTTTATTTTCGACGGGAAGGACGGCCCGTATAAGGAAGAAGCGGAGCCGAACCCGATTAGCCACTACGGCTGGACTAAGCTTGAAGCGGAAAAAATTGTCGAGCAACTGTCGTCCTACAGCATTTTAAGAACGGTGCTGGTGATCGGGATGGCCGAGGATCTGAGCCGCAGCAATATCGTACTCTGGGCAAAGGGCGCATTGGAAAAAGGCCAAGCCATCAATGTGGTGGACGACCAATTCCGCACACCCACACTCGCCGAGGACCTTGCACAGGGCGCTTTATTGGCCGCGGATCAAAGAGCCCAAGGCGTTTTCAATATCTCTGGACCGGACTACATGTCCATCTACGAGTTAGTAGGCCAAGTAGCGCAGCACTTCAACCTCTCCATGGATTCGGTCACGCGCGTGGACAGTACCACCTTGAATCAGCCCGCCAAACGCCCGCCAATAACGGGTTTTGATATTAGCAAAGCCCGGAAGGAATTGGGCTACGCACCGCACACATTCGCCGAAGCACTCGAAATCATCACACAGCAGGCAGGATTGTAGCCTCATATTTGTCAAGTATTGCGCTTTCCACTATTTTCGGGATTCACTCTAAACGAATCCGGAAGGAGCATGTCGAACACAACAGAATCTTGGGGCTCACGCGTTGGTCTCATCCTCGCTATGGCAGGAAATGCCGTAGGTCTCGGTAACTTTTTGCGTTTCCCAGTTCAAGCCGTTCAAAACGGCGGTGGAACGTTCATTATCCCTTACCTGGTTAGCTTCCTGCTCATGGGAATTCCATTGCTTTGGGTAGAGTGGGCGATGGGTAGATTTGGTGGCCGATTCGGCGATCACAGTACCCCCTTCATTTTAGACAACATGACGCACAAGCGTTTTTGGAAATACTTTGGGGTTTTCGGGATCTTCACCAACATGGGGGTAATGGCCTACTACACCTATATTGAAAGCTGGACCTTGACCTACACCCTCAAATCCCTCAAAGGCGATTTCTTGGGTATGGATTTGGACGCATTAGATTCCTTCTTCAACGGCTACGTTGACCTAGGTTCCGGCATCAACTTCCCGGTATGGGCGTTGCTGGCCTTCCTCATTACTTTGAGTATCAACATCTATATTCTCTCACGCGGCCTGAGCGCAGGTATTGAAAAAGTGGCCAAAATCGCCATGCCATTACTCATCGGTTTCGGTGCCTTCCTCGCTATTATGTCTTGGACGACGGGTTCTACCGGTCGATGTGAAGATTGTTCCACCTTTGTGGGGTTGAACTTCTTATGGGAGCCAGATTTCACCACTTTAGCAAATCCAAAAATTTGGTTGGCAGCAGCAGGCCAGATCTTCTTTACCTTGAGTGTAGGGATGGGAACCATTCACTGTTACAGCTCTTACCTAAAACAAAAAGACGATATCGCTCTGAACGCTATGTCTGCAGGATGGATGAACGGTTTTGTGGAGATTGTTCTAGGTTCTGCAGTGGTGATTCCCATTGCCGTTGGTTACCTCGGTTTGGATTGGGTAGTCGATAATGCCGGCTTTATGATGGCCTTCAAGACCATGCCGTTCCTCTTCGACCAATGGGGCAGTGTCCTTGCGGTCATCGCCGGGGTCGCTTGGTTCGGCTTATTGTTCTTCGCGGGAATTACCTCTTCTCTAGCCATGGGTACGCCATGGATGGGCTTCGTTCAAGACGAGTTCGGTTGGAGCAAGAACCGCAGCGCCATGCTCTTAGGTATTGCCATTCTTGCTATGGGATTGCCGACCATCTTCTTCTTTGAAAAAGGTGTCTTCGACGAATACGATTATTGGACAGGAACGGTGAGCCTTGTAATTTTCGCCTTAGCAGAAGTGATTCTCTTCGCTTGGGTCTTCGGGATGGACAAAGGCTGGAAAGAAATCACCGACGGTGCCGATATGAACGTGCCGCGCATCTATCGCCCAATCATCAAATACGTTACACCACTGTTTATCGGAATCATTTTCCTCACGTCTTTGTTTAAGCCTTTGAATGGAGAATTGTCCGATTGGTCTACGGCCTTCAATTCCCTCTTCAGTGGGCAAGGCTGGCCTTGGGCCAACGATAGTATTATCAATCAGATTTTCCATATCAATACCGGAGTACAATGGGTGGCCGACGGTCATTTCACCAACATGTTCTACGTAGATATGAGCCGATTCTTCTTGTTGGCTTGTTTCTTCGCACTTGTAGCCATGGTGAAAGTAGCCTCTAACCGCCGCAAACAAAACGCATCCTCATGACCACATCAGCCTTAATCATGATCATTTTGACCCAAGGCACCGTCTTGGGCGCGACTATCTACTTCTTTCGCAAAGTGTTGAAGACGCCGGCTAAACCAGAACCGGATTCTTTCAGCGAGAACGATAACGACCCTAGATAGGTTCGTAACTTTTAGTTCTTCACATGGTTTGGAGATCGCTCGGGGAGGGCCCAATTTTATAAGAAAACCCACCCCGTGCTCCACGAACTACAGCGCACCGCATTATTGATGCTGGCGGCCATTATGGCCGCCAGCATTTGGCTTTTTCCGCAATCCAAACGGGAAGATGCCCGCGAAGAATTCCTCAAGCTATGGTGGGCTCAAACCACACAGCCCCTCCGGATTAACTATCTAGATTCTCTTTCCATAGCGGCCCTGCCCATCTCCTTGAGCGCACGAAAATCTCTAGAATTTCGCCGCAGCAGACATTGGCACCTCACCTCTAAGGAAGACTTGGCCCGGCTTCCAGGTATGGATACGCTATGGATACGGGCAGGAACTTTCGATTTTTCCGCCTTTGAAAAGCCCCATATTCCGCGGCCTACTTTCCATCCGGCGCCCGCGCCTGAAGCCGAAGTGATCGCTCCCGTAGATGTCAATGCCGCTGATAGTCTTTCCCTCATCGCCATACCTGGCATAGGACCTTGGGGCGCCAATTCTATCCTACGCGAACGGAAGAAATGGGGGAGTATCGCTTCATTAGAACAATTAAAGTATAAGTTTCCTTTTGATCGAGGTTGGGATGAGCGCTGGGATCATTACCTAGAAGTACCACCGGCTCCCCCGCGCTGGTCTTTAAATAATAGTCCCATGGATTCCTTATTACAGGTCCCGGGCTTTCGATATTCCCAAGTCAAGCAAATCGTTTTCTACCGAGAAAGTTTTGGAATGGTGACCTGGGAAGAATTGGCCACATGGAATTATTGGGATTCAACTCAGATTGATTTTTTTAAACTTTATATCAGCGAATAAGAAAATCCGCTTACTTTTGCAGCCCACAAAGAAAGGAGGTGTTACTATGCTCGTAATTAATGTTAAAGAAGGTGAATCAATCGAACGCGCTCTAAAGCGTTATAAAAGAAAGCACAGCTCCACGGGTGTAGTCCGCAAGCTTCGCAACGATCGTTACCACACGAAACCAACAGAAGCTAAGCGTCGCGTGAACCAAAAAGCGGCTTACGTTCAAGGTTTGCGTCAAGCAGAACAAGAATAAGCGCTTCTTAAATACTAAGAAAGAAACCCAGCCTCGGCTGGGTTTTTTGTTTTTACCCAAGTAGCGGCTTACCTTTCCTTCACTGATGAAACAGACCGACCACATTACCCAATTCCTCACGTACCTCCAAACGGAGAAGCGCTTCAGCGACCACACCTTGTTGGCCTATGAGAAGGAATTGGAGCGCTGGTCGGATTACCTCGCTTCCGAAGCAGAAGTCTCACTGTTCAAAGCCAATCTCCAGCATGCCAAGCGATTTGTGATTTGGCGCAGTAAACAAGGCATTACACCGAGAAGCGTGAACCGCATGCTCAGCACCTTGCGTTCCTTTTACAAATGGGGCATCCGCGAAGGCCTTGTGAGCCAAAGTCCAGTGGAGCATGTGCGAAGTTTGAAAACGCCGAAGAAAGTGGTGATGAGTGTGCCGCGGGAAGATTTGAAAGCGTTGTTCAGCGATGAGGGTCGCTTTGAGGATGATTTTGTGGGTTCTAGGGACCAATTAATGCTTTTGCTCCTCTATGGACTTGGTTTGCGCAAATCAGAACTCATTTCCCTTCGGCCTGCGGATTTCGATTGGTCCCGTCAGACAGTTCGCGTCATAGGTAAGCGCAACAAGGAACGCCAGATTCCTATACCTAAGAGTATTTCTTCGTACTTCGATTTATATATGAAACGCAGGGCCCAATTGGTCCCTGCAAAAGATTCCGAACTTTTATTGACTCCGAAGGGCAAAAAGCTCTATCCACAGCTTGTTTATAGCCGGGTTTTATTCTACCTTAAAGGTACCACAACGGTGGTGGACAAAAATCCTCATACGCTACGGCATTCTTATGCCACGCATCTCTTAAATGCAGGAGTGGATATTAACACAGTAAAAGAGTTATTAGGCCATGAGAGCTTGAGTTCGACGCAAGTGTATACGACCAGTACGTTTGAGGAGCTTGTCAAAGTGTATAACCAGGCCCACCCTAAGGGGTCATAAATTTTTAGCGCTATGACAGTGAATATTCAATCTGTAAATTTCAAAGCAGATGGCAAGTTGCTCACCTTTATTAAGGAACGCTTGCAGAAGACCACACACTTTTATGACCGTACGATCAGTACGGAGGTATTCCTCAAAGTGGATAACAACCATTTAAGAGCGAATAAAATCGTTGAGATGCGAATGTCTATTCCAGGCAATGAAATTGTTGTAACCAAAGAAAAGAAGTCTTTTGAAGAGGCGGCTGATTTGGCGGTAGATGTAATTATTCGTCAACTAAAAAAATATAAGACTAAACTGCGCGGCTAAGTCCAAGAAACACAGGCCGTGAAAGGATTAAATAGAGTGGGGGCAATAAGGCCCTCACTTTTTTTTTGCAAGGTATTGTTGGTATCAATCTCTTTACTACATTTGCAGTCCGTTTGAGAAACGGAAGATCTTTGACATAAAAAAGCCGGTATAGCTCAGTTGGCCAGAGCACGTGATTTGTAATCTCGGGGTCGTCAGTTCGAATCTGTCTACCGGCTCAATATTTTGCACCTATTTAAAGTGAGGTAGGTGTATTACCGGGGGGGATACTCAAGCGGCCAACGAGGACGGACTGTAAATCCGTTGGGAAACCTTCGCAGGTTCGAATCCTGCTCCCCCCACAACCGCGGAAGTAGCTCAGTTGGTAGAGCATCAGCCTTCCAAGCTGAGGGTCGCGGGTTCGAATCCCGTCTTCCGCTCCAGGCTAAGCCGATGTAGCTCAGGGGTAGAGCGTTTCCTTGGTAAGGAAGAGGTCACGGGTTCAATTCCCGTCATTGGCTCTAAATGAAATGTGAATCTTTACACTGTTTATATATTTAATAATCGCTAGTCATGGCAAAAGCAAATTTTGTACGTACCAAGCCTCACTTGAACATTGGTACAATTGGTCACGTTGACCACGGTAAGACAACTTTGACTGCAGCTATCACAACTGTGTTAGCTAATGCTGGTTTGTCAGAATTGAGATCATTCGATTCTATTGATAACGCTCCTGAAGAGAAAGAGCGTGGTATTACTATTAACACTTCACACGTAGAGTACGAGACGGCTAACCGTCACTACGCTCACGTTGACTGTCCAGGTCACGCGGATTACGTTAAGAACATGGTTACTGGTGCTGCGCAAATGGACGGTGCTATCTTGGTAGTTGCTGCTACTGATGGTCCTATGCCACAAACTCGTGAGCACATCCTATTGGGTCGTCAGGTAGGTATTCCACGTATCGTCGTGTTCTTGAACAAGGCTGATATGGTTGATGATGAAGAATTGATGGAATTGGTAGACATGGAAGTTCGTGATCTACTTTCTTTCTACGAGTACGATGGTGATAACACTCCAGTTATCCAAGGTTCTGCCCTAGGTGGTTTGAACGGAGAGCAGAAGTGGGTTGATAGTATCATGGAATTGATGGATGCAGTTGATGCATGGATCGAAGAGCCAGAGCGTGATCGTGATAAGCCATTCTTGATGCCTATCGAGGATGTATTCTCTATTACTGGTCGTGGTACTGTTGCAACTGGTCGTATCGAGACTGGTGTTGCAAACACTGGTGAAGCAGTTGAAATCATCGGTTTCGGTGACGAAAAATTGACTTCTACAATTACTGGTGTTGAGATGTTCCGTAAGATCTTGAGCACTGGTGAAGCTGGTGATAACGTAGGTATCCTCCTACGTGGTATCGACAAAGCTGATATCCGTCGTGGTATGGTAATCTGTAAGCCAGGTTCAATCACTCCTCACAAGACGTTCAAGGCTGAGGTCTACATCTTGAAGAAAGAGGAAGGTGGTCGTCACACTCCATTCCACAACAAATACCGTCCACAGTTCTACTTGCGTACAACTGACGTAACTGGTGAGATCCAGCTACCAGGCGGTGTTGAAATGGTAATGCCAGGTGATAACTTGAGCATCACTGTAGATTTGATCGCTCCTGTAGCCATCAACAACGGTTTGCGTTTCGCTATCCGTGAGGGTGGACGTACTGTAGGTGCGGGTCAGGTAACTGAAATCATCGCGTAATACGCGATTAGATAATTGGTAGTTAAGGTACCTCCTTTTTAGGGGGTGCCTTTCTGCCTACATACGGGCATAGTTCAATGGTAGAATAGCGGTCTCCAAAACCGTTGATCAGGGTTCGAATCCTTGTGCCCGTGCAAAGAAGTAAAAGATGAGTAAAATTATTTCCAGTATTCAAGAGTCTTGGCACGAGTTTGCAGTTAAGTCTTCTTGGCCTACAATGACTGAACTACAGAAGAGTACCTCACTAGTAATAGTAGGGACAATCATTTTTGCGCTCGTCGTTTTTGGTATGGATAAGGTGATCTCAACAGTGCTTGAGTTCATTTATAAAATATTCGGATAAGCATGTCAGATTCAGGAATGAAGTGGTACGTGCTTCGTACCGTTAGCGGACAAGAACACAAAACGAAGACTTACATTGAGAAGGAAATGGCTCATGCAGGTATGAGTGATCTAGTGGGACGCGTAGTAATCCCATTGGAAAAAGTAGTTCAAGTACGCAATGGCAAGAAGGTCATTAAAGAAAAGACCAAGACTCCTGGATACATGTATGTGGAAGCCACACTTACCGGTGAGGTAGGCCACATGATTAAGAACCTTCCAAATGTGATTGGCTTTTTGGCAAACATTAAGGGAGGCGATCCTTCTCCAATGCGCGCAGCTGAGGTAGCTCGTTTGCTTGGACAAGTAGATCAAGAAGCTGAAAATGCTGCCATGCTGATGATTCCATTTACAGTGGGAGAAACAGTGAAAGTAATCAATGGACCGTTCAGCACGTTTGATGCGACCATTGAGAAAATCAACGAGGAGAAACAAAAACTGGAGGTCACTGTGAAGATCTTCGGTCGTAAGACTCCTGTTGAACTTGGCTTCACAGAAGTCGAGAAGTTATAATGATATAGATGTGAGACTATATATAGGTTCGTTTTTCATGCTTCCACTAGAGAAACGGCCGCAACAACAACGCTAAATAGTAGAAACAAGAAATGGCAAAAGAGGTTAGTAAAGTAATGAAGCTTCAGGTCCGTGGTGGCCAAGCTAACCCTTCTCCTCCAGTAGGTCCAGCTTTGGGTGCTGCAGGTGTCAATATCATGGAGTTCTGTAAGCAGTTCAACGCCCGTTCTCAAGAGAAAATGGGTCAGATTCTGCCTGTAGTGATTACAGTGTATGCTGATAAATCATTCGACTTCATCGTTAAGACTCCTCCTGCGGCAGTTCAATTGATGGAAGCTGCTAAGATTAAGAAGGGATCGTCAGAGCCTAACCGTAATAAAGTTGCTAAAGTTACTTGGGACGCTATTCGCAAGATTGCAGAGGATAAAATGGTTGATTTGAACTGTTTTACCATTGAATCAGCAATGTCTATCATCGCTGGTACTGCAAGAAGTATGGGTATTACTGTAATAGGCGAGAAGCCGTTTTAATTAAAAGTTTGAAGCAATGGCAAAATTGACGAAAAACATGAAAAACGCGCTCGCTAAACTCGAAAAGGGTAAAGTATACTCAGTTAGCGAAGCGGCAGCCCTTGTAAAAGAGGTGAACTGCACGAAGTTTGACGCTTCTATCAATTTAGCTGTGCGTTTGGGTGTTGATCCACGTAAAGCGAACCAAATGGTTCGTGGTGTGGTGAGCCTTCCTCACGGTACAGGTAAAAGCGTTCGAGTTTTGGCTTTGGTTACTCCTGATAAGGAAGAAGAAGCTAAAGCTGCAGGTGCAGATTACGCGGGCCTTGATGAATACATCGAGAAAATTAAAGGCGGTTGGACTGACATTGATGTCATCGTAACCATGCCTTCTGTAATGGGTAAAATTGGACCATTGGGTCGTGTATTAGGTCCTCGTGGCTTGATGCCAAACCCTAAGTCTGGTACTGTTACAATGGACGTAGCTAAAGCCGTTGGCGAAGTGAAAGCCGGTAAGATCGACTTTAAGGTGGATCGTTACGGGATCGTTCACGCTGCAATCGGTAAGGTTTCTTTTGATGCTGCGAAAATCCAAGAGAATGCAGAAGAATTGATCAAGACTCTGAACAAACTCAAGCCGTCTGCGGCGAAGGGTACGTACATGAAGTCGATCTATATTTCTTCTACAATGTCTCCGGGTATTGCAGTAGATGCTAAATCAGTTTCATAATTAAAGAGTAAGCATCATGACAAGAGAAGAGAAACTTATTCAGATTGAAGAGCTAACAGCGGTACTTAACCAAACACCGACAATCTACTTGGCAGATATCGCTGCCTTAGATGCTGATACAACTTCTAGCTTGCGTAGAGCGAGCTTCGGTAAGGGTATCAAGTTGAATGTGGTTAAGAACACGTTGCTGCGCAAAGCCATGGAGGCTTCAGAGAAAGACTTTGAAGGACTGTATGGTGTATTGAAAGGAAATACTAGCATCATGCTTGCAGAAGCAGGTAACGCTCCAGCGAAACTTATTAAAGAGTTCCGCAAGAAGAGTGACAAGCCTGTTTTAAAAGGTGCTTGGATTGAAGAAAGTGTTTATGTAGGTGATGAAAACCTAGAGATGCTCACCGCTATCAAGTCTAAAGAAGAATTGATTGGTGATGTTATCACTTTGTTGCAAAGCCCTGCGAAAAACCTTATTTCTGCACTTCAGAGCTCTGGTGGCACATTGGCTGGTCTCCTCAAAACTTTGGAAGAGCGCAACGCGTAATTCCTTTATTTACAATTAATTAAATAATAAACTTTTAAATTTTACTAAAATGGCTGATATCAAAGAATTGGGCGATGCTCTAGTAAACTTGACAGTTAAAGAAGTATCTGAATTGGCAGGTTACTTGAAAGAAGAATATGGCATCGAGCCGGCTGCTGCTGCTGCAGTAGCTGTTGCTGGTCCTGCAGCTGGCGGCGAAGCTGGCGGTGGCGACGAGCAAACTGAGTTCGATGTAATCTTGAAAGCTGCTGGTGGTTCTAAACTTGCTGTAGTTAAGCTTGTTAAGGAAATGACTGGACTAGGCTTGAAAGAAGCTAAAGAAAAAGTAGATAGCGCACCTGCTGCATTGAAGGAAGGCGTATCAAAAGACGAAGCAGAAGCTTTGAAAGCACAGCTTGAAGAAGCTGGTGCTGAAGTTGAGATCAAGTAATTGATCGACTGCTAGGTTATCCGGTTTAGGTCTTTGGGGAGGTCCCCTTAGACCTAAACCTTTTTGTGTTTAATTAACATTTTGGGCTGAAATGGTAAACCAAGTTACTGCTCCTAAAGAGCGTATCAACTTCTCTTCAACCGCAATTAAGACGGATTTCCCAGATTTCTTGGACATCCAGTTGAAGAGCTTTATGGACTTCTTCCAGATTGAGACGAAGCCATCAGAAAGATCTGCGGAAGGTCTTCACCGAGTATTCGCTGAAAACTTCCCTATTTCGGATTCACGAAACAATTTTGTTCTTGAATTCCTTGACTACTTTGTGGACCCACCACGCTATTCAGAGCGCGAGTGTATCGAACGTGGTTTGACGTTCTGTGTCCCCCTCAAAGCAAGACTAAAACTGTACTGTACAGATCCTGAACACGAGGATTTCGAAACCATCGTGCAGGACGTGTACCTAGGTACTATCCCATACATGACTCCACGCGGTACTTTCATCGTGAATGGAGCAGAAAGAATTATTGTAAGCCAGTTGCACCGTTCTCCAGGTGTATTCTTCGGTCAGTCTTACCACGCGAACGGAACAAAACTTTACTCAGCCCGTATTATTCCGTTCAAAGGATCTTGGATTGAATTCGCTACGGATATCAACCAAGTGATGTACGCATACATTGATCGTAAGAAGAAGCTACCTGTAACTACATTGCTACGTGCCATCGGTTACGAGCGCGACAAGGATATCTTGGAGATCTTCGACCTTGCGGAAGAAGTGAAAGTGAGCAAAGCTTCATTGAAGCGCTCTATCGGTCGCAAGTTGGCAGCAAGAGTTTTGAAAACTTGGATTGAAGATTTTGTAGATGAGGACACCGGTGAAGTTGTATCTATCGAGCGTAACGAGGTTATTTTGGACCGCGATACCATTCTCGACAAAGAGCACACCGATGAAATCTTGGATGCGGAAGTAAGCATGATTCTTCTTCACAAGGAAGATATTGAATCTTCAGACTTCGCCATCATCCACAATACACTTCAGAAGGACCCAACCAACACGGAGAAAGAAGCCGTTGAGCACATCTACCGTCAGTTGCGTAATGCTGAACCACCAGATGAGGAAACGGCTCGTGGTATTATCGACAAATTGTTCTTCTCTGAGCAACGTTACTCATTAGGTGAAGTAGGTCGTTACCGTTTGAACAAGAAGTTGTACAACGGAAGTGAAGAGGATTCTCAAGTATTGACGAAGGGTGATATCATTGAAATCATCAAGCGTTTGATTGAATTGATCAACTCTAAAGCAGAGATTGATGATATCGATCACTTGAGCAACCGACGTGTACGTACTGTAGGTGAGCAGATGGCCAACCAGTTTGGTGTAGGTCTGGCCCGTATGGCTCGTACCATCCGCGAGCGCATGAACGTTCGTGATAACGAAGTATTTACTCCTATTGATTTGATCAATGCGAAGACCTTGTCTTCAGTGATCAACTCATTCTTTGGTACGAACCAGCTGAGCCAGTTCATGGATCAGACCAATCCTTTGTCTGAGATCACGCACAAGCGTCGTCTTTCTGCATTGGGACCAGGTGGCCTATCTCGTGAGCGTGCAGGTTTCGAGGTTCGTGACGTTCACTACACGCACTACGGTCGTTTGTGTCCTATTGAGACACCAGAAGGTCCGAACATTGGTTTGATCTCTTCACTTTGTGTGTATGCTAAAGTGAATTCTATGGGATTCATCGAGACTCCTTACCGTCCAGTTGAGGAAGGTAAAGTGAGTGTTGAGAAAGAACCTATTTATCTAAGTGCAGAGGAAGAAGAAGCAAAGGTTATTGCACAAGCAAACGCACCTATTAGCCCAGACGGTACGTTTATCAATGACCGAGTTAAAGTGCGCGAAGAAGGCGATTTCCCAGTTGTGGAGCCTGCGACCATCGATTTGATGGACGTTGCACCTAACCAAATTGCATCGATCTCTGCATCCCTCATTCCGTTCCTAGAGCACGATGATGCAAACCGTGCATTGATGGGATCTAACATGATGCGTCAGGCCGTACCGCTATTACGTCCTGAAGCACCAATTGTAGGTACCGGATTGGAACGTCAAGTGGCTTCTGACTCTCGTGTTTTGATTAACGCGGAAGGAGAAGGATTAGTAGAATATGTTGATTCTAAGTCTATCAAGATTCGCTACGACCGCTCAGAAGAAGAGCGTGAGGTGAGTTTCGAAGAGGATGTGAAGACTTACGATTTGGTCAAATTCCAAAAGACGAACCAAGGAACTACTATCAACCTTAAGCCAATCGTTAAGAAAGGCGATCGCGTAAGCACCGGTCAGGTACTTTGTGAAGGTTATGCGACACAACAAGGTGAATTGGCTTTGGGACGTAACATGTTAGTATCGTTCATGCCTTGGAAAGGATACAACTTTGAGGATGCCATTGTAATCTCTGAGCGTGTAGTTCGTGAAGACATCTTTACTTCTCTACACATTGACGAGTATTCATTGGAAGTTCGTGATACGAAATTAGGTACAGAGGAATTGACCGCTGATATTCCAAACGTAAGCGAAGAAGCTACTAAAGACCTTGACGAAAACGGTATCATCCGTGTAGGTGCTGAAATCAAGCCAGGTGATATCCTTATTGGTAAGATTACGCCTAAAGGAGAGAGCGATCCTTCACCGGAAGAGAAACTTCTCCGCGCCATTTTCGGTGATAAGGCCGGTGATGTGAAAGATGCGTCTTTGAAAGCCTCTCCATCTTTGAGTGGGGTAGTGATAGACAAGAAGTTGTTCACTCGTTTAGTAAAAGACAAGCGTCAACGTGCAGAGGACAAGGAAGAAATCGCACAATTAGACCTAGAAATGGAAGCTGAATTGGCTGAGTTGAAAGGTGTGTTCGTTTCTAAATTGTCAAACTTGGTAAGTGGTAAAACGAGCCAGGGTGTGATGAATGACTTGAACGAAGATGTAATTCCTAAGGGAACCAAGTTTACGTTGAAGGCGTTGAACGCAATCGAAGATTACAGCCGTATCGTAGGTGGTAAGTGGACAACGGATGATGATCGTAACGAGAAAATCGATACAGTTATCCACAACTATAAGATCAAGGTAAATGATATCCAAGGTGCTTACCGTCGTAAGCGTTTTGCAATCACTGTAGGTGATGAACTGCCAGCAGGTATCATGAAACTTGCTAAAGTTTACATCGCTAAGAAGCGTAAGCTTAAAGTAGGTGATAAGATGGCGGGTCGTCACGGTAACAAGGGTATTGTTGCTCGTATTGTACGTGATGAAGACATGCCATTCTTGGAAGACGGTACTCCTGTAGATATCGTATTGAACCCACTTGGTGTACCTTCTCGTATGAACATTGGTCAGATTTACGAAACTGTTCTTGGATGGGCTGGTAGAAAGCTCGACAAGAAGTTTGCTACGCCAATTTTCGACGGTGCTTCATTGGATGATATTTCAAGCTATGTGTCAGAGGCTGGCTTGCCAGAATTTGGTCATACACAATTGTACGACGGTGGAACAGGTGAGCCATTCGATCAGAAAGCGACAGTAGGTATTATTTACATGCTGAAGCTGGGCCACATGGTGGATGATAAGATGCACGCTCGTTCTATTGGTCCTTACTCATTGATTACACAGCAACCGTTGGGTGGTAAAGCTCAGTTTGGTGGTCAGCGTTTCGGTGAGATGGAGGTTTGGGCATTGGAGGCCTTTGGAGCTGCCAATATCCTACGTGAAATCTTGACTGTGAAGTCTGATGATGTTGTAGGTCGTGCGAAGACTTACGAGAGCATCGTTAAAGGTGAGCGTATGCCTCAACCAGGAATTCCTGAGTCGTTCAACGTATTGTTGCACGAATTGAAAGGATTGGGACTAAAAGTTACGTTAGACTAATAAAAGAATAATCCCCGAAGCCTCCGGGCTTCGGGTTTTAATACAATCGCATTATGACTCTTAGAAAAAGCGATAAGAATACAAATAGCGCCTTCAACAAGATTACTATCTCGTTGAGTGCACCAGAAACCATCCTTGAGAGCAGTCACGGAGAGGTTTTGAAACCAGAAACGATCAACTACCGTACGCACAAGCCTGAGCGTGATGGTTTGTTCTGTGAGCGTATTTTCGGTCCTGTTAAGGATTACGAATGTGCTTGTGGTAAGTACAAGCGTATCCGTTACAAGGGTATTGTATGTGACCGTTGTGGTGTTGAGGTGACTGAAAAGAAAGTACGTCGTGACCGTGTAGGACACATCTCTTTGGTGGTTCCTGTAGTTCACATTTGGTACTTCCGTTCACTGCCAAACAAAATTGGTTACTTACTAGGTCTTCCTTCGAAGAAACTAGATATGATCATTTATTACGAGCGTTATGTGGTGATTCAAGCCGGTAATGCCGTTGATAATGAAGGAAATCCTTTAACGCACATGCAGTTCTTGACTGAGGACGAGTATTTGGATGCGTTGGAGCGTTTGCCAATCGAAAACCAATACTTGGAGGACGGCGATCCAAACAAGTTCATCGCAAAGATGGGTGCGGAAGCGGTTCAAGCGCTTTTGGGCCAATTGGACCTAGATTCTCTTTCTTACGAATTGCGCCACAAGGCCAATACAGAAACTTCACAGCAGCGTAAGCAAGAAGCGTTGAAGCGTTTGTCAGTGGTTGAGAGCCTGCGCGATGCAAACTCACGTCTTGAGAACAATCCAGAGTGGATGGTGATGAGTGTGATCCCCGTGATTCCGCCAGAATTGCGTCCATTGGTACCACTAGATGGTGGTCGTTTTGCGACTTCAGATTTGAACGATCTATACCGTCGCGTTATCATTCGTAACAACCGTTTGAAGCGTCTTCTTGAAATCAAAGCGCCTGAGGTGATTTTGAGAAATGAGAAGCGTATGCTTCAGGAATCAGTAGATAGCTTGTTCGATAATACGCGCAAGTCATCTGCGGTTAAGACAGAGAGTAACCGCCCGTTGAAATCACTTTCAGATTCATTGAAAGGTAAGCAAGGTCGTTTCCGTCAAAACCTATTGGGTAAGCGTGTGGATTACTCGGCTCGTTCAGTAATCGTCGTTGGTCCAGAATTGAAACTACATGAGTGTGGTCTTCCTAAAAATATGGCTGCAGAGCTTTACAAGCCATTCATCGTACGTAAGTTGATCGAGCGCGGTATTGTGAAGACTGTGAAGTCAGGTAAGAAGATCATTGATCGTCGCGACCCTGTTGTTTGGGACATCCTAGAAAACGTGATGAAAGGTCATCCGGTACTATTGAACCGTGCACCGACGCTTCACCGTTTGGGTATCCAGGCGTTCCAGCCTAAGCTTATCGAGGGTAAAGCAATCCAATTGCACCCACTGGCATGTACGGCATTTAACGCGGATTTCGATGGTGACCAGATGGCTGTTCACTTGCCTTTGGGGCCAGCAGCTATTTTGGAAGCTCAAATCCTCATGTTGGCGTCGCACAACATTTTGAACCCAGCAAACGGTTCTCCTATTCAGGTTCCATCACAGGATATGGTATTGGGTCTGTACTACATGACCAAACCAATGAAGAATACCCCTGAAATGCCAGTTCGTGGTGAAGGCATGGTATTCTACTCTCCTGAAGAGGTAGAAATCGCTTTGAATGAAGGTGCAGTGGATCTTCACGCCTTGATCAAAATCAAAGGTCGCGTAGAGCAAGAAGATGGATCTATGAAAATGGAATTCATTGAGACGACAGTAGGTCGTGTATTGTTCAACCAAGCAGTTCCAGCTCAAGTACCATTCATCAACGAGGTGTTGACTAAGAAAGCGTTGCGTGGAATCATCGCGAACGTCTTGAAGAAGACAGATGTTCCTACCACAGCGAAGTTCTTGGATGATATTAAGTCCATGGGATACGGCCGTGCATTCCGCGGTGGTCTATCGTTCTCTTTGAATGATATCCGTATTCCAGATGCGAAAGCGACATTGATTGCAGAAGCTTCAGAAGAAGTGGATGGCATTTTTGCTTCGTACAATATGGGTCTTATCACCAACAACGAACGTTATAACCAAGTAATTGACGTTTGGACCAACACCAACGCTCGCTTGACACAAGCTGCGATGAGTACTTTGATTAACGACCGTCAAGGTTTTAACCCTATTTACATGATGCTTGATTCTGGAGCACGTGGTTCTAAAGAGCAGATTCGTCAGCTTTCTGGTATGCGTGGTTTGATGGCCAAGCCTCAGAAATCAGGTTCTTCAGGTGGTGAGATTATCGAGAACCCAATTATCTCGAACTTTAAGGAGGGTCTATCCATCCTTGAGTACTTTATCTCTACGCACGGTGCACGTAAAGGTCTTGCGGATACAGCATTGAAGACGGCTGATGCGGGTTACTTAACTCGTCGTCTGCATGATGTAGCACAAGATGTTGTCGTTAATGAGGCCGATTGTGGCACGCTTCGTGGTCTTGAAGTTAGCGCATTAAAAAAGAGTGAAGAGATCGTTGAGTCGCTTGCTGAGCGTATCATTGGTCGCGTTTCTTTGGAAGATGTTGTGGATCCGTTGACCGATGAAGTATATGTTGCTGCAGGTGAGTTGATCACTGAAGACATTGCAAACGATATTGATGCATCTCCTATTGAGGTGGTAGAAGTTCGTTCACCACTGACTTGTGGTAGCAAGAGTGGTATCTGTGCGAAATGTTATGGTACTAACTTGGCAACGAACAAAATGGCTCAGATGGGAGATAGTGCAGGTGTTATTGCTGCACAATCAATCGGTGAGCCTGGTACACAGTTGACGCTACGTACCTTCCACGTAGGGGGTACTGCAGGTAACGTATCAGAAGAGAACAAGATTCTAGCCAAATTTGATGGTAAGGTTGAGTTGGAAGATGTACGTACGGTTGAAGGCGAAAACGGTGAGAACATCGTGATTGGCCGTACTGGTGAAATGCGTTTGATTGACGTGAAGACCGGTCGTACCGTAATGACGAACAATATCCCTTACGGTGGTATCTTGAAAGTGAAAGACGGTGAGAAGCTTAAGAAAGGCGACGAAATCGTTCAATGGGATCCATATAACGCTGTGATCATTGCTGAGACGGCGGGTAAAATTGCTTACAAGGACATTATCCAAGGTACTACCTACAAAGTGGAGATTGATGAGCAAACAGGTTTCCAGGATAAAGTGATTTCTGAAAACCGTAACCGAAAGTTGATTCCTACCATCCAAGTAATGGATACTGATGGCAACGAGTTGAAACACTACACATTGCCAGTAGGTGCTCACTTGATGGTGGAAGAAGGTGAAGAGATTGCAGCAGGTAAGATTCTTGTGAAGATTGCTCGTAAGAGTGCGAAGGCAGGGGATATTACTGGAGGTCTTCCACGTGTAACGGAATTATTCGAAGCTCGTAACCCATCGAACCCAGCAGTTGTTGCTGCAATCGACGGTATCGTGAGCTATGGTAAGATTAAGCGTGGAAACCGTGAAATCATCATCGAAAGCCGTACTGGTGAGGTGAAAAAGTACTTGATCAACTTGAGCAAGCAGATTTTAGTTCAGGAGAATGACTTTGTGAAAGCGGGTACACCACTTTCAGACGGTTCGATCACTCCAGCGGATATTTTGGATATTAAAGGTCCAACTGCGGTTCAAGCATATTTGGTAAATGAAATCCAAGAGGTGTATCGCTTGCAAGGGGTGAAGATCAACGACAAGCACTTCGAAGTGATTGTTCGTCAGATGATGCGTAAGGTTCAAATTCAAGATCCGGGAGATACTTTGTTCTTGGAAGGTAACCTAGAGCACGCTGTAGACTTCATGGAAGAAAACGACAGAATCTTTGGAATGAAGGTAGTAGAGAATGCAGGAGAAAGTAGCAACTTGAAAGAGGGGCAAATCATCACTGCTCGTGATCTACGCGACGAAAACAGCATCTTGACCCGTGAGGACAAGGCGTTGGTAGAAGCGCGTGATGCACGCCCAGCTACTGCTTCACCAGTGCTTCAAGGTATTACTCGCGCGTCATTGCAGACGAAATCATTCATCTCTGCGGCGTCGTTCCAGGAAACCACTAAAGTGTTAAACGAAGCGGCTGTAAACGCGAAAGAGGATACCTTAGAAGGATTGAAAGAAAACGTTATTGTAGGTCATTTGATCCCTGCTGGTACAGGTTTGAAGAAATACCGCGCTACTGTGGTAGGTTCTCAAGAAGAGTACGCGAAGATGCAGGAAACAATGGCTGCTGACGTAGAATAATTGAGTTATGGCGGAACAGAATAACGAACAACAACAAATCAACATTGAGTTGAGCGAAGACATGGCGCAAGGTGTGTACAGCAACTTGGTTGCTATTAATCATAGCCCAACAGAGTTTGTGTTAGACTTTATTCAAATGATGCCAGGTGTGCCCAAGGCAAAAGTTCAATCTCGAGTAATTCTAACTCCTGAGCATGCGAAGCGTTTGCTTCAAGCGCTCGGTGAGAATGTGGCGAGATACGAACAGAACTTTGGAAATGTACAAACCCATGAGCCTCCACAAGTTCCTTTGAATTTTGGTGGACCTACAGGTCAAGCTTAAGTTTTTTTTTAGCATTATGAACCCTCGGTATTTGCCGAGGGTTTTTTTATTTTACGATATGATTAAGATGAGATATTTTCTTTTTGGCGCTTTGTTGATGGCATTGCCCTCAAATGGCCAAATTTATAGTGGATCTACGCAGCTAGGGGGGGCTGCAATGAGTCTAGATATTACTTTGAATACTAATACTGATAGTATTAGTATGGAGTTTAGTGGGCCTTCGAGCGGTTATTATGCCGTTGGTTTCGGTGCATCGAGCATGACTAATACCTATACCATTGTTGTTAATGCCAATGGAACTGTGGTGGAACGTAAACTAGGGAACCATCAAGGTGGGAGTACCCTGAGCTCATCTATTTCCTACAGTGCAGTAACGGCAAGTGGTACAAGAACCGCTTATATAGATCGTACTAGAGCAGGTTCAACAGGTAACCACTATTCGTTCTCTTCAAACGGAGGGTCAATCAATCTCATATGGGCAAAGGGAGGTACTAGTTTTGGTAACCATGGAAATTCGAATAGAGGGTTTGCCTCAATAAACCTTGTGGATCAATGTAATTTACCCGTTACAACTCTTGCGACACAGAATATTTGTCCAGGAGATAGCGTGCAAGTTTTTGGGCAGTGGGTGAGCCAATCGGGTACCTATTACGATTCATTATCAACACCTATTGGATGCGATTCAATAGTGCAGCAAAGTGTTCAGTATACGGCACCCATTCTCAATACTTTACCTTCTTTGAGTATATGCCAAGGCGATAGTGTTCAAATCTTCGGAACTTGGGTAACGACGGCAACTACGTTGTATGACTCTTTGTCGACCCCAGCCGGTTGTGATTCAGTCCTCGCACAAGAAGTTCTTGTAAATGCCACAGTAAGTAATACCATTGCTGCTGCAGGAATTTGCGCCGGCGACAGCGTATTCTATTTAGATACGTGGCGCACGGATACAGGTACAGTGGTCTACAACGGAGTGACTGCATTGGGATGTGATTCTATGGTCACTGGTAGGGTAGAGTACTTGCCACCAGTGGATACTGGGTCAATTTTTCTTGCTTTAACATTGCAATCTACTATGTTCATTGGTTCAGATCTAGGCGCCACCTATTACTGGTTCAACTGTAACACGGGCGCTTTTGTAGATACCACGATGGGTGCGGATACCCTGAACCCGGGCAATGAGTTTTTGCAGGCTCCTGATACAGGATTTTATGCTGCAATTATCGTGAAGCCAGGCTATTGTTCCGATACCTCTGCTTGTTACTACTTCTACATGGATGTTCCAGAATACGACTATGGTATATCATTGCGTCCGGTCCCTACACATAAGGATCTAGAGATTACGGTGGATGATTTCACAAGCCCTATTGGCTACCAGTTGCTAAGTGTTTCAGGCAGAGTCTTAGAAGCAGGGTTTTTAAGGTCCAATTCTACACTGCTCGATGTGCGCCATTATGCGGCGGGGATGTACCTGCTACGATTAGAAGACGGTCGAACGATCAAGTGGATGAAAGAATAAAAAAAGGCGCCCCGAGGGGCGCCTTTTTTTAAATGCTTATTTCGCGGCGGGCTTGATCCTGAGGGTAAACAGCGCAGCCAAGAGTAATAACACACCGGCAAAGGTGATGGCCTGCCTTGGGTCGTTGTCCAGGAAGTTCTTCAAGATGTACCCGTAGAAGCCTTTAGATAGTATCCAAAGCGTCCAAAATGGTTTGAAGTCCTTGGTCTAATTCCTCCAAAGAGATCGGTAGCGGGGGAGAGATGCGTACGGCATTGCCGGCGAACAGGAAATAATCGGAAATGACCCCGTGCTCCTCCAAATAAGCAATGACTTTTCCTGCATCAGCACTTTCTTCCAAATGCACACAGAACATAAGTCCTTTTCCAGTAACGGCTGTGATTTTTGGATGGTCCAATTTTCGTAGAATCAACTCAGACTTCTCCGGCATATCTTCCAACCACTGTGGGTTCGATTCTATGACTTCAAAAGCAGCTAAACTTGCCGCGCAGCTCACAGGGTGTCCCCCGAAAGTAGTAATGTGGCCTAGAATAGGGTTGGCTTTGATAACATCCATGATGTGCTTCGGCGCCACAAAAGCTCCCAGTGGCATTCCGCCACCAAATCCCTTTGCCAAACAAAGGATGTCCGGCACAATGTCGTATTGCTCGAAAGCGAACCAGGTGCCCGTGCGTCCCATACCCGTTTGAATTTCGTCGAGAATGAGCAAGGCGCCCATTTTGGTACAGCGCGCCCTCAAGATCTGTAACCATATGGGATTGGCGGGGAAATAGCCAGATTCCGCCTGCACGGCTTCCACGACCACTGCTGCCGTTGTAGGACCAATTTTCTCCAGGTCCTCAAAGTTGTTGTAGCGCATCAGATGGGTATCCGGCAACAACGGATAATACCCCTGCTTGAATTCTTCCGAACCCTGAATGCTCAAAGCACCATGTGTCGACCCGTGGTAACTGTGTTCGCAGCTCACCAAACCGGTACGTCCCGTAAATTTCTTGGCCACTTTCAGTGCACCTTCAATGGCTTCAGCACCGCTGTTTCCAAAATACACGCTGCCAAAATTCGAGGGAAGTTTAGAGAGGACTTTCTCGGCGAGCTTTGCTTGCAAGGTCACCGCAAATTCACCGTACACCTGCAGGTGCATGTGTTTGGCAGCTTGCTCTTGTACCGCTTTCACGATATGCGGGTGGCTGTGGCCAACATTACTGACGCTAATGCCCGAGATCAGATCTAAATAGGCTTTCCCATCAGGTCCATATAGATACACGCCCTCAGCACGCTCGATCTCGAGGCCGGAGGGCTTGTCTACCACTTGGGCGACGTTGGACAGGAAGAGTTCACGGATGCTCGCCATGTTGCGAAGATAGGGAAGGGCGCGGTCATATAGGGACCAAAAAATACGAGCGGCGCGCAGCGCCGCTCGTAGCTAAAATTTCCTTTAAGTGAAAGTGAATCCCTATGGGTTATCGCATCGGTCGACCACCTCTAGGACCACGGTCCGGGCGTTCTTCGCCTTTCATGCGCTCCATGAGGCGCTTGCCAAATTCCTTTTCGGCCTTCATCAGTTTCGCGGTCTTCTTCGCGCCAATGATGTCGATGTATTTAGGCAAGTAACTTTTGCGCAGCTCTTCGATTTCGACAGATAAATCGGCCAATTCCATAATGGCCTTCTCCACATCCTTATCACTCGCGTTCTCGAAATCCTTCAGTCCTCCAAAGGCATCGCGCTGCGCTTTACGCAACGCATGTTCGTTATCAGACATTTCGTTGTACACTGGCCAAAAGCGCTGGCTTTCTTCAACACTAAGGTCGATTTTTTCGGTGATGAAGGCCACTTTGATGGCTTCAATCTTTTCACGCTTCTCCTCGAAATCTCCTGGACGAGCTTTGGGCTGTGCCACGGCCACCATAGAGGTGAGCATCAATAGGGTTAAGATTCTGTTTTTCATAACTGGTATAAATAATCGTTCGGGTTGGTATAATTCATTAAAAAATCTTCGTCAATGGACGCGTCGAGGAAGTGGAGGGAATCGGGCTCAGTATAGTCCAAAATATCCTCCACAACCACGTAGCCGAGCTCGTACAATTCAACTGCGGTGATCTCCGATAGCGCTGGGTCAGAGGGCGCCGTGTTGAAAAAGAAAATCAAGGCCAAGCTTGCAGCAACACCAACAGTAGCATAGCGCCACAAGGATGCCATAGGGCGGACACGAGGCTTTTCCGTGTTCCGGTCCACGGGGTGGGCCTCGGGAATGTCATGTAGCGCGGCTTTAAGCGCATCATGGTAGCCGGTCGGCATCGTATGTTTTGGCGTTGTTTTCATTAGTAGTTAGATGTAAAAGTTTACGGAAGGTTTAATGCTTGGGTTAATTGGTGGCCAATTTTTTCCTTGGCATGATGGTAACTCGCTTTCAAAGCGCCTACTGAGGTTTGGGTCAGTTCGGCCATCGCATCGTACGGCATGTCCTGATAATAGCGAAGTTCAAAGACCATCCGCTGTTTATCTGGAAGAAGGGAGAGTGCATGGGCCAATTGGCCCTCGATCTCTTCCGCCGTCCAACGCAGCGCTGTGCCATCTTTCAAATCCACCTGCGCCTCAACATCTTCCATGTACCTATTGCCACGTTTGCGCAGCTCCGACAGACTTTGGTTGCGTACAATGGCATAGCACCACGAGAAAATCGCACTCTTGCCCTCGAACATGTGGAGGTTTTTCCAAATACTGATATAGGCTTCTTGGACCGCATCATTGGCATCGTCGTGATTTCCCAGAATACCGAAAGCGCATTGATAAAGCCGTTCGCTGAACTGCTCTACAATTTGATAAAAAGAAGCCTCCCATTGCTGGCGCAACAGGAGGCTTTGAATGTCTTTTTGTGCCTCCATCATGCTTTAGATGATTAGAAGGTACAAAAGGTTTAATCGATTATTTACGGCCCATCACTTTTTTAGAGGCCGCTTCAATAGCTGAGGCGTTTAGCCCATATTTCTCCATAAGTTGCGCTGGGGTGCCGCTTTCTCCAAAGCTATCATTGACCGCCACGAACTCTTGTGGAGCAGGATGGTTGGTCGTCAATACCTGTGCAACACTCTCGCCCAAGCCACCATGACGGTTGTGCTCTTCAGCCGTAACCACACAACCTGTTTTACCTACTGAAGATAGAATGGCTGCGGCGTCTAAAGGTTTGATGGTGTGCATATTGATGACTTCTGCACTGATGCCTTGTGCTTCCAGTGCCTCTGCAGCTTGTATTGCTTCCCAAACCAAATGACCTGTCGCAACGATAGTGACATCAGATCCTTCGGTCAATACGTCCGCTTTACCGATGGTGAATCCTTCGCCGTCTACTGGGGTGAAGTTAGCTACTGAAGGGCGTCCGAAACGCAAGTACACCGGTCCTTCGTGCGCCGAAATGGCTTTGGTAGCGGCCTTAGTTTGGTTATAATCACAAGGATTGATCACTACCATGTGGGGCAACATTTTCATCAAGCCGATATCTTCCAATATTTGGTGGGTGGCACCGTCTTCCCCAAGGGTAAGACCTGCGTGCGAAGCACAGATTTTTACATTCTTACCTGAATAAGCGATGCTTTGACGGATTTGGTCGTACACACGGCCTGTCGAGAAGTTTGCGAAGGTTCCAGTGAACGGAATCTTTCCACCGATGGTCATTCCTGCGGCGATCCCCATCATATTGGCTTCGGCAATACCTACCTGGAAGAATCTTTCCGGATGCTCATCTGCGAAGGCATTCATTTTCAAAGAACCGGTGAGGTCGGCACAAAGTGCCACCACATTTTCGTTCTCATTGCCCAATTCTTGCAATCCAGCTCCGAATCCCGAACGCGTGTCCTTGTTGCCTGTGTTGGTGTACTTTTTCATTCTTAGTTGATTTTCACAATAGTTGAAGAGCCTGAGCTGACTCTAAATTCTTTCGTTTTGCTGTAGCCGGTTTCCTGGGCGAATTTGCTGCGGAACACGACGAGGTATTGACCAGGTTGAAGCTGGAACACCTGACGCTCGCTGCTTTCGCTGAGGTCTGTCACCCATTGATATCCGTCTTCGCGTTGCACGAAAATAGATCCATAACCACTGGTCCCTGTTTGCAGGGTCACCATTCCGGGTGGAGGTATGGCGATGGTGGTGGTCGCGCTGGCATCGATTTCAACGCCACTTTGGATGATGCGTGGAAGGGTTAGGATTTCCAAATCATAGGTACCGCTGATATAGCGCTGCGTCGTCCCAAATTCCTGTACGTGTAAGATTTCATTTTTGCCGTGTGGCTTGATAATGCAGGAAATGCTGGTGTTCTGACGAGTGTTTGAGCGCAAGTCGAGCTGACCTTGTGGGGTAGAGGCACCAATATGGGTATGAGTGCCGGGATGGATGGTGATGCTGTCCACGCGAACGGGCGGTACAGTGTGCACCTCCATATCATAGATTACAAGGGGATCAAGTACCAAGGTATCCGGCTGTCCTTTGTAATTTAAAGTATGTACAAAGCTTTTCTTCACCTTTTGAGAGGTGTGGTCGTAGAGGATGATGGGCACATTCGTTTCTGTGGGTTTGCCGTTGATGTCCAGCAGATTGATTTGGGCCGTGGTGTTGTCCAAGGCCTGTGAAATGACCACTCCTAATACATTCTTAAAGGTGTTTTCATCGGTGGCATCAAAGTAGGTGCCAACACATTCGAAGCTCTCCTTGAAGTTTTCGTCCATACCTATACCGATGACAAAGGGTTTTAGGATGATGCCCTGCTTCTGCAGACGCTGGCTTACAATACAAGGATCGCCATCACAAGCTTCCACACCGTCGGTGATGAGGATGATAATGTTGCGGCAGTTGGCACAAGTCGGAAAATCATCAGCGGCTTTCATCAAGGAACCCGCAATGGGAGTGGTACCCATGGGGTTGATAGCGCGAAGTACCCGTTTGATTTTAAAAATGTTTCCGGTGCCGAAGGGGACTTCAAGTTTGGTATCAGAACAGTCTTGAGGCGGCACTGGCTTTTGGTGGCCATAGACACGAAGAGCTAATTGGAAATTTGCCTCACTCTGAATGCCTTGTAATGAATCCAGCATTTGGCCCATCAATCGTTGCGCCACCTGAATTTTTGTTCCACTTTCCCAACGGCCATACATGCTCTGTGAGCCGTCGAATACGAATAGAATTCTGGTCAACGGTTCAGGCTCGGCTTCAGGCTTGGTTTGAGACCAAAGTTGAGCCGTGGCGCAAAAGAAGAATAGTATGGCGGCGAAGCGATGCAGCATTTAGTAATCGCCTAATGTTTCGGCGTTTTGAGCAAGTGCACTGGCCAATTGTTCGTCGTTTGGCGCCACACCGTGCCATTTATGGGTGCCCATCATGAAGTCTACTCCGTTGCCCATTTCTGTG
Organism: Flavobacteriales bacterium UBA3477; assembly: GCA_002378005.1. GTDB lineage: Bacteria > Bacteroidota > Bacteroidia > Flavobacteriales > Schleiferiaceae > UBA10364. The sequence goes on from DFQY01000029.1 coordinate 29,580, forward strand.
TGCATCAGGATACAGATTGGTTTGCCCTGACCAGTCGCAGCCTTCGCTTCCGCCAAAGTGGCAAGAATGGCATTCAAATCATTGCCCTTTTCGATTGAAAGTACGTGCCATCCGAACGCTTCAAATTTTGCGTGCAAAGAACCCATGGCCAATACCTCGTCGGTAGAACCGTCGATTTGTTTTTCGTTCACATCCACCGTACAAATCAGGTTATCTACTTTCTTAGCAGATGCATACATAGCCGCTTCCCAAATCTGTCCTTCTTGCAACTCACCGTCGCCGTGGAGGGTGTACACGATGCTATTGTCCTTGTTGAGTTTTTTCGCCTCGGCAGCACCGATAGCGACACTCATCCCTTGCCCTAATGACCCCGAAGCAATGCGAATACCGGGTAGGTTATCATGCGTAGTAGGGTGTCCTTGAAGGCGAGTATTGATTTTTCTAAAGGTGGCCAATTCTTCCACGGGGAAGTATCCGGCACGAGCCAACACACTGTAGATCACTGGTGAAATGTGTCCGTTTGAAAGGAAGAATAGATCTTCACCCACGCCGTCCATTGAAAAAGATTTGGCATTGTGGTTCATCTGTTCGAAGTACAGAGCAACGAGAAATTCTGTACATCCTAAGGAGCCTCCAGGGTGCCCAGAATTTACGGCGTGAACCATTCTTACGATATCTCTGCGGACTTGTGATACAACGGCTTGTAGGTCTTGTGCTGACATGTGAAAAGTGTTATTTCTTATACGTTCAAAAATAAGGTATGTTGCCCGAGGGGTAATTTTTTTGAATGACCACATATACACACGTTGCTAACAAAGAATCGGACTATCTTTGCGCCCTTAATCCTCGAATTATGAAATGTGGCATTGTCGGTTTACCAAACGTAGGTAAGAGCACTTTATTCAACTGTTTGTCTAGTGCAAAAGCGCAGGCGGCGAACTATCCGTTTTGTACCATCGAACCCAACGTGGGTCAGGTGACCGTGCCAGATGTGCGTTTGGAGCGCTTATCAGAATTGGTTAACCCGGAACGCGTGCAACCTGCCAACGTAGAAATCGTCGATATCGCCGGTTTGGTTCGCGGTGCTTCGAAAGGGGAGGGATTAGGGAACCAATTCTTGGGGAACATCCGTGAAACAAATGCCATTATCCATGTGCTTAGGTGTTTCGAGAATGACAACGTAACCCATGTTGACGGGAGTGTAAATCCTATCCGTGACAAGGAGACGATCGATACGGAATTACAGCTAAAAGACCTCGAAACGATCGAAAAACGACTCGAAAAAGCCAAAAAAATGTCCAAAAGTGGCCAAAAAGATGCAAAACTGAATGTGGAGTCTTTGGAGCGTTTGGTCAAATATGTGGAGGAGGGACGCAATGTTCGCGGCTTCGAAAGAAACGACCGTGAAACATTGTTGTTGAAAGAAATGCAACTTCTAACCGATAAGCCCGTCTTGTACTTGTGTAACGTGGACGAGAGCTCTGCAAAGACGGGAAATGCTCATGTCGAAGCAGTGCAAGCTATGGCAACGGAAGAGGGCGCGGGATGTATTCATATTGCCGTGAGCACTGAATCTGATATCGCTGAACTAGAAACGTACGAGGAGAAGCAGATGTTCTTGGAGGAATTGGGCTTAGAAGATGCCGGTGTGAATCGCGTTATTCGCGCGGCCTATGAATTGCTCAATTTGCAGACCTATTTTACTGCTGGTGTGAAGGAAGTTCGCGCCTGGACCATCAAGAAAGGCATGACTGCGCCCCAGGCGGCAGGAGTTATTCACAGCGATTTCGAAAAAGGATTCATTCGTGCTGAGGTAATCAGCTATTCAGATTATGACCAATTAGGAAGCGAAAGTGCTGTAAAAGAGGCGGGTAAGATGCGCGTAGAAGGGAAGGAATACATCGTTCATGATGGCGACGTGATGCACTTCCGTTTCAATGTGTAAAACCTGTGCATAGATTCGGCTTGTACACCGCGTAAAATAGGGCACCTCTTGTTAAATTGGATTCTTTGAATTCCAAGAAATTTTATGGCACAAGAGGCACAATATACCGAGGATAATATCCGGTCGTTAGAGTGGGACGAGCACATCCGTCTACGCCCGGGGATGTACATTGGAAAATTGGGCGATGGAAAGAGTCCCGATGATGGCATTTATATCCTGCTCAAAGAGGTTCTTGACAACTCCATCGACGAATTCGTCATGGGGGCTGGAAAGACCATCGAAGTAAAAATCCAAGACGGTCAGGTTATTGTGCGCGATTACGGTCGAGGGATTCCTCTCGGTAAGGTGGTGGACGTGGTGTCTAAAATCAACACTGGTGCTAAATACGACAGTAAGGCCTTCAAGAAATCTGTTGGTCTGAACGGGGTAGGTGCCAAAGCCGTGAATGCTTTGAGTACAGAGTTCACAGTACAAGCCTATCGCGACGGCAAAACCAAACGTGCCAAGTTTGAATACGGGAAGCTAACCGAAGATGATGCCATCGAGGAAAGCAGCCAGCGCAAGGGGACGAAAATAACCTTCCGCCCAGATGCTGATATTTTCCACAACTACCGCTTCATGATCGAGTACGTGGAGAAGATGATGTGGAATTACGCCTACCTCAATCCTGGACTAACCCTGTATTTGAACGGCGAGAAATTCTATTCCGAGAACGGGTTGAAAGACTTGCTCCAGGACAACTTGGATGGAAACACATTGCATGATATCGTTCACTTGAAAGGGGAGGATATTGAGATTGCCTTTACACACAACGAGCGCATGCAAGGCGAGCAGTATTATAGCTTCGTGAACGGGCAGCACACTACCCAAGGGGGTACGCATCAAAATGCACTCCGCGAGGGAATAGTGAATGTGATTCGAGACTTCTACAACAAAAACTTTGATGCGGCGGATATTCGCGCTTGCGTCATTGCGGCCATTTCGATCAAGGTTATCGAACCGGTTTTTGAGTCGCAAACGAAAACAAAATTGGGCTCTTTGGAAATGGCCCCTGGTGAGATTCATGTGAGAACTTTTGTGGGGAATTTCCTAAAAGAACATTTAGATAATTACCTGCACCGCAATCCGCAAGTTGCGGAAATCATTCTCAAGAAAATTCAGCGTGCGGAACGCGAGCGCAAGGATTTACAGGGCATCAGAAAATTGGCCCGAGAACGTGCTAAGAAAGCTTCGCTCCACAACAAGAAATTGCGCGACTGCCGCGCCCACTTGAATGATGCGAAGCCTGGAAAGGAAGACCGTCGCTTGGAGACCACCTTGTTCATTACCGAGGGTGATAGTGCATCCGGTTCGATTACCAAGAGCCGTGACGTGAATACGCAGGCCGTATTCTCTTTAAAAGGGAAGCCTTTGAACAGCTATGGGTTGAGCAAGAAAGTGGTGTATGAAAACGAAGAATTCAACTTGCTACAGGCGGCCTTGAACATTGAGGACGGGTTGGATGATTTGAGATACAACAATGTGGTCATCGCTACAGATGCGGATGTGGACGGTATGCATATTCGATTGCTGCTCATCACATTCTTCTTGCAGTTCTTCCCAGAATTGGTCCGAGAAGGGCACCTGTATATTCTTCAAACGCCGCTGTTCCGTGTGAGAAACAAAAAGGAAACGCGCTACTGCTACACCCCGGAGGAGAAGAATACGGCTATTTCGGATTTAGGTCCGCGACCTGAGATTACGCGCTTTAAAGGATTGGGTGAAATTTCACCGGATGAGTTCAAATACTTCATCGGTGAGGACATCCGCCTAGAGCCTGTGATGATTAGTAAAGATTATACTTCCGACGATTTGTTGGAATTCTACATGGGGAAAAATACCCCGAAACGCCAGGAGTTTATCATTGACAATCTGCGCGTAGAGAAAAACCTGGAAGAGGAATTGCTGAACTGATGAGTGACGACATTCAAAGCCCCGAAGATTTTGATCCTGAATTGACCCCAGATGCTGCCCAAGAAGAGGAGGGCACTCGTATTACTAGGGTTAGTGGGATGTATGAAGATTATTTTCTTGATTACGCCTCCTATGTGATTTTGGAGCGCGCGGTTCCTGCCTTGAACGATGGTTTGAAGCCGGTGCAGCGTCGCTTGCTCCACGCCATGAAAGAGATGGACGACGGTCGCTTCCACAAAGTGGCCAACATTATCGGCCAGACCATGCGCTTCCACCCGCACGGGGATGCCTCTATTGGGGATGCCCTGGTGCAGATGGGGCAGAAGGACCTCTTGATCGACTGTCAAGGGAACTGGGGTAACATATTGACCGGTGATGGTGCGGCAGCACCTCGTTATATCGAGGCACGTTTGACCAAGTTTGCCCTTCATGTTGCATACAGCCCGAAAGTCACAGAATGGCAATTATCCTATGACGGTCGTGCGAACGAGCCGTTGTATTTGCCGATGAAGTTTCCTATGCTCCTTGCCATGGGGGTGGAAGGGATTGCCGTGGGTTTGAGTACGAAGATTTTGCCCCATAACTTCCTCGAGCTCATAGATGCTTCCATCAAGGTGTTGCAGGAGAAGAGCTTTAAACTCTATCCAGATTTCCCCACAGGAGGTATTGCAGATTTCTCCAACTACAATGATGGGGAGCGCGGTTCTAGGGTCCGAGTACGCGCACGCATTTCACAACTCGATAAGAATACCCTTGTCATCACGGAGATTCCGTACAGCGCGACGACGCAGAGTTTGATCGACAGTATTTTGAAGGCCAATGATAAGGGCAAGATCAAAATCAAAAAAATCGAGGACAACACGGCAGAAAACGTGGAGATTTTGGTGCACTTGCCGCCAGGGATCAGTCCGGATAAGACCATCGATGCCTTGTACGCCTTCACCAATTGTGAGGTGAGCATTGCGCCTTTGGCATGTAGTATCTATGAGGATGCACCGCTTTTTGTCGGAGTTCGTGAGGTATTGAAGCGCAGTACCTTGGCGACGCGTGAGGTACTCAAGGCCGAGCTAGAAATCAGACTTTCTGAGCTGCAAGAGCAATGGCACTTCGCCTCACTAGAACGTATCTTCATTGAGAACAAGATCTACCGCGATATTGAGGAGGCCGAGACTTGGGAACAAGTCATCGAGTTCATCCGCAAAGGACTTACGCCACACATGAAACACCTCATGCGAGAGGTTACGGATGAGGATATCGTGCGATTGACCGAAATCAAGATCAAGCGCATCTCTAAATTCGACAGCGACAAGGCCAATGATAAGATTCTTGAGCTCGAAGGCAAGATTGACGCGGTGAAGCATGATTTAGGGCACTTGACAGAGTTTGCGATCAATTACTTCAAAGACCTTAAAGAGAAATTTGGAAAAGGCCGCGAGCGCAAAACTGAGATTGCCGCCTTCGATAGCGTGGAAGCTGCTAAAGTGGTGATTCGCAACCAGAAGTTGTATGTGAACCGCGAGGAAGGTTTCGTAGGTTATGGTATGAAGCGCGACGAATACGTATGCGATTGTTCCGACATCGATGATATTATCGTCATTCGAAGTGATGGTAAATTCAGCGTAAGCAAGGTGAAGGACAAGGCCTTTTTTGGAAAAGATATCGAATATGTAGCGGTATGGAAGAAGGGTGACGATCGCACGGTATATAATGCCATATACTATGATGGAACCTCGAAAGTGAGCTATGTCAAGCGCTTTACCGTGACCAGTATAACTCGAGATCGCGAATACGACATTACACAGGGAAATAAGGGCTCAAAGCTGCTATACTTCACGGCAAACCCGAACGGGGAAGCCGAGGTAGTGACGGTGCTCTTGAGACAATTAGCCAAGCTTAAAAAACTCAAATTCGACCTTGACTTCTCTGAAATTGCCGTGAAGGGCCGTGGTTCTAAGGGAAATATTGCCACGAAATTCCCTGTCAAGCGCGTTGAGCTTAAAGAGCGCGGAGAGAGTACTCTTGAAGCACGCAAAGTCTGGTTCGACGAGACAGTGCAGCGATTGAACAGCGATGGACGAGGCAGGTTAATCGGCTCCTTCAAAGGAGAGGACCGCATCCTTATCGCAGAGAAAAATGGTGCATTAAAGGTGATGGTACCGGAGCTGACCTTGCATTTCGATCCGGATATGATCTACTTGGAAAAATTGGAAGTGGATCGCCCGTTGAGTGCCGTGTATTTTGACGGTGAGAAGGGCCGCTACTTTGTTAAACGATTCCTTTGGGAAGGTGGAGATAAGGAAGAAAACATCATCACCGCACATCCGAAAAGTGAGTTGGTTTATCTGAGCAATGCATCCTTGCCGAGGATTGAGATGGTGTATCGAAAACAAAAAGGTGCCGAGAAAGATCCTGAGGAGGTATTGTTGAGCGAATTCATTTCGGTCAAAGGCGTTAAGGCAAAAGGAAACCAGCTGACTACCGATACCTTGAACAAGATTGTAGGCTTGGAGCCCCTAGATGAGCCAGAGGTGGCCGTAGAGGAGCTGCCGGATATCGCCCCTGCGGGACCTAGTGTCGAGGAACCAGAGGCAGAAGTTCAAGACGCTGCGCCTTCGATAGAGCAGCAGTTGTCCACTGCTGAGGTGGAGAAGAAAGCGGAATTAAAAGAATTAGTTCCTAAACCTGAACCTCCAAAGCAAAACAAGGGTTCTTATAGTGCAGACGATGAAGCGCCACAGATTACTTTAGATTTTTAACATGAAACACCTACTCCTAAGCCTAAGTTTCCTGACTTGCATCGGCGCTAGTGCCCAACAGAGTTTCAACATTGTTCAAAAAAGTCATTTGACCTACTTGAATGACAATAATGATATCTGGGGATATACAGATTCGGCCAGTGCTACTGAGTATGCCTTGGTGGGAACCACTGCAGGGGTAAGTATTGTGGACATTAGGGTGGCGACGGCGCCGGTGAAAAAGCAGTTTGTTCAAGGACCATATAGCATCTGGCGTGATTTGAAAACTTGGGGGCATTATGCCTACATCACCCATGATAGTCCCTATGCTTGGAATCAAATCCCAGAGCACGGATTGCTCATTATTGATATGGACAGCGTCGATAACCCTGTTCCCACATATAAGAACATCAATTATCCGGTGGAGTATCCGGGAGGAGTATGGGATACGCTGAAGACGGCGCACAACCTGTATATCGATGAGAACGGCTTTTGCTATTTGTTTGGAGCAAACATTGGCAATGGTGGTGCATTGATTTTGGATTTGAATAGCGATCCTTGGAACCCAACGGTGGTGGGCATTTATGATGATTACTATTTCCACGACGGAATGGTACGCGGAGATACACTATGGGGTTCAGCGGTCTATACTGGGAAATTCGTAGTGGTGGATGTGACCCAAAAGGACTCTGCATTGACGTTGGCGACGCATGGTACGCCAAACTCGTTCACACACAATACTTGGATTTCAGACGATAATAATACCCTGTTTTGTACAGACGAGGTGGGGGGAGCGTTCCTCAGTGCTTATGATGTTAGTGATTTGAACAATATTACTGAGCTTGACCGCATTCAATCTTCATTGGATTCTGGAGTTATTCCACACAATGCGCATGTACGTGGCCAATGGGTGGTGACCTCTTATTATACCTCAGGCGTTCAGATTGTAGATGCGAAATATCCCGAGTTGCTTGTGGAAGTGGGGTACTTTGATACCTCTCCAAATTTCTCTGGAGGTGGTTTTTATGGGAATTGGGGTGCCTACCCTTATTTCGAATCAGACCTCATCATCTGTTCCGACATTGAAGAAGGCTTGTGGGTGCTCGAGCCTACCTATGTGGAGGCTTCACGATTGCATGTTGTGGTGTACGATAGCATCACCAAAGCTCCAATGAGCAACGTCAACATTTCCTTTGATAAGCTCGGTAAAGCAGTGGAAAGCAACATTGACGGATTAGCGGATATCGGAACGCCGCTGCAGGTCCAAGATAGTTTGATTGTGAGTATGCCTGGTTTCGTTACTCATCGACAGCAATACCAATGGGTAAGGGGGATTTTCGATACGGTTAGAGTGGCTTTGCTGAATGTCAACAATGTCGGCATAGGCGAAGAAGCAGAAGCACCTATTGTCATTAAGCCGAATCCTACCCAAGGCAAGTTTACCTTAAATGGTGTGGAGAATGCTGCATTTACCTTGTTCAATACAGCTGGTGTTAAGGTCTATTATGGTAAAACCATGGGCGGCAGTGTGGAATTGCCACCACTGCCTCATGGTCATTACATTCTTGCCTTGGACGGGAATTATGGATTCCGACGCTTCCCGTTGCTCTTGTTGCCCTAGAAATTTGTCGTATATCCCTTCTCGCGGTAGAAGTCTTCAATGATAGTGAGGACTTCCTCTGGTGTATCCACTAGGTGAAGTAGGTCTGTATCGTTGGGCGAAATTTTACCCGTTGCTATAAGGGTGTTTTCAACCCAATCCTTAAGTCCGGCCCAGAAGTCTTTACCGACGAGGATCATAGGGAATCGGTCGATTTTTCCAGTTTGAATCAACGTGACAGCTTCGAATAATTCATCCAAGGTGCCAAATCCGCCTGGCATGACCACAAAGGCTTGGCTGTATTTGATGAACATGACCTTACGAGCGAAGAAATAATCAAAGTTGAGGTTCTTGTCGCGGTCAATGTGAGGGTTGGAGCTCTGTTCGAAAGGCAGGTCGATGTTCAAACCGACCGATGGTCCTTTGCCCTTTTGTGCACCGCGGTTGGCGGCCTCCATAATCCCAGGACCACCGCCGGTAATCACCCCAAAGCCGCGTTGGGCCAATTGAAAGGCGATTTCCTCTGCTGCTTGGAGGTATTGGGGTTCGGTTTTATCTGTGCGGGCGCTTCCAAAGATACTGACACTAGGGCCGATTCGGCTGAGGTTTTCATAGCCATGGACAAACTCCGCCATGACTTTGAATAACCCCCAGCTATTATGGCTCTCGATTTCTGTCCATGATTTGCGTGGTTGGTGGTTCATAAGTTCTGATTTAGGTTATAGTTCCAATTCTAATTTAAGAAATTGGCCTGTTATACTTTCAGGATGCTGTGCAACTTCTTCGGGAGTTCCCTTAGCGACAATTCGTCCTCCTCCAGAGCCACCCTCCGGTCCTAGGTCCACAATATGATCAGCTTGCTTAATGACGTCCATATTGTGCTCGATGATGATGATGCTATTGCCGTGGCTCACCAAACGCTGTATTACTTCCATCAGTACGCGTACATCCTCAAAGTGCAGCCCAGTGGTGGGCTCATCCAAGATGTATAACGTATTCCCGGTATCTTTCTTACTAAGTTCAGTGGCCAATTTCACGCGCTGCGCTTCACCACCACTAAGCGTAGTGCTAGGCTGGCCTAATTTTATGTATCCCAGACCTACATCTACGAGTGTACTTAGTTTCTGATGAATTTTTGGCACATGTTCGAAAAACACTAAGGCATCTTCAATACTCATGTCCAAGACGTCCGAAATACTCTTGCCCTTGTAGCGTACCTCCAAGGTTTCGCGATTAAATCGTTTGCCTTGACAAGTTTCACAGTGCACATAAACGTCGGGTAGGAAATTCATTTCAATGGTTCGCAAACCGGCCCCTTCACAGGTCTCACAGCGACCGCCCTTTACATTAAAAGAGAAACGCCCTGGCTTATATCCACGCACCTTGCTCTCAGGCAGCCCCGCAAACAACTGTCTAATCTCTGACCAAACACCGGTATAGGTGGCGGGGTTGGAGCGCGGTGTTCGGCCAATAGGACTCTGATCTATATCAATAATCTTGTCAATCTGTTCAATTCCCCCAATGCGTTCGTATGGCTGAGGTTTATTCAGTGCGCGAAAAATGGCGGCATTTAAAATAGGATATAGCGTGCCGTTGATCAGGGTAGATTTTCCGCTACCACTAACTCCCGTTACACAGGTCAACACGCCTAAAGGAATTTCAAGGTCTACGTTTTGTAGGTTATTTCCACAAGCCCCAAATAATTGGATACTTCCCGAGGGCTTGCGTCTTTCGGCAGGTACGGGGATGGATTTTTTTCCATTGAGGTATTGGGCCGTGAGGCTGTTGGACGCCTGAATATCTTTTAATTTCCCTTGCGCTACGATGGCGCCACCGTGCAGTCCTGCTTTTGGACCAATATCCAAAATGTGATCTGCCGTTTCAATCATGTCCTTGTCGTGCTCTACCACCAACACACTGTTGCCAATATCGCGAAGTTGTTGCAGGGATTGTATCAATCTTGCATTATCACGCTGATGAAGGCCAATAGACGGCTCATCAAGGATATATAGAACATTGACTAATTGTGAACCAATCTGAGTCGCTAGACGTATACGCTGCGCTTCACCACCACTGAGGCTTCGTGCGCTTCGGTTTAGATTTAGGTAGCCTAGGCCGACGTCCAAAAGGAATTGGCTGCGTGCCTTAAGTTCTTTTACAATTTCCTCGGCAATGATCCATTCCTTAGCGCTATAGGTACCTTCTAAGGCATCCACCCACTGTCCAAAAGCAGTGAGGCTTTGCGCACTAATATCAGCGATGCTTTTGCCGCCTATTTTGAAGTGCAAACTTTCCTTCCGCAATCTTGCGCCACCGCAACTGCCGCAGGTCACATCATCCATGTAATCGTCCGCCCAACGTTGTATGGAGCGACTCTTGCTTTCGCGGCTTTGGTTCTCGATGAAATTTGTGATGCCTTCGAAATTCAGCTTGTATTCTTTGGTTACCCCAATGGCTTTGTGCTCGACGGTCATGACTTCGTTCGAGCCGTTCATGATGATCTCCATCGCGGCCTCAGGAATTTTTGAAATCGCGTCGTCTAACGAGAACCCGTGCTTGAGCGCGATAATCTCTAACTGGTTAAACATCCAATTCTTCTTGTATTCACCGATAGGGGTAATGCCACCTTTGCGGATGGAAACAGCTGAATCAGGAATGATCTTGATGAGATTAACCTCTTTTGTGGTTCCTAATCCATCGCATCGTGGACATGCGCCTTTTGGACTGTTGAAAGAGAAGGTATTAGGCTCTGGTTCTTGATAAGCGATGCCGGTCGTAGGACACATCAATTGCCTTGAGAAATAAGCTAATTCATTGCTGTCTAAATCCAACACAGCAATAGTGCCCTTCCCATGCGCCATCGCAGTTTCCACACTCTGTGCTATCCGAGACTCTGCTGTGGCTGACACACGAATGCGGTCTACGACAATCTCAATATCATGTGTTTTATAACGGTCTAGTCTATAACCGCTGCTTACTTCTACGACCTCACCATCTACTCGGGCCCTAATGAAACCCATACGAACGATTTGCTCAAACAATTCGCGGTAATGCCCCTTTCTGGCGCGTACCACTGGTGCCAGAACGGCCACGCGCTTACCCACAAAGCGCTCAGAAATCAACTCGACAATCTGTGCATCGTTATAGCTGATCATGGCTTCGCCAGTCTTGTAGGAATAAGCAGTCGAAGTACGTGCGTATAATAGACGCAAGAAATCACTGAGCTCTGTGACCGTACCTACGGTAGAACGAGGATTTCTTGAAGTGGTTTTTTGCTCAATGGCAATGACTGGGGAAAGTCCCTCGATTTTATCGACGTCTGGACGTTCCATGTTGCCAAGAAACTGACGTGCATAGGCACTGAAAGTCTCTATATAACGACGCTGTCCTTCGGCGTAGATGGTATTAAAGGCGAGCGAGCTTTTACCCGAGCCGCTGAGGCCGGTAATAACCACGAGGGAATTTCGTGGAATTTCCACGTCTATATTGCGCAAGTTGTGAGATCGCGCACCGTATACCTCTATATTCTCACTCATTATTTCTTAGGTAACGAGAGGGTGATGGTTTGCCCTGATGCGTTGTAGGTCCAATGATCATTACGGATCCATGGATTATACTCGCGCAAGGTCTGGTAGGTTGCGCCATGGTCTATAGCCCATTGAATCCAACTTTCTACCGGTCCTTCCACCGCAATGGTATCCATCGCAGGAAATTTGTAACCCTGGTCCTCATGGAAAACATATCCGAAGGCATTAAGGTTCTCGTGAATGTGTTTTACCGCAGCAATGCGATAGACATAGCGAGCAGTTTCTGAATTCAAGAGTAGGTCGTAATAATTGTCCACTTGCTGCTCTTCCAATCGATGCTCGGTTCCGGACATTCCCATGTTGTAGGAGGCGGCTGCAAGGGTCCAATTCCCAAAACGCTCATATGCTTCATTCAAATAAGCACAAGCCACTTCGGTTGATTTAACGATGTGGTAGCGCTCGTCTATATCTTGATCCACAACGAGGCCATTCTCTCTGCCCGTAGTTTTCATGATCTGCCAATACCCGGCAGCACCTGCAGGACTCACTACGTTTTGCAGCCCGCTTTCTATGAGTGCCAAGTATTTGAAATCATCTGGGATGCCATTTTTCTCGAGAATGGGCTCCATGATGGGAAAGTATTTCACCGCACGCTTGAGCATTAAAAGGTTGTTACTCTGCCAATAACTGTTTACGAGTACTTCTCGGTCCAATTTTTCTTGGACATCTAACCTATCTAAAGGAAGGGGTTCGTTGGCAAAAAATAATTGGTTAGGTACGGCAAAGGGCTTGACCGTACTGGGACGCACTTCTACAGGGTGGGGTGCATCGTTAACGGCATTGGGAAATACAAGAATAACCATCACGCCCACTGCGGCACCGATGATTGCATAGTACCACTTACCCCTCATAACTGAATGGCGTTTCAAAGTCTTTGAAAGATGGACCTTCCGTATCCTTGGCACTGAGCTGCGGATCGTTTATGCCCCAGTCAATCCCTAAATCTTCATCATTCCAATACAAACTGCCCTCATCTTCTGGGCTGTAGGTGTTGGTGCATTTGTATAAAAATATGGTCTGGTCTTCTAAGGTTGCGAAGCCATGCGCAAATCCTGCGGGTATCCACAACATCTTCTTATTCTCACCGCTCAGTATCACCTTGTGGTGCTTTCCATAGGTAGGAGAACCTTTGCGTAAGTCCACTGCGACATCCAAGAGGCTGCCGCGTTGCACACGCACTAATTTGCCTTGCGCCATAGGCGGGCGTTGAAAATGCAAGCCGCGCACTACTCCAGCATTAGAAAAACTTTCGTTGTCTTGCTTGAACTCCACTTGAATACCATTTTTCGCAAAGGCTTCATCACTGTAACTTTCAAAGAAATAGCCTCTATGATCACCGAACACTCGAGGTTCGATTTCGTACAGATCTGGAATGGCAGTTGGGATAAATTTCATTTATTCAAAAATACACGGATAAGTTTAGGAAAGTAAAGGATCGACGCCTTCTTTCAACAACTTTGCGATTTGTGCCGTGTGAGACTGAAAACTCAAGTGTGTGGCATTAGGTAGCACCCAATCGTGATCGGCTTTTTTATTCTCAAAGGGGAACACCACATCGTGATCCCCACGGATGCTATCCACCGGACAAAGAGGCGCTGGTCGCTCCCAGTTCAAAACGGCGTGCAGCATCCAACGGTAGTAGGCACAAGGGAATTGCTCCATCATTTCTAGCACATGGTCCAATTCTGCTTGAGGGCGGCTATTCAATCTAGCCATGAAGAAAATGAACTTGCGAATACTCTCCTTTGGGGCCCATTTCAACATTCCTGTTTTTGCTAATCGGCCGTAAAAGGGTCGTAGTGGAGTTTGGTAATGGACGGAGTTCAAAATAACGACACGCTGAACTTTGTTTCGAGAGGCCCACTCTTGAGCGATGATGCCCCCTAGACTAAATCCGAATAGCAAATCATTCTCACCGATGGGGTGCGGGTCCAACATTCGGTCGGCATATGCGGCAATTGATTCATTCTCATGAGGCATGATCCACTCTAGATAGGTGGCCTGCCATGGGAATGAAAATTGTCTGTAAATACGGGAATCGGCCCCCATTCCTGGAAGGACCCATACGCGAGCTTTAGCCATTGCCAATGTTGTGTTGTATTACTTCTAGAACATCATCAAAGACGCCTTTGTTCGTAGCAAGAATGCTTTTTGAATCAATAGGTGCATTACCCCCTTGGTAATCACAAACTTGACCTCCAGCTTCCCGAACCAATAAGATGCCAGCCGCGACATCCCAAGGACTCAAACCGTATTCGAAATACCCTTCAAATCTGCCGCAAGCTGTGTAGGCAAGATCGACTGCCGCGGTGCCAATACGTCGGATTCCGCGCGTTCGAGGATAGAAGTATTCTAGCGTCTTTTGAAATCCGGCTACACCAGAAAAATCATAATAAGGGAATCCGGTTGCCAGCAAGGAGTCTTTGAGTTCCGTTGTTGTTGAAGTATGGACTGTATCGCCATTTAAGGTGGTGCCGCCGCCTTTAATCGCGCTGAAACATTCGTCCATGCCGACTTCATAGACCACGCCCAGAACGGGTTCGTCTTGGTGCATCAAGGCAATACTTACACTAAAAATGGGAAGGCCGTGGACGAAATTTGTCGTACCGTCGAGCGGATCGATAACCCAGTAGTAATCTGTGTTGATTTTTTGGCCGACGGTACCTTCTTCGGTCAGGAATCCTGCCCCAGGCAATAGATTGCTCAGTGCAGCAACTAAGAGTTCTTCTGCATTTTTATCTACATCACTGACTAAGGCATTCAGGCTCTTCAGGGATACACGCTCCTGTGAAAATGTGGCTTGTTGTGTTCTTAAAAAGTGACCCGCTGTTCGGGCAATATCTTCAACCTGGGGGCGTAGGTTAGGAAGGTCGATCATTGTGCTCTTATTGCAGTATAAATCATTCGTATGCTCTTGCACATACCTTGTAAAGTATCGGACTCCGATTCTTTGGAATCATAGTAAGACAATACATTGGTTCGTTGTACGTCTTCAAATTCAACTTGGCCTAAGAACAATCCTTCTCTTACTTTGAAAAGATTGCTCTGCAGGATAAGGCCTTCTTTTTGATGGCGGCTACGAAGACTTCTCCAGTATCGGGAAAACTCTTTTTCGCTGCAAAGCGGTCTAAATTCTAGAAAAATCAGTGACATGTTCGGCGTGTTTCGGTATCTCTAAGGTAATAATTCCATCCGGACCTATGTCATTTAATTTCAATGATTTAGTGGTATTTGCCCATTGTGGATTCCAATAGGTCTTTACACGCACATAATTATCGGTGTAGCCCAACATGAATCCTTCTTTGTTTTCGGCTTCGAAAAGAACCGGGCGTACCTGGCCTAATTGGCTTTCGTAAAAGGCGCGTTTTTTCTTTTCGCTTAGAATGCGAAGCATTTTGTTACGACGCTTGCGCTCAGGAATAGGCACGGCACCATCCATACTAGCGGCTAGGGTATTTTCACGTTCGCTGTAGGTAAATACATGCAAGTAGCTGATGTCGAGTTCATTCAGCAAATTGTATGTCTCTGTGAACAATTCATCCGTTTCTCCAGGAAACCCTACAATGACGTCCACACCAATGCAGGTATCTGGATTGGCGGCTTTAACGGCTGCTACACGTTTGCGGTATAGCGCAGTCATGTACCGACGCTTCATGAGCTTTAAAATGGTATCCGAGCCACTCTGAAGGGGAAGGTGGAAGTGTGGGACGAACTTTTGGCTTTGCGCAGTAAAAGTGATGATCTCATCGCGCAGTAAGTTTGGTTCAATACTCGAAATACGCATGCGTTCCACCGGCACTTGGGCATCTAAGGCTTCAACTAATTCCAAGAAAGTACTCTCGTGCTTCTTGTTTCCAAACTCCCCCTTGCCATAATCTCCAACATTCACTCCTGTGAGCACAATTTCCGGGATACCGGCTTCGGCAATCTCCTGTGCCTTGGCCACTACATTTTCCAAAGTGTCGCTTCTAGAAATGCCGCGCGCCAAAGGAATGGTGCAGTAAGTGCATTTATAATCACAACCGTCTTGTACTTTCAAAAAGGCACGGGTGCGATCGCCAGCGCTGTAGCTGGATACGAAAGTGTTTGCGTCTTCAATTTCACAGCTGTGCACTTCCGCATCTCCTTTGGTTTTCTCTAGGGCGCCTAAAAATTGGCGTACGTTGAATTTTTCAGTGGCTCCGAGGACAAGGTCAACGCCTGGGAGTTCCATGATTTGCTCGGGTTTTAATTGGGCATAACACCCTACGACCACAATAAAACCATAGGGATTCGCACGTAAAGCTCGGCCGATAATGTTGCGGGTCTCACGGTCTGCGTTTTCCGTGACGGAACACGTATTTATGATGTATACGTCCGCTGGATCTTGGAATTCTACGCGCTCAAAACCGCCTTCTACCATGTCCTTGGCAATGGTCGAGGTTTCCGCAAAATTCAGTTTGCAACCTAGGGTATGGAACGCAACACTTGGCATTAAATAAGATTTACTTCGGGGTGCAAAGTGATGCCAAAACGCTGTTGGATATCGTCGATGATTTTATGGGCCAATTCTAATAGTTCCGCCCCGCTGGCTTCGCCATAATTGACCAATACCAGCGCTTGCTTTTCGTGTATTCCGGCATCACCATTGCGATAGCCTTTCCATCCTGCGGTATCGATGAGCCATCCTGCGGCTAGCTTAATGCCATTCGGTGCCGGGTAAGAAGGCATGTCGGGGTAGCGTTCGGCCAAGCTATCTGCGAGCTCCTTCGAAACCACCGGGTTTTTAAAGAACGAGCCGCTATTGCCTATTTCCGCGGGATCTGGAAGTTTACTTCTACGGATGCTGATGACTGCATCGCTGATTTGTTTCGGGGTAGGGTCTGTAATTTCTCTTGCTTCGAGCTCTGCTTGAATGGAGCCGTAATCTGTGCGAAGCTTGTGATTTATTTTTGTGAGTACTAGGGTAATGCGTGTAATGATAGCCTTACTCTTCCATTCGTTTTTGAAAATGCTATCCCGATAACCAAATTTGGCTTCTTCTTTTGATAAGGTGAAAAATGAACCGTTCTCAACAAGTACACCCTCACAATTCACAAAAACATCCTTCAACTCCACGCCATAAGCACCAATATTTTGTACTGGTGCAGTACCGCAATTACCTGGAATTAGGCTAAGGTTTTCTAGTCCGCCGAGTCCTTGCATGAGCGTCCATTGTACCACTTCATGCCAATTCTCCCCAGCACCAAATCTGATATGTACTACCTCATCGTCCTCAAAAACTACACGTCTTCCGTGGATGTCAACTTTAAGTACATCCCCTTTTATATCTTGGGTTAGCAGCATATTCGAGCCGCCACCAAGGACTAAGGCTGGGGATCCATGGTGTTTTACATAGTTACTTATTTCATCAGCACTATGGGCCCATATAAGTCGTTGGGCCTTTTGATCAATACCAAAGGTGTTGTGCTTAACTAAGCTCTGATTGAGTTGTACAATCACAATGTGTAAAATTTATCTGCTACGATGTGGATATACTTTTAAAGCTGCCTTTAATATAGCAATACAATCGGTCAAGGCCTCTGTATTTAGAACATAGGCGAGACGGGCCTGATTTGCACCCAATTCTGGCTTGGCATAGAACCCAGCCGCTGGCGCCATCATCAGTGTTTTTCCTTCATGATTAAAATCACTGAGCAGCCATTGTGCAAAGTGTTCGGCGCTTTCCACCGGGAACGAGGCCACGGCGTAAAAGGCACCTTTAGGCTTTGGGCAAAAGACTCCATCGATGCTATTGAGACCTTCGACCAATATATTTCGACGCTCTACATACTCTGCGTTTACCTCGTCGAAATAGCTTTGTGGCGTTTTCAACGCAGCTTCACTAGCAATTTGTGCGTAGGTCGGCGGCGACAATCTCGCTTGCGCAAATTTCATGGCCGTGGCCATAAACTCCTTGTTCTTGCTGACTAAACAGCCGATACGCGCGCCACACATGCTGTATCGTTTCGAGAAGCTATCTACCACGATGGCATGCTCTTCCAAGCCTTCCATAGCAAGGACGCTGTGGTGTGTCTCGCCGTCGTAGGTGAATTCGCGGTAAACTTCATCCGCAATCAAGAAAAGATCGTGACGTAGCACGATGTCGCGAAGTTGTTCTAATTCTTCTTTGCTGTACAAGTATCCTGTTGGGTTGCCAGGGTTACAGATCAAAATCCCCTTGGTTTTTGGGGTGATAGCGGCCTCGAACGCAGCTACTGGAGGTAATGCAAATCCGGTCTCAATAAAAGATTCCACTGGAACGACTTTGACCCCGCTCGCGGTAGCAAATCCATTGTAGTTGGCATAAAACGGTTCCGGAATAATGACCTCATCGCCTTCGTCCATGGCCGATCCAAAGGTGAACAACAAGGCTTCCGATCCACCGGTGGTCACGATGATTTCATCCGTTTGTACCGGTAGGTTCTTGCCGTGGTAGTACTTTGATAGCCCCGCTCTCAAGGAAGCAAATCCCGCGCTGTGGCTGTAGGCTAAAACGGGTACATCCGCTTCCTTAATGGCGCGTTGCGCCTCCATTGGGGTTTGAATATCGGGTTGTCCAATGTTCAGGTAATATACTTTGTTGCCATTGCGCTCTGCTTGTTCGGCATATGGAACTAGTTTGCGAATAGGGCTGGAAGGCATGCGCCCGCCTTTAACTGAAATCTTTGGCATACTTGGGTCGTATTTAATACAAAAAGCCCTGCAAAAATACAGGGCTTTCTTGGATATCCGTAAGTAATGTTCGGGATGTTATTTCGCAATAACACTGCCGCCTTTTTTCTCTGGAGTAGTTTCCTGAGCTTCAGGATTCATAACCTGGCCTTTGATGGTCAACACCACAGTTTGGTTCGTTGCGTTCGATTGAACAGTAACAGTCTTGTGGAAGTTCCCCATGCGGTTGGTATCGTATTTCACTTGGATTTCACCTTCAGCACCAGGAGCTATAGGCTCACGAGTCCATTTAGGTGTAGTACATCCACAAGAAGCACGCACTGAGCTCAGTACCAGAGGCTCTGTACCTTCGTTCTTGAATTTGAATATACGAGTACCGTTTGCACCTTTTTCTACTTTACCATAGTTGATGACATTGTTGTCGAAAGTGATCTTAGCGCCTTCAGCCGGAGCGTCAGGAGCTTCTTGTGCTTGAGCTGCAAAAGCGAAGATTGCAACGAATAGGGTAAGGAATAATTTTTTCATTGGACTAAAGCATTTAAATCTTAGTGCCTCAAATGTAGGATTCTTGCCGAGCTATTCAAAGGAATTTAACAATCTCTTAGTCTTAGAGCCCAATTGGTCATAGAAGGAATGTATTTTTGCGCTTTAAACCAAGATTTGCAATGCGCGAAATCGGAAAATATACCCCCGGAGAAATTGAATCAAAGTGGTACACCCACTGGTTGGACAACAACTACTTCCACGCGGAAGTCAGTGATAAAGAGCCCTATACCATAGTCATTCCTCCGCCAAACGTCACGGGTGTACTACACATGGGACATATGCTGAACAATACGGTTCAGGACGTTCTAATTCGTCGTGCTCGCATGCTTGGTTTGAACGCTTGTTGGGTACCGGGTACCGACCATGCGTCCATTGCAACTGAAGCAAAGGTGGTAAAGCGCCTACGCGAACAGGGCATTAAAAAGTCAGATTTATCTCGCGAGGATTTCTTGAATCATGCCTGGGATTGGACCGATGAATACGGCGGTATCATCTTAAAGCAATTGCGTCGCCTTGGTGCCTCTTGCGATTGGGACCGTACGGCATTTACTCTAGACGAAGTGCGCAGCGAGCAAGTCATTGATGTATTCATAGACCTGCACCAAAAGGATATGATTTACCGCGGTCTAAGGATGGTGAATTGGGATCCGGTAGCATTGACAGCAGTATCCGACGAGGAGGTCATCCACAAGGAAGAGAACAGCCGTCTGTACTACATGAACTACAAGATTGAAGGATCCGATGAGGCTCTACAAGTAGCAACGACACGTCCTGAAACCATTTTTGGTGATACTGCGGTTTGTGTGAATCCTGAAGATGAGCGCTACCAGCATTTAAAAGGCAAGAAGGCCATCGTTCCTTTAGTAGGGCGCGCAGTACCGGTTATTTTCGACGAGTACGTGGATATCGAGTTTGGTACGGGAGCACTAAAAGTGACCCCAGCACACGATACGAATGACCAAATGTTGGGCGAGAAGCACAACTTGGAAGTCATCGATGTATTCGATCAACACGCTGCGCTGAACGAACACGGTGGTGAGTTTGCCGGTTTGGATCGATTCGATGCACGCAAAAAAGTAGCCAAAGCCCTAGAAGAGGCCGGACTTTTGGTCGAAACCAAGGACCTTAGAAATAAAGTCGGACGGAGTGAGCGTACCGACGCAGTGATTGAGCCGCGCCTGAGTATGCAGTGGTTTTTGAAGATGTCAGATTTGGCCAAGCCGGCTATTGACGGTGTCAAATCAAAGGATATTACCCTACATCCTCCGCACGCTGAGAAGACTTACCTCTACTGGATGGAGAACATCAAGGATTGGTGTATTTCACGTCAGCTTTGGTGGGGACACCGCATACCGGCTTGGTACGATGCAGAGGGCAATGTAGTTGTGTGTAAGACCAAAGAAGAAGCCGTTGCAGCCCTTGGCACTGATGCGGTGCACCAAGATGAAGATGTAATGGATACGTGGTTCAGTTCTTGGCTATGGCCGTACAGCGTATTCTCTGAAAACCAGGAAGAGGAAGATTATTTCTACCCAACCAATACACTGGTTACCGGACAGGATATCATTTTCTTCTGGGTAGCACGTATGATCATGGCAGGGTACGAGTTCAAAGGAAAACGCCCGTTCAAGGATGTTTACTTTACCGGTATGGTTCGTGATAAGAAACGTCGTAAGATGTCTAAATCCCTGGGCAATAGTCCGGATCCGCTAGATCTTATCGATAAATATGGCGCCGATGGTGTTCGTGTAGGTATGCTTATGACGGCGCCTGCAGGAAACGATTTATTGTTTGACGAAGACCTATGTTCTCAAGGTTCATTCTTTGCGAATAAAGTATGGAATGCCTTCCGTTTGGTAGGCATGTGGGAAGCTGGTGCCCAGGGCATGAGCACTTCAGAATCGCTTTCCGTACAATGGATGCGCAACCGCATTGGCGAAGCTCTTGTAGAGCTAGAAAGCAGCTTCGAAAAATACAGATTGTCGGAGGCATTGATGACGACCTACAAGCTGGTTTGGGACGATTTCTGTTCGTGGTATCTAGAAATGGTCAAACCTGCGAAGGGCGAGCACATCTCAGCGGAAGCGTTGGAGGCTACCAAATCAATCTTCAACATGCTATTGGAAATCATGCACCCGTTCATGCCGTTTATTACGGAGGAATTGTGGCAGAACCTCGCCAACCGTGAAGATGGTGAGACCATCAACTTTGCCGCTTGGCCTACTCTAAAAGTGGAAGATCAGGCGATACTTAAATCATATGCGCACTTCGCTGAAGTCGTAAGTGGTGTTCGTACTGTACGCAATGAGAACGGTATCGCTCCGAAAGAGGTCCTGACCATCGAGATCGCCGAGGGTACGGCGTACGACGCAGCCTTTGATGCGCTTATAATGAAGCTTGCCAATGTTAAGACGATTACCACCGTTAGCGAGGTGAAGAAATCCGCGTTCAGCTTTGTGGTTGGTGGGATCAATTACACCATCCCGGCCGATGCCTTCATGAACGTTGATGATGAGATTGCTAAGCTCGAAGAGGAATTGGCCTATACCCAAGGATTCTTGAAGAGCGTCGAGAAAAAACTAAGTAATGAGCGCTTTGTTTCCAATGCGCCTGAGGCTGTTGTTACCTCGGAACGCAAGAAGCAAGCGGATGCTGAAGGCAAAATAGCCTTGATCACGCAACGCTTAGAGGCCTTAAAAGGATAACGATGAGCCAAGACCTAAACGCCGGAATTCATAGCCACATTGCAGGACTCGAGAAGAAAACGGGCCAGCCCATCTCGTATTGGGTAGATATGGTCCGTACTTGGAACGAGCCGAAGCACATGGCTAATGTCAAGCGCTTGAAAGAGGAATTCGGTATTGGTCACGGACATGCGAATATGGTAGTTCACTTGACTAAAGAGAATACCTCCCTACACATGGATGAAGGCCAAGTAGAGGATAGCGTCTTTAAGGGCAAGGAGCACTGGAAACCATTATATCAGCGCATCGTTGAGGGCTTACAAGCCACAGGTTTGGAATTTGAGCTCAGCGGTAAAAAGAAGTATTACAGCATTCGGACCTCAAAGCAAGTGGCGTGTTTAGTGCCAGCCACCAAGGGCAGGTTCGAAGTTTGGATCAATATTAAAGGGCAGGAGCCAGTGGGAAATCTGCAACTCATGAAAGCAGGCAGTATGTGTTCGCATGCCATCCATCTCACTGAGGAGGATGCGGATATTTCTGAGGTGGTCTTGTGGCTCGAGCGGGCTGTCCAGCGAAGCCTATAACACAAAAGCCCGGCGCGCAGCGCCGGGCTTTTTTTAGGTTCGAGTTATGGAACCTAGTTGGGACCTACCTGAGATATAACCAGTAACACTCACACACGAAAAACAGATCAGGTCCTGCGATCTACCGTGCCCTATGGATGGCTACGGTATATATGGTCTTACAGACGCGCTTGGCTGGTTGGCCTTTCTTTTGGCGGCTTACATACACTTTTAGGTCTACGGTTTTCTTACCGTTTTGTACGAAGCAACTTTCAATGGCTAATTGGTCATTGAGTTCTGCGGCGTTGTAAATTTTAATATCAATGTTTACCACCTTCTCCTTCCATTGCTCATTCATCTGTAAGGCTTCCAGTCGTTTTTTCTTCACTCCATTCATGTGATCCATCAATGCCCAGAGGGTCAGATTCCCGAAGGCATCAACCATGGTATGGTCTACTTGGACCAATTCACTTGTTTTGATAGGACCTGAATTTCTTACGGTGTTGAGAAAATTCTTCATGATGTAGTCAAAAAAAAGAGCGCCTTCCCCCGGAAGGCGCTCTTGCTATTATGGGTTGTTATATGTTCTAATTCTATGCCTTCACTTCACTCAATAACAACCCGTTCCACACGTAAATGCGGTTCATGAAATTGATTGTATGATTGCGTTGTGATTGCATATCTCTAAAGTAGTCTTTCTATTTGAAAAACAAAATTGGTGCCAAAAAAATAATTAACCCCCTATTTTTTACGCCAATTGGTCCAAACTGACCACATATTGGCAGGTTTGACCCCCTGTAATTTAAGGTGTAAGTCCTGCATGCTCGGCCTTGGGTTTTCGGATTTAGCAAAGGCTTGAAGGGTTTTGGTTGCTTCAGGGCCCAATCCGTTCAGATTTTGAGGGTTGTATTGCGGTCCAATCATTTTAAGCGCATCGAGCGAAGCGTAGAGATCTCCAAGTGTGCGTTGCACCTCAATTTGCTTCAAGGCGGCGGTAGTATTGCGCGGGCTCATTTCGAGCACACGATCGTACAGTGCGGTGGCCTCATTGAGTTCGCCTTTCATGCGGTGAATACTGGCCAATTGGTTCAACGTCAACATGTGATTAGGGTGAATGTCCAAGGCGCGCTCGAAGGCCTCTTGTGCACGATTCACATCACGCTGAGTGGGGCGATTTCCGCTAGCACTGAGTATGCCAAGACCTTCGAAGTAGGCCATGGGATTATTGTAAATATCCATTTCAAAGAAAGGACTTTGGGCCGATTCTGCATTGGTCTGCATGATGCGCGCATTGCGGGTCATGTAGCCTTCCAGGGATTCCTTAGCCTCGCGTTCACTCATCATTCTACTTGCACTCACGATAAGGGCGAAGGTGATTAGGGTGCTGGCGAGAATGGCATTGGTCGGGCTGCTGAGACGTGCTTTCAAGTTGGTGGAAGCAAAGCCCAGGGCGATTGCTAGCGGCCAAAGCATGGAGGCGCGCTCAAGGGGGAATTCCCCGAAGCCATAGACGGAAAATCCGACCACGACTAGGGCCATAAATATGTTACCGTCTTTTTTAAAGTTCTGCCAGAAGCCGATAACTAAAATGCCGACAAAGAGAACGCCGCCAAATATTCCTGTTTCACTGAGCATCCACAGCAGGTCGTTGTGCGGACGCAAAATATTGGTCACCCCATTCATCACACTTTCGTTGGTGCCCTTGAGTCCTTGGGCCGGATATTCAATCTTCCACTGTCCTCCTCCTACACCGCTGATGGGCTTGTCTAAGAACATTTCCCAAGAGGCATTCCAGTAATGCAAACGGCTTTGGATGGTATCACTATTGAAGATTTTTTCGCTGCCTCCGGCGGCCACAGCTGCACCTATACCTACGACAAGAATGGCTAGAGCAATCAGACCGTTGTTTCTGAGTCTAGCATTACCCTGCATGATGTAATGGGCGGTGGCTACTATAGCCATGGCGAGGCCACCTAACCAAACCCCACGAGTGCGTAGTAGGAGTATAGCGATGCCTGCGAGGGCAAGGGCTGCAATGCGCACCCATTTTCCTGCAGAACCTTCAAACGTTCCCAGGAATCCAAAGGGAAGCAAGAGTAGCAGGGTCGCAGCAGCATAGTTTTTATGTGTGAAGAATGGGCCATTGGCGAGGTATATGTTGTTTTCTTGGTAGGCCTCTGCGAGGGATGGAAGGATGCTGAGGGAAGCGATGATCAGGGCGATTTGGCTCCCCATTCCCAAGGCTTGGAGGGCATTGGTTTTGTTCTTTTCAAAAGCAGCTTTTGCGATGAGCATCCAAGCGGCGAGGAAAGAGATGCGCGCCACGAATCCATAGAGCTCACTGGGCGCAGATACTTGGCCAATTTTTACCACGGAAAGCACCAGCGCTATGGTCATCAACGACAAGCTGGTGAACCCGCTTCTCATCTCATTGCGATATAAGTAAATACCTGCTAATCCGAGGACTGAGGCAGAAGCGAATCGGACCCAAAGACCTATATCTTGACTCGAAGGATCGACGATCAATACCAAGAGAATAGGCACGTAGAAAAGTAAGGATCGAAGTGGCTTCATAATTTTGGGTTTGCCGTGAAGATAATGAAAAGAATCATTGGCCAATTCTGCCGTATCTTTATGCTCCCAAATACATCACAGAACTATGGAGAACCCCGCACCATACGTACCGAAACACAAAGTACGCATCGTCACAGCGGCATCACTTTTTGACGGCCACGACGCGGCCATTAACATCATGCGTCGCATCATCCAAAGTACCGGTTGTGAAGTCATTCACCTCGGTCACGACCGCTCCGTTGAGGAGGTAGTTAATACAGCTATTCAAGAAGATGCCAATGCCATTGCCATGACCTCTTACCAAGGCGGGCATTTGGAGTACTTCAAATACATGTATGATCTGTTGCAAGAAAAAGGCGCCGGCCATATCAAGATTTTTGGTGGTGGCGGTGGGACCATCTTGCCGGAAGAAATTGAAGAACTCCACGCGTACGGCATTACTCGACTCTACCATCCCGATGACGGTCGTAAGATGGGCTTGCAGGGTATGATCAATGATCTGGTGGAGCAGTCCGATTTTTTGGTTGGAGATACTCTTCCTGGAAGTATTGAAGATTTGAAGCGCGCAAGCAACCCAGCCATAGCGCGTTGGATTTCTGCGGCTGAGAATTGTGGGGAGCAACACGGTCAAGCATTGGCTTCAATTACCGAGAAAGCTGCTGTTATACACACGCCTATTCTTGGAATTACAGGAACGGGAGGGGCAGGGAAGAGCTCGATGGTAGATGAGTTAGTTCGTCGCTTTACCATGGACTTTACGGATAAGCGCATTGCCGTGGTATCGGTAGATCCTTCGAAAAGAAAAACGGGTGGTGCCTTATTGGGCGACCGCATTCGCATGAACGCCATCAAGCACGGTAATGTATTCATGCGCTCTTTGGCGACTCGACAAGCGAACTTGGCTCTGAGTGCTCATGTGCAAAATGCTTTGGACATTTTGAAAGTGGCCGGTTTTGACCTCATTATTCTTGAAACTTCGGGAATTGGGCAGAGCGATACAGAAATCCTAGACCATAGCGATGTCAGCTTGTATGTGATGACGCCGGAATATGGCGCCGCGACACAGCTGGAGAAGATCGACATGTTGGATTTTGCAGATCTCATTGCCTTGAACAAATTTGACAAACGCGGCGCCTTGGATGCCCTGCGTGATGTCAAGAAGCAGTACCAACGCAACCATAATCTCTGGGAGGCAGATCCGGAAAGTATGCCAGTATATGGCACCATCGCGAGTCAGTTCAACGACCCGGGTACCAACAGCTTGTACAAAGCCATCATCGAAATGCTCAATACTAAGGCGAATGCCGGGTTTGAGAGCAGTTTCGAAATTACCGGGGAGATGAGCGAGAAAATATTCATCATCCCGCCAAAGCGCACGCGTTACCTCAGTGAGATTTCGGAAAGTCACCGCATTCACCGCGAGCAAATAAGCGCGCAGATTGAGGTGGCGGACAAATTGTATGCCTTGCACCGCTCTATTGAGAGCTTGGACGATCAGGAACTCAAAGACCAGCTGCAAGCGAGCTTCGACCGCATTAAGATGGACCTTGATGCACACCATTGGGAAAAGCTTCAGCAGTGGGAACAAACCGTCAAGCGCTACAAAGATCCGGTCTACACCTTCCAAGTGCGCGGCAAGGACATCAACATTAAAACCCACACGGAGAGTTTGTCTCATACACAGATTCCGAAAGTGGCATTACCCAAATACCGCAGCTGGGGAGATATTCTTCGTTGGCTATTGCTTGAAAATGTGCCGGGTGAATACCCGTACACAGCGGGAATCTATCCTTTCAAACGCGAAGGCGAAGATCCGACTCGAATGTTTGCGGGGGAAGGTGGTCCCGAGCGTACGAACAAACGATTCCATTACGTGAGTTTAGGAATGCCAGCCAAGCGTCTTTCAACCGCCTTTGATAGTGTTACGCTCTATGGTAATGATCCAGACCGTCGTCCAGATATTTATGGTAAGATTGGAAATTCAGGAGTGAGCATATGTTGTCTTGACGATGCGAAGAAGCTCTACAGTGGTTTCCGACTTACAAATCCTACCACTTCAGTTTCGATGACCATTAACGGTCCCGCACCGATGCTCTTGGCCTACTTCATTAATGCGGCTGTAGATCAGGAGTGTGAGGTGTATATCAAGGAACATGGCTTGGAATCAAAGGTGGAGGCCGTAAAGAAAGCCAAGTATGATGATCACGGTATTGCCCGTCCGGCGTACCAAGGCGAATTGCCAGAAGGTAATGATGGCCTTGGATTGCTTTTACTTGGAGTAACGGGTGACGAAGTGCTCGATGCCAAGACTTATGGTGAAATCAAAGCAAAGACCTTAAATACCGTTCGTGGAACAGTACAGGCGGATATTCTTAAGGAAGACCAAGCACAGAATACGTGTATTTTCTCGACAGAGTTTGCCCTGCGTTTGATGGGCGATGTGCAGAGCTACTTTATCGATTGGCAAGTGCGCAACTTCTACAGCGTAAGTATTTCCGGGTATCATATTGCGGAGGCAGGGGCGAACCCGATTACGCAGTTGGCGTTCACGTTGGCCAACGGCTTTACCTATGTAGAGTACTATTTAAGCCGTGGAATGGACATCGATAAGTTCGCGCCGAACTTGAGTTTCTTTTTCTCGAATGGAATTGATCCGGAATATGCGGTCATAGGTCGAGTGGCACGCCGTATCTGGGCCAATGCCATGAAGAACAAGTATGGGGCCGATGCGCGTTCGCAAATGTTGAAGTACCACATTCAGACTTCGGGCCGCAGTTTGCATGCCCAGGAGATTGATTTCAACGATATCCGCACGACATTACAGGCGTTGTATGCCATTTATGACAACTGTAATTCGCTGCACACGAATGCCTATGATGAGGCGATCACTACGCCGACGGAGGAGAGTGTGCGCCGTGCGATGGCCATCCAGTTGATCATCAACAAGGAATTGGGCTTGGCGAAGAATGAGAACCCTATTCAGGGTGCCTTTATTATCGAGGAGCTGACGGATCTAGTCGAGGAGGCCGTGTTGCAGGAGTTTGACCGCATTACGGAGCGTGGCGGCGTGTTGGGTGCGATGGAAACCATGTACCAGCGCGGCAAGATCCAAGAGGAGAGCTTGCACTATGAAATGTTGAAACATACCGGGGAGTTCCCAATTATTGGAGTGAATACTTTCTTGAACAAAAAGGGGTCTCCAACCATTATTCCTGCGGAGGTTATTCGAGCCACTGTAGAAGAAAAAGAATTCCAGATTGCCATGCTTGAAGCACTGCACAAGAGTAAGGCCGCGAGAGCGAAGGAAGTGTTGCAGCACATTCAGGAGGCTGCGATTCAGAATGAGAATATTTTCGAGGTTCTGATGGAGGCGGCGAAGCATTGCTCACTGGGTCAGATTACCAATGCACTGTTCGAAGTTGGCGGACAGTATAGAAGAAATATGTAAATGAAATTACTTTCGTTTAATGTCAATGGCGTACGCGCCGCTGCTGGAAAAACTTTAATTGAAGACCTGCACGAATTGGACTGTGATGTCGTGGGATTGCAGGAGACCAAGGCTACACCGGAACAGGTGGAGGAAGCCTTGGCGGAGTTGAAGGGCTATCATATCTATGCGTTTAGCGCGGAGAAGAAAGGATATAGCGGTACGGCGATTCTATCTAAAGTAGAGCCATTGTCCGTAACGATGGGTATTGGCATTGCGGAGCACGATAATGAAGGTCGTGCCATTACCGCGGAATACGAGGACTTCTACTACGTGACTACCTATGTCCCAAATTCGAGTTCAGGTCTCAGGCGTTTGGATTACCGCACCCAGGAATGGGACGTGGCATTCTTGGCGTACCTAAAAAAGTTGGAGGAGAAAAAGCCTGTGGTAGTGTGTGGCGATTTGAATGTGGCACACCAGGAAATAGACTTGAAGAATCCAAAATCGAATTACAACAAGACTCCCGGGTATACGCAAGCGGAGATCGACGGCATGACGACCATGATTGATGCAGGTTTTGTGGATACGTTCCGAACGTTGTATCCAGATGCGGTGAAGTACAGCTGGTGGAGCTACCGTGGTGGAGCTCGCTCGAAAAATGTGGGCTGGCGCTTGGATTACTTCATGGTCAGTGCAGGATTCATGGACCGCGTTAACGATTCACAAATCTTGAACGAGGTAATGGGTAGCGATCACTGTCCCGTAATGCTCGTCTTGAAGTAGGTCTTATCGCAGGCTGAACTTTGCGCTTCCTGCGTCGCATCGAAATAGGTAAGTGCCCTTGTTCATTTCTTTGGCGAGTGATAGCTCACTGGTGCCATTTGTATGGTCTAACGAACCATGATCTACCAACTTGCCACTCATGTCGCTGATTTCGTATTGCAACTGAGCTGAGCCAAGATTAGTTTTTATTTTTAATCGGCCCTCACTGGGGTTTGGGTAGAGCTTTAAACCATCTTCCTTTTGCTCTTCCATTCCAATGTTGGACGTATTCATGATGAAGTAGTAGCGAGCTAAATGCTGTGGCGTGAAGGTGAGGTTGCCTATTCCGAAGTTTCCTAAGGTTTGATTGCTCACATTACTCATCACAGAACCGGTCATCCAGCGCATTGACGGGCTCTCACCTACAGTCATTTTATTTCCAGGCTGACCACTCAGGTCACTATCAAGGCCTCCATTGTTTGCGTTCGTATTGTACTGGAAAGTAACCTCAAACGGAAGGGCGGTATTAAGAGAAACAGGCGGATTATGCGCGCCTTCGTAACCAATGAAGTAGAAGTGGTCCTTGCTCGTCGTTACGCCATCAGGATGCAATCCTTCCACGATATGGTGCCAAACATAAAAAGTACCTTGTAGCCCATTGTTG
The DNA here is from genome assembly GCA_002378005.1 of Flavobacteriales bacterium UBA3477. GTDB lineage: Bacteria > Bacteroidota > Bacteroidia > Flavobacteriales > Schleiferiaceae > UBA10364. The sequence continues at coordinate 59,316 of DFQY01000029.1, forward strand.
GTTGACGCAGGCGTGATTTTTACACCTGTTCTCGGCAGGGTAGCGGTGCCGTTCAAATCCGACCATTTGAATGAATCGTATACCGAGGTACCTAGACTTTCGGCACTATCATTGACGGAAATCCAATAATCACTTCCGGCGCCAAGGTCAGCCTGACCTGTATAATAGGTACCATTGGCAGAAGTGGCAGGAAAATTCTCGGAAGTGCCAAGGCTCACCTTACCGAGGTGCCCGTTGTTGTAGCTGTGTTTATAGATGTTGACCGGAGTGGTGTTTTGAGAAGCACTGTAGGTGCCAGGTAGATGGGCTGAGAGGTGGTGCAGCTGAACACTTTTTTGATTCGAGGACCAATTCGCATTGTTCCCATAGGTGAGCTCTGCGTGCACACCGTGATAGCCAGGATTATAGATCCAATCGTTCCAAAAATCATCCAAATCTACCCCCGTGGAATTCTCAAAGGACTCTTTGAAGGTGTTCGCGTTATAGTTGCCAAAAGTGTTGGTGGCTATGAGCTGTTTTACCGCATGGCTGAAAAGGCTATCGCCTAGAAATTCTCTCAAGTTGTGGGCAACCATGGCGCCCTTTTGATAGGTATGCGTGCCGTAGGTTTGGTTTTGGTTGACTCCGCTTAAGGCTAAGTGACCGCCGTCGCTTTGTGCTGCTTGTTTCAATACGAGGGCTTGGTTGTTTTGTACGGTTTTTACGTATTGCGGTCGTCCATAGACCTTCTCCTCATAGAAATGCGAGCCAAATTCCGCAAAGCCTTCGTTGATCCACATATCCTCCGCAGTCTCGGTAGTGACGGCGTTGCCGAACCACATATGAGCCAGCTCATGTGCAATAATATCTTCGCCGCTGAGGTTGGCGTTTGCCAAGGTGCGCGGTAAATGAATCATCCCTGCGTGTTCCATGGCGCCGGTGATGGTCATGGCATAGCCTACTTTTTCGAAGACATAGGGGCCAAATTCTTCCACAAAGGCATCGTAGATATTATTGAGGTGCACAAAGCCTGCGGTCATGTTCGCGGTGTCCTGAGCACGACCGTAGAGTTCGAATGTTTTTCCGGCGTGCGTCCAGCTTTGTTTGTGGTAATCGGAAACTGCCAAGCTTACTAGATACGAACGTAAGGGAGCGACACCTTTCCATACCCAAGTAAGATTGCCATTACTCAGCGTATCTACTCGGTCAAAAATGCCATTACTCACCCCAACTTTCCCGGGAAGGGTTGTGATGTACATCTCTTCAATGGTGCATTTTTCACGGAAGTTGTCAAAACAAGGGAATAGGCTTCTTCCGTATACATGGGGATTTGCGGCGAAGCCTACCCCAAGATTATATTGATAGGCGCCGTCGTGATGGATGCCGCCCCAACCGCTCGCATCTTTGGTGGTGGTGCCATGGTAGTAAAATGTCCAGTGGAGTATGGCCCCTGCGTAAGCGCTTTTATGCACGGTAACATGATTCGCGGTCTGTGTGAAACTCAAGGGACCAGTTGGGCTCAATACGCTATCCACTGTGTATCCTATGAGGTCAAAGCGCAAAGAGTTAAAGTTCATCTCGGCACCTATCTGGTATTGGGCCACACCGCTGAGTTGTTTGTTGGCGAAATCTGTGGTGTTCAAATAGAGGTTGAGCTCCACAAGATCGGCTGTATCTGAACGGGAATTATAATCAATGGGCGCGGTCATTTGCATGCTGGCCGGCGCATGTTTGTTAGATTGACAGTTGAATTGGCCCTTGACGCCAACGCTTAGTAGGAGTAGTGCTAGGAGTCCAATTCTTTTCATCATTGTCTTTGTCTTACGGCTTCGTACAATAAAATCCCGGTGGCCACACTTACGTTCAAACTATTGATCGTACCCATCATAGGAATCTTCGCTTTATGATCCGCCAATTGCAATAGGCTTTTGTGTACGCCCGTTTCTTCGTTACCCATGATCAACATACAGCCCTCGTTAAAAGGTGCGCCATAAATATCTTCCTCCGATTTTTCCGTACCTGCGATAATTTTCAAGCCTAAGCTCTGAGCGAGGAATACGGCATCTTTCATGTGTCCAACCTTACATACGGGAAGTTCCAAGAGCGCCCCGGTTGAGGTGCGAATAGCATCTGAATTTACTGGAGCGCTGTCGTTTTTAGGAATGACAATAGCATGAACACCTGCGCTCTCTGCAGTGCGTGCGATAGCACCAAAGTTGCGTACATCGGTAATGCGGTCGAGCGCTAGTATTAGAGGCTTACGACCGCTTTCAATGACTTGCATGATGGTCATTTCCAAATCTTGAAACTCAATAGGGCTGAGATAGGCCACGGCACCTTGGTGGTTTCCCGGGGTGAGGCGATTGAGCTTTTCCACCGGTACATATTTCGGTGCGATACCTGCCGAACGTAGCTCTCCCTCTAGTTGAGTGTAAAGCGCGCCGCCAATTCCTTTTTGAAGAAAGACGTTTCCTAGAGTTTGATTGTCCTGAAGTGCCTGTAATATGGGACGTAGCCCATAGATTAATTGGTCCTTGGCCATATTAATGATCGGAATTTCCTTCCTCTATTTGACGGTCGGAATACTCGCCGAGCTCAGCTCTATCGACCATGCGGTTATCTAGTTCTTTTTTTGTTTTACTGCCCAATTTTTTGAGCTTTTCCACCTGGTTAATCAAATTACCGCGGCCGTCCATCATCTTGTTCATGGTGTCTTGGTAGGTATTTTGCGCCGTTTGGAATTGGGTGCCAAGTTTTTTCAAATCTTCACTTAGGCCGACAAATTTGTCATATAATTTTCCGCCAGCCTCCGCGATTTCCATAACGTTTTTCGTCTGTTTCTCTTGACGCCACGCCATGGCTATGGTTTTTAAGGTAGCCAGCAGGGTAGAGGTGCTGACAACAATGATTTTTCTCGAGAATGCATACTCATATAATCCTTGATCGTATTTCGTCACCTCCATAAACGCGGCCTCAATTGGAATAAACAACAACACAAACTCCGGAGTATCGCCGCCGTAGAGCTGTGGGTAATCCTTATCGCTTAAGTTTTTAATATGCGCCTGAACGCTGTTAGATAGTGCCTTCATGTTCAATGCGGCATCGTCCTCATTCTCAGCATTAATGAAATTATCCCATGCCACGAGCGATACCTTGGAGTCAATAATGATCTTCTTATTCCCGGGCAGTTGAATAATAACATCCGGCTGCAAGCGACGCCCCTCATCAGTGGTTTCGCTGTTTTGCACGAAGTATTCCTTGTCTTTCTGCAACCCGCTCATCTCCAGCGCGCGCTCCAACACAAATTCACCCCAATTTCCTTGTTTTTTATTGTCCCCGCGCAAAGCTTTCGCCAATCCGCTCGCCTCTTCGGAGAGCTTGTCGTTCATGTCCTTTAGGGATTTGATGTTCTCCATCAACGCTGAGGTAGATTTCACTTCCTTTTCGTGATTGTCCTTGACGGTCTTCTCAAAATCTTCGAGTTTCTGCTTAAAGGGTGCGAGCAGTTTGTCCAACTCCTCTGAATTTGTCGTCTTGAACTGCTTTTTCTTCTCCTCGAGAATGGATTCTGCCAATACCTTGAATTCGTTCTTCATCGCCTCCTTAGACTTCTCAGCTTCAGCTTTTTGCTCCTGATGAAGTTTTTGAATGGTGTCTAATTTTTCCTTGGCAGCATTCAATTGGCCTTTTAAACCGGCAATCTCTTGGGCCGATGAAATTTGTAGTTGTACCAATGCCTCCTCCTTCATCTTTAACTCTTGACTCAAGGTCTCTACCTTTGCTTTACCCTCAGCCAATTGCTGTTCCGCCCAACCGGGCAACTCTTCCGACCCGGCCACAACGCCCGAACTTCCTTTTCGCATCTTCAAAATGATATAGGCGAGCAGCACTACGATTAGCAGGGGGAAAATCACATCGGTATAAGGCATCTATAAATCTGATTATCAGGGTTAAAACAAGGATGTTTGTGGCGACGAGGGCAATTCCCAATTTACAATTTCTCGCCCCTTTTCAAGCTGTTTGTTATTAAAAGTTGTGAAGGGTTTACTGCCAAAAAATCCTCGGTATGCACTCAGTGGAGAGGGGTGTGGGGTAGTGATGACTACCGGCCTTGCTTCCAGCCCCTCCAAAGACTCCTTAATTAATTTCTCCGCGGGTTTCCCAAAACAAATAAATCCAACATCGGGGCTTTGCTCCAGCGCAAAACGAATCACCGCTCTTGTAAATTTCTCCCAACCCCAATGTTGATGGGAGCCGGGTTCTCCATCCCGCACGGTGAGCACCGCATTGAGCAATAAAACCCCCTCCTTCGCCCAAACTTCCAACGACCCACCGCCCGGCTCCTCAAACCCAAGATCACTCTGGTACTCTTTAAAGATGTTGCGCAGAGAGGGCGGGATTTTTTGCCCGTTCGGGACACTGAAAGAAAGGCCATGCGCCTGTCTTGGTCCGTGATACGGGTCCTGGCCGACAATGATGCATTTGGTTTGGTGGGCGGGACAAAGTTCGAGGGCTTTGAAAATATGGTCAGTGGGCGGGTATAGAATGTGGTGTTGGGCGTCGTGAGCTAATTGGTCCAATAACTCCTTCCAATAGGCCTCTTTCTGCACCCTCTCGAAGAGGATGCGCCAGTGGGGAATATCAATTGTGGAAAGGAATGTGGACATTCGGCAACAACTTTGTGTCTTGTGCGTTATTTTTACATCACGCAAATTAACGATTCTCAATCGTCGCAACGATGAAAAAAGTATTGACTTTGGCTGTAGTAGCAGCCGCTTTTTTAGCGCTCTCTTCGTGTGGAACGGCAGAAAAATGCCCGTCTTACTCTTATGTTGAGGTTCCAGCGCAACAGGGATAATAGTCCCGCCAAGAGCGCGGAATTTCCGTTCGTACACCCGCAGTCTTTGGAAGAAGTTGCGGGTATTCTGCGTTTTAAAGGGACCACCTTTATCTACAAACACAGCACACGTTGTAGTGTGAGTTTGTTTGCGATGAAGCGCCTGTTAACGGTGGATCCGGTGGAGAATGAACAGTGGGTGTATATCGACGTGGTTGCCCAGCGCAGCCTGTCGTTGGCCTTGGCGGAAGAGCTCAACGTGTGGCACGAAAGTCCACAGCTGATTATGTTGGTGGATGGAAAAGTAATGGCGTACGGTTCCCACCAGAGGGTGAGCGAAACGACTGTCGATGAGTGGCGAAATGAGGTAAAAAACTAGCGAACTAAAAACGTCGAACGGCGTTAAAATGATATGGTCGATAATCCAACCAACACAACTGAAAAATCAACCAAAGAGCGCCTGCAAAAGCCGAAATGGTTGCGTGTAAAACTGCCTACCGGTGAGAATTACAAGCAGGTCCGCGGTCTTGTGGATAAGTACAAGCTGCATACCATTTGTGAAAGTGGCCATTGTCCGAACATGGGGGAATGTTGGGGTGCAGGGACGGCAACCTTCATGATCCTTGGGAACATTTGTACTCGTTCATGTGGCTTTTGTAATGTAGCTACAGGACGTCCCTTGAATGTGGATTGGGAGGAGCCGGAGAAAGTAGCGCGTAGTGTGAAGTTGATGAAAATCAAGCACGCCGTGTTGACTTCGGTGGATAGAGATGATTTGGCAGACGGCGGTTCGATCATTTGGGCCGAGACGGTGCGAGCCATTCGTCGCATTAGCCCAGAAACCACGATGGAGACGCTGATTCCAGATTTTAAAGGGGAGTTGCACAATGTGGATCGCATTATTGAGGCGAACCCTGAGATTGTGAGTCACAACATGGAGACCGTTCGTCGGTTGACCAGAAAGGTAAGAATACAGGCCCAATTTGACCGTTCACTCATGGTATTGAAATACTTGAAGGAGCAAGGCATTCGCCGCACGAAAAGCGGCATAATGCTAGGATTGGGCGAAACTAAGGAAGAAGTTATTGAAGCCATGCGCGAATTGCGTGAGGCTGATGTTGATATTATTACATTAGGCCAGTACCTACAGCCCACAAAACGCCATTTGCCTGTGGTTGAGTTCATTACCCCAGAGGTGTTTAAGGAGCTGGAAGAAATTGGTCTAGAAATGGGCTTCAAATTTGTAGAAAGTGGCCCTTTAGTGCGCAGTTCATATCACGCCGAAAAGCACATCGCTTAGGCCTTGCGAGGATGAATGTTGCGCCCTATTTTTAATGCTTTAAGTAAACAGAGTTAATCACACCTTATGAAACAAGGATTACGATTCGCCCTCGCGGGCACAGTTTTAGCCGCCGCCGTAATTACCGCGCTTCCAAAAAAAGCGCAGTACACTCCACGTCAAGTGGAAGAGCAGAGTGCTGCTGGAGCTGCTGCATATTTGCACAGCCTGCGTGCCAACCAGATCACTGGTGAAGTAACTCAAGAAGATATCCAAAGCGCGATCGAGAGCTTGGCAAACATGCCAGAGAGTTCCATCGGTCTGAACTGGGCAGAGCGTGGTCCAAACAACCGTGGGGGTAGAACCCGTGGTTTAGCGATCAACCCTGCCAATCCCTCAGAAATGTATGTAGGGTCAGTGAGTGGTGGTTTGTATTTCTCCAACAACGGTGGTTTGAGCTGGTTGGAGGTCAATCCAGATCAAGAGAACTTATCAGTGATGACTATCGCTTACAGCAAGAACGGTGATGTGTACTATGGAACAGGTGAAGGCCTATACAACACTTGGACAACTGGATTCGGAGCTTCTACCTCTTCTGGTTTCCCAGGAGCGGGTATTTTCAAGAAAGGGGCCAGTGACAACGCGTTCACTCAGCTTTCCGGAACTTCTACCCTGAGCAGTATTGGTGCCATCGTTTGTGATCCAAACAATAATGACAAAATATATGCGGCCACTTCTTCAGGTATTCGCATGAGTACAAACGGAGGATCAGCTTGGACCAATCCATTACAAGGTCAGATCGGTTCAAACGGAACCTGTTGGGATATCCATATGGACGCTGGCGGTAATGTTTGGGGAACCTTAGGGGGCCGTGTAATGAAGAGCACCGACGCTGGATCAACATGGACTGAAATTTCGAAGTCTAGCGCAGGTTCTACAGGATTGCCACGCAGTGGAGGTCGTATCATGTTTGCTTCTGCCTCTGACGATGCGGATTACGTATACGTGGTTCAAATCACCTCAGGAAATGCATTGGCTGGTGTATACCGTACCACTAACGGTGGTGATACTTGGACTAAAATTGGTCAGAAATCAACCTACTTCGATCCATTCTGTAGCTCTCAATGTCAAGGAGAGTACGATTTGGCAGTAGGGGTTGACCCAAGCAATAAAAATCGTGTGATTGTCGGTGGTATTTCCGTTTGGGAATGGGAGCAAGGACAAGGTTGGAACCAAGTGAATGGTTTCGGTCCCTACAACATCCACGCGGACAACCACGACGTCGTATGGCATCCAACGGATAGCTCAAAAGTCTACATGGTCAATGACGGCGGTATTTACTTCTCAAACAACGGAGGTAATACTTGGCAGACATTGAACAAGAATTACGCAACCACTCAGTTCTATAACATCGGTATTTCTTCTGATCGTTATGTAGTGGGTGGTACCCAGGATAATGGTAGTTGGGTCATGGATGGTTCAGGAAATACCCCGAACGAGGGTCGTGCACTAGGCGCTGTTGACGGTTTCTCAGGTGATGGTGGTTTTTCTGCTGTTTCTTGGTTAGTACCGAAAATCTACTTTACCGAATACCAGCAAGGCCGCATCGGTCGAAGTGAGAACAAAGGTCAATCGTTCTCTTCTTTCTGGGACAGCCGTTCTTCGCAAGGCATTGGTTCTTGGATGACGCCGTTCTACTTGTACGAGAATAGCGCGGATGCATTGAGTCAAGATTCAGTAGAATTCAAGGTAGAACAGGCCATTCGTTCCCTTGGTTTCGCCAACGCGGGTCAGGATACGTTTACTTCGAAGATTGTTCCTATGCAAGCCTCGGCCAACATGATTGCTTCGACCTTCAAGGTACAAAGCGGAAATAGGTTGGTGGTATCAGATGCTAGTGGAAACTTGAGCGGAGACGGATCAGGGAACTTCAATACCTCTACCGGTGAATTCACCGTAGTCTTCAACTCTACCCCTGCTGCGGAGATCGTAGCGAAGGTCGACCTTGGCTATGATTCAGGCACAGAGATTATTGTAGGTTCTAATACCAACGGATTGCCATTTAAATACACCTTGCCAAATGCTATGGGTATGGGCGATAGTATTACCATTCAAGATCCAGTGAGCAGCATGTTCGTGGTAGGCTTCAGTGGTTCAATCTGGATGACCCGTGGTGCACTAGATTTCATGGATACGCCAGAATGGTGGAAGCTTGCGAGCATCACAGGTACTGTTCAATCACTAGAGGTAAGTGCTGATGGCGATTACATCTGGGCGGGTACAAGCTCGGGTAGATTGTACAGAATCTCAGGATTGCAAGGCGCTCGCTCTTATACTACCGCAGACCTTGATAGCGGTGCTACAGCAGTTTCTGTGGACCTTGTCGATAACTACATGGGCCGAAACATTACGAGTATTGCTGTCGATCCAAACGACAACGACCGTGTGTTGGTGACCTTGGGTAACTACAACAACTCGAACTACGTTTACTATAGCTCTAACGCTACGGATGCTTCACCAACTTTTGTCGTGAAAGACGGCAACTTGGGTAACTTCCCAGTATATGCTGCGACATTCGATAAGGGCAACTCTAACTATGCCATCATCGGTACTGAGTTTGGTATTTTCTCTACACAGAATATCAATACTACCCAACCACAGTGGGGTGCGGACAACAGCGGCTTGGCTCGTGTACCTGTGTTCACATTGAAGCAATACAGAACGAACAAGAGTTCTACGAACGACATGGATGTATTAGAGGGAGATATTTTCGCCGGTACGTTCGGTCGTGGTACTTTCCAGACCACTACACTTCAAACGACTCGTCCATTGGGTATTTCAGAGCGCGATATGGAAGGTCCTGCTGACCAATTGTTGAAGTTGTTCCCTAACCCAGCTGATGATAAGACCACGATGAAAATCGAATTGGCCGCTGGAGATCACACGATCCAAGTACTTGATCTCAACGGCCGTGTGGTAACTTCAATGCCATACACAGCCGTTTCAAATGGCGTGCAGCGTATCGAAGTAAATGTGAGCGCTTTGGGCAATGGATTGTACATAGTAGGTGTACCATCTGTACCAGCGAGCTTCACGCGATTGATGATCGTTCACTAATAGAACTAGAATTGAATACTTAAGGCCCCGCCCACGGCGGGGCCTTTTTTTGTGCATATTTTTGCAGCATGGATTTAGATTTTTTGAAATACCCGATCGGGAAACCTAGTATTGAAGAGCATCCAGAAGATGCTCGTATTGAAGGCTGTATAGCTGTGATTGGGCGTATGCCAAAGCAGTTGATGGAGTTCGCTAAATCCTTGACGGAAGAGCAGTGGGACACGCCGTATAGAGAAGGCGGTTGGACCGTTCGTCAGGTTGTACACCATCTAGCGGATTCCCATATGAATGGGTTCAACAGACAACGCTTGGCCGTCACTTCAGCAGAACCTCCAAAGGTGACCGGCTATCCTCAAAACCTATATGCAGTATTGCCAGATTATTCCGCAGATCCTTTCTTAAGCGTTATCCTTTTGGCGAGTCTACATGAGAAATGGGTAAGCTTCCTCAATGGAATTACAGATCTCGGGTGGGAGAAGTCCTATTACCATATGGAGGATGAGAAATTATATTCTATGAAGGAAAGTGTCCAATTATATGCTTGGCACTGCCAACACCACTTGGCGCATATTCGTTTGGTGTTGGAGAAAAAGGATTAATTCAAGTCTGCGACTGAAATCACTCGCTGCGTAATGACCCCGTCCTGCACCTTGAAATACACAGGTAGGTTTTGAATTCCGAGCCCTGTGATGATACGGCTTTCTGCACCTCTCAGGTCACTGAGGTGGGTGCCCTTTAATTTGTCACTTTGAATGGCATTGTACCAATCTGCCAATGGACTGCGTTGCTCCGGCAAGCCATCGATGGATAAACACAACCAATTTTCCATGGAACTCGTACGGCTCATTCTAGCCAATTCATTTCGACACGAAGGACACCAAGATGCCCAGATGGCTACTACATGATCGTTCAAGCTGTTCTCCTGAACAACCACTTCCTTGCCTTCGGGAGTTTCGAGCCTTAGTTCTGGAAAGGGGTGGCCCGGCTGGAATTTCTGGGCGGCGTCTTGCACCTTAAGAGTGAATTGATACCGCTCTTCAAATTCATACATCCAACGGTCAAAGGCCTTCACATCCGGTGAATAGGGATGATTTTCGAGCAAGATTCCCTGCATGCTGCGCAACACATCTCTATCGTACATGTACTCCAACACAGGGCTTTGCCCGATGCGGTGGTAAATGGTCAATAGATTCGAAATTTTATTAGGGGCCAATTCCAATGAATCCAAGATGCGCTGACGGTAGGTATCGGCGTATTGGAAAAAGATGGTATCGAGAATGTTCAATCCCTTGAAGGTACTGCTGTCGGAATAGGTCAGTTTTATGCGGTCCAAACTATCGGTCAGAGCGATGAGCTCGAGTTGCATTCTGCGCTGTTCTCCCAACCAATTATTTTCTGCATCCCCAGATATAAAACCGGCCACATCGACCTGCAGGTTTTTGGTATCTGGTCCTATGACCGCGTGAATGACGGGTAATTCACCCTCGATGGGTACAAAACTCAAGGTTCTGATGGTATCAAAGGAAATGGTAAACTCGTCGAAGCCCAAGATCTCAAGCGTATCAATGGACATCATTTCGCCATTACCATCGCGCATTTGAACGGCATACTGTCCTTGAACATCAAATCCGAAGGTAATTTTAGTACCATCGCTTTGTGAGCCTCCACAGCTCGCAAGCAATGAAACCGCTGATATCCAAAGGAAGAGCTTACGCATCCAATTTCTCGCGCAAGAGGGCGCTTGCTTTTTTAGGATCTGCACTTCCTCGGCTGTACTTCATCACCTCACCCATGAAGAGTCCGATGAGTCCTTTTTTACCCGAGCGGTATTCTTCGATTTTTTCAGGGTAGGCTGCTAAAGCTTGATCTACCCACGCTTGCAACTGGTCGCTATCGCCTTGTTGAATCCAGCCATTTTGCTCACAAAGTGCCGCAGCATCAGCCGTTGGGTCTTCCAACAATACAGGGAACAATTTCTGTGTAGCTGTCGAGATAGAGATCTTTTCGTCGTCCACTAACGTTTGAATGCTCGCGAGCGCCGCAGGTGCCACTGGGAATTCTTCAATCTCAACGCTTTGCTCATTCAACCATGATTTCACTGGGCCGATAAGCAGGTTGGTTGCTCCCTTGTAATTGGCCGTATGCTTAATCACCTCTTCAAAGTAAAGGGCAAAGGCCTTGCTATCCGTTAAGACATAGGCATCATATTCACTTAAGCCCAATTCTTTTGTGTACTTCACAAACAGCTCGTAGGGCAGAGGCGGCATGTTCTCGCGCACGCTGTCCACATAGCTTTGTGGCACCATCACAGGTACTAAATCTGGTTCTGGGAAGTAGCGGTAGTCGTGCGCATCTTCTTTTGAACGTAGTCCAATGGTGATGTTTTTTGCAGCATCGTACGTACGGGTTTCTTGATGAATTTCTTCGCCTGATTCAATCAAGTCAATCTGACGAATAATCTCAAAGTCAATGGCTTTCTGCACGTTCCGGAACGAGTTCATGTTTTTGACCTCGACCTTCGTTCCAAATTTGGTCGCACCTTTCTTGCGAACGGAGATGTTCAAATCCGCACGAAGCGATCCTTCCTCCATATTACCGTCAGAAATTTCTAGATAACGGACCAATTTTCTGATCTCACTCAGGTAGCTGTAAGCCTCTTCACCGTTCTTAATTTCCGGTTCCGATACAATCTCAAGTAGTGGGATACCAGCACGGTTCAAATCTACCAGCGTATTGAACGGGTCGATGTCGTGTACACTCTTACCCGAATCCTCTTCCATGTGGATGCGAGTCAGGTTGATTTTCTTGTCCTTACCCTCGGCATCTTTGATGCGCACAAAGCCCTCTGTACAGATAGGTGTGGTGTCTTGGGTAACCTGATACCCCTTTGGCAAATCCGCATAGAAGTAGTTCTTGCGCGCAAATTCATTGCGCTCACGAATGGTACAATCGCAGGCAATACCGAGCTTCACGGCGTAATTCATCACCGCTTTATTGAACACAGGAAGGGTACCTGGATGGCCCAAGCTAATGGGGCTCACTTGAGTATTAGGAGAAGCACCATAGGTTGTAGCATCGCCACAGTATGCCTTGCTCTGTGTGCTAAGTTGCACGTGAACTTCAATACCAATAACCGGTTCGTATGTATCGTAAATACTAAACATCCAAGGGGAATTTAGAGCGCTAATTTACGCTTTTTAAGCCTGTTTTTGGGACCGATTTGTATACACTTCCTCAATCTTCGCAACCATGGCATCGATGAGCGGCTGAACATCGCCAACTGGCTGAATCTCAACATCCCAAACGCTCAATTTGATAGGGCTGTTTCCTGCTGTAATCAATGGTGCCAATTTCACAGCATCTTTGGCGGTGCAATGCACGCGATAGTCGTATTTCTTTGCAGCATGTTCAATGCGGGCGAGATCTGCTGCGTTGTAGCGGTGGTGGTCTCGAAACTTCATTTCGTCTCCAATGAATTCGCCGGCTTTTTGAATTTGGTACAGGCAATCGTCCGGATTCGCCACACCACAAACAACTAAGCCTTGCTGCTTGCTTCCTGATACAAGAGAAGTAATTCGTTCAAAAGTATATTCCGGGATACCTTTCCAAGATTTCACCTGTTGGTATCCAGCTTCATTAATCTGTGAGAGAATTCCGTCAATGTTGGTATGCGGTATTTGGCGAAGGCGACCTATGGGTAACATTTGGTCTTCCTCAAATCGAGCGTTTTTTTGACAAACAATGCTGAAATCCTTGAGTAATTGGTAGTGTTGTAATCCGTCGTCCATCACCAAAACTTTATTCTCGCCGGGAATGGTCGAGGCAAGTTCAGCACTCTCACGACGGTTTTTGCCCACGATAGTAGGAAAGTGCTGCGCATGTAAAATAGTCTCGTCGCCATACGTGTAAGCATCGGGCGTATCAACGATGATACTCTTGGAAACAGCACCTTTATATCCTCGTATCAGGATGATAGGAGTAAAACCTAAGGCCTTTAACTTCTTTGCAACCCATAATGTGGCCGGTGTCTTCCCCGTTCCGCCGGCCTGAAAATTCCCTACACAAATGGTAGGATAGGGAGCGTGCTTGGCTCGCTTGGAGCGGATTGCTTCGTCGATTCTTTGCCCTAGAAGATAGATTGAGCCTGTGACGAGTTCGGAAGGAGAGAAGAAGTTGATGTACATAACTACAAAAGCCCCTCTTTACGCAAAGATTCCTCTTGGCTGTTGATGTCGTTTGGATCTAGCCAAATCGCGCCTTCAAAACGTTTGAAATAAGTCAATTGTCTTTTGGCGTAGCGACGACTGAACTGCTGAATGAGTTCAACGGTACGATCACGATTATAGATGCCTTCAAAGTACGGCCACCATTCCCGGTACCCCACGGTTTGTAGTGCGACGAGTTCTTGATGCGGTTCCAATTTTCGTGCTTCCTCCTCTAGGCCGGCGGAAGTCATAAAGTGCACCCTGGAGTTGATGCGTTCGTATAGCTTTTCACGGTCCATATTCAGTACCCAATTCACTATTTCAAACGGACGATCTTTCGGCGTATTGTTTAACTGTTCGGAATACTTTTTACCGGTGATGGCTATGACTTCAAGTGCGCGAATGACGCGGCGGGGATTGCGAACATCTACTTTGGCGGCATGCTCGGGGTCGAGGCGTTCTAACTCAGCTTTCAGCGCAGGCAAGCCTTCAGACTCCGCACGTTCTTCTAGTTCGGCCTTTATGGCAGCATCAGTAGGCAAGGGGTCTAGGCCATGTAAAAGGGCATCTATGTACAGGCCTGAGCCACCTACGGCTACGACCACATCGTGGGTATGAAAAAGTTGCTCCAAAGTCTTTAGAGCTAAGGTCTCATATTCACCCGCAGTGATGGGTTCATGAACACTGCGGTCAGCGATGAAGTAGTGCGGAACTCGGTCTAATTCCACTTGCGAAGGCGGCGCAGACCCGATAGCGAGTTCTTTATAGCATTGGCGGGAGTCTGTGGAGAGAATTGGGCAGCCCAATTTCTCCGCCCAATACAAGGCTACACCGGTCTTGCCCACAGCAGTGGGTCCACAAATATTCAGTAAGTATTTAGGCATTCGAGGCGAATTCTGTCCCGCAATCTGGGCAATAATTATAGTCGGAAGGGCTGGTGTGCCCGCAGTTTTCACAAGATTTCAACGCTGGTTTTCCATCCGTGGGGTTCATCGCGAGATCTACGGTCACGATACCAGTGGGGACGGCGATGATGGCGTAACCGAGGATCATGATGGCGGAAGCAATCAATTGGCCCAACACCGTCCCGGGCGCAATATCTCCGTATCCCACGGTAGTTAAGGTCACGATCGCCCAGTAAATGCTGAGTGGAATAGAGGTGAACCCGTTTTCGGGACCTTCGATGGTATACATAATGGTGCCCATGACTACGCAAAGCAGGACCACTGTGAAAAGAAATACGCCAATCTTCCGCGAGGAACGCAGTAAGCTTTGCCAAAGTAGGTTTCCTTCAATGAGGAATCGGCTGAGTTTTAGCACTCGGAAAATCCGAAGTAGGCGCAGGGCTCTAATTATCGCTAAAGTTCCGGTGGCGGGGAAAAGTAGGGCCAGGTAAAAGGGCAGGGTACTGACCAAATCTATGAGGCCATAAAAACTTCTCGCGTAGTGTGAGGGTTTGGGGCTGCACCAAAGGCGGAGTAGGTATTCGATGCTGAATAAAATGGTAGTGATTAGCTCAATTCCATGGAACCAATTCTGCGCAGTATCATTTGCGGCAAGACTCGGCACAGATTCGAGCATGATGGCAATAACACTCACCCCAATAGTTCCGAAAAGGGCAACGTCGAATGCCTTACCTGCTGGCGTATTGGCTTCGAAAATAATGGTGTAGAAAGAATCTCTTAGGCTTGTTGTTCGCATAATTGAACCAAATTTCGTAAATTTATAAGTACCGCTTACATCAACCCATGACAGAACTACCCATAGATATCAGCAGGTTAGAAACCGCCACCTTGGATTTTCCAGTAGGGGATGTGCTTTCTAATAAGTCAGAGAAATTGAAGCGCGCCAAGCGCATTCATTCTGCGACCTATGTAGGAAATATCCGCCATGAGAAGGTAGATATAGTCTTTCAAACCCATTCCGATGTATTCAAGGTACGGACCACCATTTGGCTGCACTATGGCGGCTCTATCTATTTAAAAGGAAATATCACTATTCCCGTGGAACGCGTGATTTCAGTGGACTGGATTTAATAGTACTCCTCGTCTTCGAAACTGTCTTCATCCTCGTCAGCATAAGGATCTTTAGAGCCCTCAAGGTCGTCTAAGCCGTATATGGCATTGATTTCCGCTTCCGTCATTTGACTGGGGTCCTTAGCCATTCCAGGGGCCGCATCAGCACTAGGTTTGGAAGGTTTTTTGTCCAATTCTCCTAGAGCGTTCAACACCACGAAATCTTCAAACCCTTCTTCCTCATCTTCTTTCACCTTCTCGACGTAGAAAATATTCATGTCCAAGAAGTTATATACGTATAGTGCATGTGCCGTTTGGCTGAATAAATCAGATACCGTCATCGTTTCCATGCTCGGACTGCTATCGTCCATACTGAACATCGGCAATTCCTCACCTTGCTCCCAATCCGCAGTACTGTAGTAGAAACTTCCCATCTCCCCAGGTTCCAGGCCAAAGGTGCCGTAGACCTGCTCGTGAAGTTGTAGTAATGAGGCACTTCCTTTAATGCGAACCTCACGAATGACTGTATCGCTGGTATCGGCGATAAAACGTAGAAAAACTTCCATTTATCCTAATCCTAACTTGGCGGCAAGTTCGTCCATTTTACGCAAGGCGGCTTCCCTTTCATTGGGTATATCGCCTTCTAAAATAGCTTCCTTGATGCCTTCTTTAATTTGTCCTATTTCACTGCATGGTCCTATACCATATTTCTCCATAATCTCCTCGCCAGTGACAGGCGGTTGGAAATTTCGAATCTGGTCGCGCTCTTCAACCTCCTTCAGTTTCGTGCGTACGTGTTTGAAGTTTTGGAGGTATTTGTACTTTTTCTTTTCATTCTTAGTGGTCAAATCCGCTTCAGACAAAAGCATCAGTGACTCAATATCATCACCTGCATCAAACAGCAATCTCCTGAGCGCGCTGTCGGTCACCGCATCATCCGATAAGGCTGCCGGACGGGAGCTCATCTGTACCATCTTGATGACAAACTTCATGCGAGCGTCCGTAGGCATGTGCATGCGCTTGAAGAGCTTGGGCACCATCTTACCGCCTAGAAACTCATGACCTCTAAAGGTCCAGCCTGTACCCTTGATGAACTTCTTTGTTCGTGGCTTGCCGATATCGTGCAACAATGCGGCCCATCTAAGCCAAAGGTCATCAGAGGTGCGGCTGAGATTATCTACAACCTCCAAAGTATGGTAAAAGTTGTCCTTATGTAGCTGTCCTTCAACCTCCTCAACCCCTTGCAAGGCACAAAGTTCCGGTAGTATTTGCTCGAGCAATCCACTGGTGAAGAGCAACCCTAAGCCATAGCTTGGTTTAGGAACAGCCATGATTTTATTGAATTCTTGTGCAGTGCGTTCTGGAGCGACAATACTAATGCGCTCAGCATTTTTTCTAATGCTCAATAATGCCTCGCTTGAAACCTTGAAGTTTAGTTGCGCTGCGAATCTAACCGCACGCATCATTCTTAACGGATCGTCGTCAAACGTTTGATCAGGGTTAAGTGGTGTGCGTAGGATCTTATCCTCAATATCCTTGATGCCACCAAACGGGTCTAAGAGCTCGCCCCAGCTGTCTTTGTTCAGACAAATGGCCATGGCGTTCACCGAAAAATCGCGACGGTTTTGGTCGTCTTGCAAGCTGCCAGCAGCCACCTCTGGATTACGACTGTTGCGGTAATAGCTTTCCTTGCGGGCACCAACGAATTCCAGGTCTACCCCTTCAAAATTCATATGCGCCGTCCCAAAACTATTGAAAACGGTAAGCTTTGGGCGTGGCTTGAGTTGTTTTTGAACCGCTTTGGCAAGGTCAATGCCACTTCCCACGACCACAAAATCAATGTCCATTTTTAATGGACGTCCCATCCATTGATCACGTACATATCCTCCCACCACATAGCATTCTAGTCCCAAGGCGTCGGCTTGCTCGCCAACGAGAGAGAAAATAGAATCCTTAATGTATTCGGGACGTTGTACCATCACTTATGCTTGTAGTTCGGGAAGTTTAGAGAAATAAATCCCAGCGAGCAAAAGTACGATGAGGATAAAGTAGATGCTGAGGTTTGTGCGTTTGATTTTTTGCAGCCAAAAATCTTCTGTTTCATTCCCGGTCAGTTCTACTGGATAAAGAAGGGGGAACAGCATGATACTTTCGCGCCACCACAGTTCGTCTTTCTTGTGAATGTAGTTGCGCTTGTAGTAATCCGACCAATGGCCAGGTTTCTTCTTGTTCTTCACTCGTAAGTATTGAAAGTGAAGTGCCCATTTAAAGCTGTATACAGCCAAGATGAAGACCATTAATGCGACTAAAAAGATGGTTTGTCCTGTGCTCATGAGTTGCGAAGTTTTTTCATTGCTACATAGCGCCAATATACCCCTTGGGCCATGCTAATACTGTAATTCCAGCCTGCTGCACCGTCAAGAATGCCGCCGCGAAGCAGGTAGTGCTTAACAAAACGAAAGGCGGGTTTTACGACGAAGTGGAAGGGAGTCAGGGCTCCAGTAAATTGGTTTTTATCAAATGCACTTTTGGCCGCATACGAACGCTGTTTTTTCTCCCATTGCTCCTCGTTTAGATAAGTATGGTGGTGCAGGATACCTTGCAAAGGTTGTGGTTTTTGCAGATCCAATTTTTCGTGCACCTCGCGGTTGGCATAGCGTTGGCTGCGATGAAATAATCGGACCACAACATCAGATTGAAGGCCTGAAAAGCGCATGCGTTTTCCCTGGAAATAATGCACTCTTTTTAGTCCCCAATACCCATTATAATCTTCGTGAGACTCCTCTTTCCAAGTAAGAATGGTCTTTTGTAGCGTTGCATCTAAGACCTCGTCGGCGTCGATAAAAAGCACCCACGAGTGAGCTGCTTGGTTCATAGCCCAGTTGCGCTGTTCTGCCCAATTTTTCATGGAGTGCTCCAACACATTTGTGCCCAATTCCTTTGCCAAAACCACCGTTCCGTCGGTTGATCCGCTGTCCACAATTAGTATCTCATTACCTACGGGTCGAACCGCTTCCACGCATTGTGGCAGGCGTTCCGCCTCATTGTAAGTGAGGATAATAACCGAGAGTGGAGTAGGCATTATACGGCTACGTTATGCGTTCTAAGTGCGTCGTTCAAGGAGGTCTTTTTATCCGTGCTCTCCTTGCGCTTTCCAATAATCAACGCACAAGGAACATTATAAGTACCTGCTGGGAATTCTTTTGGCATGGTGCCCGGAATGACTACTGAACGTGCTGGGACATGTCCTCTATATTCTACTGGCGTAGGGCCGCTTACATCGATGATTTTAGTGGAAGCCGTCAATACTACATTGGCACCTAATACCGTTTCTCTTTCTACGCGTACGCCTTCAACGACGATGCATCGTGAACCAATAAAACAATCGTCTTCAATGATTACTGGAGCAGCCTGTAATGGTTCTAGTACACCGCCTATGCCAACACCACCGCTGAGGTGAACGTTTTTTCCAATCTGTGCACATGAACCTACGGTAGCCCAGGTATCGACCATGGTACCGCTATCCACATACGCTCCAATATTTACATATGATGGCATCATGATAACCCCACTCGCCAAGAACGAGCCATGTCGCGCTATGGCATGTGGAACTACTCGGACACCTTTTTCGGCGTAACCGGTTTTCAATGGAATTTTATCGTGGAATTCAAATGGAGGAACCTCTATGGTCTCCATTTTCTGAATAGGGAAGTACAACACCACCGCTTTTTTTACCCATTCGTTTACTTGCCAACCATCTTCCGTAGGTTCTGCCACACGTAATTCACCAGAATCTAGTGCAGTAACTACAGCGCGAATGGCCGTTTGAGTATCTGCGTTTTGGAGTAATTCTCTATTCTCCCAAGCATTTTCTATCGTTGCTCTTAACTCTTGCATAATCGTTGTTGTGTTGAGGGCCAAAGGTACGGCTTTCGGATGCTTTAGACTACCTTTGCAGCATGTCAAAAATCGTTGCTTTAGATATCGGAGAAGTCCGCACGGGTATAGCAGAATCTGATGCTATGCAAATGATGGCTTTTCCTTTACTTACCGTGTACACTTCTGAGCTTATGGGGTATCTGAATTCTCGTAACCTCGAAGATCCCTTGGATATTGTCGTGGTAGGAGCGCCAACTCGATGGGACGGTAGCCCGTCAACGGTAGCCGCGTTTATTGATGAATTATGTAGCAAGATAAGTCAGGCCTTTCCTAGGATCCAATTAGTGCGTGTGGACGAACGCTTTACTTCCTCCTTGGCCTCGGATGCCATGATTCGTGGCGGGATGAGCAAGTCTAAGCGAAGTGAAAAAGGCGCGGTGGATAAAGTAGCTGCCGCTTTGATTTTGGAAAATTACTTAGCCCAACGCTAACTATCTTTGTACCCTCATTAGATTCTTATGATTTTACCCATTGTTGCCTACGGAGATCCTATACTGAATAAAGTTGCCGAGGAAATTGACGAACAATACCCCGGCCTAGAAGCTTTGGTCGCCAACATGTATGAAACCATGTATGGTGCACACGGGGTTGGATTGGCAGCGCCTCAGATCGGCCGCAGTATTCGCCTATTTGTAGTAGATGCTAGCCCGTTTGCAGAGGAGGGTGAAGAGGATTATGAGCTCTTGAAAGACTTTAAAAAAACCTTCATCAATCCCATAATCATCGAGGAATCTGGAGATGAGTGGGGCATGGAAGAGGGATGCCTGAGTATACCAGATGTTCGTGAAACCGTCTTTCGCAAGGAAACTGTGGTCATTGAATACTACAACGAAAAGTGGGAATTGGTTGAGGAAACATACAGCGGTTTAGCGGCCCGAGTGATTCAGCACGAATATGATCACATCGAAGGAACATTGTTTACTGATAAGATCAAGCCATTGCGAAAGAAATTAGTTAAGGGTGCCTTAGGACGCATTGAACGAGGAAATGTCAATGTGGATTACCCAATGAAATTTCCAAAAGCAAAATGATTCGAGTGTATTTGCTCGCAGTATTCGCTTTTTGGTCTTGTCAAGGAGCGGTCGAAAGTCCCATGTCTTTTGAGGAGCAGGAGCAGGTAGTATCCATAGATTCTGCTATGCACTATTTGAACGTAGTGGATAAAAGCATTTTATCTCCCAAAGGCTATACCAGAGCGGCAATACACTTTGCGGCTCAAGATTCATTAATTAAGACCAAGGCTGAATATTTAATGAAAGCGGGCTTGACATGTATGAATCAGGAAGGCGAATACCGTTTGTACGGGGTGAACTATTTGATATTGTTGAGTAACAAGTTCCCTCAAGACGAGTACGCGCCTCAAGCGCTATTGCAATTGGCATTATTTTTTGATAATGTTTTAGGAGATTCAGAGCGTGCGATAGAATTTTTGCGTGCTTTGATACATCGTTATCCCGAGAGTGTATTGCGGGAAGATGCGGAAGGTTTACTGAACCTAATGAGTGTTTCAGAAACAGGAGAAATAGAACAAGTTAGACAGTGGTTAAATACTAAATAATGGGATTAAGAACCGTATTATCAGTGGCTGGTAAACCTGGCCTTTTCAAACTCATCGCCCAAAATAAAGGCGGCGTAGTTGTAGAGAGTTTATTGGATAGAAAACGCACGAGCATTCCAGCAACTGCCAATGTTAGTTCATTGGGTGATATTGCCATCTATACATACGAAGAAGAAGTTCCGCTTCGTGAAGTGTTCAAAGCCATGGCAGCGGTTACAGAGGGCAAGGAGGCAATGAGCCATAAGGGCACCAAAAATGAGCTAGAAGATTTCTTCGGTGAGGTGTTGCCAAAGTTTGATCAGGAGCGCGTGTACGCCAGCGATATTAAAAAAGTAGTGCAGTGGTTTAATATTCTAGTAAAGAATGATTTGCTCGCGCTGCTCGACGAGGAGGAAACGGCAGAATAATGAATAGTCGAGCAGAGAAACTAGAGGCCTTTGGGCGATTGCTTGATATCATGGATACACTCCGTGCGGAGTGTCCATGGGATAAAAAGCAGACCCTGGAATCTCTGCGTCATTTGACTATTGAGGAAACCTATGAGTTGGCAGATGCCATCGAGGAAAACGACCTTCAGGAAATCAAGAAGGAGTTAGGGGACCTCATGCTTCACATGGTCTTCTACAGTAAGATAGGTAGCGAAAAAGGTGCCTTTGATGTAGCGGACGTGCTGAATACCGTTTGCGACAAGCTTATTCACCGTCATCCACACATTTACGGAGATGTAGAGGCGGCTACTGAAGAGGAGGTGAAGGCGAATTGGGAAGCAATTAAGCTCAAAGAAAAGGGGACTCAAAGTGTACTGCAGGGAGTACCGAGAGGCTTACCTGCATTAGTGAAAGCGATTCGCATTGGAGATAAAGCGCGAGGGGCCGGTTTTGATTGGGACCAGCCTCAAGATGTATGGGGCAAGATCAAAGAAGAACTTAGTGAGTTTGAAAATGCCCAAAAGACTGGAAATCAAGAAGAAATAGAAAGTGAACTAGGTGATGTTTTGTTTTCCATTGTGAATTTTGCACGACTTAGTAATCTAGATCCAGAATTGGCCCTAGAGCGGACCAATAAAAAATTCATTTACCGTTTCACTTACATGGAGAAAAAGGCTCAGGAAGAGGGTAAGTCATTGAATGAGATGACTTTACCGGCGATGGAGCTTCTGTGGAATGAAGCAAAAGCTCAGTCTAAAGATTAATTCCGCTTGAGTTAAGTATTAAATTTTTGTAAAAGTATGTATGTAGGTTGACCGAACCTGTTGAAATAGCGTACTTTACGTAAATGAAAACACTCTACCTAGTTCGACATGCCAAGAGTTCTTGGGCTATCGAAGATATAGCAGATAAAGATAGGCCCTTGAAAGGCCGGGGCATTCGTGATGCATATCTTATCTCGACCTATCTTGGTGAAACGATGGACCGTTCCTTGAACATACAATTGTGCTCTTCATCTGCAACAAGGGCGCTCCATACGGCCTTAATTTTTGCTCAAAACTTCGGAATACCTGCCAGAGAAATTAGAGTCGTTGATGAATTATACCATAGTCATTGGGAGCATATCCATGATAAGGTCAAGCTTACGGAAGATGAGGTAGATATATTGTTTTTGTTTGCCCATAACCCAGGTATTACGGATTACGTTAACGAGATCACTGAAGCAGGCATTAAGAATGTACCAACAACTGGCGTCGCAGGAATAGGATACGAATCCAATCGATGGTCAGCGCTACCGAAGGAAGGTAAATGTATGTTATTCGAATACCCGAAAAAATTTAAATAATGGATTCAGCTCGTAGATACTTTAATAGAGACATAAGTTGGTTGCAATTCAATGAACGCGTGTTGCAAGAGGCGGGGGATCCTGCCGTGCCGCTTATTGAGCGCATGCGATTCTTAGGGATTCACTCGAATAACATGGACGAGTTTTTCCGAGTTCGTTATTCTTCCATTCGTCGTTTTACACTAGCAGAGAATAAGGGGGTCTATGAGGACCTTGAGGGATACAAACCTTCGAAACTTTTGAAAAAGCTCACTGAGATGGTCACCTATCAGCAGGAAAAGAGCCAGGAAATTTACAATGCCTTAGAGGAGGAACTCCGCACTCATAATATTGAGGTGGTTGATGAAAGACAGTTGACCGCGAAGCAGAAGCGCTACATCCGCCAATTCTTTCGGGAAAAAATCAGTCCGGCATTGACAAAGTTAATGTTGAGCCAGGCGCCGGAATTTCCCTACCTACGCGATAAAAGTATCTTCTTGGCAGTTCGTATCCTCCAAGGAAAAGACGAGCAGTTCTCCATCATAGAGGTGCCCACAAGTGCTGCGGGTCGATTTGTAACCCTGCCGCGTTATGGTAAGCAGTTCGTCATGTATTTGGACGATGTGTTGCGCCTGAACCTGGACATCATATTTTACATTTTTAATTACGATAAAATCGAGGCGCATACGGTAAAAATTACTCGCGATGCTGAGATTTCACTGGATGATGATGTGAGCAAGTCTTTCTTAGAAAAGGTCCAAGTAGGATTGGCACACCGCCGCGAAGGGGATCCTGTTCGATTCGTATACGATAGGGAAATAGGCGATCAAACACTTCAACTATTGGTTAAGGGGCTCGGGATTACCGAGCTTGACAGCTTGATTGCAGGAGGACGATACCACAATAAGAAAGATTTAATGCGCTTTCCAAACGTGGGAGCGCAGTCGTTAGAGCACAAGAAGCTTCCGCAAATTCAACATCCTGCCCTTGATCTAAATCGAAGTATCATTGAGGTGATGAAGCGTCAAGATGTAATGCTCTTTACACCTTACCATGATTTTAGCAACGTGATCCGATTATTGCGCGAGGCGGCCATTGATCCTAAAGCGCGGGTCATTAAGGTGACCTTATACCGATTGGCCGACGAAAGCCGAATCATCTCGGCCCTCGTGAATGCTGCAAAGAACGGAAAAGACGTCACTGTATTCATTGAGTTGCAAGCTAGGTTCGATGAAGCGAATAACATCAAATGGACCAACCAGCTGCGCTCGGAAGGTATTAAGGTGGTCAGCGGGGTGCCTGGATTGAAGGTCCACTCGAAGTTGACGTTGATACGGCGCGATGAGGGAGGCGAAAAACTCAAAGATTATTGTGTCGTTGGCACTGGTAATTACCACGAGGGCACCGCAAAAGTCTATACAGATTACCACTTGTTGTCCTCTGATAAACGTATCGCGCGTGAAGTCCGTAGGGTATTCCAGTTTATCGAATCCCCATATAAACACCAGAAATACAGGCATTTGTTGGTGAGCCCGAACTCTAATCGCGAAGGGTTCTATGAGCTGATTGACCGAGAAATTGAGTTTGCGAAGGCTGGATTGGAGGCCAGGTTTTGGGTGAAAATCAATAGCATCAGCGACCACGGTATGATCGAGAAATTATACGAGGCGAGTCAGTCGGGTGTGAAGATTCGATTGATTGTGCGGGGCATCAACTGTTTGAAGTTGGATGATCCGGAGCTTTCTGCGAATATTGAAGCTATCAGCATCGTGGATAGATTTTTGGAGCATACGCGTGCGTTTTGTTTTCACAACAATGGTCAGCCGGAGTATTATATTTCCTCGGCAGATTGGATGACCAGAAACCTAAACCGTCGCGTTGAGGTGACCGCACCTATTTACGATTCAAAGATTCAGCGCCAATTGCGAGATCACTTCGAAATCCTTTGGAAGGATAACACAAAAGCGCGAATTTTCGATGCCAATCAATCTAATGTGCACCGCATGTTGCCGGGACCGAAGATTAGAGCACAATTGGACCTTCATGAATACGTGAAAAAACAACTGCTGAAAGGATAAGCTTATGAAAGTAACGAAACTCGGCGCCATTGATATTGGCTCCAACTCAGTGCGCTGTCTGATTAGCAACGTTGTGTACAAAGAAGGCTATACTTATTACCGCAAGGTCAGTATGATTCGTTTGCCTATTCGATTGGGTCAAGAGGTGTTCCTCAACCGAGCACTTAGTGAAGAAACGGCGACAAGATTTGCCGAAGGTATGCAAGCCTATAAGCATTTGATGAAAGTTCACGGTGTCCAAGATTTCCGGGCAGTCGCGACCTCTGCGATGCGGGAGGCGGCGAACGGAGCGGAATTGGTCAAAAAGGTGCGTAAATCTACCGGCATTGATATTCAAATTATCGATGGGGCGGAAGAAGCCAGGCTCGTGTTCAATAGCAAGCTTTACGATATCATCCAAGCGCCGCAAGAATACTTCATCTACATTGACGTGGGTGGGGGATCAACGGAGCTCTCCATTCTGCACGATCAAGATGTTATTGCGAGTGAGAGTTTTAAGATAGGTGGGGTCCGAGTGATGAACGGCCTCGACACCGAAGAAGAATGGCTGCGCCTGAAGAAATGGACCGAGCGTCATATGCGCAATTTCCACAATAAGGCGGCCATTGGTGCAGGTGGTAACATTAACAAGCTCCACAAGATCAGTTTACGTGCACTCAATAAACCGTTGCGACTAAGTTACATCGAGGATCAATTTGATATGATCAGCGCCCTGGATGTTGAGGAGCGTGTAACCCAATTGGGCCTAAATTTTGACCGTGCGGATATTATCGTTCATGCCCTTCCGATATACATGAAGGTCATGCAATGGGCTGGAGTTGGCAAAATCTATGTCCCGAAGATTGGGGTGTCGGATGGTTTGATTCGAGATCTGTACCATAAAGAGTACAAGGACAAGGTCGAAGGCCAGCAATCATAAGGTATACAGAAAAACGAAAGGGGGCCGCCAAGCCCCCTTTCTACCTAAACCGCCATGAAAATCTGCTTTCGCAGAATGTTCCATTACTCCTTAACCCAAAAGTTGGGGGTAGGTTCACACCGGATGCAAAAAAAATATAGCAACCTGCAAGTTCTTTTAATCTAAGAAGCAGATTTCTCCTTTTTCCTCGAATGTTTGTAGGGTTTCCACCATGCGCAATCCTTCGCTGACCGAACGAACTAGCGTGAAGAAGTTTACTACTTGGTGCATGACCACGCCTTCTTTATTGATCAAGAATAAACCGCGGTAGGCGATCATTTCACCTGAGGCTGTGAGGTTACCCTCCTCATCATAAGTCCATTCGCCGTTAAGTACGTCGTAATTGTGCGCAATGGTTTTGTTGGTATCCGCCACCACTGGGTAGGTGATGCCTTTGATGCCGCCATCTGCTTTTTCTTTTTGGAGCCAATTCAGGTGACTGACCTCAGAATCGGTGGATACAGCGATTAATTGGACCCCTTTCGCCTCAAACTCCTCTTTGCGCGCCTGGAAAGCGTGCAATTCGTATGGACATACCCCAGAAAAATCCTTAGGGTAGAAAAACAACAGGACGTATTGACCTGCGTAATCTGATAGAGAAAACTCTTTAACAATTTCGTTGCCATTGACCACTGCTTGTGCAGTGAAATCTGGCGCTTTTTTACCAACTAAAACAGCCATGTGTATTTGTATTTATAGGAATTCAGTGGCTCCAAATTATTGCTTTATGGGCCAAGAACCTAACACAAATTTTGTCTAGAGGTTTAGGCTGGTACTCATCCATGCAGCCAAGGCCATACCGGTGATGACGAAGATGAGCTTGATCAAATTGAATTGGTGATTTTGAGAGCTCTCGAATAAGATGGTAGTACTCACATGTAGTAATAATCCGATGGCGACAGCAAGCATTTGTGGCGCATATTCTGCGATAGTCGAAGCATTGGTTAGCTTGGCTCCAAGCGGGGTGGCTAAGGCGAACAACAGTACAATAAAGCCGATGGTTTGAAGAGGTACTTGAGCTTTGCGGAGCGCACCGGTCACCAATAATGCAATGGGGAGCTTGTGTAAGGCGATGGCCCAAAGGAAGGTTCCTTGGCTGTGGTCGTGCCCAAGCACACCGTTATGATTCAGAGGCATTCCTTCAATAAAGGCATGGAGGAGAAGTCCTAGAATAGCCAACCATGGAACTGCTTTACCGTGTAAGTGGAAATGGCCGTGTTCCAAACCTTCGCTGAGGTAATCAAGCATTAATTGGACCCCAAAACCCAACATAATCCACCAGCCCACGGTCATGGCGCCGTCGTGAAACACTTCTGGAATCATGTGCGTCAGCAGCGTGCCGAACAGGAAAGCACCCGAGAAGGCCAAGAGGTATTTAAACGTCTTAGAATCTGTCGGGATGACCCAGGCAGCGCCGGCACCGAAGCCTACACTAAGGATGAGTGCGGTCCAAATCATGGATGTGCTGATTTTTCAGCAATGATAATTAATCTATCGCTGTATTCCGGATAAAAAATGCCCAATTCGTAATCGCCGTGTACACTTTTAACGCGCAACCCTGCTCGTTCCATGAAGGCACGAAGTTCGGTTTCTGAAAAGGCGCGCACGCGTTCTTCGTAGTTAAAAATGGAGCAGCCGTCTTCACTCAACTTTATGGATTTAACGATGGTTTGGTCTTCCACACGGCGAGAGATTTCGTAGGTCGCGAGATCAGTTTTTACTTGGTCTTTTGGGACCAATTCTGCCGCAATCTTCCCCGCATTCAAATAGTCTAAGACCAATTTTCCGCCGGGCAACAATGCATTAGCCATGTTCTCAATGGCTTGTTGATGCATCGCATCATCTTCGAAATACCCGAAACTTGTAAAGAGGTTAAACACCCAGTGTGCACCTTCCACTTCAAGGGGCTCTAACATATTTCCGACTTGAAAACGTAAGTGGTCGTGTGTCATTTCCGAAGCCACTGCGATGCTTTCGGGACTGAGGTCAATTCCCACGGTATGTAGGCCGGATTCGGCCAAGGCCATTGCATGGCGTCCGCGTCCGCAGGCAATGTCCAACGCGCGCTGACCGGTCTCAACATTCAACGCTTTGCACAACGTTAGAATTAACGCGCGCGCCTCGTGATGGTCACGGTGGCTGTAGAGGTCGTGATAATAGGGTGTGTTAAACCAAGTAGCGTACCAGGGGGTCATAGACGGTTTACATGTTCAGACCACTAAGATAAGGATGGAACATTTTAACGATCGCAACAAGTATTACTGCGATCAGCACGTATCTAGTAATGGCATTTGCTCTGGGGTGCTGAATTACTTTTTTAGCCCCAAATCTGGCACCAATAGAAGTACCCACCGCCAAGGAGAGTCCGTAGGTCCATTCTATGCTCCCACTCATGGCGAAAATGATAAAGGAAGGGATGGTCATCAAAAAGGCGATGAACAGCTTCATGATGTTGCCGTCCTTCAAAGCGTATTTGGCCAACAGCACGGCGATGGACAAGAAGAAAATACCGAATCCCATTTGTATAAATCCGCCGTATATGCCTAATGCGAAGAAACTGAGCCAAATGCCTGAAGTGCGTTTTTTCTTCGAACCGTCGGTAGAAATGAGCCATTTCTTAGGGTTGGTCAGCATCGTAATCAGCAGGACGATCATGATACAGCCGATGCTGATGCGCATGGCATCCTCTGGAATATCTACGGCTAGTTTCGCTCCTATAACGGCACCGAAGATGATAGGAGGAGCGATGAAATAGCTCTCCTTAATCATGTATTTGGCACGCTGCGTTTTAGGCAGTGATGAGATGGCGCTGCTGGTTTGGAAGATGGCGCCCACTCGGTTTGTGGCATTTGCAGCATTAGGGTCGAGGCCGACCCACATCAATAACGGTAAGGTTATGGCCGAACCGTTGCCGGCGACCACGTTTATGAGCCCTGCGAAAAATCCGCCAATGGCCAATGCAATTAAATTCCACCAATCCTGCATGCGGTCAAAGTTAGCGTACATTTGTAGTCTAAAACGCAGAAGGGTGCTACAAAACAACGACTATCGATTGATCGTAAAGACGCTTTACGGTCTGGAAGACATTCTGGCCAAGGAATTACTGTCCTTAGGTGGCCGAGAAATCAAAACATTAAATCGTGCGGTCTCCGTGGTGGGAGATATCGGATTCGTTTATAAAATCAACATTGCCCTGCGCACGGGTTTGCGTGTGTTGGTGCCCATGTTGGAGTTCGAGATGCGCGATGTAGAACATTACTACACGGAGATCTTTGAACACCCTTGGGAAGAATATTTTGGCTTAGACAAGAGCTTTGCCATCGATGTGGTGGGGACTAATGATCTCTTGAATCACAGCAGTTTCGCGGGTTTGAAGGCGAAGGACGCCGTAGTGGATCGTTTCCGTGTCGCGAAGGACGAGCGTCCTTCCGTAGAGCGCGGTACCCCAGATGTTCCCATTCATATACATATTTACAAGCGTACCGTTCGGGTGTATTTAGACGCTTCGGGTGATTCCTTGCACAAACGTGGCTATCGTTTGAAAGCTGGTTATGCGCCTTTGAATGAGGTATTGGCTGCTGGAATTATTCTGCACAGCAAGTGGAACGGCGGGATGCCTGTGCTGGACCCTATGTGTGGTTCGGGCACCTTCTTGGTAGAAGCAGCACTCATTGCGCATCAGCTGCCTCCAAACATCTATCGTGAGAAATTCGCTTTCCACCATTGGAACGGTTTCGACGAGCAGATGTACGAGAAGATTCGAGAAGGGTTATTGTCAAGGGCGAAGGAGTACGAGGGTAAAATCATGGGCCGTGATATGGACGCCTATGCCTTGGAAGCGGCGGCAGAAAATATTGAGCGCGCCATGTTTGATGATGCCATCCGCATTCGCCAAGCAGATTTCTTCGAAGCGGAGCCGCCGGCCGACAAAGGGCTGCTGTTGATTAACCCGCCTTATAATGTTCGCATTCAGGCCCAGACTCACAAAATGTACCGTGAGATGGGAGATACCTTGAAGGCCAAGTATGCCGGATGGGAAGTGTATTGGATCACCTCGGATATGGAGGCGATCAAGAGTATAGGATTGCGTCCGTCTAGAAAATGGAACTTGTTCAACGGTGAACTGGAATGTAAATTGCTACGTTTTGATATGTACGAAGGGACGAAAAAGATCCATAAATTAAAGTCATAATAGGACCCAACTATGAAAGCATTACCACTATACCTGGCCATACTTTTAAGCACCACCATTGCCGCCCAAAGCAGTAGCAACCTACGTCGAGTGCAGCGCGAGGCCGAAAAAGTCATTGACCTAACGTCCACCTTGATCGATGGTGTAACGACCTATGATAAGGCCAAGAAAATGCGCCCCATCATTAAGGAACAGTTCGATACCTGGAGCAAGGCCAAGCGCACATTTGCGAGATTAGACGAAGATCCAGAGCAGGCACTTCTGGATGTAGTCTATACCCAGCTTGGCGATATCGTTGAAGCTTCTTCAGGGCCGCTGAAAGACTGGTTAGAGGAAGATCCAAGAGGGAATTACAACTATCAGTACCTGAGTTTGTGTCGCACGGGCATTGCAAAGATTTACGAGGCGATGGAGACCTATGCGACGACTTACGACATAAACACCAGTAAATCCGATGTGCAGGAGCGCTTTGAAGCCCAAGTCGCGTTGATGCAATACACTGCAGATATGAATGCAGGTGCGGCGCCGGTGGATAGTATTGTTGCCTTCATCAAGGCGGAAATTGGCACCACAGATATCGATATTTTATTCAGTGCACAAAAATCTTTGATTAAGGCCTTGAGTGTCCAATTACGCGGGTATGGCGATGAGGCGTTCTATGAAGGAGATGGCGATTTGTACTACGCTTATCAGAAGTATTATGAGGAGCTATTAGAATTGGCCACAGCAGACCTCCTGGCAGATTTCACGAAGATGAAATACGATCTAGTGGAGTTGCGCAGCATTGCAGGCTCTACTGAAGCCTCGGCAGAGAAGACCTTGAGTTTTTTCGATAATGAGAAACGCTTGTTGGCCAAACGCGAGGCTCGATTTGTAAAGCATAACCTACCAAAAGCGCCGAAGAAATAAGATGCAGGTCGCTGAGGTCGTACTTCCCTTACCCTTAGACAAACTGTTCCATTACTTCATTCCGAAGGAGTGGTTGGGCAGCGTACGGCCTGGAATGCGGGTATTGGTCCAATTCGGTGCGCGCAAGGAATACGCCGCCGTCGTAGCGAGAGTGCTTGAGACCGAAGAGGAGCTCGAACTCAAACCTATTCTCAACGTTCTCGACGAGCATACCGTGGTATTGGAGCACCAATTATTGCAGTGGTCGTGGATGTCTTCCTACTACATGGCGCCCATCGGCGACGTGATGAATGCCGCACTTCCGCCGGGACTGAAACTGAGCAGCCAGAGTGTCGTGGTGCTAGATCCAGAGGTACTGCCGGACGAGGCCCAATTATCCGATGCGCTCTTCACTCTATACGAATCCCTGCGCAACAACCAAAAGCTATCGCTAGACGAGGTCCGCAGCATTCTCGGCGTGAAAAACCCCATGCCCTTGGTGCAAAAAGCCCTGGAACAGGGGTGGGCCATCTTGGAAGAAGAACTTAAAAAAGTAAGCAAAGCCAAACGCCGTAAACTCCTTCGATTATCGGCGGAATCTTTGGCCAATCTAGATTCAGCATTCGATAAAACTTCGCGTAGCGAAGCCCAAACCGCAGCATTACTAGCCCTGGTCAACGATTGCGGAGCGAAAAATAGTTTCGTGGACCGCAAGGCCTTTGAAAAGGAACATAAGATTGCCACTGCTCAAAGCCGTGCCCTTATAAGCAAGGGGATTGTCGAGGAGGTGGAAGAGGTAGACGGTACCACGGCCGCTGCTACTCCACAAACCGAAATACACCTAAGTTCGGCGCAGCAGGAAGCCTTGGAAAGTATTCGAGAAGGGTTTACCCAAGAAAAGCCTGTGCTCCTTCATGGGGTGACGGCTTCGGGGAAAACAGAAATATACATTCACCTGATCAAGGAGGCTTTGGCCAAGCACAAACGCGTGCTTTACCTCTTGCCGGAGATTGCCCTTACGACCCAATTGATCAATCGCCTGCGCATCCATTTTACGGTGGCGGTGAGCCATAGTAGGTTTTCTCCCGCGGAGCGGTTGGCTGCCTGGAGGGAATCTGTCCAAAATGATCAGCCACTCCTTATTATCGGTGCTCGTTCTGCATTGTTTATGCCCTTGCCGGATTTGGGCCTCATCATTGTAGATGAGGAGCACGAGAGCAGCTTTAAACAGTACGAGCCTTCACCGCGTTATCACGCCCGTGATACGGCCGTTTGGATGTCCGCGCAGCACGGATGCCCTATAGTTCTGGGATCCGCTACGCCAAGTTTGGACAGTTATTTCAATGCGCAAAAAGGCCGGTACTATCTCGTGTCTTTATTGAAGCGATTCCACACTGCGCCACTGCCGGAATTAGAGGTGGTGGATATGCTCGGAGCAAAGCAGCGCAAGGAGGTTGTAGGGAATTTTAGCGTGGAATTGGTCGATGCGATCCGTGGCGTCCTGAACAAAGGGGAGAGCATCATCCTCTTCCAGAACCGACGTGGGTTTAGCACTTATCAGCAGTGCCAAACCTGTGGTCATGTGGAAGGGTGTACGCGCTGTGATATTAGCTTGACCTACCACAAGGGCCCGCAAAAATTGAAGTGCCACTATTGCGGGTACACGGTTCCCCCGGTGATGAAGTGTTCCGCTTGTGGGGGAGAGAGTGTCTTGCACCATGGTTTTGGGACAGAGCAAATTGCAGAAGAAGCGGCCGCATTATTCCCAAAAGCTCGAGTGAAGCGTATGGATTTAGATACCACGCGCGGCAAGCATGCCTTCGGTAATCTCATTCAGTCAGTTGAAAATGGTGAGGTAGATATACTCGTCGGGACACAAATGGTCACCAAGGGATTGGATTTTGACCGAGTTGGATTGGTGGGTATCATGAGTGCGGATAACTTACTGAGTTACCCTGATTTTCGCGCCAATGAGCGCGCTTTCCAAATCATTGAGCAAGTGGCCGGTCGTACTGGACGCCGGAGCTCACGTGGTAAAGTCGTTATTCAGAGTTTGAAGCCGAGGCACGCGATCATACAATTGGCCCTTAATCATGATTACCAAGGAATGGTTCAAAAGGAACTTACTGTAAGACAAGAGTTTGCTTACCCGCCGTTCGTGCGATTGATTACCATTACATTGAAGCATAAAGACCAGAAGCTTTTGATGCGTGGGGCAGAGGCCTTTGCAAAATCACTGCACAGCAAGATCGGGGAGCGCTTTTTGGGTCCTGAATTTGCGGCCATTGCCCGATTAAAAAACCTGTACCAAATGCAAATCATTGTGAAGGTAGACAAGGGCAGTCTAGGTTCAAAGATTCGTGAACGCATTAAAAAGGCGCATCAAGAAACTTTGTTGACCCCAGAATTCAATAGAATCCGAGTGCTCTTTGATGTAGATCCGAATTCTTAGATCTCAAAAGGGAATTTAGCCTGGACGCCGAAGAAATACGGGAGACCGAGCTGAATTTGGTAGGAGGCGATATCCCAGGAATATCCTAGATAAAAAGAAGGCGCAACGATGCCTAATCCAACGCCTTGCACGTTAGTATCTGGCCATCGCAAATCTAATAGTCCACCTGCGTACCAATGTTCTGATAGTGACCAATCTTTACCCGCACCTATGACTAGACCTAAGTCTTCGGTATCCTCTCCCAATCCGAAAGACTGAACGTAGGCTAATCTTGAAGTGATATAATAGCCGTTGTTATTGTAGGAGATTCCAATATCGGTAGTGCTTCCCCAGCCGGCCATATTTCCGTAATACGTTTCGAATTTCATTTGGCCCATTCCTGTGTAGGCGGCCAAGCAGAGCACTATGGTGATGGCTTGTTTCATTTTAGAAAAGCTTCAAAGGCCTCTGGAACACCTGCTTTAATGCACACGGGCTCTTTAGTGGTCGGGTGATCAAACGCTAGCGATCGAGCATGTAAACAAATACTTTTATCACGCTCGCCACGGCGTGCACCGTATTTCACATCTCCTTTGATCGGATGGCCTATGGAGGCGAATTGTGACCTAATCTGATGATGCCTTCCCGTGTGAAGATCTACTTCGAGCAGCGTATATCGCTCGCCACAGTTCAATACCTTGTAGGAGAGTTTAGCTTCCTTCGCACCGGGTTCAGGGCGCCCAAATGCAATAGATTTATTGTTTTTTGGATTCTTCTTCAAGAAATGATGAAGTTGTCCGTTTTCCGTGATTTGACCTTCCACCAATGCCCAATAAGATTTCTGTGTTTCCCTGTTTTTGAAAGCGGCGTTCATACGTTCCAACCCTTTGGAGGTGCGTGCAAATAATACTACACCTGTAGTGGGGCGGTCCAGCCTGTGAATCACTCCTAGAAAGACATTTCCAGGCTTGTTGTATTTGACTTTGATGTACTGCTTGAGAAGGTCTGGCAAGGAAGTGTCGCCCGTTTGGTCGCCTTGCACGAGATCACCGGCCCGCTTGTTGATTGCGATTAAATGGTTGTCTTCGTACAAGATTTCAGGCAAAGAAGCCATGATTAGCTGGTGTAGCTTTCGTCTTTGTTCGGAAAGTCGACACTTTTCACATCCGCTACGTATTGGCCAATAGCACCAGTGATATCTTCATACAGATTGAGGTACCTGCGCAAGAATCGGGGATGGAATTCATGAGTCATTCCCACTAAATCATGGAATACTAGAACCTGGCCATCGACGCCAGGACCAGCTCCTATTCCAATTACTGGGATATCTAGCATTTCTGAAACTTCTTTCGCGAGTGGGGCCGGGACTTTCTCCAAAACAATGGCAAAACATCCAGCCTCTTGCAAGGCCTTCGCATCCTCTTTCAGTTTCAATGCTTCGGCTTCTTCTTTTGCACGAACAGTGTACGTACCAAACTTATAGATGGATTGTGGAGTCAGTCCCAAGTGTCCCATTACAGGAATTCCGGCAGTGAGAATTCGCTTGATCCCGTCGATGATTTCTACCCCACCTTCGACCTTCACTGCGTGGCCGCCGGTTTCTTTCATGATGCGGA
Source organism: Flavobacteriales bacterium UBA3477 (assembly GCA_002378005.1). Classification (GTDB taxonomy): domain Bacteria; phylum Bacteroidota; class Bacteroidia; order Flavobacteriales; family Schleiferiaceae; genus UBA10364. The sequence continues at coordinate 94,160 of DFQY01000029.1, forward strand.
TGGCAGAACCCAAAGCCCCTTTAGAATCCCCCTGGTAGCTACCGAAGGGGAGGTCCACCACAATCAGGGCGCGGTCAACGGCGCGTACCACTGAGCTTGCGTGGTAAATCATTTGGTCCAAAGTAATAGGCAAGGTGGTTTCGTGACCCGCCATTACGTTCGACGCGCTATCACCCACTAGAATACAATCTACACCGGCGGCATCTACCATTTTAGCCATGGTAAAGTCATAGGCGGTGAGCATAGAGATTTTCTCACCCTGGTCTTTCATTTGCTGCAAACTATGGGTGGTAACCTTCTTAAATTCTTTCTTAGCTAGTGACATACTGCACGATTTTTGTGAATTCTCTTGTGCAAAGAAAACAACCTAAGCCATAGGTTGTATTTTTGGGACCCATGAAAAACCTCATTCTCTTCATTTTTACGGCTTTCGCGATCACTGCATGCGACAATACGTTGGATATTAACGCGGATTATGACGTACAGAATGTGGTATATGGTTTACTGGATAAAGACGATGATACCCAGTGGGTCAGGTTACATAGAACGTATTTAGGTACGGATGGGTTGCTCGCCGGCGCCACACATGCGGATAGCCTTTACTTTGATACTGCTGCGCTTTATTTGGCCCAACTGAATGATCAAGGCAATGTGCTCAATACCTATGAGCTTTTCCGAAAGGATACTAATATTCTAGAGCCTGGGACCTTTACTACGGACAACTACAGGATGTATTGGACCAATGCTCCTATTGATCCTGCCTATGACTACCGTTTGAAGGGATTTATCCCAGGCAATAATAATTTTGAGGCCATCACTCCAGTGGTCGGGAATGTTGAGATTACAAAACCTAAGGGATTTCAAAAAGTGACTTTTGGTGTACGTAATGCGGAATTTGGTTGGGATGCAGCCCGCAATGCACGCATGTACCAGGGGTATATTTATTTTAGATATAAAGAAGCCCCGCGTTCAAACCCAAAGGACTCGATAGTGAAAATGTTGACCTATGCCTTACCCGTTAGGACCGGGTCAAACTTGAACGGTTCAGGTACATTCTTATCGGAATTGTCTTACGAGGCCTACTATAAGTTCTTATATAATAATATCGGCCCTACAGAGGACCTTGTTCGTATTTTCAAAGGCATAGATGTAGAGATTTGGGCAGCCGCTGACGACTACGCTACCTATATCAATGTCAATCAGCCGTCACAAGGCATCGTTCAAGAAAAGCCGATGTTCACCAACGTGGACGGAGGAATAGGCCTCTTTTCTTCTAGGGGTCGTGCCATCAAGAAAAACGTCAAGCTTAGCGCATCCTCTATGGACAGCCTGTGGCGGGGTGTTCACACCTGTGGTATGGGTTGGGTTGATTTCCAAGGCATCGACAGTGTCGTTTGTGAAGACGGCTTTCCTGTCGTGATCAACTAACGGACAAACTGTCACACTTTTCACTTGATTTTAGACCACTTTGGCATTTGAATTCCATGGTTGCTGACACTTTGTGAGCACATTTGGGGGAATTGGCACGTGGCACAACCCTTGCTTTATTGAGGTCGTAGAAATTGAATACTCAACCTAAATAATAAATACAATGGGTAAAATCATAGGTATTGACCTTGGAACCACCAACTCTTGTGTCTCTGTAATGGAGGGTAACGAGCCGGTAGTAATTCCAAACAGCGAAGGAAAGAGAACCACGCCATCAATTGTTGGTTTTGTGGAAGGCGGCGAACGTAAAGTAGGCGATCCTGCGAAGCGTCAGGCCATCACTAACCCGGAGAAAACGGTTTATTCTGTGAAGCGTTTTATGGGTGAGAAATTCTCTAATGTAACGAAAGAGGCAAAGCGTGTACCTTACAAGGTAGAGGCTGGTGATAACGATACCCCTCGCGTGAACATTGACGGTCGTCAATACACACCTCAAGAGATTTCGGCGATGATTCTTCAGAAAATGAAGAAAACCGCGGAAGATTACTTGGGTACTGATGTAAGCGAAGCAGTGATTACTGTTCCAGCATACTTCGATGATGCACAGCGCCAAGCGACTAAAGAAGCGGGTGAGATCGCGGGTTTGAACGTACGTCGTATCATCAACGAGCCAACTGCGGCAGCTTTGGCATATGGTCTAGATAAGAAAGGTCAGGATCAAAAAATCGTAGTTTTTGACTGTGGTGGTGGTACACACGATGTATCTATACTAGAACTAGGTGATGGCGTATTTGAAGTAAAATCAACAGATGGTGATACACACCTTGGCGGTGATGACTTCGACCAAGTAATCATCGACTGGTTGGCGGAAGAGTTCCAGACAGAAGAGTCTATGGACTTGCGCAACGACAACATGGCGCTACAACGTTTGAAAGAGGCGGCTGAAAAGGCTAAAATTGAGTTGTCATCTACGACTGCTACTGAAATTAACTTGCCTTACATCACAGCAACTGCCTCAGGTCCTAAGCACTTGGTGCGTTCTTTGAGCCGTGCGAAGTTTGAGCAATTGGCAGCTGATTTGATCGAGCGCACTATTGCTCCGGCAAAGAGTGCCCTTCAAAACGCAGGTTACTCTAAATCAGAGATTGATGAGGTGATTCTCGTGGGTGGTACAACACGTATTCCAGCGATTCAAGATGCAGTAAAAGCATTCTTTGGTAAAGAGCCGTCGAAAGGTGTAAACCCTGATGAGGTAGTAGCTATCGGTGCTTCGATCCAAGGTGGTGTACTTGCCGGTGATGTAAAAGACGTATTGCTTCTTGATGTAACACCACTATCACTCGGTATTGAAACCATGGGTGGTGTGATGACGAAGTTGATCGAAGCGAACACGACTATTCCTACGAAGAAGTCAGAGACCTTCTCAACGGCAGCAGATAACCAGCCTTCAGTAGAGATTCACATCCTTCAAGGTGAGCGTCCAATGGCGGGTGATAACAAGACTATCGGTCGATTCCACTTGGATGGTATCCCAGCTGCACCGCGTGGTGTGCCTCAGATTGAGGTGACCTTTGATATCGATTCAAACGGTATCCTAAACGTAAGTGCTAAGGATAAGAACACTGGTAAAGAGCAGAACATTCGTATCGAAGCATCTTCAGGTTTGAGCCAAGAAGAAATCGATCGCATGAAGCAAGAAGCTGAAGCAAACGCTGATGCGGATAAGAAAGCTAAAGAGCACATTGACAAACTCAATGCAGCAGATAGCATGATCTTCCAGGTAGAAAAGCAGATGAAGGAAATTGAAGGCAAGCTTCCTGAGGATAAGAAAGGTCCAATTGATGCAGCCCTCGCTGAACTAAAAACTGCTCATGAAGCCAAAGACATCGCAGGATGTGATGCGGCTACTGAAAAACTTAATGGTGCCCTACAAGCGGCAGCGGCGGAGATCCAAGCGGCCCTGCAAGGTAACCAAGGAGGCAACGATGGTGGACCTGATGCAGGCGGCGATGCTGGCGCAGGTGGTGCTGACGATGTCACCGATGTAGATTTTGAAGAGGTGAAATAAACCTTCATAGTTAAAGGCGATAACAGGCCCCCGCACCCTCAGGTGCGGGGGCTTTTTTATTTATCTTAGGCCTTCACTGAAAAACACTCACAACACTTATGGATTTAGTCCAACTCAACGACCTCCTCGCCACCATTGACGGCTACATCGGGGGTTCTAGCTGGTTCGTATTTGCACTCCTAGGCACTGGGATTTTCTTCACTGTTTATTTGAAATTTCCCCAAATCCGATTCTTCAAACACGCAATCGATGTTGTTCGTGGAAAATTTGATGAAGAAGGGGCGAAAGGGGACACCTCTCATTTCCAATCCCTAGCCACCGCGCTATCGGGTACGGTAGGAACGGGAAATATAGCAGGTGTTGCATTCGCCATTCACTTAGGTGGTCCTGCCGCGCTCTTCTGGATGCTAGTGACTGCCGCTTTGGGTATGACGACCAAATTCGTGGAGGTTACTCTAAGCCATAAATACCGTGAGTTTGCGGAAGATGGAACAGCATCTGGCGGTCCTATGTACTACATGAAGAATAAACTGAATATGAAATGGATGGCAACACTTTTCGCGGTTGCTGCAATCATAAGTTCATTCGGCACAGGAAACATGCCACAGGTGAATAGTATCGCCTCCTCGTTAAAAGCCACTTTCGGTATAGAAGAAATCGTTACAGGCGCAGTCCTATCGGCACTTCTAGGTCTTATCATTCTTGGCGGTATCAAACGCATTGCGAAGGTTACAGAGAAGCTCGTACCGTTAATGGCGATCATTTATGTCGTTGGCGCTTTATCCGTGATCGTGATGAATTATGAGAATATTATCCCTTCGTTCATCAGCATTTTCGCGGATGTATTTACGGGTTCTTCTGCGGCGGGAGGTTTCCTTGGCGCGTCCATTGCTTATGCCTTTAACCGCGGTGTAAATCGTGGTTTGTTTTCAAATGAAGCGGGGCAAGGATCCGCCCCTATTGCACACGCGGCCGCGAAAGCGGAGCACCCGGTGAGTGAAGGTATGGTGGCCATTCTTGAACCTTTCATCGATACCATTATCATCTGTTCTATCACTGGTCTAACTCTTTTGAGCTCAGGAGTTTGGAATGAAAAGCATCAAAATGACTTTAGCTTTTCAGACATGGTTATCATGGAGGGCGAAGTGAGCAAGGAGGTTCATGGATCAGCGCTATATGAATACTTCAATGGAGGACCGGGTTTAGATGTCGTTCCGGTAAATGAGTTCACAGGAACACTAACCGTCGAAGATGGAACCATTACATCAAATACTACGATTTTGCACGCACGTTCAATAGCAGAGGAGGTGCAAGTATTTAAGGAGGGCCAATTATTTACTGGACATATTGAAGTCAGTGAGGGTCGTCTTCAAGATCAAAAAGGATACACCTTCTCGGGAAAATCACTTGTACACAGCGCGCCACTTACCGCCATTGCATTCAACAAAGGTTTATTTGGCGATTACGGCCAATACATAGTCGCTATAGGACTGCTATTATTCGCGTTCTCCACCGCCATTTCATGGAGTTATTACGGGGGTAGAAGTGTGACCTTTCTCTTTGGGGTGAAGTATGTGAATTACTATCGCGTGTTGTATGTAGTCGGATTCTTCCTTGCAGCGATCATTGATACAACCATAGTATGGACGTTCGCCGGTATTGCCATTGCACTGATGACACTGCCCAACCTCATCGGAATCTTCCTATTGCGTAAGGATATGAAGGAGAGTATTGCGGATTACAAACAACATGTTGAGGACGTGTTCCGGAAAAAGATATAATCGACAGTAAATCAGATTTTAAAAAGCGGAGTTCCAACAGAAACTCCGCCTTTTTTGTGTTTTAATTGATTCAACGATTAAACCTTTGAGTAAAAGAGAGCTCTAAGTCTACACCAAAGGTGTATTTTAGTTTACTCATCAATTTAGCTCATGCGTACTAAGATTTTCGCGATGTTGTTGGCGTTCAGTTCCTTCAGCGCGCTTAACGCACAGATTACCACTGATTCCACCCGTTATGTATACGGCGACCTAGGAGTTCAGCAGGTAGCCCCCGTAAACATTAACTCTCAATCCTCTTGTGCCGATACTCTGGGTATTGCCATACCCTCAGGTCACTGGATTTCCTCAGTGGATGTGGAATACACCATGAACACGACCGGTGGTGGTTTTGGTGGTTCTGCCCCAAATGATATCGGGGTATACCTCGAATTATCAAGCGAGGGTACCAAGGAAGCGGCCCTGGATTACGGAACCATCGGGACGAACGGTTCTTCGGAAACCATCACCCGAACCATCAACGACTTCAACGGTGCAGTTACGGATACCTTCTTAGTATTTAAGTTACATGCGTTCCGTCAACAATTTGCTACTGCTTGTGGTACTAACACAGCGAGTATTGCGGATAGTTCATGGAAGATCACAATCAATACCTATCCGGCACCTACCTGTTATCAGCCTACAAACTTAGTCGTAGACTGGACCATGAGTAATAAGGCTAGATTGAGCTGGACCGGCGGTGGTGCAGCTAACTGGGAGGTAGAATATGGAACACCGGGCTTCACTCCAGGTAGTGGAACAAGAGTGGCTGCTTCGAGCAATCCTTTCGTGCTTTCAGGCCTTTCGGCTTCAACTACCTATGAATTCTTTGTTCGAGATTCATGTGGTTTGGGAGATGTAAGTATTTGGTCGGCCTCAGTAGTTGATAGTACGCTTTGTGCGCCTATCACGTTTACGACAAGCTACAACGAAGATTTCGACGGTACGGGTTGGTCTGAAGGGTCAGGATTTGATAATGATGGAAGTACCATTGGAAGTTGCTGGCAGCGTAACCCAGCCAGCCCTAATGGCGGTCAAGGCTATGCTTTTGGTACAGGCACGGATAGTACGGCCACAGCAGGTACGGGACCTAACGACGATAGAACTGGCGGTGGAAATTATGTGTATGCAGAAGCTAGTGGTGCCGCTAACCAAAGTGTTGCCACTATCACCTCTCCGCTCATTGATCTGAGCGCACTGAGTACGCCGGAACTGAATTTCTGGTACCATATGGCAGGTGCCCAAGTGAACGAATTAAAGACAGAAGTATGGTCTCAATCCTCGGGTTGGGTGAATGTGGGTAGTATAAATGGCCCTCAACAAGCATCTTCTGCAGATACCTTCCTTTTACAGACGTACACATTAGCCCAATTCGCTGATGATACCGTTTTAGTACGTTTTTCAGCCTCAAGAGGATTTGGGACCGCAAATGCTGCCGATATCGCTATTGATGACTTTGGGTTTGAAGAAGCGCCAACGTGTCCGGATCCATCCTTGCTAGCGGTATATTCAAGAACTACATCTTCGATCACACTATCATGGCAAGCCGTGAACGCTGCATCTTGGGATATTCAATATGGTAACCCGGCGGCAAACTTGGGTGCCATGTCTAATACTACTGTAAATACGACTTCAAATCCAGGTACTGTAACGGGGCTTTCAGCTGGAACGACCTATAAGTTCTGGGTGCGTGAGGTTTGTGGTCCAAATGATAAATCTGATTGGATTGGACCAATTCTCGGAACAACACATTGTACCGCTATTAGCGCGCCATGGTCGGAAGATTTTGATTCGACGACTTGGACACCGGGCTCCGGGGTATATAATGTCGGTGATGCATTGGCAGCCTGTTGGGTACGTACGCCAGAAAAAGATACCCTACCGGCGTCGCCATTTAGTTGGGGTGTGCGTTCAGGAACCACAACAACCGGACAAACAGGTCCGTTTACTGATGTGAGCGGAACCGGGAATTATATTTATGCCGAGGCATCGAGCGGTGCGCCGAATCAAGAGGCCTTCATTGAATCACCACTATTGGATTTGAGTGGTTTGCTCAAGCCTCAGGTGACCTTTAATTACCACATGTTTGGGTTTTACGTCAATACTCTGAAGCTTCAGGTTTGGGTCGATAGCACGCAGACGTGGGATACCTACTTTACGAAATCTGGCAGCCAAGGAAACCAATGGCAGTATGAGGAAGTGGATCTGGCTGGATTTGCTGGAGATACCATTGTATTACGCTGGTCAGCAACGAAAGGTAACGGTTCACAAGGCGATATCGCTGTCGATGAAGTTGTAGTCAATGATCAACCGTTGTGTCCGGAGCCGACGCAGTTTGTGCTATCAGGTGTGACCGCGACGACGGCGACCTTTACTTGGTTGACCGGTGGTTCAACGACTTGGAACATTGTGTATGGATCTGTTGGATTTAGCCCAAGCGGAAGTAGCTTGACGAATATTACTTCTACCAACCACACCATTACTGGATTAACAGCGGGAACCAGTTACGACGCATATGTTCGTGATACCTGTGGCACACTAGGCGCATCAACTTGGATAGGTCCTATTACATTCAATACGTTGTGCGCTCCGTTTACGGCCCCCTACACGGAGAACTTTGACAGTACCTCTTGGGTGACGGGTGCGAATCAAACGCCGGGTCAGATTGATGGCTGTTGGCAGCGTAGCGATACTGTAGAATATTTCTGGAAGGCGGGTCCTCCGACCAACCATAGTAACAATACGGGTCCAAGTGGCGACCATACCTCAGGTAGCGGCGGTTACATCTTTACCGAAGCGAATACCGGTTTTGGCGGTGGATCGACATTGACAAATTCCATAACATCGCCACTAGTGGATGTCACTTCATTGACCACTCCTGAGCTTTCTTTCTGGTACCATATGTACGGATCTTTGATCAATAAGTTGGAGGTATATGTTCGTGGAACAGGAGGGAATTGGACCCTAGAGCATACCATTAGTGGTGCCCAGCAAAGTAATGCAACGGCTTCGTGGGAAGAGGCTATTGTGGATATCAGCGGCTATGCAAACAATACCATTCAGGTTAAATTTACGGCGTACCGTTACCAAGGATTTAACAACCAAGTGGATATTAGCGTCGATGATGTGGATATTCACGAGGCGCCTACGTGTCCGAAACCGAGCAATTTAGCCGCTTCGAATGTGACGAGTAACAGTGTCCAATTAGATTGGACGACGGGTGGCGCAACGAATTGGTTGGTGAAATATGCCGCGGGTTCTATCGTGGCTGCCGGTTCGAATCCATTCACCTTGACGGGATTATCGCCCAATACCACCTATGATATCTACGTTCGCGATTCTTGTGGAACGGGTAGTGTGTCGGATTGGGTAGGACCTATTTCGGTGACCACTCTGTGTGGTATGGTGACCGCTCCTTGGTCTGAAGATTTCGACGGTGTATCATTCGATGCTTCCACAGGAGATATTGACCAGTGTTACACAACCAGTACTTCAACGACGTATTTCTGGCGGACCGGTCAAGGCCAAACGCTGACCAACAATACAGGTCCAAACGGTGATCACACTTCAGGTTCGGGCAAATATGTATACTCTGAAAGTGCCTTTGCTTTTGGTGGTGCAGATTCAGATGCGGAATTCATTACTGCTGAGATCGACCTGGATACTTTGAGTACTCCTCAGGTAAGCTTCTGGTGGCACGGTGCAGGAAATAATATTGACCAATTAGAAGTGGATGTATACAGCGGCGGAAGCTGGACGACGGAATTGACCATCGATGCCTCAGGCTATACACTTCAAGCTTCTCCTGCGGATGCATGGCAGGAGGGCGTTGTGGATTTGACTTCTTACGCCGGTGATACCATCAAATTGCGCTTTGTCGCCTATCGTGCCTCTACATTTGGGTTCAACTCATTAACGGGGGATTGGGCCATTGACGATATTGAAGTGGACAACGCGCCAACGTGTTTCCCACCGACGGCGATCTCTTCTACGGGTAATACCACTACGAGTGTGACCTTGAGTTGGACCACAGGTGGTGCAACGAATTGGCAAATAGAATATGGACCGGTTGGATTCACACCAGGTGCAGGAACAATCGTTTCTGCCACCACGAATCCATTCACGGCGACTGGGCTGAGCTCGGCAACCTATTATGATTTCTACGTTCGCGATTCTTGTGGCGCTACTGATGTGAGTGATTGGGCGGGTCCTGTTACTGCACCAACAGCTTGTGGAACCGCTACAGCACCGTATTTCGAAAACTTCGATAACGGCTTCGTAGGCGGTACAGATAGTAACCAAGGCCACAACATCGGCGCAACCATTAGCCCATGTTGGTCACGTACGGATACCGATACAAATTACCGTTGGGGTGGCCGCGACGGCGGTACAGCCACCTTCGGAACGGGTCCAAATGGCGATCATACCAGTGGATACGGCAACTATGTCTACACCGAGGCGAGCTTCTCGACTGGTACGCCAGTGGCTACATTGACTTCGCCAAGTATCGACCTTAGCGCCCTCACTACTCCTGAAATGCATTTCTGGTACCATTTGTTTGCACAAAACGGTTCTCAAGGAACGCTTACTTGGAGTATCCAGGATGTGAGCGCAGGTATTTGGGTAGATCTAGATTCTATTTCCGGCAACCAGGGTAACCAATGGATTGAAGTAGTCGAAGACTTGAGTGCTTATGCTAATAAGACAGTGAAGATCAAGTTTACGTCTAAAAAATCTAGCGGTGCCATCGCACAGCAAGGGGATATTGCGCTTGATGATTTGAGTATTGTGGAGGCACCGACATGTCCGGATCCATCAGTGTTGAGTGCTACTTCAACGGCACCGACTGATATTGAGTTGAGCTGGACAACGGGCGGTGCCACAGCATGGCAGATTGAATATGGACAGTCTGGTTTTGTTCCAGGTAATGGAACCATTATCAATGTTACTACAAATCCATACACTGTTACAGGTCTGACCTCAGGTGTTACCTATGATTTCTACTTAAGAGATTCTTGTGGTGCTTCAGATTTTTCTGATTGGATAGGTCCTGTGACGGCGACTACATTAACCTGTGTCGGTGGATGTACATATGATTTGGAACTTACGGATACATTTGGTGATGGATGGACGGGAAATAACCAAGGAACTGTATTCCATGAATTGAAGATCACTGCTGGAACAACAGTGTATTCTTTCACAATGAGTAGTACTTCGGGTGCTCTTGGTTCAAGTGAAACCTTCTCATTCAATGTTTGTGATGGGGATACACTTTACGTCGAGTTTGTTGATAACGGCAACTGGCAAAGTGAATGTGGATACACTTTGACAGATCCAAACGGTATTGTTGTTTCAACTGTAGCTGGTGCGGCGAATGCCAACCAAGCCGGTGCTATGACGGCAGGGGTAAAATATCAAGGCTCTGCCAATTGTTCATCACCGTGTCCAGCTCCTGTAGCGGCATTCTCTTCAACAGATACCTACTTGTCAGTTGACTTTGATGCCACAGCTTCTACCGGTACCGGTTTGACTTATGATTGGGATTTCGGAGACGGCAATACAGGAACAGGAGACCTCACTACGCACCTTTACGCAGCAGGAGGTACCTACGTTGTGGATTTAACCATTACTGATTCTTGTGGTCAATCGGTAAATCTCACGGATACCATATTGATCTGTGAGGAACTCATCCCATCGGTTGTGTATTCACAAAGTCAATTCACTATAAACTTTGACGCCTCAGTTATTCCAGGTGCGACCTCCGCAGATTGGGATTTCGGTGACGGCACAACTGGCACTGGCTTGACCCCGGCGCATTCATACAGCGGATCCGGCACCTTTGCAGTGGATGTTACTGTATATAATGATTGTGGTGATCAAGCCGACACCACCTTGTACATTACCATTTGTGTGCAGCCTGTGGCGAATTGGACCGCCACCATTGTAAGTGCAGGTGGTGGAGGTATGCAGGTCCAATTTAATGGTACTGCGAGTATAGGAGCGAGTTCATTCCAGTGGAATTTTGGAGATGGTAATACAAATACCACTTCGAACTATCCGCTTCATACCTACGCTACACCGTCAACAGCTTATGTCGTAACCTTGAAGGTGTTTAATGCTTGTGGGGATTCAGATACTAAAACAGGCATTTTGGGTGAGAACCTTGGGGTAGAGGATATGGACCTAGGTCAGTGGACTATTTTCCCTAATCCGGTTCGTACCCAGTTGACTTTAGAGCACACCTCAGGCGTGGTAGGAATGATCACACTTTTGGATGGATTAGGTCGTACGGTAGTTGAAATGCCGGGCAACGGTCAAGCTACCCAGCAAATAGATGTGACTAATCTCAGTGCGGGCTCGTATGTCCTCCGCATCGTTTCGGACGGCGGGTTCTACCAGCAGCGCATACAGATTGTGAAATAAGAAAAAGCCGCCCCTAGGGGCGGCTTTTTTTACGTGTTTAAAATTCGGGCGGCCTTAGGCCTTTTTCACAAATTCGCTCTTCAGCATCATTGAACCAAATCCATCGATTTTACAACTGATGTTGTGACCGCCTTCGACGAGTTTGATTCGGGAAACCTTCGTGCCCGGTTTGATTGGCTTCGGCGCGCCTTTCACGGGCAAGGATTTAATTACTGTTACGCTATCGCCATCTTGCAATGGATTGCCGTTGGCATCCAGTAAAACAAGGCCTTGCGGCTGTTCTTTGGGGTTCCATTCGTGGCCACATTATGGGCACACCATCAGTGCGTCCATGGGGTAGGCGTAAATCCCTTTACATTCTGGGCATGGGTTTGAATCTGATATTGATTTAGGTTTTAGCGGTTATTGAAGTTTTGAATATCGGACCATTGCTCCGGCAAGAAGCGTTATAATAGCTATGCCGGTAAAGGCTGCGCCGGGCGCTTTTAGTTGTAGTGAAAGGTAGCCAATGAGCGCGCCAAACACGTAGCCCATATCACGCCAAAACCTATAGGCCGAAAGTGCTTTTGGACGCCAAGTGGGGTGGCTATGGTTGCTGATGCCTACTAAAAAGGTAGGGTAGACCATGGCGGTTCCCAGTCCTAATAGGATGTAGGGTAGCCAATTGGTCGTGGCATTTCCAATGAAAATTAATGCTAGACCTTGAATGGACATACCCCACCAAAGCAGGTTGCGGATTTTTCCGTTGTTGGATAAGGGACCAGTGAATAATTGGCCAAGACCCCAAACTGCGGCATGAATACCGGTAAGAATTCCCACAGTAGTTAATGTTTGCCCGCTGGCTAAGAGTAAGGAAGGTAAGACCGCCCAAAGCACTCCGTCATTGGCGTTATTGACCACTCCAGTCCAAGTAATCGTTCGCAGCGCTGGATCGTTCCAGATGGTTTTGACGAATATTTTTTCTTCGTTGCGATTCTCATGCACTGCCTCGGTTTTTGCTTCTAATACCGCCCAAGGTTGGGTTTCTGGGAGAATGAAAACGGTAATGAGTGAAGCCACAAGGACGATTCCCATCGCAGCGTATAGGATGGGCGCAATCAGTCCAGTAGTTTCTGCGTAGTATGCGGCAAAAGCCGAGGAGAGTCCCACGGCAACATATCCTGCACTTTCGTTTAATCCCATGGCCGTACCGCGGTGTTTCAAGCCCACGATATCAATTTTCATAATCACCGTAGTCGACCAGGTAAATCCTTGGCTCAGTCCCAAAGCAATATTCGCGAGAATGATAAACGCGCTGTCTCCGGAGTTTAATAAAATCAATGGGGCTTGTAAAGCCATGGCCCAGCCTAAAAGTAGAGTTCGTTTCCGACCTATCTCCGCGATAAGCTTTCCAGTGAAGAGGTTGGCAATGGCTTTACTCAAACCAAAAACCGCAACCATCAGCAAGGCGGCTTCAGTTTCGGAAACGTCCCAAGATTTAGTCAGCTCAGGCAAGAGGCTGCGTTCAAAACCAACCATGGCACCTACAAAGGCACTCATGATCACAAGAATCCCGAACAGGCCAGCGTTTTCACGCAGTCCCAGCGTTATAGGTCGGTTTTTAGTCATTCAGACGTTTGATTCGAATGCCCACCCAAGCATATACTAGGGTCATCAGCGGACTGATGAGGTTGAAGAAGGCGTACATGAAGTATTCTCCGGTTGCTACCCCTAAGACAGAGCTTTGATAAGCACCACAGGTGTTCCAAGGGACCAAGACTGAGGTGACGGTTCCGCTGTCCTCGAGCGTGCGGCTCAAGTTTTCTGGAGCCAAACCTCTCTCACGGTAAACATCTTTAAACATTCGTCCAGGAACGACAATGGCGAGGTATTGATCGGAGGCAGTGATGTTGAGCACGCCACAAGCGACCAGTGTGCTGGTGATTAGGGAGGCCGTACCGCGTGCTAGGGATACAATAGCAGTCGTTATGGTCGCAAGGAAACCTGCGGCTTCCATTGCACCGCCGAAGGCCATGGCGCTAAGGATGAGCCAAACGGTACCCAACATGCCGCTCATTCCGGATGTGCTTAGTAAGTCTGAAAGAATAGGATGGTCGCTTGAGATGGCGATGGATCCATAGACACTTCGCATGGCTATTTCGTACATGGGGTAGGTTCCAGTTCCTAATTGGCCCAATAACTCCCCTTGGAATACGAGTGCCATGATCAGTCCTCCAAAGATTCCTATGGTAATAGCGACAAGTGCATCGATTTTACGAGCAATTAGCACAATAACACCAACGGGTACTAAAAATAACCAAGGGTTGATATCGAAGGATTCTAGTAATAAGGATTGAACCGTTGCAATCTCCGCTGCATCCATCGCTGCATCACCGGCGCTCCAACCCAATATGGTAAAGAGTATTAAAGAGATGATTAAGGAAGGAATGGTGGTGTAGAGCATGTAACGGATGTGGGTAAACAAATCTGTACCGGCCATCGCTGGGGCGAGGTTGGTCGTGTCGCTGAGTGGGCTGAGTTTATCCCCAAAGTAGGCACCAGAAATGACTGCACCTGCGACGATGGCGGGGTTGAGGCCGATGGTTTGGCCGATGCCCATCAGAGCAATACCTACGGTGGCAGTGGTGGACCAAGAGGAGCCCGTGCTTAGACTGACTAAGGCGGAGATTATGACGGCGGTGGGTAAAAAGAATTGGACATTGATCAAATCAAGGCCATAATAAATCATCGCAGGTACGATACCTCCTATAAGCCAAGTACCGGCCAGACCGCCGATGAGTATTAAGATGAATATGGCTTGGGTCGTGTCGTGGACGTTGTTTTTTATCTTCTCAAACACGGCTTCGACCTTGGTGCCATTTGCGATGCCGATTGCAGCAGCTACGAAGGCACTGAGCATGAGGATGACTTGGTTGGATCCGCTCAGGGCATCATCGCCGAAGACGTAGCCTACGTTGAACCAGAGCAGCAACATCAGCACAACTAGGGGAGTGAGTGCTAGAAGTAATTGGGCGGTTTTGTTCGTTTTCTCCATAGCCCCACAAGTTACACATTAGGAATGTAGGCCTGACCTATTCCATGAAGCATTCGCACGAAAAAATCGTACCGCTGTTTAGCTCATCGCTGTGATGATATCTTGTTTGGTGATGATGTGCAATCCTTCGCCAAATTTGACCAACACTGCGCGATGACCTCCTTTGACCATCTTGGCAATATCCTCGATGCTCGTGGTGAGTTCGACGATCGGGTAAGCTGGTCCCATAATATCACCGACCAAAGTTGCATTTGACGGGTTGTCCACCATGGAACTTAACAAGGTGTGGTCGTCTATAGAACCCACCATTTCGCCATTCTGCATCACAGGAATCTGAGTGATGTCGTGTGTTTTCATCAAGCTTGCAGCGTTGCTGATCGGCGCGGTAGTGCTTACGGTGACCAACGGCAAGTGGCTGTGTCCGTCGATGAGGTCTTTGGCGACTTTATTGGCCGGTGCTAAGAATCCGCGATCCCGCATCCAGTCATCGTTGTAGACTTTTCCTACATAACGTGAGCCGTGGTCGTGAAAAAGCACTACTACCACATCTTCAGGCGTTAGTTGGTCTTTTAGTTGACGTAAGCCTTGGAATGCAGAGCCACAGCTGTAGCCCAAGAACAGCCCTTCTTTTTTAGCCAATTCTCTCGTTGCCAATGCCCCGTCTTTATCCGTTACCTTCTCGAAGTAATCGATCACACTAAAATCAACGTTCTTTGGGAGGATGTCTTCCCCAATTCCTTCAGTGATGTAGCTGTAAATTTCTTTTTCGTCAAATTCTCCGGTTTCGTGGTACTTCTTGAACACCGAACCGTAGGTATCGATTCCCCAAACTTTGATGTTCGGGTTTTGCTCCTTCAAATATTTCCCTACACCAGAAATGGTCCCTCCTGTTCCGACTCCGACGACGAAGTGCGTCACCTTACCTTCTGTTTGTTCCCAAATTTCAGGTCCCGTGCTTTCGTAATGCGCCTCGCGGTTACTGAGGTTGTCGTATTGGTATGGGTAGAATGAGTTAGGAATCTCTTTATTCAATCTAGAAGCGACGCTGTAGTAGCTATCCGGATGCTCGGGAGCAACGTTGGTAGGACAAACGTATACTTCGGCGCCCATGGCGCGAAGGATGTCCATTTTCTCTTTACTCTGCTTATCACTCAGGGTACAAATGAGCTTGTATCCTTTGACAATTGCCGCTAATGCAAGCCCCATTCCTGTATTTCCAGAGGTACACTCGATGATGGTACCTCCGGGTTTCAAATCACCGCGGGCCTCGGCATCTTCAATCATTTTCAAGGCCATACGGTCTTTTACGCTGTGGCCAGGATTGAAGTATTCCACCTTCGCATAGACGGGGCAAGGAAAGTCTTGAGCGATTTTATTGAGTTTGATCATGGGCGTATCGCCGATGGTCTCGAGAATGCTATTGTAAATAGGGCGCATGTAATGCTTCTGTTTGTTTTGGTGCCTTAAAGATAGGAGAGATCTCGCTACGAAAAGCGGATGCTTTGAATAGGTTGTAAACGAGCAATCCAACGCACAGGGAGGAGTAGGATAAAGTAGGCGACGAGGATGAAGCCGAGGTTAGCCCCGATAATCCAAGCCCAATCAAAATGGATGGGTGCGGATGCGATGTAATAGGTACTAGGGTCCAATTGGACCCACTTAAACCACTGCTGCAATGCACTAAGTCCTAAACCTACGGCATTACCGATGAGCAGCCCTTTGACCAAAATATTGAGGCTCAACCACTGAAACACTTGCAAAATCATGCGATCCGGTGCGCCCATCGATTTTAAAATTCCGATCATTCGCGTTCGGTCGATGATCAGTACTAGAAGGGCGGTGATGAGGTTGGATAGCGCTACGATGAGTACGATGGCGAGCACCAAGACGATATTCGTATCAAACAAAGCCAACCATCCAAAGATGGCGGGATGGCGTGATTCTAGGCTGCTCACTTGAAGATCATACGGTACGAGTGCATTCCAATAAGCACTTAAGGTGGCACGCTGTTCTGGGGCGTTCAAGTGAACTACATAGGTACTCACACTGTCCTTATCCCACCCGTTTAGTCGTCGCACATCGGTGTCGGACATGAGGATGTTTTGCTGATCGAATTCATCCAACCCCGAGGTATAGGTTCCGTAGATTTTAGTGTTGATCAAACGAGGTAAACCGCGTTCACCCTTGAGTAATGTTAGGACCGCTGTATCGCCTGCGGATAAGTTTAGTTTTCCAGCGATGGCCTCGGATATCCAGCAGCCATAACGGTCATTTATTGGGCTTCCTGTAGTTTCGAATCGCGATGAGAAATACTCGAAGTTGTTCTCTGTAAACCCTTGAATTTGAATACCTTCGAAAATATCTGCATTTGGATTAACTAAGAGAGCTGCCTTTTGAACGACCGGAAAGATTTGGTGCACATAGGGGGCTTGGACTAGTTCTGTGAATAAGCTGTCTTCTAATGCGATAGGGCGCCATTCTTCGGTTCGATTCAGAGAATAGGCTTGGACGGTAAAATCACCTTCGAGTTCGCGAAACTTGTCCATGATGGCATGCTGAAGACCTTTTCCTGACGTTATGGATAAAACGACTAGTGCCATACCCATTGCAGTGGCTGCGATGCTTAACTTTAGCAAAGGACCAATAACTTTTGACCCCATACTTTTTTGAATCTTCCGCGCTATGAAAAAAGCCTCCTTCATCTCCGTGCAATTTAGAACAACTCTAGCGTTATTCTCGGCATTGCTCTTGTGCTTTTCTGCGCGCGGGCAAGAAAGTTATGTGCCGGGTATTGCTCAGACTGGAGAGTATTACATGAAGCTCACTGAAAAATCCGTGGCGGTAGTAGCTAATGCGACATCCTTGTTACCGAATGGCACCCATACGGTCGACCATTTGATTTCACTGAGCGTAAACGTGCAACAAGTGTGGGCCCCGGAACACGGCTTCAGGGGCGATGCAGATGCAGGAGAGCACGTGGAAGACGGCCGCGATCCCAAAACAGGAATACCCATCAAGAGTTTGTACGGTAAAACCAAGCGTCCATCCACGGATTGGCTGGAAGGCTTAGATTGGGTCATTTATGATATTCAAGACGTTGGGGTTCGATTCTACACCTACAGCACGACTTTGAGTTACGTGATAGATGCCTGTGTGGAGGCCGGTGTTTCGCTGATGATTATGGACCGGGGCAACCCAAACGGTCATTACATAGACGGTCCCATTTTAAAACCAGGCTTCGAGAGTATGGTAGGTTTGCACCCTATACCGGTAGTGCACGGCTTAACCATGGGGGAATATGCTTCTATGGTCTACGGTGAGCGTTGGATGCCTGCAACAGAGAATGAGGAATGGTGCACAGCCTTTGAGAAAAAAGGCGGCATAGAAGTTATCCGATGCAAAGGGTATTCTCACCATAAGGTCTTCACTGAATTCCAGGTCCCTCCTTCGCCCAATCTGCGCTCTATTGAGGCCATTTGGCATTACCCAAGCTTGTGTTATTTCGAGGGCACACCCATTTCCTGCGGACGAGGTACCGATGCCCCATTTACCCGTTTTGGTGCGCCGTGGCTTGATGCGGAAGGGTACGAGCATCGATTCACACCTGCGCCAGATCACGGATCAAAGTATCCGAAGTTTCAAGGGAAGGAATGCGGTGGGGTCCAATTGTCCCAGGATATAACGACGGCCCCTAAGGAAATCGATTGGACCTATTTGTTTGACGCCTATGCATATTGGAAAGAAAATGTACCAGCCGAGGCGCTAGAATTTTTTAATGCTTTCTTTGAAAAATTGGCCGGTTCAAAAGAACTACAACAAGCCTTGGAAGCTGGTATGAGCGTGGAGGAGTGGGTGAGCTCTTATAATGGAGAGTTGCACCAATACAAGCAAAAGGCTTATGAGTACTCAATGTATCGTCTTGTCGAGATGAATAAGTCCAACTAGGCATAATAAAAAACCCCGCTCGAGGCGGGGTTTCTTTCTAAAGTCGAAAAGCGGATTATTTCCAGCCTTTCATTTCTTTCTCGTAGCCGGTTCTGTAGGAATCGGGTGCTCCCATATCCATTGCTTTTTTACCCTGCTTAAGGGCAGCTTTGGTATCGCCTGCCGCGTATAGAATTTTTGCTTTTACCCAGTTCGCGTACCAGTAATCTGGATCCAGTTGTAAGGCAATTTCGATGGTGGCGAGGGCTTTTTCATGATCACCTTGACCGCTGTAGTAGTTTGCGGCATTTCTGTACGCGCGCTTAGCATCTGATAGAGCTCTCTCTACATTTTTACCACTTTCGCCATCAGAATCTACTCCTAGGTTAACACTTACTTCAGTGTTGGCCCATTCCAGGACTAATTCTCCACCGGTAGTGCTTAATGATTTGAAGCCTATGGTAAAGCTTTCATCAAAATCACCAGTGGTTGCAGGTACAGCGGTACGGAGTACATCACTTTCCTGTGCGTAACCAGTATTGCCCCAAAGGTTGGTTTGGGTAGATAAGATAATGGTCCACTCATTCTCACCTGGAATAGTGAATAGCGCATATTCTCCAGCACTTACATCATTACCATTCATGGTGAAGTCGGTTGATGCACTAAGAATGACGCAGGCATTCGCACCAGTACGCCATACTTCATTGTAAGGTACTAGATCACCGAAGATTGGGCGTCCACGCGTGGCAGGACGACTGTAGGTAATGCTAAAGTCCGTGAGACCTATTCTTTGGTCAATGGTAGAAGTAGGTGAGGGTTGTGGTAGCTCTTGGGCGTTCATCGGTAAGGCCACTGCTAGAAGGGCGGCACCGAGTATCCATTTTTTCATGTGAGTTGTTTTTAGGGTTTGCCCTAAAGTAACAAGAAATGTGGTTCAAGGTTGATTAGAGGGCCATCATTTTTAGCGCTGCCACAGCGGCTTCTGTCCCCTTGTTGCCGTGAATGCCGCCGGAACGAGCTCTGCTTTGTTCGATGGTATTATCGGTCAATACACAGAAGATCGTAGGAGCGTCGTAGCTGAGGTTTAGCTCGGTAACCCCGTAAGTAACGCTTTGGCAAACGTAATCGAAGTGTTTGGTTTCGCCTTGGATGACACAACCGACCATAATGACGGCATCGGGTTCTTCTTGCTCATGAATGCGCTTGGCAGCGTAAGTGAGCTCAACTGCACCAGGAACATCAATGGAAATGATGTGCTCTGGATCCACCCCGTGTTGCACTAAAGTATCGTGGGCTCCTGCAGCGAGGGCGCTAGTGATTTCATCATTCCACTCAGCACGAATAATGGCAACGACTTTTCCTTCGCCCGAAGGGACGGAAGAATCATTGGTACTGTCTAAATGCTGGTGGGCGGTGGCCATTTTATTTAAGAGCGGCGATTACTACTGCGATGCCTTGTGCTTGACGGCTCTCTGGGTAATCAGATTCGATGCGCTCGTATAATTTTACAGCCTTACCATTTTCGCCCAAGGCTTCATAAGCCAAACCTGCTTTCCACAAGAATAGGGGAGTTGTAAAGTCATTTTCAGTGGCCTTGTGCGCCTTATTGTAGTAGTCAACGGCATCTTCCATTTGGCCCAATTCTACGAATGCATCACCAATAACCCCATATGCCATGGCAGCAGTGGCTACATCATCAGCATCATACTGGTCCATTTGATCAATGGCATTTTCGTAGTCGCCTTGTGTGTAGTAGGCGATACCGGCGTAGTAATGCGCGCTGTTACCAGAAGGAGTGCTGCTGTACTCGTCCATGATGTCCAAGAGACCGAGATAGGCATTAGTGCCGTTCAAAGCAAGATCCATAGAATCTGTTTCGAACCACTTAATGGCTTTGGCCATTTCTTTGGCTCCTTCTTCAGCTTTTGGCTGAACGATATATGTGTTGTAGGCAAATAATACCAAAACGACGGCAACGACTGCACCTACAGCGATACCTACCTGACGGGCGTTGTTCTCAAGGAACTGCTCTGTTTTAGTCAAGGTCTGTTCTACGCTATCAAATCCTAGGTTTTCTTCTACTGCCGGTTGTTGTTTCTTCTTAGCCATAATGCTTCTTGAATTGAGTCCGCCAAAAATAGTATAAATTTTGAAGCTTAGAAGCCTATTTTTGTAGCTATGGAAAACCTTTTGGTCAAGCAATTAGAGCTCACACATTTTAAAAACCATCGCGCGTCGAATTGGTCCTTCAACCCTAAGGTGAATATTATATCAGGGAATAACGGGAACGGGAAGACAAATGTGCTGGATGCCTTGCATTTCTTGAGCTTGACGAAAAGTTATTTGAATTTGACGGATGGTCAAACCATCTCTCACGGGGAGACGATGTCCTTGGTTAAAGCCAATATTGAGCGTAAAAATTCAGAGCATTCGGTGGATTTGGGGCTTAAAAAAGGTCAGAAAAAGAAGATTCGAGTAGATGGAAAAGAGGTGGAGCGATTGGCGGATCACATCGGGTATTTGCCCGTGGTGATGATCTCGCCCATGGACCGCGACCTCATTATTGATGCGGCTGAGATACGCAGAAAATGGATGGATACGACCATTTCTCAGAGTGATTCGAGTTATTTGCGCGCGCTGATTCAATACAACAGGGCTTTATCGCAGCGCAATACAACCCTGAAATACTTTGCCAAAAACAGAGCCTTCGATGCAGAGATGCTGGGTTTGTACAACGACCAATTAGTCGAATACAGTGCCCAAATTTCTCAGGCCCGTCAGGCGTTCGTGGAGGAATTGGCCCCACTACTTCAGCATTATTATGAGGTGCTTTCCGGCGGCAAGGAAGGAGTCGGTTTGACCTACAAGAGTCAACTGCTCACTGCTTCGATGGAGGAGTTACTGGCCTCGAATTTGGAAAAGGACAGGGTGTTGCAATACACATCAGCGGGAACACATCGCGATGATTTGACCTTTAAGTTGGGGGATCATCCGATCAAAAAAGTGGGATCGCAAGGCCAGCAAAAGAGTTTTTTAATTGCCTTAAAATTGGCCCAATTCGAAGTGAGCAAACGCCACATGAATATGCCGCCGTTGCTGCTGTTGGACGATATTTTTGACAAATTAGACGAAGGCCGCGTGGCGAATCTTCTGCAGCTAGTAAATACTGAGGAGTTTGGGCAGATCTTCATTACGGATACTCATCCAGAGCGCATGCAGCAACTCAGCGAAAACCTCAAGCTCAATCATACCACCTTTGAAATTGCAGATAATGGCGAAGTACAAACCCTCTAACGAACAAACCATGGGGGAGGCGTTGTCGCTGTTCCTAGAGCGCTACAGGCTGCGCCGCGGATTCGACGATGCCATGGTACTCAAGGCGTGGGACGATGTGCTAGGCCCGTCGATCACGAGGCAGACGACCTCCAAAAAGGTACAGAATAAGGTATTGGTGGTCCAATTAGATTCGTCCGTCGTCCGTAAAGAATTGTTGATGGTGAAGTCCAAGATTATTGCTTCTATCAATGAACACCTGGGCAGAGAGGCCATCACCGACCTTCACCTATTTTAATCTGCAAGTAAATCTGGACGGCGTTCCTTAGTGCGCTTGTAGGCTTGCTCCTCACGCCAGAGGTCTATGGCCTTGGTATTGCCACTGAGCAAGATTTCCGGTACTCTGTGTCCTCGAAACTCTTCCGGTCGCGTGTACACGGGCGGCGCTAAAAGATCGTCTTGAAAACTATCCGTAAGCGCTGAGGTCTCGTCATTTAACACTCCAGGAATGAGGCGAATGATGGCGTCGGTAATGACCGCTGCGGCTAATTCCCCTCCAGAAAGCACGTAATCTCCAATGCTGAACTCGTGGGTCACCCAATGGTCACGAATGCGCTGGTCGATGCCTTTGTAATGGCCACAGATCATAATCATGTTGCCCATCAAACTCAAGGCATTGGCATCGCGTTGATCGAATCGCTTGCCATCCGGTGTCATGTACAATACAGCCTCATAGTCGCGCTCGCTTTGAAGCTCTTCTATGCAGGCCACAATAGGTTCACATTGAATCACCATGCCGGCGCCTCCACCGTACTGGTAATCATCGACTTGTTGGTGTTTGCCGGCACCAAATTCACGCAACTCATGCACATGCACTTCGGCAATGCCTTTGTCTGCCGCACGCTTGAGGATGCTATGCGAAAAAGGGCCCTCGAGGAGCTCCGGCATTACTGAAATGATGTCTATGCGCACGACTATTTTTTCTTAAGGCCTATCTCTACCAAGCGCTCGTCCAAATATTCCCCAGCGGTGATGTCGTCAAAGGCTTTTGGACGGGCATCGCTGATGCACTGTGCCAAGGCGTTCAATGGCATCTTACCCACCGGGTGTAGGAAGAATGGAATGCTAAAACGCGGAGATTCCCATTGTTCTTTCGGAGGATTCACCACACGGTGAGTGGTTGATTTTAAGCAGCCGTTTGTCAACCGTTGAAGCATATCGCCCACGTTCACGACAAGTGCGCCTGGAATAGCAGTAATGCCTACCCATTGGCCTTGTTTATTCAATACCTCGAGGCCTTCCGCGCTCGCACCCATCAACAGGGTGATTAGGTTAATGTCTTCGTGTTGCCCCGCACGCACACTATCTCCTGGATCCTCGGTAATAGGCGGGTAGTGGATGGCGCGCAAGATGCTATTTCCTCCTTTTACCCAAGGTTGAAAATAATCTGGGTCCAGTTCTAAATACGTGGCAATGGCACTCAACATATCTAGTCCTACACCCTCTAACTGCTGGTAGGCATGTACACAGGTCGGTGCAAAATCTGGGCGCTCGTCGACATGTACATTGTCGTGGTATTCTGGACCATTATACGCAGGCTCTGGTTGCCCTACCTGCCAGAATTCTTTCAAATCCTTTGCGGGAATGCCCTTGGCATGCTCACGTCCGAAGCTCGTATAGCCACGTTGCCCCGCTAGTGAAGCAATCTCGTAGTTTCTTTTAATCGTGGTGTCAAGCCCAAAGAAGGTCTCTACTTCACTGTAGAGCTTGCCTTGCATTTCGTCGGTAAAGCCGTGATTAGTAATGGTTACAAAGCCGATATCTGTATAGGCTTTGCCCAGGTCTGTAGCAAACTTTTGTTGCTGTTCTGGAGTGCCCTTGGTCCAATGGGCGAGATCTAAAGTTGGTATATAAGACATGTCCCTGCGATTAGGTTAACAACTACAAAAATAACTACCTTTTGGCAGTCAATTATACGACCAGGGACCACCCGAACAGAAGTTATGAACCACACCACCGAAAACGAGCGTTTACTCGACGATTTTCTACGCGCTCGGGCCATTGAAGAGAAAATGTTGATCTACTTGCGTCAAGGCAAGATATCCAAATGGTTCAGCTCCTTTGGACAGGAAGCATTGAGCGTTGCGGCTGCGCATGCGCTGGCATCTGACGAGTACATCTGCACGATGCACCGCAACCTTGGAGTTTTTATTGCCCGCGAAGTGCCATTGTTGCGCCTTTTTGCCCAATTTCAGGGCAAGCCCGAAGGCTTCACCAAGGGACGCGACCGCAGCTTTCATTTTGGGAGCCAAGAGCACCACATCATAGGCATGATAAGTCATCTTGGGGCCCAGTTAGGCCTGGCCTGTGGTTTGGCGTTGCGCGAAAAAATGCTCGGCACAGGAAAATGTGTGCTTGCCTTTACCGGTGACGGGTCGACTTCTCAGGGAGATTTTCACGAAGCACTAAATGTAGCGGCCGTTTGGGACCTTCCCGTGGTCTTTGTCGTGGAACGAAACTATTGGGGGCTCAGTACCCCGGAAGAACAACAATTTGTCTTTAAGTCATTTTTAGATAAGGGCCCCGCCTATGGGATGGAAGCCCGATCCTTTAACGCCAACGAATTGCAGGAGGGAGGCCGAGCATTCAGCGAGGCTGCAGCTTTTGCCCGACAAAAGCAGAAACCCATCCTTCTAGAAGCCCGGACCTTTCGAATTCGCGGCCATGAAGAGGCTAGCGGCACCAAATATTATCCAGAGGGCATGATTGATGCAGCGATGGAGGAGGAGCCGATGGCCTTGATTCAAAATAATCTGAGTGCATGGGGGTTGACCCAGGAGGAATTGGACGATAAAATGGACCGATTCAAATCTGAGGTCGACGAAGCCTTCCATGCAGCACTGGCGCTCGACGGCCCAACGTACGATGCGCAAGAAAGTCTCAAGGACCTATACGCCCCAGGAGCAGATCCTCACTGGACGGGAGAGGGTTCCCGAGAAATGCGCATGATTGACGCCATCCACGATGCGTTGGGCGTGGCGTTGGAGGAGTGGCCTGAATTGGTCTACATGGGGCAAGATATTGGAGCCTATGGCGGCGTTTTCAAAGCCACCGAGGGCTATACCGAGAAATTCGGTGAGGACAGAGTGCGCAATACACCGCTCTGTGAGAGTGCCATCGTAGGATCGGCGCTCGGCTATGCCATTTCTGGCGGTAAGGCCATGATGGAAATGCAGTTCTCGGATTTTGTCAGCACAGGATTCAATCAAATCGTCAATAATTTGGCAAAACTTCACTGGCGTTGGGGTCAGGCGGTGGATGTGGTTATAAGGATGCCAACAGGTGCGGGCGTGGCTGCCGGTCCGTTCCATTCGCAAAGCACCGAGGCATGGTTCACACATACCCCTGGACTCAAGGTGGTGTATCCTGCGTTCCCAAGTGAAGCGAAAGCGTTGCTTTTGGCGAGTTTCGCGGATCCAAACCCAGTGATGTTCTTTGAGCACAAGGCCCTATACCGCACCTTGAAAGAAGCCGTGCCTCAAGGAAAAACAAGTATGCCTATAGGAAAGGGCGCCGTGGTGGCACAAGGCGATGCCCTGAGCATCATCACCTACGGTATGGGGGTGCATTGGGCCCTAGAGGCTGTGGATGCGATGGGGCTCGAAGGCCAGGTGGAGATTTTTAACATGAGAACCTTGGTGCCGCTCGATATCGAAGGGATCAAACAAAGCGTTTACAAAACGGGTAAGGTTATAGTCCTGCAAGAGGATGTGGCCGTCGGC
>DFQY01000003.1 GCA_002378005.1 Flavobacteriales bacterium UBA3477
ATAAAAGAACGCATTCTGGTACTGGACGGTGCCATGGGTACGATGATTCAGGCGTATAAGTTTGAGGAGTCCGATTACCGTGGTGAACGTTTTGCCGATTATGCGCACCCTCTAAAAGGAAATAATGACCTGTTGTCAATTACCCAGCCTCACGCTATTGAGAAGATACATCTAGAGTATTTGCGTGCAGGTGCAGATATCCTTGAGACCAATACGTTCAACAGCAACAGCATTAGCATGGAGGATTACCATATGGGTGATCTCGTGGACGAATTAAATATAGCTTCGGTAAACTGTGCGAAGAATGCTATTGAGGCCTACTACAACGAAGGAGGAGAGGAGCCTAAATACATCGCAGGATCTGTAGGGCCGACCAATAAAACGGCTTCCTTAAGTCCAGATGTGAATAATCCGGGCTACCGCGCGGTGAGTTTTGATGACCTCAAAGCCACGTACTACGAGCAGTGTGTGTCCTTGGTGAAGGCCGGGGTGGATGCGCTTTTGATTGAAACGGTCTTTGATACACTAAATGCAAAGGCAGCCTTGTTTGCCGCACAAGATGCTATCGAGGAATCGGGTCGCGAAGTGGCCATCATGCTCAGTGGGACCATTACCGATGCCTCGGGTAGAACACTCAGTGGTCAAACCACAGAAGCGTTTTTAATTTCTGTAAGTCATGCGCCATTATTGAGTGTAGGCTTGAATTGTGCCTTGGGAGCGAAGCAATTGATGCCGTATTTGCAAACGCTGGATTCGAAAGCTCCCTTTGCAGTGAGCGCACACCCGAATGCGGGATTACCCAATGCCTTCGGCGAATACGATGAAACGCCAGCTGAAATGGCCGCTCAGATCAAAGAATACTTGGACCTTAATCTTGTGAATATTATCGGTGGGTGCTGCGGTACTTCACCTGCTCACATCAAGGCCATTGCAGATATAGCGAAAACCTATAGCCCAAGAAATTATGCCCAATAATTTGCCTCCAAGACCCATGCGACTCAGCGGGCTGGAACCGCTGATTATTACTCCGGAAACGAATTTTGTGAATGTCGGAGAGCGCACAAACGTAACGGGTTCGCGTAAGTTTTTACGATTGATCAAAGAGCGTCAGTTTGACGAAGCCCTCGATATCGCTCGTGACCAAGTAGAAGGCGGGGCTCAAATCCTTGATGTTAACATGGACGAAGGGATGATCGATGGCGTGGAAGCCATGACAACATTCCTAAATCTCATTGCTGCAGAACCGGATATTGCACGTATTCCCATCATGATTGATTCTTCAAAATGGGAGATCATTGAGGCTGGATTAAAGTGTGTGCAAGGAAAATCGGTCGTTAACTCCATTTCATTGAAAGGGGGAGAAGCCGAGTTTATTCAGCAAGCCACTACCATCAAGCGCTTCGGTGCAGCAGTCATCGTCATGGCATTCGACGAGGATGGACAAGCGGATAATTACGAGCGTCGTATTGAAATCTGTGAGCGCTCGTATAAGGTGCTCCTAGAAAAGGTTGGATTCCCGCCAGAGGACATCATTTTCGATCCAAATATTTTCCCGGTTGCCACCGGTATGGAGGAGCACCGATTAAATGCTTTAGATTTTTTCCGAGCGACGAAATGGATCAAAGAAAACCTTCCCTATGCCAAAGTCAGTGGTGGGGTGAGTAACGTAAGTTTCAGCTTCCGCGGAAATAATACCGTTCGTGAAGCCATGCACGCTTCCTTCTTGTACCACGCTATCCAGCATGGGATGGACATGGGTATTGTAAACCCGACCATGCTCGAGGTGTACGAGGAAGTAGATAAAGATTTAATGACCCACATCGAGGATGTTCTTCTCGACCGTAGAGACGATGCGACAGAACGATTACTTGAATTTGCGCAGACCGTAGAAGGTACCGTTAAGGACGAAGCAAAAGTCCTTGAGTGGCGCAATGATCCTGTCGCTAAGCGCCTGCAGCACGCATTGATTAAGGGTATTACCGAATATATTGACGAAGATGTCGAAGAGGCACGCCAGCAGTTTGCGCGCCCGCTAGAAGTGATCGAAGGTCCCCTAATGGACGGAATGAATGTTGTAGGTGACCTTTTTGGAGAAGGGAAAATGTTCTTACCCCAGGTAGTAAAAAGTGCCCGCGTAATGAAAAAGGCGGTTGCCTATCTACTACCTTACCTCGAAGCCGAGAAGGCGGAGGGCGGTAGTTCGAGTGCCGGTAAAGTCTTATTGGCTACAGTAAAAGGCGATGTGCACGACATAGGTAAGAACATTGTGGGTGTTGTACTCGCATGTAACAACTTTGAAATCATTGACCTCGGGGTGATGGTGCCGCCAGAGAAGATTCTTCAAGCTGCACAGGAGCACCAAGTAGATATCTTAGGGCTTAGTGGACTAATCACACCGTCTTTGGATGAAATGATTCATATCGCCAAGGAAATGGAGCGCATTAACATGCACATTCCATTGCTCATCGGTGGTGCGACTACTTCCAGAGCGCATACAGCTGTGAAGATTGATCCAGAGTACAGCGGTGCTGTGATGCACGTGAGTGATGCAAGCCGTGCAGTGGGTGTAAGCTCTAAGCTGCTTTCAAGTGAAGGGCCTACTTATGTATTGCAAGAGAAAGCATCGCTTGAAAAGGTGAGAGAAGGGTATGCGAAGCAACGTGAGCGCAAAGCATTGGTTCCTTTCGAATTTGCACAGCAAAACAAGCCGAAACAAGTATTTGATAAAACCACCATTCCTACGCCAAAATTCATTGGCAGCAGACAGGTGCACGATATTGCTGTGGCTGATGTCATTCCATACATCGACTGGACGCCGTTCTTCCAGACCTGGCAGCTTTTTGGAAAGTACCCAAGAATTCTTGAGGATAATGTGGTGGGTGAGGAAGCCCAAAAGCTCTTTAAGGATGCCCAGGCCATGCTTCGAGAAATCAAAAAAGGCGGTTGGCTTACTTTGAAAGCGGCCTATGGGATTTTCCCTGCAAACAGTGCTGGTGAGGAAATCAAGCTCGGTGAGAATGGTGCTTTGGGCAGTTTCTATGCATTGCGTCAGACGGGTGAGAAGTCTAAGTTCCAGAGCTTGGCAGATTTCATCGCTCCCGAAGGCACGGTTCAAGATTATATGGGGTGTTTCGCAGTAACTGCCGGCCTAGACATGGAGGGGCCGTTGAAGCGTTTTGAGGATGCTTTGGATGATTACAATGCCTTGATGTTAAAGGCCCTTGCGGACCGATTAGCTGAGGCCCTAGCCGAATACCTGCACCTGCGCATGCGCCGTGAATTCTGGGGTTATGCACCAGAAGAGCAGCTCAC
>DFQY01000013.1 GCA_002378005.1 Flavobacteriales bacterium UBA3477
GCAGCTTTGATGAAATGACGAGCCTGAATTCACATATGGTCTTCATAGGCATAGGCGGCATTGGCATGAGCGCCATAGCACGCCATTGCTTGCGCCAAGGCAAACCCGTTTTCGGCTATGATAAGGTCCGCACGGAACTGACCTCCTTGTTGGAATCCGAAGGCGCCATCATTACCTACGAGGAAAACATCGAGAGCTACCCGGGATGGGCACCAGAGGATACCACGGTAGTATTTACACCAGCCATTCCAAAGTCTAATGCTTGGATGTCCTTCTTTGGGCCTTTCGCGCCCATCAAACGCGCACAAGCCTTGGCAGGAATTGCCAATGAAAAGCGGTGTTTGGCGGTAGCAGGAACTCATGGGAAAACCAGTACATCCGCTTTACTCACCCACATCCTCACAGAGGCCGGCCAAGACCCCACAGCCTTTATTGGAGGCATCATGTCCGGTACCAAAACGAATTACAGGCTGGGCAATGGCCCTTGGGTCGTGGTGGAAGCCGACGAGTTCGACCGCTCCTTCTTACATTTGCACCCTGAAGCTGCCGGCATCACTACTGTTGATGCTGATCACCTAGATATTTACGGAGATGAAGATGCCTTAGCGGAGGCTTTCGCTGCGTTTAGGGACCAAATTTCCTCTTCCGTTTTCACCCCCACCGGATTGGAAAACACCACCGCCGTAGGCACTGCCGGAAGCCATGCTTGGGCAAGTGATATCAAGCCTGAAAACGGCGCCTTCCACTTCACCCTGCACCTCGCTGGTGAAACCGTACAAACCGCCTTGTACATGCCAGGTCATCACAATGTATCGAACGCTGTATTGGCAGCTTCCTTGGCACATTACGCCGGCGTCCCAGTGAGAATTATTGGTCAAGCCATTGAAAGCTTTGTAGGCATCCGACGCCGGTTCGAGTACCACTTGCAACGGCCCATTGCCTTGATTGAAGATTATGCCCATCACCCCACAGAGATCAATGCGCTCCTCGGTAGTGTGCAAGCTCTATATCCAAACGGAAAGATTTGCCTTTGTTTCCAACCGCACCTGTTCAGCAGAACGCGTGATTTCATGGACGGCTTTGCCAGAGCACTAGACCGTGCTGATGAAGTCCTGTTGCTGCCCATTTATCCTGCCAGAGAAATGCCTATTGAAGGCATCACCTCAGAGGCTCTCGCTGCAAAGATGAAAAAGGCTCGAGTGGTGAAAAAAGAGGCACTCGCAAGAGCTATTAAAGCCACTGAGCCGAGTGTTGTATTGGTCGTTGGCGCCGGTGATATCGGCGACCTTGTTCCCATGATTAAAGCCGAATTCGCATGAGAAAAATGAGAATCTTACAGCGTATAGGCATTGTCATTGGACTTGGCTTGGTCATTTGGGTCTTTATTGGGGCCCAATTAAGCGCGCATCTATGGACCATCACCGATCACGAAATTTCGTTTGAATACCCTGAAAACCAACGAATTGTAAACGAAGGAGCCGCCAAGAAAACCGTACAAGAATTCCTAGCCTCACAAGCCGATAGTGCCGCGATAACGATGGACTTGCATTTGTTAGAAACCTCTTTGGAAGCACTGCCATACGTGGCCGAAGCGCAAGTATATTGGAATTTAAACAGCACATTGGTCGTGGAATTGCGTGCAACACAGGCGAGAGCCAAGGTTTTCATGGAGCAATCCAAATATCTCCTCACCCAAGGAGGGGCTGTTTTGCCGGCGCCAAAATCTGCCCAAATAGACCTTATGGTGTGCACTGGGTTGCGTGATAGTGCCGAAGCTGCACAAGCCGCGCATACCCTGGATATCATCGAAGCCTCAAAATGTTACAATGCATCCGGGCTCGCACAGATTCATTTCGAACAAGACCACATCCGCATCACTCCCCGTGGTGCCGGACACAGCATAACAGGCAATAGAGACGAACGATTGGCAAACGATCTGGCCAAACTGGCGGCCTTCTACGCTGCGAAAAGCGACGAAGAATTGGCCACCCTACGCCACCTCGATTTGCGATTTAAAAACCAAGTAGTAACCACCGTACAATGACACAACAAGCCCCACTTGCCGTAGGATTGGACATCGGTACCACCAAAATTGTGGCCGTAGTCGGCCGCATGAACGAGCATAGAAAAATAGAAGTTCTTGGCATCGGAAAGAGTAAGAGCTTAGGCGTGCAACGCGGTGTTGTCGCCAACATCACCTTGACCATTGAGAGTATTCAAGCGGCTGTGAAAATGGCGGAAGAGAACTCTGGGCTCAAGATCACCGAAGTAATGGTGGGTATCGCCGGACAGCACATCCGTTCGATGCAGCACAGCGACTACATCATGCGTGAGGATGCTGAGGCCATTATTGATGTAACGGATTTAGACAAATTGGCCAAAAACGTACATAACCTCGTAATGATGCCTGGGGAGCAAATCCTTCATGCCCTACCGCAAGAGTACAGGGTGGATGGAGATAGCAACATCATCAACCCACAAGGGATGTACGGCTCGCGCTTGGAAGCAAACTTCCACATTGTCGTGGGGCAAATTGCTTCGATCAAGAACATTGCGCGTTGTGTCGAGCAGAGCGAACTAAAAGTAGGTGATATCACCCTAGAGCCCCTTGCCTCTGCTGCCGCTGTGTTGGCAGAAGAAGAAAAAGATGCCGGCGTTGTTCTCGTGGACATCGGTGGGGGTACGACGGATGTAGCCATTTTCAAGGACAGCATCATCCGACATACAGCCGTAATTCCGTTCGGCGGTAAAGTCATTACCGAGGATATCAAGGAGGGCTGTGAGATTATTGAAAAACAGGCCGAGACCCTCAAAGTAAAATTTGGTTCCGCGTGGCCCGGAGAGAATAAAGAGAATGAAATAGTGAGCATTCCCGGGCTTCGAGGAAGACCACCAAAGGAAATCAGCCTGAAAACCCTGTCCAAAATCATCAACGCCCGTGTGCGCGAGATTATGGAGAGCGTCATTGCGGAGATTCGCAACTACCAGCAGAACGACCCACGCAAGCGCTTGATTGCGGGGATTGTATTGACTGGGGGTGGATCCCAATTAAAGCACATGAGCCAATTGGTCGAATACCTCACCGGAATGCCTACCCGTATTGGGTATCCGAACGAGCATTTGGCCAGCGGGTACGCCAAGGAATTGGCCAGCCCTGTATATGCCACCTCCATCGGATTGCTCTCCATGGCTTTGGAAACGACGGCACATACCATGGCATACGACCCCACCGAAACAGATACCCCTATTGTGGAGGCCGAGGCAGAAGCCCCAGAAGTACAAGAAGAGGAAGGATCCCCAACTCAAACCGGAAGTACTAAGGCACCTCCTCGCAAGGATCCTTTCTGGAAAGGCTTTATCACAAATATTAAAGATTGGTTAGAAAACGACGAAGACGTAGAATAATATGATGGACGACGGATTGCAATTCAACCTCCCCAAAAACCGCAGCTCTGTGATTAAGGTCATCGGAGTAGGCGGCGGTGGATCCAATGCGGTGAACCACATGAAGAATGTTGGCGTGAACGGTGTAGATTTCATGGTCTGCAATACCGACGCGCAAGCCCTTTATCACAGCCCAGTGGCCAATAAGGTTCAGCTCGGTGCTTCGTTGACAGAGGGCTTGGGTGCCGGCGCAGATCCAAAAATAGGGCGCCAGGCCGCTGAAGAAAGCATTGGGGAAATTCAAAACATACTCGAAACCGGCACCAAGATGTGTTTCATCACCGCCGGGATGGGCGGTGGTACCGGAACCGGTGCTGCACCTATAATCGCCAAAGCTGCCCGAGATATGGGCATATTGACTGTAGGTATTGTGACCTCTCCTTTCGGTTTCGAAGGAAAGATTCGCAAAGCTCAGGCAGAGGAAGGCATCAAGGCCATGCGCGAAGCTGTGGACAGCTTGATTGTCATCAACAACGATAAACTGCGCCAAGTATATGGCGACCTAGGTTTCCGCAATGCCTTTGAAAAAGCAGACGAAGTGTTGGCCGGTGCGGCAAAGGGAATAGCCGAGGTTATTACCAACCACTACACCCAAAACATCGACTTGCGCGATGCAAAAACGGTTTTAGAAAACAGTGGAAGTGCCTTGTTTGGAACCGGTGAGGGAACGGGAAGCAATCGTGCGGAGCTTGCCATCGGGGCAGCACTGGATTCACCGCTCCTCAACGACAACCAGATCAAGGGTGCGCAAAACGTCCTGCTCCTACTCACCTCAGGAAGTGGCGAGCATGAAGTAACCATCGATGAAATAGGCGAAATCACGGATCACATTCAACGTGAAGCCGGCGGTAATGCGAACGTCATAATGGGTATTGGCGCCGCGGAAGAAGAAGGGTCTAAGATCACTTGTACGATCATCGCAACAGGATTCCCAACAGGAACTCGCATGCTACCTACTGATAAAGTGGAGGTAGTGAAATACGATCTTGATACGCAGGAATCTCAGGTACACGCGCAAGAGGTCATTGCAACTCAAGAAATCATCGAAGCAACACCATCACCTGTTGCCGAAGATAACGAGCGCATTGTGATGGATCTCGGCGAGGCTGAGGAGGAGGAAGCGGCTATGCCGGCACCTCTCATGGAGGAGGCGCCAGAGGTCGAGATGGACGAAGCACCAGAGATGGAGACTGCAATCGAATTAGAGGAAACTCCGGAGGTGATGGCTCATGACGAACTCGAGGCGGAGGTGGCCGATGAAGAAGAAGACCCTATGATGGGATTCCCGCAGATGCCAGAAGAAGATCACGAAGAGCGTTTTGAAGACACGATAGAATCGGACACTAATCTTGACGAGGAGCCTACGGTACATGTACTGGAATGGGACCTTGAAGAGGAGGATGAAGAGGCCCATGAGAGCATTGTTTCTGCCGAAGAAGCCAGCATCTTACCAGTAGTAGATGAAGTGGAAGACGAGGAATTCGAAGAACTTCCTGTGGGGGAAGAGACAGAGGAAGTAGAGGAAGCGGCCGAGCCAAACCTTGCGGGGGGTTGGGACCTATTCTCAACTGCGCACGAGCCGGAGGAGGAAGAAATAGAGCTAACCTTTGTAGATGATGAAGATGATGGGGAGGTAAGCATGGAATTTGACACTCCTACAGAGGAAAAAACTCCGTTCGATGCCCCAGCACCTGCAGATCGCGAAAACAACCATGGAATGGTGGAGGCACAAGCAGCGCCTGCGATGCCTGAAGCCATGGATGCGCCTATTGAAGAAGAAAGCACCTTTAGTCTCGATGACATCGACGGTGATGGGTTTTCATTGGAAATCGAAGAAGTAGATACGCTGAGGGCGGAAGATAAAGAGGCTCCAGAAGAGAGGGATTACGACCCTTTTGAGATGAGCCTTAGCGACATGCCCGAACTCAAAGCCAAGGCTGATCTAGAAGTTGTGGAAAGTAGTTTCACCCTTCCTTCGACGGAGTTCGACATGCAACCAGAGGCTTCTGTAGATGCCGTAGAAGTAAGCACCATGGAAGAGGATCCAGATTTGAAATTTGAGATCAAGGCCTCTGAAGTGGTGGAAGAATTGAAAGAAGAGGCCGAGGCAAGTGTGGAACAAGCGATGGACCAGCCCATTTCTCAACTACCCAAACGCGCCGCTCAAGAATTGCCCAACAAGATTCAAGAGCGCATGAACAGATTGCAGAAGTTCGGCTACAGATTCAAAGAAAACCTCACCGAGGTAGAACGCACTCCTGCTTACAAACGTCAAGGATTAGACGTTGACCTTGAACAAAAGAGCGGTGAAAAGCCTTCTAGCCTCGGAGTAGACTCCGAAGGAAACATCAGGACGAATAATTCATTTTTACACGACAACGTGGATTGATATGGCTTTAGAAGCAACCATTATGGCCCACCTCAAAGAGGCCATGAAAGCAAAAGACAAAATCACCCTTGAGGCCTTGCGTGCCATCAAGACTGCCATCCTTAACGAGAAAACCGCGGCTGGCGCCAAGGAGATGACTGAAGCCGATGAGCTCAAGTTATTGACCAAGCTGCGCAAGCAGCGCCTGGAAAGCGCTACCATCTTCCGCGAGCAAAACAGGTTGGATTTGGCCGAACCGGAAGAAGCGCAGATCGAAGTCATCGAACGCTACCTTCCGGCCATGATGAGCGAAGATGAAATCCGTGCTAAAGTGGCGGAAATCATTGCGGCTACAGGTGCAAGTTCAATGGCAGATATGGGTAAGGTCATGGGTCAAGCCACTGGCGCCATGGCCGGTCGTGCAGACGGCAAGGTCATCAGCGGAATCGTCAGAGAGCTACTGAGTTAAATTGACACAATCTTAATCTTAAAAAGCCCGGAATTCTCCGGGCTTTTTTTGTTACTTTAACCTTCCTGTCAGAAAAAATGAAGAACGGACTTATACTCTTGATATTCTGCCTTTTAGGCCAGACTCTCGCGGCCCAAGACCGCACGGTTCGTCTCATGACTTACAACATATTGAACTACCGCAATACTACTTCGTACTGCACAGGGTCCAATAATAACTCCTCCAACAAGGAAGCTGCGCTTGAAACCATCGTCCAAGCCATTGAGCCAGATCTCGTCGTTTTAAATGAGATAGGGAGTAACCCAAACAACCTCACCTACCTGCTCAACAACAGTTTCAATACGGGCAGCACGACCCACTGGTCTATGGCCCAGCACACCCACAATGGGTTCTCCTCTTTGGTCAATGGCATTGCCTATCGCAATGATGTGTTTGGCATCACCAACCACTGGACCATTACCAAGGATGTGAACAATAGCAATCTAGTCAGATTGATTGATGTGGTGAGGTTTTATTACAAGGACGCACTCCTCCAAGGAAATTCGGATACCGCCTCCTTTGTGGTCATAGCCGCGCACTTTAAGGCAGGGAGCACTTCTTCGGACGAGGCCGAGCGTGAGCGCGAGGCTGAGGCCATCATTGATTGGGTGGACAGCCATTCCTACGAGAACATTTTATTGATGGGTGATTTGAACACTTATCACAGTAATGAAGATGGGTTCCAAAATCTAGTCGCAGGCAACACCTTCCGTTTTGAAGATCCTGCGACCTCTATTGGGAATTGGCACAACAACAGTTCTTATGCCTCCTTGCATACGCAGAGCACGCGAACCTCGGGCAATTGTCATTCAGGTGGTGGACTAGACGATCGTTTTGATATGATCCTTTGCTCAGAATCCATCACGGAAGGCGATGCGCAGATGACCTATTCACCGAACACCTATATCGTGGTGGGAAATGACGGCAATCATTTTAATAATGCAGTGAATTCGGGGACCAATTATAGTGTGGGCAGCAGCACCCTCAGTGCGCTCTACACCCTTAGCGACCACCTGCCCGTCATTGCAGACTTTGATCTGGAAGGACAGCATTTGGGTGTAGCGAGTACAGAAGTGAATTGGACTCTGCCTAACCCTATGCCTCCGGGCTACACCTTCGATAATGCGGAGGGGCACGAACTGCAACTGTATACCCTCGGCGGCCAATTGCTTTGGAAATCGAAGGACTTGCAGGCCACCCTACCCTATGTAGCGCCGGGCGTTTATCTGCTTTGGAAAACTGCGCCACAGGGGCCACAAACCGCACGAATTAGCATCCGATGAGATTGAGATTCTTCCATACCTGGACTTTGCTTTTGGCCACCCTATTCACGGTGCAGGGTCAGAATTTTGAAGAATTTCAAACCTCTCAGGCGAACATACGCTTAGCCGCAACCAACGCCGGAACCTTTGGCAACGCCTTCCGTGGATATAAAGACGGTACGGGAACCCCTTCCCTCGAGTACCCTGCCGGTTCGGGAATTGAGCACTTGTTTGAAGGTGGGATTTGGATCGGCGGAACCTCAAACGGGGTTATTCGCGTGAGCACCTCAGCTTTTGATGCGCCTCAGGGATATGCTCCAGGTCGCGGCGGTTTTGAATTCAATCCTATCCTAGGTCCAGGTGTGAAGGAGATGAGTAGTCTGAAGACGTCGCCAAACTTTAATTCGGACGCCATCAGCCACCAAGATTTCTTGTCCTACTTCTCGGACAGCACCTTGCTTGTACCGGGCACCTCTATTCCAATTAATAATCACATCAACCCCATGGATTTAGTGGTAGAGATGCGCGTCATGAATTGGAATTACAGCTTTTCAGATTTCATGGCCTTGGTCAACCTCACCATCACCAACGAGGGAGCGCAGACCTTTGACGACCTCTACATAGGGCTTTGGAACAACACCGTGGTGCGCAACATCAATATTACCCCGGCGGGCGCGGGTGGTGCCACCTTCTATTCGCAAGGGGGCAATGGTTTCGTGGACAGCATGAACCTGGCCTATTGTTACGATGCCACAGGTGATGAAGGATTTACCGATAGTTATGTGGGCCAAGTTTATCTCGGCGCTGAAGACAAGCAAGGGTTCAGACACCCCAAGACAGATTCCACCTTTGATGTAAATTACAACGCGTGGATCTTCAACAATAGCGGACAAAGCACCTTCTTCTTCCCTACCACCGACCAGCAACGCTACCTCAAGATGGCCGACGGGTTTAACCACAGTCCTTGCTGGACTAATCCGATGGGACCGGGATGTCAGAATACGCTTGGGGTTGACCTCCAAGACGAACTCAATAAGAGCGGGAACCGTTCGGACCTTGTATCAGCAGGACCTTTTGATTCTTTTGCGCCAGGGGATGAGATCATTATCGCCTTTGCCTATGTGGTCGCGAAGAAAATGGAGGACGGCAACCCAAATGCCGACAACAATGATGTGCAGCGCAGCGGATTGTTAGCAGCGGCGAATTGGGCCCAAACCACCTACAATGGAGAAGATGGCAACTTCAATGGTATTCTCGACGAAGGCGAGGACAAAGACGGCGACGGAAAAATCACCAGATTCATTTTACCTACGCCGCCAAGCATCCCCTATGCCCGCGTAGAGTCCGGCGACCAAGAAGCCACTATTTATTGGGCTTCAAACTCGGTCAATAGCGTTGATCCCATTTCGAAAAAACGAGACTTCGAGGGCTTCAATCTGTACGCCACCTCCACTGGGTTTGATGTGTTTGGTACACCAGATTTAGCCAGTGACCTCAACCTCATCGCGTCTTTCGACAGCACCGGAAACTTCTATGGATTCAACAATGGATTTGATGCCATCAAACTAGTCACTCCAAAAACGTTCGAAGATGATAGCATCTCCTACGACTTTGCCTACACCCTAAGCCCGCTTCCCAATGGTTGGCAAACGGGTATGGCAGTGACCGCCTTCGATAAAGGTGACCCAAATACCGGATTGGAATCGTTGGAAAGCTCGGCCCTTGCCAGCGTCATCCGAGCCTTCCCTGGAAAAGAGGGCAATAGCGAGGAGCGACCGTACGCTTACCCTAACCCCTATTACCTCAGCGCAGGTTGGGAAGGGCAAAGTAACTTCCAAGAAGAGAGCCGCAAGATCATCTTTGCAAACCTCCCTTCACATTGCCGCATCACCATCACCACTGCCGCGGGAGACCTCATCGACACCTTTGAGCACACCCCAGAGTACGATGGATCAGATATCCGCTGGTTCCGCTCCTTTGGTGCAGAAGATGCAAGCCAAAACACCTTCTCTGGCGGAGAACATGCTTGGGACCTACTCTCAAAAGAAAGCCAAATCATCGCACGAGGCACCTACCTCCTGCATGTTGAAGATTTAAATACAGGAAAACGATATACAGAACCTTTTATAATAGTGAAATGATGAAAACACGATTACTCCTTTTGGCGATGACCGTATTCGGATTGGGTGCAGCCGCACAGACCGTTCCATACGTAAGTATCACCAACATCAACAACGTGAGCGCCACAGATTTGGCGGCTTGTAATGACACCAGTGCCTACCTAGGCCAAACCATTCGCACCCGCGGGGTCGTAGTCACTCCAGGATGGGCAACAGAGGTTGCTTCAGGCTCAGTTACTGGTGGCCTGCGTCCCTTCATCTTCATCCAAGATACTGCCGTAGGCGGTCAGAGCTCTCCTTGGGCTGGGATTGAAGTCATGGGAGTTTATACCGCTTCTGACGGCTCTCTTCAAGTACCTTCTACCTTCACCCAAGTATTGGCCGGTGATATTGTAGAAATCAAAGGTGTGGTCGGTGAATACAACGGCTCGAACCAGCTCAGTTTGGTCGATGCGAACAGCTTCAGCATCGTCGGTACCACCACAGACCCAGTAAAGAGCGACACCGTTGCCCTTGGTGACCTCAACGACGCCCTACAAGTCAACCAACTCACCACCGGTGAGCAATACGAAGGCGCCTACGTTACCCTCGAAAACGTAACCGTGACTGCCGTAATTCCATTCTCTGGAAACCGTGTGAGCTTCAATGTGGCCGATGCAAGTGGAAACACCATCAACGTCAGTGACCGATTCTTGGCTCAAAAGCTTTCTTCTTACAGCACAGTAAACCCACAATCTCCACAGACCCAAGGTTCATTCGTACCACCCGTACCTGGAACCTTCTTCAATAGCCTTAGCGGTGTGGTTCGCCACGACGCTAACGGTTGTACCGGAGATAATGGCCGCGGATACGAAATCAATCCGTTCGACAGCACGCACTACGACATCGGCTATGCGCCTCCTTACATCGCAAACTTCGAGCGCGACCCGGCCGTTCCTACCTCTAACCAAGATGTAGAACTCATCATGAACATCACCGACTATGACGGCACCGTGGATTCAGTAGCCATCGCATGGAGCGCGGACGATACCGTAAGCATCTTAAACATGCCGGTATATGCCTTGCAGTTAAGCCCAGGAACCACAGACGAATACGGCTACGAAATCCCAGCACAGGCAGATGGAAAAACGGTGCGTTACTACATCTACGCTGCCGACAACGACGGCAATGAGAGCTGGTGGCCTGTGAAGCCAACGGCACAAACAACACCAAACGTAGAATTCTATACTGTTCGTGATAATGGAATGATGGTTTACGACATTCAGTTTACCCTCAACTCGAACGGCAGTAGCCCATTAGCAGGACAGGAAGTGACTGTAAAAGGGATTGTGACCTCGTCAACGAAAATTGGCGACCTCGGCTACCTCTATATCCAAGATGAAACCGGTTCTGAATGGAGCGGTATCTGGTGTGTGGGTATTGGCCTGAACACGTACTATCGCAACGAGGAAGTGGAAATCACTGGTGTGGTGGAAGAATATTACGGGATGACCAGATTGAACGTGACCTCTTCAAATAAGACTGGAAACTTGGGCACCGTAAGCCCTACTATTTTGGATCCATCAGATTCAGCGAGCTACGCGAACTTCGGATGGGAACCGTATGAAGGAGTATATGTTCGTTACGAGCAACCCAACGGAAAATTGGCCATCAGCCAAACGAATTTGGGCTTCGGAGACTGGGCGGTGAGCGATAATAACGGCGCGCCCGTGAGCCACAGCGCTCGTGTGTTGGCCGGTCGTCAAAGTACCACCGCCTACAGCTCGTTAGACGCACAGCTCGTTACAGATACCATTTATGCGAGCATCGATGGGGAGATGAATGTGAGCCCAATTGTCGTAAGCGACACCATGACCTTTGATGCCATCGAAGGAATCTTGTTCTATGGATTCTCGAACTACCGATTAATTCCTCGTAACAACAACGACTTCATTGGCGCCAACCTCACCTTAGATAGCGTGTATGTACCAACCTCACCGTTGAGCATCGTCGAACTCGACCAGCGTCCATTAACCTATTACCCGAACCCAGTGAGCGATGTCCTCACCATCACTTCGGCACAACAAGGCACTTTGGAAATGTACAATGCCGCAGGCCGCCGCATCTTCACCAACGCCTTCAACAATGAAGCCATCGTGAACACCAGCGCCCTACCTAATGGATTGTACATCTTGCGCCTACACACTGAGCGAGGATTACAAACCGCTCGCATTATCGTACAACACTAATGCGTCACGCGGTCCTCGCCATAGTAATTGTATTTCTCGCGGGTTGTCGCAACAACGATCAGCGCATAGAGAACTTTCCACCTGAAACTCAACTTCAGGTGGATACCATCATTCGTTCCGGCGACCTACGCCTCGGAACGAATGTGCAATTGCATTGGTATGGCACGGACCGCGACGGGTTCATCGCCGGCTACAACGTCGCCGTAAACGGCACGAGTTCTTTCACCACCGCCACCGACTCCCTCTTCAGCTTTAGCATTGATGCAGGGGTGGATACCGCGGATATTTTGGTAGAGATTGCCGCCGTGGATAATGAAGGTGCTATGGACGAAACTCCTGCGAGCTTAGTGGTACCTATCAAGAATGCGGCGCCAGAGGTGAGCTTAGACCCCGACGGTTTCCTACCAGATTCTGCCTTCATCGTAGCCACCTTGGATTGGCGTGCTAGCGATGCGGACGGGGACGAGACCATCGAGCTGGTGGAGATCAAACTCAACAATGGAAATTGGTTCTCCATAGGCACCCAACCCAGCCTCTTGTCCTTCGCCTTGAACGGTGATGGTACGGTAGATTTCTACAAAAACGCACAGTGGACGGATAGTCTTAGCGGTGCCTCATTGACGGGAGAGAATTTCTTGTACCTACGCGCCAAAGACCGCGCTGGCATCTATTCCGCCGTAGATACCTCCGCAGGATTCTTGTGGGCCCCGGCCGTTGAGAGTACCCTCATCATTAACGGACAAGCGGAATACCTTGGCACCTACTACAAAGCTTGGATGGATAGCGCCAACGTGAGCTATGATTACATCCAGATGGATGCGGTCACCGGCGCGGGAATTCCCGCCTACTGGGACCCGACGTACGAGATTATCATGTCTCGCTACAACGCCATTGCTTTGTTCACGGATGCGACGGTGTTCCCCACCAAATCCGGCTCGGACTACCTCCTAAACATCCTTGCCTTGAGTACGCAGAAATTCTTACAGAAGGGCGGAAAGCTCTTCACGGCCTCGCAACTTTCGGCGCCCATGTCGAGCGGTGCCTTCTTGGATATCTTCCCTATCGAAAGTTTGGTACTGAGTAGCGGGCAGGCACGTCTGACCAACGACAGCAGCTTGGTTGCCTTGGATGCAAGCTTCCCTGATATGCGCCCACAAAATATTGTCTTAGGTGTTGTTCCAGTGGTGCCATCAGCAGATGCAACGGCCTTATACGACGGGCAGCTTACCAAGATTGCTGGGTGGAATGGAGCAACGACCTTAGGCGCCACCAGAACCCAAAACGGATCGATCAACCAAGTCTTTATCGCGTTGCCACTCCACCTATTCACGCGTCCAAATGAAGGGGGCCAGGAACTCTTAGATCATATTTTCAATGCGGTATTCTAAGCTCCTCATATGTACACTCCTCTTGTGGAGTTCTGCGGTGTTCGCCCAAACCACTGGTCGAATTGTCGGAACCGTATTGGACAAGGCCACGGGCGAGCCACTGCCTAGTGCAGCCGTATCGATTGTGGGAACGTTTTACCAAACCCTCTCAGATTTCGACGGAAAGTTTGTCTTGAATGACATCAAACCAGGCACCTACAGCGTCAAATTCCAATTCATCGGCTACCAGCCCATGCAATTCAACGACATCAAAATAGGTGTAGGCAAGACTATAAAACTGGATGCTAAACTCAGTGAACAAAGTGAGATGCTTCAGGCAGTTACGGTCGTGGGACGCAAGAACCAAGTAGACCTTGAAAAAGCTTCCTCAGCCATTACTTTGAGTGATAGTGAGATTGGCGCTCTTGTGGCCAAAGGCGTCGAGGATGTATTGGCACAACAAGCCGGGGTTCAAAAAACCACTGACGGGCTTCAGATTCGTGGGGCCCGCGTATACGAAACTGAATACCTCATCGACGGTATTTCAGCACAGGATCCATTGGCAGGGACCGGCGGCGGGGTAAGCGTAAGTGCGAGCTCCGTAGGGTCCTTGAATTTGATGACCGGTGGTGCTTCTGCAGAATACGGAGGAGGCTCGGCAGGGATCATCAATACCCAAATCAAAGAAGGGGGAGAGAAATTAAGCTGGGGTCTGAATTATCAAACGGACCAATTATTCGATGCGACCTCCTTCAACTCGGACGAGATCGAAGCCACGCTGAGCACACCCTTACCTTTCACCGGAAAAAAAGTTCGCCTTTTCACCACCGCCCGTGGTCAATGGACGGACCATTACTTTGGCGCAACAGCCAACCAACTAAAGTCTAGCATGTTCCCAGGTAACCCGGAATTGTGGGCGCCAAGACAAAGCAACGACTATTCACATACAATCAAGCTCAGCTACGCCAGCAAAGAATTTGGGAAGATTACATTGACCAATAGCCACAGCTTAATGGTCAACCAAAATTCTCGCACACTGCAAATCGTAGGTTTCGATGCCCTCTTGGCGCCAGGATTCCAATACGAGCGCAGCAATAACTTAGACAATGCTACTACCTATACCCACCACAGTAACCTCACCGTGCTGGGCTACAACAAACGCCTCTCACAAAAAACCGGATTGACGGTATCGGCGGGACGCCTCTTCACCAACCTACGCGCCGATGCCAATGGCCGACCGTTCCGCGCCGAGACCGTGGACCAAATCTATGATGAGGACTACATCTTTACGGGAGACCTTACCGTCTTCAACCCGAACGACCCCTACGGCAATTACTACTTGATTCCAGGCAACGGATTGGTCAACAATGGTGGGATCACGCCCATTTGGCACGATCACTATGCCGCGGAGCATACCCTCAAAGGAAAATTGAGCTACCAACCGAACGCCATCCACACCATTAGTGGTGGTATCGAGCATGCCTTGACAGAATACCAATGGGTGGATGTCTACCGTCCCTGGGTAGGCGCTCCCATTGTCATTAACGATACTACAACAACACCGTCCGTAAGCATTGGCTCTAGCAACGATATTTGGAAGGTGAGCCCTCAAAAAGGCGGCCTCTTTGCGCAGGACCGCATTGAATACAAAGGGGTGAAGGCCACTTTGGGAATGCGCTTTAATTACTGGGCACCGGGTGCTTTCGCCGATAACGCCGTGGCTGATGAGAGCTCTCCTGTACTGGACGCCGTACGTGAGCAATACCTACAAAACTCCTTTGGTGCCGGAGGGTTGCGTTGGAAAGTTCGTTTGTTGCCCAGATTAAACGTAAGCTTCCCTGTCACCGAAAACAATGTGTTGTACTTTAACTACGGGCACAGCATGCGTATGCCGCATCCACGATTCATGTACGCCGGTCTAGACCCACAATACCAAGATCGTAGCTTTCTTTCTTCGCTTGGTAACCCCAACCTCAATCCAGAGGTGAACATCTCCTATGAAGTGGGTTACAAAACCTTGCTTGGATCGAGATTGGGTTGGACCATCAATGCCTTCAACAACAACCGTTTTGATTATATCGTTTCACGTCGTGTAATCACCACCGATGCGACGGGTCGTCCGGTCACCAAGACGA
Source organism: Flavobacteriales bacterium UBA3477 (assembly GCA_002378005.1). Lineage (GTDB taxonomy): Bacteria > Bacteroidota > Bacteroidia > Flavobacteriales > Schleiferiaceae > UBA10364. Next base: position 15,433 of record DFQY01000013.1, read on the forward strand.
TGTATATCAATCAGGATTACGCTAAAATAATTGGTATCGAAACCCAATTAAACGCTCGCCTCACCGACCATTTCAACTCCTTCTTCAACGGCTCTTACCAGCAAGCACGCGGTAAATCAAACAGCGCCCGTGAAAGCGCCCTTCAGATTGCCCAAACCGGAGAGGTTCCGCTCACTCAAGAACAATTCTTGGCCTGGGACCGCCCGTGGAAATTCAACGCAGGGATCAGCTACCAGAGCGATTCGAGCAGATTCCGCGCTTCATTAAACGCCCAGTATACCTCGGGATACCGCTATACCCCACAGATATTGGAAGGCTACAACGACCTTGGTCGCCCACAATACCGCGTCGACAACAGCAACTATTTGCGCGAGCGCGGTACCTATTGGTTCGGGATAAATGGCAAAGCTTCCTACGCGCTAGTGAAATTCGGTACGGGAGGTATTCTCCTCAACCTCGAGGTGATGAACATTACCAATAGGCGCAATGCACAACTAGTCAATCCTATTACCGGTCGTGCGTACGAATATGGGGATGATGTGCCATTGACTTGGCGGGATCCGCGTCCAGAATTCAACGGTCCGCAGGAATACGGAACAGACCCGAGAAACCCGGCACGATACTCGGCGCCGACGCAAATTTTAGCAGGAATTCAAATCAAATGGTAAGCCGTAAGTACATAGCATCCATCGTTCTTCTGCTTGCCTCAAGCATGGTGATGCGTGGCCAATTATTGCCTACCTACGGCGAGGAACGCGCGGGACTTAGTGCTTTCACCTTCCTCAAGCTCCCTATCGACCCTGCGAGCGTTGGAGTGGGAGGCGCCAGCCTTGCCATGACCGAGCACAGTTTCGGTGCCCTAGTGAACCCCGCTCTGGTGAGCGGAGGCAATCAGCAAGGTTTCTTTACCTCCAATCGCGCCCTGGGCGGCGGCATCTCGCATGATTTTGTGGCATTGACCAAGTCTCGAGCCAACGGCCAGCACATTGCCTTGACCTTGAATTCCCTAAGCACAGGTTCTATTTCAGAAAGAACGGTATGGCAACCGGAAGGAACCGGGGCCACAACGGCTGCCACCTTAACCTCTGTAGGATTAGGAATCAGCCAAGCCTTCTCTGAATATTTCCACGCGGGAATGCAGTTGAAATACGGATTGGAACAACTAGGGGTGTACCGGGCGCACAATGTGTATTTGGACCTTGGGTTCTTATATAAATTGGACATCGCAGACCTACAATTCGCCGCTGCCCTCACCAACTTCGGTCCCAACACTCCTATCTCCAACCTTCCCGTCGGCGATGAAAGTGCCTTGGCCGCGACACCGCAAATGTTTAGCATGGGATTACAATGGACCGCTTGGGAATCCGGCGACCAAAAGCTCACACCAAGCTTCCAACTCAACCACCCCACGGACAATGCCGAATACTACGCCGCCGGTCTAAAATACCAATGGCGCAGTTATTACTGGACCAGCGTCGGCTACCAGGTCGGCAGTCAGAAATCACTGCCCTGGATGGGCTTTGGAATGAAGGGTCAAATAGGCGGATGGCCTATGGAATGGGGAGTTGGCGCCATGCCTACACCATATGGCACCTATCAGGGCACCTTGGGACTAAAATTAAAGCCGCTATCATGGTAAGAAGAGCACATATCCTGTTGCCACTAGTGGGCCTATTGCTGATGAGTTGTGAAAACTACTTTGGTAAGCGTACGGATTTGGACTTCATCGAAATCCCCACTTACAACGTTCGCGAGATCAGCTATGTGCCCATCGCACCGAACATTAACGATGCCCAAAGCCCGGTTGATGTACATGTGGGCTATGATGAATTCATCTATGTCGTCGACAGTGCTAAAGATCAGGTTTTAAGATACGACCTCGCTTTGAATTTGCAGGGCAGCATCACCATCCCAGGGGTACGCAAAGTTGTACAAAACAGATCTTTCCATCTTCTTGCCATCGGTACCTACGACACGACTATCGCCGGTGTGGACTATAGCCTCACTGCATTGTACGATGTGGATTTAGTGAATGATCAAAATACCTTGAGCTTCACCAATATCGTGGCCGAACCCGTTCTGGTGCACCCCTTCTATTTTAAAAATAGTTTCTCCTCTTCCGATGCGAAAGTGAAGTTTACAGATGTGGCGATTATTGGGTCCAATTTACCCGCAGAAAACAATAGCTACTACCTGAGCCGCACGGGCGCCAGCAACAACAACGCCGGCTTCGGACCAGATTACGCTGTGCTGAAATTCACCAAGGAACACCAGTGGATTTCCAGCATTCCAGTCACCGCGACCGGAGCTACTTATTCGAATTACTTCAAAAATCCCCTAGCCCTTCAAGGCTTCACGCAAGCGCCTCAGCTCACCGCCAACAACAGTCCTGATTTCTGGGTCCTCAACCAAAACGAAGATCAAGAAATTCAAGTGCAGCACATTCAGTTCACCGAAGGACCTTTTGGCGCCCTCTACCAACCCATCTTCTATTCCACCACTGATCCTAACAGCACAGGCTACCTACAGACGCCCAAGCGATTTGAAGATCCAGTGGACCTGTGCCTCGCGGGCGATGGATCTAGGTTTTTGTTTGTGGCCGATGCCGGTGTGGATAGTGTGTACCAATTCACCAGCTCTGGTCTAGAAGGCGTACCTCCGCCACCTGCCTCAACGGCCGAAACCAATGCCATTGCGACCTTAGGCGGCTTTGGCAATGTAAGTGCGATCAGCTACTACGACAACATTCTTTATGTGGCTGATTCACAAACCGGTGTAGTCAAGAGATTTAAACTAACTCTCGATTTTGATTAAGAATTATTAACCCAATCTTCATAAATAACTCGTCATTTTTTAGCATATTTAATCACAGAACAAAATTCAACAACTTACACATGAAAAAACTTATTGCAATTTTATTGTTCAGCTTGCCATATATCGGCTCAGCGCAAAGTAATGTTACATTCCAAGTGGATATGAATAATGTTACTGCTACTTTCACTAATGTTTATGTTAGTGGAACCTTGAATGGTTGGAGCGGTAACTCAAACCAATTAACTGATCCTGACGGAGACGGAGTTTATACGGGTGTTGTGTCCTTGAACCCAGGAACTTATGAGTATAAATTCTCTTACGATAACTGGACAGGTCAAGAGAATTTAGATCCAATAGACGACGCTGCCTGTACCATGACTACTTCAGGTTTCACAAACCGTATCATTACAATTGGGACTGCAGATACCACTCTGCCTGAGGTCTGTTGGGAATCTTGTTTGTCCTGTAACGCAGTGACTCCCTGTTCTAAGTTGTTCTTCAGTGAATACGCAGAAGGATCTTCAAACCACAAATACATTGAAATCTACAACCCTACAGGTAGCGCAATTTCTTTGAGCGGGTACACCGTATACATGAGTGTGAACGGCGGTACAGCTACAAACTCATTCACTACAAACGCCACTTTGGCTTCAGGGGATGTTTATGTAATCTCTACCAACCAAGCGGACCCTACTATTCAAGCAGCAGCTGATACAGTGTTGGGTTACCCAAGCATTGTTCACTTCAATGGTGATGATGCTTTGATTTTAGTAAGCGGCACGGATACCATCGACGTTATTGGAGTCCCAGGAGTAGATCCAGGATCTTCTTGGACAGTAGGTACCGGTTCAACTGCGAACTACACATTGGTTCGTAAGCACGGAATTACACACGGTTCAACAGATTGGACTACAGGTGCCAATGAGTGGGATGTTTATGCGCAAAACACCTGGTCATATGCCGGAGGTCATTCAAGCTCATGTATCGTAACTCCTGTAAATGTTACATTCCAGGTAGATATGAGTACAGTGAGCTCATCATTCACAAACGTTTATGTAAGTGGAACAGTGAACGGATGGAGTGGGAACTCTAACCAGTTAACTGATCCAGATGGCGATAATATTTACACTGGAACACTTTCTTTGATGCCAGGCTCTTACGAATTCAAGTATACCTATGACAACTGGACAGGACAGGAATCTTTAGATCCAACCGGTTACGATTCTACTTGTACTGTAACCACGGGTACATATACCAATAGGGTCATTACTGTCGGTACGACGGACACTACACTTGCTCCAGTATGCTGGAATGTATGTGCTCAATGTTTTCAAGATGTAACAATTCAAGTTGACATGAATAATGTGACTTCATTACCAAGTGGAATCTATGCTGATGTGCTACATAATAACTTAGCGGGTTATTCTCCAAAATGGTTGACTGATTCTGACGGTGATGGTGTTTATGACGTTACCTTTCCTAACCTTACCGATTGGCATGGCAAGCAATTTAGATTAAGATACTTTTCGCAGGGCAGTTCAATCTTTGAACCTCTTAACTTAAGTACATCAGATAGCCTTTGTGCGGAGTCAGGAATAGGGTCTTTCAGTGGAGGTATCGTCCGCACATTTGATATAGGCCTAACAGAGGATACGATTTTACCTGTTTTCTGCTGGGAAGAATGTTTTACATGCGCCCAATCAGGATGTGATGAACTCTTTTTCAGCGAATACGCAGAAGGTTCATCCAACAACAAATACATTGAGATTTATAACCCAACAGCGAACGCAATTTCGTTGAGCGGTTACACCGTTTACCAAAGCGGTAATGGTGGTTCTTACACGAATACATTTACCACAAGTGCAACTATTGCTTCGGGTGATGTATACATGATTGCGGCAAACCAAGCAGATGCCTCTATCCTTGCGGTAGCAGATACTGCGATGGCTTACCCATCTATTGCTCACTTCAATGGAGATGATGCGATGATCTTGACCTACGGCACGGATACTATCGATGTCATTGGTGTACCAGGAGTTGATCCGGGTTCGTCTTGGACGGTAGGCACAGGTTCAACAGCAAACCATACCTTGGTACGTAAAGCAACTATTACGGGCGGTTCTACAGACTGGTCAACGGGTGCTGGTGAATGGGATGTATATGCTTCCAACACTTGGACCTACATGGGTGCACACAGTTCTAACTGTATTTATGTTCCTCCAACACCAACATTCGATTCTATCGTAGCCATCAGCACTATTACGGGTGTAGATGCAAGTGGTGTGGCCGATTCTTTGGGCGCTTCCAAGTGGATCAAGGGTATTGTAACCACCATTGACTTTGACGGTAACGGCGGATACAGCTTCTACGTAAGCGATAGTACCGATGGAATTAACATCTACAACTACGCAGATAAGAGCGGTTATACTTCTCCAATGATGGGTGACAGCTTGATCCTACACGGTGATGTAGCTCAATACAATGGTTTAACTGAGTTGTTTGTAGATAGCATCTACTACATCGCAGGCGGATACACCTTGCCAACACCAACAGTAGTTACTGCATTGGATGAAAGCACGGAAAGTGAACTCATCACACTCGTTGGGTTTGATCTTGTAGATCCTACGCAATGGCCATCCACTGGTTCATCTGCAAACGTGGATATCACAAACGGAACAGATACGTTGACGATGCGCATTGATAGCGATACGGATATCGACGGTACTCCTGCACCTACAGGAACTTTTGATGTAACTGGTGTTGGTTCACAATTCGACAACTCTTCTCCATATACTGAAGGGTACCAACTCTTCCCACGTATGTTGACCGACATTTTCGAATACCCATATATTCCGACCTATACTATTGGTCAGGTAGACGGTATCGACGCCGACGGTGTGCCAGATTCATTGAACGTATACTGTAAGGTAGAAGGTATTGTGATGGGTGTAGATATGCAGGGCTCTGCTACTGCGGTATCGTTCACCGTACACGACAGTACTGACGGTATGGGTACTTACTCTAGTGTTGCCACCGCTGCCTCTTACAATGTAACTGAAGGTGATGAAGTTCGTATCATCGGTAGCATTGGTCACTTCAACGGCTTGTTGCAGATGTACCTCGACTCTGTAGTAGTATTAAGCACAGGAAATACACTTCAATCTCCAACTGTAGTTAACACTTTGGGTGAAAACACGGAAAGCGAATTGATCAAGTTTGAAAACGCAACCATGGTTGACCCAACACAATGGGGATCTGGTTCGTCAGGCTACACTATCGATATCACTAATGGAACGGATACGATCGTAATGCGTATTGATGCTGATGTTGACCTATATGGAACGACTGCGCCAACAGGTGCCTTCGATGT
>DFQY01000055.1 GCA_002378005.1 Flavobacteriales bacterium UBA3477
AAAGACCAGGAAAGCCAACGAAATGACCTTGTTGGTCATGTTGTACGAGTCCTCTGCGAGGAATAGAAAATAAACCGATGCTAAGATGGCGATGCCCCCTATGAGGATGGCGGCCAGTTCAACGGTTTTGGAACGAGCGGATGATGTAGACATGTTGTTTTGTTTTGTTCTTTAGAAACGATCAATCGCCATAACACGGCTCGAAATCAATCTGTTTCCTTTCTAAATCTACATTTTTTACCGTGATTTTCATAGGATCTCCTAACTGATATATTCTTCCCGAGCTTTCACCTTCGATACAGAAGTTCTTGCTGTCGAATACATAGTAGTCGTCGCGGAAGTCACGAATGCGGATCATGCCCTCACAATAATTGTCGACTAATTCCACATAGACGCCCCATTCGGTAACCCCAGAAATGACCCCCATGAAACTCTCGCCCACGTGCTTTTCCAAGAATACGGCCTGCATGTATTTGATCGAAGCGCGTTCCGCATCTGCCGCAGCCTTTTCGCGCTCGCTGCTGTGCTCACAAAGGGCTTCGTAGGTACCGTAGTTCGGCGACTTTCCGCCGTCGAGATAGTGCTGTAATAATCGGTGTACCATTACATCTGGATAGCGGCGAATAGGCGAGGTGAAATGCGTGTAATACTCAAAAGCCAAACCGTAGTGCCCAATATTCTGTGTCGTGTACTTCGCCTTGCTCATCGTGCGGATGGTCAAGGTTTCAATCATGTTGGCCTCTGGGGTATTCTTCACCTCGTCGAGCATCTTGTTCAAGCTTCGGGTAATGGCGGTCTTGCTGCTGAGGCGGACCTCATGACCGAATTGGCGTACGAACGTACTTAAATCCTGTAGCTTCGTAGGATCTGGGTCGTCGTGAATACGGTACACGAACGTCTGGCCAGAGGTCTGTCCGCTTTTGGCTTTTCCAATGAATTCGGCCACAGACTTGTTCGCGAGCAACATGAATTCCTCGATCAAATGGTTAGCGTCGCGACTGACCTTGAAGTACACTCCAGTGGGCTGGTTCTCCTCATCAAGCTTGAATTTCACTTCCTTCTTATCGAAACTCAGGGCGCCCTTGCTCATTCGAGCGGCGCGCAGCTTCTTCGCCATGCCGTCTAAGGTTCTTATGGCATCATAGAAATCTGCTTTCTTCCCTTCAGGGTGGTTGTCCTCAATGATCTGTTGCGCCTCTTCATAGGCAAAACGGCGGTCGCTGTGAATGGCCGTACGGCCGAACCAACGGTCGTGTACCGTGCCTTCTTCATCCATCTCAAAGACAGCGCTAAAGGTGTATTTATCTTCGTTCGGACGGAGTGAACAGACCCCGTTGGACAATACCTCCGGAAGCATAGGGACTACTCGGTCCACTAAATACACACTGGTCGCGCGCTCCACAGCTTCTTCGTCTAGAATGGAGTCCGGATGCACATAGTGGCTCACATCCGCAATGTGTACCCCAACTTCCCAGTGGCCATTTTCCAATTTCTGTAGCGACAACGCATCGTCAAAATCCTTCGCATCCGCCGGGTCAATGGTGAAGGTCGGTACCCCCCTGAAATCACGTCTGTTTTTCGCGATTTCCTTTTCGTCAATGCTTTGGTTCAGCGTATTCGCCTCCTCCTCCACATCTTCTGGGAACTTGTACGGTAAGCCGTATTCCGCCAATACCGCATGAATCTCTGTATTGTGGTCGCCCGCATCGCCGAGCACTTCTATGATTTCTCCAAAAGGCGAGCTCGCGTTTTTCGGCCAATCCAGGATACGAGCCACCGCTTTTTGCCCGTGCTTCACCTCACCTAATTTCTCTTTTGGAATGAAAATGTCTACCAACATCTTGCGGCTCGACGGCACCAAGAATCCGTATGTCTTGCCAATCTCGACAGTGCCCACGAAGTCCATGCGCTTGCGCTTGATGATTTCTATGATTTCGCCCTCGAGTTTCTTTCCCCCTCTGCGCGCATATAGGCTCACTTTCACCGTATCCCCATCGAGAGCGTGGTTCAAATTCGCCGCGCGAATCAAGATATCTGCTTCGGTATCTGGACTCACCACATAGGCATTCCCGTTCCCCGCCATATCCACGACTCCAGTGGTAAAGACAGCGTTGTATTTGAGCTTGTACTTGCCTCTGTCCACCATCAAAATAGTGCCGTTGCGCTCCATGTCCACCAAGGCCATTTCGATCTTGGCTTTGACCATAGCTGGCTTATAACCTAACTGGGCTGCGAGCTGCTTGTAATTGAATTTGCGGGTCGGGTATTTTTTGAAAACGCCTTCTAGCGCTTGAGCATAGGCCTTGATATCTATGCTGGTCGAGCGTTTTTTGGCCCGTTTATTGTGCTTTCTTGCCATATATTTAGTAAAAATACTTTTTTATCACGCGGCACTCCTTGATCGAGCCAATAAAACCTAACAATCCTATGAAACCCCTGTTCCTCTCCTCTGCCTTTACTCTAAGCACTCTGATGACCGCTCAGGCCATTGAAGGGGTGCCCGTGTCTGATACTACCATTCTGAAAAAGAAAACCTTAAAACTTAAATCACTTAGTTCATCTTTTTATCCCCCTATTATGTCGCTGATAAAGAGCGCTTTAGCTGTTTTTTGGTCGAAATAAAATCTTCTGAACCATAGGTGAGCGCAAATCGTATTCAGCATCCCTTACTTCGAGTCGATGCAAGGACAAAGCAAAATTCATAACACTCAAATACAGGGCTTTAGATTTAGGTTTTTTGCAACAGTTTTTGCAACAAAAAACCCCAAGTCGTTGAAAACCAACGTCTTGGGGTTAATTTAAGTTACCCGACTAGGACTCGAACCTAGAATAACGGTACCAAAAACCGGTGTGTTGCCATTACACTATCGGGCAATCGCTCCCATTTGGGACGGCAAATATACTGTAATTGGCATTACTCAAAAAAGAGATAAAGAAAATTTTCGTGGTTTAACATTCCTTAAGCCCAATAGGGCGTTGGTTTTTCTTATTTTCGAGGCGATTACACCCGGTCTTTCCAGACAAAAGATCAAAAAGCAGAGAATCAGTGAATTACAAAAAGCTCAATAATGTGTTCGGATGGGCAGTGTTTGCCGTCGCGACCATCACGTATTTTATGACCATTGAACCTACGACCAGCTTCTGGGATTGTGGGGAATACATTGCAACTTCGGTAAAACTTCAAGTAGGTCACCCTCCGGGCGCACCGTTCTTCCAGTTGATGGGGAACTTGTTCGGCCAATTCGCTGCTCATCCAGAAAGCCAGGCGCTGATGGTGAATGCGTTGAGCGCATTGAGCTCCTCGTTCAGCATTCTATTCTTATTCTGGACCATTACGGCTTTGGGTGTAAAGCTCTTGGGGGGACAAGATAAATTGGACAACGCCGGTACCATCGCTGTATTGGGCGCAGGTGCTGTGGGTGCATTGGCCTACACATTCTCTGACAGCTTTTGGTTCTCGGCTGTAGAGGGTGAAGTGTATGCCATGAGCTCCTTCTTCACGGCTGCCGCGTTTTGGGCAGTACTTAAATGGGAGCAAGCCGTAGATCACGATCCTTATGCGAACAAATGGTTGTTGCTCATTGCCTACCTTGTAGGCCTTTCCGTGGGGGTACACATCCTCGTGTTCTTGACCATTCCGGCCATTGGAATGATCTACTACTTCAAGAAATATCCTAACCCAACCCGCAGCGGATTCATCATCGCCAATGGCGCGAGCATTGCCGTGCTGGGATTGGTCTTTGCCTTTATCATTCCTATCGTATTGAAGTTGTTTAGCACCTTGGAAATAAACTTTGTCAACAACTTCGGTTTGCCGTTCCACTCGGGCACTATTGCTGCCTTCCTCATCCTAACCGCTGCTATAGTGTTCGGAATTTTATGGACGCAGAAGAACAATAAGCCGCTGTACCAGCAGGCCATTATTGGAGTGATGTTAATCGTGATGGGGTACTCGACCTTCATCATCTTAGCCATTCGTTCGAATGCGAATACGCCGATTGACGAGAACAACCCGGAAGATGCGATGTCTCTTTTGGCGTACTATAACCGTGAGCAATATGGTGATTGGCCAATTCTCTATGGTAAGTCTTTCAACGCCCCGTATGACCGCAGCAACCCATTTGATGATGGCAAGCCGGTATACCAGCGCGGTTATGCCGTCATGAATGGCCCTAAGCAGGTGACCTCGTTCAAGTTGAAGACAGAAGCGGAGGCTTATGTGGCAGCCAATGGCGGCAACCTCACCATCGACGGTAAATACTTGTTGACCGACGACAAAAAGGGAAGTGTGCCGAACTTCGATCCTAAATACAAGGGCTTCTTCCCACGTATTTGGAACGACGACCCACAATACCGCCAGAACTACATCAACATCATGGACATCAAAGATCCTGAGGCGCCGATCACTTTTGCGCAGCACGTAAGGTTCTTCTTTGAGTACCAAGTAGGAAAGATGTGGTTCCGTTATTTCATGTGGAACTACAGTGGACGTCAAAACGACGAGCAGCACCGCTACGAAATCTCTAAAGGGAACTGGATCACCGGCATTCCATTCTTGGACAGCATGCGACTTGGCAACCAAGACAACCTGCCCGACCACTGGAAAAACGATCCATCACGCAATACGTATTTCATGTTGCCTTTCCTTTTAGGAATCTTTGGACTCTACTACCAATACAAGAAAAACAATAAGGATGCTTGGGCCGTGACGCTCTTCTTCTTGCTGACCGGTATTGCCATCGTGGTCTATACCAACCACAAGCCGTTCGAACCTCGAGAGCGTGATTACGCCTTTGTAGGGTCGTTCTATGCCTATGCCATTTGGATTGGGCTTGGTGCCCTAGGATTGTGGGATACCCTCCGCACAAAGATGAGTCCACAAGTGGCCTCTTACCTCGTAGTGGGCGTGACCCTTCTTGCCGTACCAGTGCGCATGGCCGCAGAAAACTGGGACGATCACGACCGTTCAAACCGCTACACGGCGCGCGATATCGCTAAGGCCTATCTGGACAGCTGTGGGCCAAATGCCATCCTCTTTACCAACGGTGATAACGACACCTTCCCGTTGTGGTACGTGCAGGAGGTGGAAGGCTACCGTACGGACGTGCGGATCGTCAACCTCAGCTTGTTGAACACGGACTGGTACATCGACCAGCAGCGCCGCAAAGCCTACGATGGCGAAGCTGTGCCATTCTCTTTTGACTGGAACCAATACGTTCAGGGAACGCGCGATGTATTGTACTACCGCGACCTTGGCGTGAAAGGACGTTGGAACGTCAAGGACTTTGTCCAATTCACCAAACGCGACGACAGCCAAGTAAAATTCAAAGCGAGCGGAGGGAAGGAATTGCCATTGTTCCCACAGAAAAACTTCCGAATCAACATCGACAAGGAAGCCGTTTACGCTAATGGTGTTGTTGATATTGCGGATAGCGCAAGCGTTGTGGACTACATCGATTGGAATTGGAAAGCGAACGTCATCACCAAGCGTGATTTGATGGTCATTGATTTGATCGCTAATAACAATTGGGAGCGCCCGATCTACTTCTCCATAACCGTAGGGAACAGCCCGAAGGCCTACTTCTGGTTGAACGACTACTTCCGCTTGGAGGGTATGGCGTACAGATTCGTTCCTCAGTACTACCCGTCTAACACTCAGGGCGTCGACTACGGCCGCGTGGACACAGATATCATGTACGACAACCTTCTTAACAAGTTTGAGTACGGAAACATGGAGCTTCCGGATGTATATCTAGACGAAACCAACCGCCGTTTGAGCTACAATCTACGCACCATCTTTGGTCGCTTGGCCAACGAATTAGTCGCAGAAGGAAAGAATGATAAAGCCGTTGAAGCCCTCGACTTCGCCATGGAGAAAATGCCGGTGGAGAAATTTGGCTACAACTACTTCGTCTTCAGCATCATCGAAGCCTACTACAAGGCTGGCGCGACGGAAAAAGCGCGTGAATTGACTTGGGCTTTCGCGGACCGATTAGATGACGAGCTCGCCTTCTATGCCGCGTTCGACCGCAAGGACCAGCGTGCTGCCTCGAACGAATGGCGCACCAACCTGCAGTTCTATCAAATGCTATTGCGCAACGTACAGATTCACGACAACAACGATAGCGTACAGAACTTCTACCAACGCTATAATGCCGCTGCATCGCCGTTCGGCAACGGACAGGGGTAAGCGAAAAAAGAATATTCTTTAAACCCCCGGGGCGCAGAGCGCCCAGGGGGTTTTTTATGGGATCTTATCTTATCCAAAGTCCAATTGCATTCTCTGTATCCGCGATACCAATGACTCGTTCGACATGGTCTCTCGCAACCTGTCCACCAAGATGGGGAATGCCAACGGGGTTGGGGCGTCGATGTGATTGAGGACCCATTCCTGCTGAGCGATGCGCTCCAAAGCCGCCCGAATTCGTGCTTCTTCGAGCTGGAACTCGTGCACTTCCTCTTGGGCCTGGCGCAACAAAAGATTGTCCGGGTCGTAGTCGCGGAAAACCTCATACATGAGCTTGGTAGAGCTTTGCAGCTGCTTAGTACTCATGTTCTTGCCCGGATAGCCCGTGAAGAGCAGGCCGGAAATTTGCGCAATGTCGCGGAACCGGCGCTGGGTCAGCTCGCTTTCGTTGAGGCTGCTCGAGAGGTCCGAGCGAAGGTGGTCCGTGCTAAAGATATCGCTGTCTAGAGCGTCCTGAATGGGGATGGGTTGGTCGCTGAGGAGCTCAAAGCCATAGTCGTTCATCGCAATGGAGAAGGTCTGTGATCCAAAATGGCCCAAGCGATGACCCAACAGTAAGGCCATGCCTTCGTGTGCAAGACGCCCTTCAAAAGCATACACAAAGAGGTGGTAGCCTTCGTAATCCTCGAGGTATTCCATGAGGAATTGGTCCCGGTTTGGTACAATGCTACGCTCCTTTTGTAGGCGAATGATCGGTTGAATAAGGGCAAGCTCCGGGTCTTCGAACGAGCTATTGGTAGCGGACTCTTCGATTTTTTCTCTTAGATATCGGCCCAATTCTGCACTAAGTGGCATCCTCCCGCCCATATAACTGGGCACCGCCCCTTTGGCGTTTTTAGCAGGGCGAACGGTTGCTTCTATGCCTTGGAAACGCACAAGCTCGAGGCATTGGCCCGCAAACCAGAATAGGTCCCCGATATTCAAACGAGAGACGAAGTATTCCTCTACTTGGCCCAATACCTTGCCGCGCTGCAACTTCACTTTAACCAGCGCTGCACTGACGATGGTGCCTATGCCGAACTTGTGGCGCATCGCAACTTTTTTCGAAATGACCTTGTGCACGCCCTCTTCCACCACGACCTTGTGGTAGTCGTCGTATCCGCTCAGTGTGTCGCCGCCGCGCACCACGAAATCCAAACACCACAGCCATTCCTCATAGCTGAGCGACATGAAGCTCACCGTCTCGCGCACCTCATGCCACAACTCATCTGACACAAATCCACCACCCACGGCGCGGGTGACCAAATACTGTATCAACACATCCATGCTCCGCAAATACGGCATACGGTCTTCATTGGTCTTTGTATCAATGGCCTTGCGTAACGCGGCGCATTCAATCAATTCCAAACTGTGGGTCGGCACAAAGAATATCTTCGAGGTCGCGCCTGGTCGGTGGCCGCTTCGGCCCGCGCGCTGCACAAATCTGCTCACCCCCTTCGGCGACCCAATCTGCACCACACAATCCACCGGTCGAAAGTCCACGCCCAAGTCCAAGGATGAGGTACACACCACCGCCTTTAATCGGCCGTCATACAAGGCTTCTTCCACCCAGGCGCGCATCTCTCGCGAAATCGCACTATGATGCATGGCCAACACTCCCGCGAGAGACGGGTCAGCCTCCAACAACTTCTGGAACCATATCTCCGCCTGCGCCCTAGTATTGGTGAAGATTAGAGTGCTTTGATTTTCATAAATGAGCGGAACTACTTGGTCTAATAAACGGATGCCCAAATGCCCCGCCCAAGGAAGGGTCTCCGCCTCTTCCGGAAGCACGGCCTCAACCACCAAATCTTTTTCAATATCCGCCACAACCCATTGTCCAGGCTTGGGGGGGTTAGGGCCCAGAAGAACCTCCATGCTCTCCTCCATATTGCCAATGGTGGCGCTAATGCCCCAGGTTTGCATGGTGGGATTGAGCGCGCGGAACCGGGCCAATAAAAGCTCACATTGCACCGCTCTTTTACTGCCCATCAGCTCGTGCCATTCGTCCAGAACGACTGCCTGAAGGTGCGTAAATAGCTTTTCATGGCCCTTCTGGGTGAACATCACATGAATGCTCTCGGGGGTGGTGATAAGGATCTCCGGCAATTCCTTTTTCTGGCGCTGCTTAATCTTTTGAGACGTATCCCCAGTGCGGATTTCCACCCGCCATTCACTGCCCATACCCTGCACCGCCCGCTCCGCACTCTGCGCGATTTCTTTCGCCAACGCGCGGATGGGGGTGATCCAAATAATCTGACAGCCCTTGGACGGCTCCTGCATCCCACGGGCGATGGCCGGCAACAACAGTGAATAGGTCTTCCCGCTTCCTGTGGGTGCGTTGACCATACCACTCTCGCCGCTCAATAGCGCACTCCAAGCTTGGATTTGAAAGGTAAAGGGCGACCAGCCTTGATCTAAAAACCAAGACCTACAACGTTGCAGGGCTTGTGGCTGGGCCGCCACCTGTTAGGAACGAATTTTCCGAACCAGCCACATAAAGTCGCTGAGGTATTCCGGGTAGTTTTTATTGAAGTGGAATTCTTGTGGCTCGCCTGCTTCATTGAACAAGCTGCCCACGTTGCTCACGAGCAGTTTTGAAGAGAGCGGTACAGAACCAACGTACATCATCCAGGCGTGCAAATCGTGCATGGCGTTGATCCCGCCAAAGGGACCGGAAGAAACGGTCACCACGCCCATAGGCTTCTTCGCATATTCAGGGCGGAAGTAGTCCAAGGTGTTCTTTAACGCTCCTGGCATGCGTCCATTATATTCAGGGGAAACGATTAGGATACCGTCGGCATGTTGAAGGGCGGCACGGAATTCATCAAGGCGTTCTTCCCCGGGGGCTCCGGCACCGTAAACCGGAAAGTTATATTCTCTAATGTCCAGAAATTCTACTTTACTAACGTCCGGGGCGGTATTGAGCTGGGCGGCTAAAAATGTAGCAACTGTGGCCGTTTGAGACTGCGCTCTAGGACCGCCTTGAATAATGGTAATCGTCATGGTAAAATGGCGTTTTTGGAGTAACGCCTAAGAAAGGTAAAGGTTTAGACCTTCTTCCCAAACTTGGGCACACGGAAATAATCCGAATTTGCATCCGGTGCGTTTTTCAGCGCATCTTCCTTGCTGATCATGTTGGCGACCTCATCTTCGCGCATGACATCGACAGACTTGCTCATCTGCGTCAAGGGTTCTACGCCTTCGAGGTCTAAGGATTCAATCTTAGCGACAAAGCCCAAAATCTTGGTCATGTCACCCTGCATCGCATCTAGCTCTGCTTCCGACAACTCCAAGCGGCTCAAGTGTGCCAAGTGTTTGATTTGTTCTCTGGTGATTTCCATGGGTCCAATGATCTACGACAAAGGTAAGGCAAGTTTGCCGGTGTGGCCATGATTTTTTAGGTCTGTCGCCAGCGTCACATAGCAACGATCGCTGAGTTCTTCAATAGGGTTCTCGGCCTTCTCATCCGCCCAAAACTCACCCAAGACCTTTGTGTCCACTGGGCCTATGCTCGAGGGCTGTCCCCAATCGCCTAATCTGAACTTGTTCTGGTAGATGCTCATCAGCACCACAGGCACATTGTTTTCTACTGCGAGCTTGAAGGCTCCCGCTTTGAACCCGCGCAATAATTGGTCCTGTGGAGGAATACCTCCCTCTGGATAAATACATACGCTGTAGCCTTCTTTGATTTTTTGGTCAGCATCTCGCATCGCTTGCTTGCGGCCGCTAAAGGAGCTGCGGTCCACGGCAATGGAGGTCTGCTTGAAAAAGTAACCGAACAATGGAAGCTTCAATAGTTCCGCTTTCCCCATAAAAATCACAGGAGTAGGCGAGGCCAAGAAGGTCATAGGAATATCTAAGTCCGAGCTGTGATTGGCGGATAGCACTACCGGTCCTTGGTGTTTTATTTGATATTTACCCGGCCTTGGCCAAACGCCCATGAGTATTAAATACATCCAAGACCACACCTTCGCCGCCTTAAAAAAGTGGTTGTAATTCCCTCCGGGACGAGCCGTCCATAACAAAGCCGGCAACAACACTACAATAGTGGCAAACGCCACTAAATAATACCAGATGTGATGGATGTAGCTGAATGCTTTCACCGCTTAAAACCCTAGCTTTTCACGAACGCGGGACAGTGTAGCTTGCGCCACAGGGCGTGCCTTCTCGGCGCCCATCTTAAGGGCCGCAGCCACCTCTTCCGGGTGTGCCATGTAGTGGTCGAATTGCTCGCGCGCCTCGGAAAACTCCTCAAGGATGAGCTCCAACAAGGCCGTCTTCGCGTGGCCGTAGCCGAAGTTTCCCCCACGGTAATTGGCCGCTAATTCTTCTATTTCTGCTGGCGTCGCCAAAAGCTTGTAGATGGCAAAAACATTACAGGTTTCTGGGTCTTTCGGATCCTCCAATGGGGTGGAATCTGTCTGTATGCCCATGATCTGCTTCTTAAGCTCTTTCTTCGGCAAGAACACATCGATGATATTGCCGTAACTCTTGCTCATCTTACGACCGTCTGTTCCTGGTATGGTCATCACAGATTCCGAGATCTTAGATTCTGGCAACACAAAGGTCTCACCATACTTGTGATTAAAGCTCGATGCTAAATCGCGCGTAATCTCCAAATGCTGCTTCTGATCCTTACCCACCGGTACGATATTCGCATCGTACAACAAGATGTCAGAGGCCATCAACACAGGGTAATCGAACAACCCAGCATTCACATCGCTGAGGTTATCGCTCTTGTCCTTGAAGCTGTGTGCGTTCGCCAACATTGGATATGGCGTAAAACAATTCAGGTACCACGTAAGCTCTGTACACTCCGGCAAGTCACTCTGGGTATAGAAAACCACTTTCTCTGGATCCAGTCCACACGCCAGCCAGGCAGCCGCTGTCGCCAACAGGTTCTCACGACGCACTGCTGCGTCTTTCACTGTGGTTAAGCTGTGCAAGTCCGCAATAAACAAATACGCTTCGTTTTTTGGGTCCTTGCTCATTTCAATAGCCGGACGAATAGCGCCTAAGATATTTCCTAAGTGCTGTCTGCCCGAGCTTTGAATGCCTGTAAGTACTCTAGCCATTGTTATTATTTAATCAGGGTAAGCTCTAAATCAATGTCCGCCCAATAACTGCTGTCCGCTGGGATTTGCATAAAAGACGTTCTCCAAACCTGTTCTGTCGGCAAACCGCTCACCATCACAAAAGAATAGCTCGCGCTGTCGTTGTCCATGACCAATACGCTATCTGCGTTTGTTAGGGTCCAAGTACCGCTGCTGATCAAGCTCACGGGAACCTGAATGGTGTTCAAGTTTGCCACAAACTCCACGTGTAAATTCCCGGTTTCCGGCATTTCGTATAGGTTCACCTTGCCGTACAATTGCGTGCCTAAACCGCTGAATTGCATCAGGGCACTTGGGTTGAGGGGGTTCGGCATTTCACCACTGTAGGCCACTTGATTAACCGTCCATTCACCCAACACGTCTTGGCGAACAAACACCTCTGTTGGCGTTGGCTCCGTGGCACATGCTAACAACATTGCGGCGCTAAGTGTTGCGATTAGGGATTTTACTTTCATACTTAAATGTTTGACGTGCTAAAAATAACGGGGATTTCGCTATCTGCTACAAAGACCTGTAACAGCTTTTGAGCAACCTGTTCTGGCTTAACCAGTTCCCCTTGCTCGTAAGCATCTATAAAATGTGCTTTGTCCGCAAATGCCTGTGAAGAAGATTCTCGAATAACGGCTTGCATAGGCGTATCTACTTTGCCCGGACGGAAGGCGTGGATGCGCACCTTAGGGTGCTCCATGGCAACAACCTCAGCATATTGATGCACTGCCGCTTTGGAGGCACAATAGGCTGCCCAGCCTTCGATGGGGTAATTCGCCGCGCCGGAGCCTGTGAAATACACTTGTTTTTCGCCCTCGACTTCCTGTAAGAACCGTGCAGTCAAGCGCATGGGTGCCACGACGTTTAGATGCATACAATGGGCCAATTCCTCATGCCCAACCTCCGCGGTAGACGCAATGGGACCTATAGTTCCTGCGTTGTTGATGAGTATGGTTGGGCCTGAAACAGCGGATAAAAGAGGAATGGCCTCTACGGCTATTGGATCTGTAAGGTTTGCCTGAAAAAATTGGCCCCGCGCATGACTTTCTATAGCATCACAAGAACGGCGGCCGACGCCCAAAACTTCGTATCCTGCTTCCAGGGCTGCCTCCGCTAATGCTTTGCCTATACCGGAACTTACACCAGTAATGATGAGGCGCCCTAGTGACATCTTAAGCGTTGATTTCGATGAATCTGTTCACGTCCTTGGTCAATCCAAAAATCATGATAATATCGCCTTCGTCGATGATCGTATCTGGACCAGGAACTCCTTTAATGCGGTGTCCGTCGTCAGATTTCTTCAGTACCGTTATTAAGTTGACTTTATACTTCTTGCGTAGCCCAATGTCCTCCAGTGTGCGTCCATACAATTTTTTAGGCGCAGCTACCTCGATGATCTCGTGTTCATCGGGCAAATTAACACACATCAACACCCCTGGCGTCGTAAGTTGTTCTGCAACATTATTAGCTACCTCCAGCTCTGGGCTCAATACATGCTCAACGCCCATTTTGGTAAGAATCTCTCTTTGGACCGGCCCTTGAGCGCGCGCAATGATCTGCTTTACGCCAATGGCTTGGAGTTGAAACACACAAAGGATCATTTCTTGAAAGCTCGAGCCAATACTCACGACCACAGCATCCATTTCAGCGATGCTTTGTGATTCAAGCGCATGCTTGTTGGTAGCGTCCAAACTAACCGCATATGCCACATCGTTCGCGATACTTTGAACTTTGTCCTCGCTTTCGTCAATAGCCATAACGTCGGCCCCTCTTTCGGCCAACTTACGGGCAATGGCCGAGCCAAAAACTCCAAGGCCTATTACTGCAAACTTGCTATTCATCTTTATCTATCTAGTGCTTGCGCTAAATCCGCAAGCAAATCTTCTATGTGTTCAATTCCTACAGAAAGACGCACCAAATTGTCGGTCACCCCAACCTTCTCGCGCTCCTCTTTAGGAATAGAGGCATGGGTCATCGACGCCGGGTGTCCAGACAAACTTTCCACCCCGCCTAAGCTTTCAGCAAGAGTGAAGACCTTCATGGCGCTCACTACTTCGGCCGTCGCCTCAAAGCCTGCGTCCTTCACTGTAAAGCTAACCATTCCGCCAAACTTCTTCATTTGACGCTTGGCCACCTCGTGTCCATTATGTCCCTCGAGGCCTGGCCAATAGACCTTGCCCACTTTTGGATGGTTCGCTAAAAAATTAGCCACTGCTTCACCATTTTCACAATGGCGATCCATGCGAACGTGTAGGGTTTTAATTCCGCGCAATGCAATGAAACTGTCCATGGGACCTAGAATGGCTCCCGAAGCGTTTTGGATGAAGTACATCTTCTCCGCGATTTTTTCGTCTTTCGTCGCCAATAACCCTAGAACCACATCACTGTGCCCGCCAAGGTATTTAGTTCCGCTGTGCATCACTACATCCGCGCCCAAATCAAGCGGTCGCTGCAAATACGGCGTTGCGAAGGTGTTGTCCACGACCAGCATCGCGCCGTGTGCTTTGGCCACCGAAGAGGCCTGTGCGATATCAAGTACGTTCAACATCGGGTTCGTCGGCGTTTCCATCCACACCATCTTGGTGTTTGGACTCATGTGCGAGGACCAATGCTCTTCGCTCATATCCACAAACGTGAACTTGATGCCGTAATCTGAAAAGACCTTGGTGAACAATCTGTACGTTCCGCCGTACAAATCATTACACGCCACCACCTCGTCGCCAGGGCTCAAAAACTTGAGCATACAGTCAATTGCTGCCAAGCCCGAACCGAAGGCCGCTCCGTATTCCCCGCCCTCAAGGCTCGCAATGGAGCGCTCCAAGGCATAGCGCGTAGGATTCTGGCTGCGACTGTACTCAAACCCTTTGTGTTTGCCCGGGTACTCCTGGGCATAGGTCGAGGTTTGATAAATAGGGGGCATCACTGCACCGGTGGTTGGGTCCGGGTGTTGCCCGCCGTGAATGGCTAGGGTTTCAATGTGTAGGTCTTTGTGGTCCATCTGTGATAGAGGGTGAATTATTTACAGTGCTCTTCGAAGGCGCCCAATAGGTTGCCTGCGATCATTTCCGCGGTACGGCCTTCAATGTGGTGGCGCTCCACCATGTGCACTAGCTCTCCGTTTTTAAACAACGCCATCGAAGGTGAAGATGGAGGGAACGGAAGCATGTGCTTGCGCGCTTGGTTCACCGCATCCACGTCGTTACCAGCAAAAACGGTAATCATGCGGTCCGGTTTCACCGATGATTTTGCCACCGCCATAGCAGCTGGGCGAGCAGAACCCGCAGCACAACCACAGACAGAATTTACGACTACGAATGTGGTTCCGTCCGCCTCAATCGCTGCAGTTACTTCATCTGGGGTCTTTGTTTCGGTATATCCACTATTCGCCAATTCGGCGCGCATAGGGGCAATGAGTTCTTCTGGGTACATGATTAGATGTGTTTTTTATCTAAACAAAGTTAGTGTTTCCTAATGGTTTAGACGATTGTACCTTTGCGCCAATTCTAACGATACTAAAATGAGCTCAAAAGTTCGTGTCCGTTTCGCACCGTCCCCAACTGGACCCCTACACATTGGCGGGGTGCGCACTGCTTTGTACAACTATTTGTTCGCCAAAAAACACGGCGGGGATTTTCTATTGCGCATAGAAGATACCGACCAAACTCGCTTCGTAGCTGGCGCCGAGAAATACATCATCGAGTCCCTCGCTTGGTGTGGCATTAGCCCTGATGAAGGCATTGGTGGCGAAGACCGCGGCAACGGCCCTTACCGCCAAAGCGAACGCAAGCCTATGTACAGACAGTACGTGGACCAGCTGCTCGCAGACGAGAAAGCATATATCGCCTTCGACACGGCGGACGAACTCAATGCCATGCGCCAATTGGCCAAAGATGCCGGCGCAGCCAACTGGCAATACAACTACATTACTCGTGGCAACATGAAGAACTCTTTGACCCTTCCTAAAGAAGAGGTTGAGGCGAAAATTACTGCCGGCGAGCCCTACGTGGTGCGCATCAAGCTCCCCCGCAATCACGAAGTGCGCTTCGAAGACACGATCCGCGGCTGGGTAAGCGTCAACACCAACAACATGGACGATAAAGTGCTCTTCAAATCTGATGGCATGCCGACCTACCATTTGGCCAACATCGTAGACGACCGTTTGATGGGCATTACGCACGTCATTCGCGGTGAAGAGTGGTTGCCTTCTGCGCCCCTACACGTGATGTTGTATGAGGCTTTTGGCTGGGAGTGTCCAATTTTTGCACACCTACCCCTCCTGCTCAAACCAGATGGTCCAGGAAAACTCAGCAAGCGTGACGGCGACCGCCTCGGCTTCCCAGTATTCCCTATCGACTGGCACAATGAAAAAACCGGCGAAACCGCTAGCGGCTACCGCGAGTTTGGCTTCTTCCCAGGCGCCTTCATCAACATGCTCGCCCTTCTCGGTTGGAACCCGGGTACCGAACAAGAAATCTTTGATCTACACGGCCTCATCGACGCCTTCGACCTAAGCAAAGTCTCTAAATCCGGCGCCAAATTCGATTTCGAAAAAGGCAAGTGGTTCAACCAATTGTACCTGCGCGCCCTCAACGAAGACCAGCTGGCAACTGAGCTTAAAAAAGAACTGGACAAAGACGGCCTCGCGTACAACGAAGCGCGCCTCGGTAAAATCGCGACCATGATGAGCGAACGCGCCACCTTCCCGAAAGACCTCCTCACCGAGGGCCAATTCTTGTTCTCCGCCCCAACGGAATACGACGAAAAAACGGCTTCCAAAAAATGGACAGCGGACAGCGCAGGCATGATGCAAGACCTCGCCACTCGATTCAACGCACTCGACACCTTCACCGAAGAACACATCGAAGCTGCCTTCAAAGGCTACCTCGAGGAAAAAGAACTGGGCTTCGGCAAAGTAGGCCCTTCATTCCGCCTCGCCGTAACCGGCAAGGGAATGGGTCCGTCGATGTTCGCCATTTGTGAAGTACTGGGCAAACACGAAGTCCTCGCTCGCATCGAAAAAGCCATCGCTGTACTAGGATAATGAGCGCACTACACCAAATCGACGTTCACGGCATCCGCATCTACACGAACCACGGATGCATGCAGGAAGAGGCCACGATCGGCTCCCATTACGAGGTAAACATCAGTGTATGGGCCGACCTCGCCGCCTCCGTGGCCTCGGACGACCTCAACGACACTGTTGATTACGTCGCCCTGAACGCCATCGCCAAGGAAGAAATGGCCATACGCGCCAAGCTTCTTGAGGTCGTTTGTCAGCGCATCATTGACCGAATCATGAACGAACACCCTTCCGTTCAAAAAGCATGGGTCAACGTCGCAAAACTCAACCCTCCCATCAGCGGGGATGTGGAGCGCGTCGCTCTTACATTTACCGCTGAGCGGTAGACAAAAATTATCTCGAGGCCGTTCGGATTTTTCCATTATTTTTGGCCTCCCTAAGGTTCCGTGGCCGAGTGGCTAGGCACTGGTCTGCAAAACCAGCTACAGCGGTTCGAGTCCGCTCGGAACCTCAGAATGAGAAAAGCCCCGGCTCGCGATGCGAGCTGGGGTTTTTTAGTAGCGGCAACCTGGAAGCTTGCTTCCGTGGTTGGTGATGCTAAAAAAGCCAAGGGCTTTGCGCAGCAAAGGACCGGGGCGTTCTTACTGACCTTAGGTGACACCGCGGTCCGCCGAGCGAAGCGAAGGCAATCCGCTATAATAAAAACCCCGAACCAAAGGCCCGGGGCTGTAGATCTGTTGCGTTGTGTTTTACAACAAATAATCCGTCGTCATCCAGGTGCTTTGACCCCCCGAAATTATGTTCCCCACCAAGTCTTTCTGGTCTGCACCTGTCGCCACAAGGGTACGGATGGAGAATGAGCGCAAAGCATCGTGCACACTCAGTGTAGCCACAGCGCTATCCTTTCTTCCGGTAAACGGCAAGTAATCAGGGCCGCGCTGACAAGAAGCGTTGATATTCACGCGACATACTTGGTTCACCATGTTGTCCACAGCATAGGCGATGGTTGCCTCGTTGCCGCTGAACAAACTACACTGCTGACCGTAATCTGATTGCGCGATGCACGTCATTACTTCTTCAAGGTCTTCGTATTCCACGATGGGCACAACCGGGCCGAACTGCTCTTCATGGAAGATGTCCATTTCATTGGTTACCGGGAACAACACCGCGGGGAAGAATGCGGTATCCGAAACGCGACCGGCGTTTTTGTTAATCACCGTCGCGCCTTTGGCTACGGCATCATCAACATAGGCTTCCATCTGCTCAACCTTGTTGCGCTCTGGTAGCGGAGTGAGTGGGCAGTCTGTTTCTGGGTGGTCGAGCACTAGAGCATCGACTGCAGCGGTGAACTTCGTGCGGAACTCTTCAGATACGCTCTTGTGCACAAATAGCAGTTTCAATGCGGTACAGCGCTGTCCATTGTAGCTCAAAGCACCGTTCACACATTCTTTCACGGCTTGGTCGATGTTCGCATCGTCAAAAACGATGGCTGGGTTTTTAGCTTCTAGTCCCAATACCTGACGTAAGCGGTTTGGTTTTGGGTGCTGCGCGACCAATGCGTTTGAGCTTTTTGAGTTTCCAATTAACGCCAGGACATCCACTTCGCCCGTTTTCATAATAGGGCCTGCCAACGTGCGTCCTCGACCGAACACGATGTTCACCGCTCCTGGAGGGAAGGCCTCCTTGAACGCATCAATAAGCGGGGTCAACAATAGCACACCATACTTCGCAGGCTTGAAGACAATAGTGTTCCCCATGATCAGGGAAGGAATGAGCAAACAAAAGGTCTCGTTAAGCGGGTAGTTGTACGGGCCTAAACACAATACAACGCCCAGCGGCCCGCGACGAATTTGGGAAATCACCCCGTCCTTACTCGCCACGTGTGAACCGCGGCGCTGTAGCTCCTTGTACTCCTCGATCGTGTCATTGATATAATCCACCGTACGGTCAAATTCTTTGTAGGCGGAGCTCTTGTTCTTCGCAATCTCCCACATCAACAAAGTGCTGACCTCTTCACGCTTCTCCTTCATCAACGCCACGAACTTCTCCATAGCAGCGATGCGATCTGCGGCGCCAGCAGTAGGCCAATATCCACGGCCATTGTTGTATGCTTCTTTGGCCGCCGCTAAAGCGTCGAGGCCCGCTTGTTCGTCAAGCGTTGGGGATTCGCCAAGGTATACTCTTTCCGTCGCGCCGTTTGCGCCGACTTTACCCATGGGGCTATATACTTTTTCAAATTCTCCGTCCCAGGAGTGAATAGATCCGCCGACTAGGTATTGGTTCCAGCGAAATGGTTTTGGTGCGTCAAACTCTGTGATAGGATTGTGTTTAGAGCTTGCTTTCATCTTGTTCTCAGTTTATTACCATATATAAGGCGCGGTTCGGGTTTATGTTCACGCCGGGTTAAATGTAAAATAACCCGATTAGAATTGGACCCCCCGTGATAAGCGTTACGAACAACGTTTGTAACTTGAGGGCAAATTGCATTTTCATGAACCTATACCCCATTCACACCGGGAATTTTAAACTCGATGGCGGCGCTATGTTTGGCGTTGTTCCCAAAGGGCTTTGGGAGCGAACTAATCCTGCAGATGAGCGCAACTTGTGTACTTGGGCCATGCGCTCTTTGCTGATCGAAAATGGTGACCGATTAATCCTAGTGGACACCGGTATCGGTGATAAGCAGAGCGAGAAGTTTTTCAGCCACTACTTCCTGCATGGCGACCACAGCCTCGACGCTTCGTTGGCTGCTCATGGCTTCAACCGCAATGATATCACTGACGTATTCCTAACACACCTTCACTTTGACCATGTGGGCGGTGCAGTGCAGTGGAATGCCGATCGCACAGGTTATGAGCCGACCTTTAAAAACGCCACGTATTGGACGAATGAGCGCCATTGGAATTGGGCTACAAAACCCAATGCTCGAGAACGTGCGAGCTTCCTGTCAGAAAACATCTTGCCGCTCCAAGAAAGTGGGCAACTCAAGTTTATCGACGCGCCGGAAAGTGAACACCGTGTGCCTACTCCGCTGGGCTTTGATGTCTTTGTGGTGAATGGTCACACAGATGCTCAAATGTGTCCGATTTTGCCCTACAAAGGCAAAACCGTCGTGTTCATGGCAGACCTCATGCCTTCGACCGGTCATATTCCTTTACCGTATGTGATGGGATACGATACTCGGCCCCTCATTACTCTGGATGAGCGCAAACGCATCTTCACAGAGGCGGCAGAAAAAGGCTACCATCTATTCCTCGAACACGACGCGTACAATGAAGTTTGTACGTTACAAATGACAGAAAAGGGTCCGCGACTTTTGGAAAACGGACGCCTCGATCACTTTGTTGGATAACTCCTACACACAATGAAAAAACTACTTCTTGCACTCTTTGTGGGTCTCGGTATCAGCGCACAGGCCCAATACTGGCAACAAGCCGTGCATTACGACATGGACATCACCATGGATGTTGTGAAGCATCAATACGACGGTGCACAAAAAATCACCTACACGAACAACAGCCCAGATACCTTGCACAAAGCGTATTTCCATCTCTACTTCAACGCCTTTCAGCCGGAAAGCATGATGGACGTGCGATCGCGCACCATTGATGATCCCGACCGTCGCGTGCGAGACCGCATTGAGGGCCTTGCGGCCGACCGCATTGGCTACCAAGAAATTCGTGTGCTCACGCAAAACGATGCTCCTCTGCGTTGGGACGTTCAGGGAACCGTCTTAAAATGTGAATTAGCCGAACCTCTATTGCCGGGTCAAAGCACGGTCTTTGATATGACCTGGAACGCCCAGGTGCCTGAACAGATTCGCCGATCAGGGTGGAACAACAAGGAGGGTATTGAATTTACCATGACGCAATGGTACCCAAAATTGGCCGAGTACGATGAGGATGGGTGGCACGCTGACCAATACGTAGGGCGAGAATTCTATGGCGTATGGGGCTCTTTTGATGTGAAGATCCATATCCACCGCGACTATGTTCTTGGTGGCACTGGTTCCCTGCAAAACCCCGAAGATGTGGGCTTTGGCTACGGTGGGGTTAAAAAGGTTCGTTTGGGGAAAAACGAGCTTCGCACCTGGCACTTTAAAGCCGATAAAGTCCATGATTTTGCCTTTGCTGCCGATCCTGATTATGTCCACAAACAACTGCAAATAGAAAACGGACCATTGGTGCATTTGCTCTACGATCCAAAGACGGCTAATGAGGCGAATTGGGACGAAATTCAAAAAGGCTACCTACAGGGCTACTTCGATTTTATGGCCAAGCACTTTGGCAAATATCCGTACGAGCAATTCTCCCTGATTCAAGGTGGTGATGGAGGCATGGAATACCCTATGTGTACAATGATGCTGGGTGGCGGCGATACGTTTGAAGGCTTTACCGGACTCTTCGTGCATGAAGCTACGCACAACTGGTACTATGGAGTCATCGGAACCAATGAAGCAGCGTACCCGTGGATGGACGAAGGCTTCACTTCTTACGCGGAAGAGGAGTGCATGAACTTCTTGTTCAATCGCGGCGAGGAGAACCCGCACCTTGGGGCCTACAGGGCTTATGTCTACCTAGACACCTCAGGCTTGCGCGAGCCGTTGAGCACACCGGCAGATCACTTCAACTACAACCGCACCTACGGCATTAACAGCTACAGCGCGGGCGCCTTGTTTTTGAACCAACTCGAATACATTATTGGTGAAGAGGCCTTTGCGCGCGGCATGATGCGCTACTGGCAAAAGTGGCAGTTCAAGCATCCAAAGCCGGAAGACTTCTTGCGCATCATGGAGTTGGAATCAAATATGGAATTGGACTGGTACCTCAGCTACTACAAAGACCAAGTCAAAAGCATTGACTACGGCATAGCGGCTGTAGAAAACGATATTGTGGGTACGCAAATCACCCTGCAACGCATAGGGCTATTCCCCATGCCGGTGGATGTATTAGTGACTTATGAAAGCAGTCGTAAAGAAATGCACACCATTCCTCTCGTCAGCATGTACGGCGCTAAGCATCAAGAGGGTCTTGAGGTTCACGAGCCGTGGCCGTGGACGCATCTAGAATACAAACTTTACATCCCGAGCAGTGAAACGGTTATTGGGGTTGAGATTGATCCTTCGAAGCGCATGCTCGACATCGATCGAAACAATAACACATACGAGTAACAAAAAGCCCCGCAAATGCGGGGCTTTTTCTATCCTTGGCCTAGCGTTTTTTTCCGCCGGTGCCGTACTTCTTGGCTTTATTCATGCGCTTTTTCGCGCCCTTGCCGATGTTATAGTCCTTGGCGTTCTTCGGCTTCTTCTCGTGAAAAGAAGGTCCGGGTTCGTCTGTGACGCCGTGTTTTCTTGGACTGCTTTTACTCATCGAAGCTTACTACTAATCGGTCACTTGTCGCGTGGCTTTGACAAGCCAAGATGTAACCGTCTTTAACCTCATCGTCTACAAGTGCATAGTTCATGACCATCTCGGCAGTACCTTCCAAAACTTTGGCACGACAAGTACAACAAACAGCACCCTTACACGCATAGGGAACATCCGCACCTGCGTCTAGGGCTGCGTCCAATACATAGTCCTTCGGCCCCATTTCAAAGTGGGTTTCCTCGCCGTCTAATACCACGGTTACCGAAGCTTTGGCCGAAGCTCTTGCTTCAGAGGCGGCTTGAGCTTCTGTGGAAAGTGCTGAGGTGTTGAACAGCTCAAAGTGAATATTAGATTTCGCCGTGCCCTTGCTTTCGAGCTTGGCGCTTACAGTTTCGATCATCTCTTGTGGTCCACACAGGTAATGTGCGGTCACCTTGTTTAAGTCAATCAAAGATTGCGCAAACTTCTCTGCCTTTGCCGCGTCTATTCTTCCCTTGAGGTGGTCCGTGCCTTGATCCTCACGGCTTAATATGTGGTGTATTTCGAAGCGCTCGAGGTAGGTGTTTTTTAAATCGTCGATAGCGTCTTTGAAGATGATGCTATTGCTGTTCTTGTTCCCATAGAAGAGGGTAAAGGTGCTTGTATCATCGCTCGACAAAACACTTTTCGCGATGGACATTACCGGAGTAATACCCGACCCTGCCGCCCATCCCACAACGTGTGAGGCAGCGCCAGTAGGAGACCAAGTAAAGTTGCCCGTTGGCGCCATACTTTCGATAGTATCACCGGCCTTAAGTTCGCGGTTGGCATATGTTGAAAACTTGCCTCCTTCGATTTCTTTTACCGCAACGCGCAGCTCGCCCTCATGAGGAGCGACACAAACCGAATACGATCTACGCACCTCTTCCCCGCCAATATTGGCTTTAAGGGTGAGGTATTGACCAGGCAAGAATGAAAAATCTGCGCCGTCCTCGGGCAAGTTAAAGGCAATGCTTACGGCGTTTTCGGTCTCGCGACGCACCTCTTTAACAGTGACCGAGTGGAAATGACCGTCGCCCTTCTCATTTGATTCCTTCTGTAGGGATGGGGTTTCTGCGGAGTTTTTCTTGAAGAATTTAAACATACTTCTGGGTTTGAGCTGTAAAGGTAGAGCGCAATATTAAACCATTAACAACCATTAGTTGTTGTGTTTTAACTTTGTAAACGACCAAATACACAGATAAATGGGAACCAACATCTCTTTACAAGAAAAGTTTCAGGCTTACGTCGACGCCGAGAATAAGGTGGAGCCGAAAGACTGGATGCCCGAAAAATACCGGAAGACCTTAGTGCGTCAGATTTCTCAGCACGCCCACAGCGAGGTTATTGGTATGCAGCCTGAAGCAAACTGGATCACGCGTGCGCCTTCGCTGCGTGCCAAGCTCATTCTTCTTGCCAAGGTGCAGGATGAGGCTGGACACGGTTTGTATTTGTACAGTGCCGCTGAAACTTTGGGCACAAGTCGCGGCCAAATGATTGCGGACTTGCAAAGCGGAAAAGCAAAATACAGCTCCATCTTCAACTACCCTACGCCTTCTTGGGCAGATATGGGAACAATCGGATGGTTGGTCGACGGCGCTGCGATTCAAAACCAAGTGATGTTGACGCGCACCAGCTACGGGCCGTACGCTCGTGCTATGGTTAAAATCTGTAAGGAGGAAAGTTTCCACCAAAGGCAGGGATACGAGATCGTCATGAAATTAGCCCAAGGAACCCCTGAACAAAAGAAAATGGCGCAAGAGAGTTTGAACCGCTGGTGGTGGCCTTCACTCATGATGTTTGGCCCGTCGGATGACAACAGCCCGAACTCCGAACAGAGCATCCGCTGGAAAATCAAGCGTAAAAGCAACGATACCCTTCGTCAAGAATTCATCGATAAAACCGTTCCGCAAGCGCATTACCTCGGCCTTACCGTTCCTGATCCTGATTTGAAATGGAATGAGGAGCGAGGGTCGTACGATTTCGGAGAAATTAATTGGGATGAGTTTTACAACGTTATTCAAGGCAACGGGCCTTGCAATAAAGAGCGCATTGCCCATCACGTGAAAGCGCACGAAGAAGGCGCTTGGGTCCGTGAAGCCGCGCTCTCCTACGCTGAAAAAGAAGCTAAGCGCAAAGAAAACAGAACCTCAGCAGCCTAACCTATTACAACCGCATGAATAAGAACCACTGGAAGCTTTACGAAGTCTTTGTCCGCAGCAAAAACGGACTTGCCCACAAACACGTTGGTAGCCTGCATGCCGCAGATGCCGACATGGCGCTTAAAAACGCCCGTGATGTTTACACCCGTCGTTCTGAGGGCGTCAGTATTTGGGTCGTTCCTTCAGACCAAATCACCGCAAGTTCGCCGGACGAAAAAGAACCTTTGTTCGCTCCTAGCGATGACAAAGTCTACCGCCACCCTACCTTCTACGACATCCCCGATGATGTCGAACACATGTAAGCCATGGGGGGAGGATGGTTAAACGGCGTGAGGCGCGACTTCACCAAAGAAGAGGCTCTAGAAGAATATTTGTTCTTCCTCGCTGACGACGCCTTGATTTTAGGGCAACAGCTCAGCAAATGGTGTTCCGCCGGCCCTGTCTTGGAACAGGATATAGCGATCATCAATACCGCTTTAGACCATATCGGTCGCGCCCGACTGTTGTACCAACATTTAGCAGAATTTAAAGGCGGCGCTACCACAGAGGATGCCCTTGCTTATTTCCGCGACCACATGGATTTCCGCAATGCCTTATTGGTGGAACAGCCTAATGGCCATTGGGGAGACTCCATCGTGCGCAGTTTCTTCATGGACACCTTCAATTTTTACCTCTACGAAGGACTCAGAGGTTGCTCCTATTCCCCCATTGCGGAGATTGCTGAAAAGTCGATCAAGGAGATTGCCTACCACGCACAGTGGAGCGCAGAATGGGTGGTTCGTTTGGGTGACGGCACAAAAGAAAGCCACGAGAAAATTCAAAAAAGCATTGACGACCTGTGGATGTGGGCCGGAGAATTGTTTGAAGCCTCTCCTGTTTTTGAGGTATTAGATCCAAGTTTTGTAGCCTTCTCTACACTCAAATCTTCTTGGCTAGAAAAGGTGGATGAGGTTCTTCAATTGGCTACGATCACTCGTCCAGAAGATGATGCCTGGGCTCAAACCGGCGGGCGTTACGGCATACACTCTGCCCACCTAGGATATCTCCTCGCCGAGATGCAAAGTTTACCGCGTACCTACCCGGACGCAAACTGGTAACAAACTCTTAACACAAATTTTTTTCTTGTGCCTTTTTTCGGCACGAGGTTTGCATTGTCGTTAAAAACAACGATTAATCGTGTTTTTGTGTTAAGCGAGTGAGGGCTAGAGTGGTGGCTTTAGCCCTCTTTTTTTGTCTCAACCCTGCTCCAAGCAAAGCAAGCGGCAAATTGCAAGAAGCTAGCTACAGCCATGGATCCGCTGATGGATCCGCCTACCCATTCGGCGATATAGTACCCGAAAATTGCGCTAATCAGTCCCTGCAGCATAATGAGCGGGGTCATCTTTTTGAAATTATCGGTAATCAAATAAGCGCTTGCGGCCGGAACCACTAAAAATGCAATGACTAAAATCGCCCCCACGCTTTCAAAACTCACGACAGTGGCAACAGATGTTGCGGCCATTAAGCTGTAATGCCAAAGGACAGTGCGAATTCCGATGCTTTGCGCGTATTCATTGTTGAAAGAGGTAATCATCCAGCCCTTATAGCCCCACCAGAAAATTATCTGAATGAGCAGCAGCAAGACCAAGAGCGTCCATACCGGTCCCGGAACACTGAGTCCTAAGAACGAAGAGGTTTGAAGGGGTACGAAAGCTATTTCGCCGTGCAACACGCAATCCGCATCTATGTCTGCCTCACCAGCAAATCGGGTCACTAAAATCACCCCAACAGCAAACAAGAATGTAAAGACAGTTCCCATCGCTGCGTCAGATTGCATCTTGCCTTTCGAAGAAAAAAATTGGATCAAAAGCGTCGTCACTACGCCCATCACGATGGCGCCTAAAAACAACGGCAAGGAAGCGCGTGAACCACTGATAAGGTAAGCAATTACAATTCCGGGAAGCACCGCGTGGCTCAGGGCATCGCCCATCATGCTCATGCGGCGCAACAGCAATAAATTGCCCAACATCCCCGTGGAGGATGCAACTAAAAACCCTGTGATGATGATCCAAAAAGCATCCATACTACGCGCCCTCTGGGACTATTTCGTGAATTTCAAGCAAGGGGTTGAACCTGCTACAAAGGCCTAGCTCCTTTAAAATCTCAGCCTCAATTTCTGGCGTTAGAAAGTGCTCCATGGTATCCGCCTCATCGTGCACTAGGTGTACACTCATCTGCATACGGCGCTGCAAATACACCTCCCAAATCTTGTGTCGTCGATCTATCTCGGCGCCAATCGCCCTGCCTTCTGTGCTCAAAGTAAATCCTGTATGTACCTTCTTGACCAAGCCTTTTCTGCGCAGACGCTTAATGGTTCGGTTCCAAAGTCGTGTATCAAAGAATTGACGAGCGCTTATGCTCATTCGATTGAAGAGTTTGCCTTGGCCACGAACTTCTAATTGCACCGCGGTTTTCAATAGGTTTTCCTCATTCATTCTTCGCTTGACCAAGAGCTTGCTCCAGCGCTGAAAAACCACCCCTTTGTTCGGCGCAAACATCATCGAAACAAAGGCAATCACGCTGATCATTACAATTGTCCATGGACCGGTCGGCATGCTCGAATAGCTGTAGCTTATAAAAGCACCTAGCCATCCCGAAATAGCGCCGAAGGCGCCGCTGATTAATAGCATTCGGCCTAGTTTGTCGGTCCAAAATCTCGCGGCTGTTGGAGGAATAATCAGCAAGGCGCTCATCATCACAATGCCCACCGCTTTAATCCCTACGCTAATGCTTAAAATCGTAATAAAGCTGATCAGTATTTCAATCCATTTGGTATTAATACCCACGCTTTGTGCGAAATCTTGGTTGAACACAACCGCCTTCAAACTGAAGTAATGCCAAGCCACAATCAGCAACACTATTAAGGAAATAACCCCAAAGACCACACTATCTTCCGGACTCATCGCAGCCGCGTTTCCAAAGATGTAATGGTCTAAGCCGCTTTGCTCTCTACCATAGGTGCGTTGAATCACCGTGAGCATCACAATTCCTAGTCCGAAGAAGCTAGATAGCACGATTGCCAGGGCGCTATCCCCTTTGATTTTACTGTTTCTAGTAATGTAATCCACGACCCAAATAGATAACCAGCCGGAGACGGCCGCGCCGGAAATCAAGACCAATGGGTCCTTGACCCCGCTCAACACAAAAGCAATAAGCACACCTGGTAGCATACTATGGGCCACGGTTTCCCCAACCAGGGTTTTCTTACGTAAAAAATTGAACGTCCCTACCGCACCGCTTACCCCTCCTAATAGCAAAATGGCTAAGGCCACGTATCGAACATTAGGGTCCGAAAGAGTGAGGTATTTAATGAGGTCGTTCAAGGTTTACTTCAAATAAGTAGCCAATAAATTGGCGTTGTATACGAGCATTTCAAGGTATGTATCTTGATCCTCTTCTGGTCCAAGTGAATCGCTTAAAAGTTCCGGCCCTAATACTACCGGGCAGCCTTTCGCCTCGCACCCGCGCTGCACGCTTTCCATTGCCTGCGGGCTTATAATGTTTTCCAAGAAAATAGCGGGCACGCCCTCTGCACAAATGAAGTTGACCATATCTATCACTTCTTTCAACCCAAATTCCGAAACCGTCGAGGCCCCTTGTAGCGTGTTCACCTTCATGTTGAACGTGCGGGCCCAGTAACTCAATGCGTCGTGGGTCGTCACCACCAACCTATTATTCTCAGGAATACTGTTAATGATCGCCACAACGCTATCCGTGGTCGCCGCAATGGCCGCTTGGTATTGTTGTGCTCCTGCTAAAATTTCTGACTCGCTCTCTGGATAGGCGCTCGATAATCCTTGGCCTATATCTCCAATAATAAATCTCACGAGCTCCGTGTCGAACCAGTAGTGTGGATCCTTGCTCGCTGGGAAATTTGGGTCACTAATAATGATGGAGTCTGGGAGGTGTGCCGCAGCGTCAATGATCAGTTTTTCCTGAATCTTTTCAAGGACATCAATGATTTTTCCTTCTAAATGAACACCGTGGTAAATGATCACGTCCGCCGCACGAATGGCGTCTAAATCTTTCTTACTGGGCTTGTATGTATGGGGGTCGATGCCTTTGTCAAGCAATGCTTTTACCTCAAAACTTTCCCCGACAATGTTGCTTACCCAATCCGTCATGATGCTGGTGGTACACAATATTATTGGTTTACTTGGCGCGGAAGTGACGCTATTTTCTGGACTTGTACAGCTGGTGGCGGCAATAAGGATCGCGAGGAAAATTGGGGTAAAACGCATCTTATTTAAATTAATTCTAAATAACAAAAGTACATAAGCGGAAGCATTTAGAAAAAAACCAGATAGAGATTTATAATTCCAACAAAAGTGATGCTCAATGTTTAATTT
The DNA here is from genome assembly GCA_002378005.1 of Flavobacteriales bacterium UBA3477. GTDB lineage: Bacteria > Bacteroidota > Bacteroidia > Flavobacteriales > Schleiferiaceae > UBA10364. The sequence goes on from DFQY01000055.1 coordinate 28,289, forward strand.
TATACAAATTTTGAATCTATCATGAACACGCTTCAACCGGAACAAATTCTTGCTTCACTTGGAATCCAACCAAAAAATAACGGAACTGCTATTGGACAAAAATGGTCTGCTTCCTCTCATTACATTGGCTCTTCCTCTCCTATCCAAAACCAACATCTCGCCGAGGTAAATACCACCACCGAAATTGATTATCACAAGGTTGTGGATGCTGCACAACAAGCATTTGTAGATTGGCGAAAAATCCCTGCACCCCAGCGAGGTGAATATATCCGTCAATTCGGTAATGTCCTGAGAGAAAAGAAAAAGGACCTGGGAGCTTTGGTTTCTCTTGAAATGGGTAAGAGTTACCAAGAGGGATTGGGTGAGGTTCAGGAAATGATAGATATATGTGATTTTGCCGTAGGTCTATCACGACAATTGTACGGACTGACCATTAAAAGCGAACGTCCAGAACACCATATGATGGAGCAATGGCACCCTACTGGTGTGGTTGGTGTTATTTCCGCATTCAACTTCCCGGTTGCTGTTTGGGCGTGGAACTTTGCCATCGCTTTGGTGTGTGGAAATACAGTGGTTTGGAAGGCCTCTGAAAAATCTCCACTTTGTGCCGTGGCTTGTCAACATATTTGGAATGAAGTCGCAGCGGCTAATGATTTGCCCGACGGAATTTCTAATATTATTACCGGCAATTACAACGTTGGAGAATGGATGACGGCAGATCACAGAATGCCGCTTATCTCAGCAACTGGTTCTTCTCGTATGGGTGCTGTTGTAGGCGCCGCTGTAGCCGGAAGATTTGGTAAATCCATATTGGAGCTTGGTGGAAATAATGCCATCATCATCACGCCAAGTTGTGATCTAAAAATGACTATTACCGGTGCTATATTCGGTGCTGTAGGTACCTGTGGACAACGCTGTACTTCTACACGCAGATTGATCATCCATGAGTCAGTGTATGATACCGTAAAAAATGCCTTGGTACAGGCGTATGGCCAATTAAAAATTGGCAACCCATTAGATGCTTCAAACCATGTAGGACCGCTGATTGACCAAGATGCCGTCAATAATTTCCTACACACTATTTCCACTGTACAGGAAGAAGGAGGAAAGTTGTTGCTTGGCGGTGAAGTACTCTCTGGCGGTATTTACGACGAAGGATTCTATGTAGCCCCTTGTATTGTTGAAGCTGAAAACCACTACGAAAGTGTGCAGCGCGAAACCTTTGCCCCTATTTTATACTTGTTGAAATACAGCGGCGATATTCACGACGCTATTGCTATTCAAAACGATGTCAAGCAAGGTTTATCCAGTGCTGTGATGACCAGTGATGTTCGTGAGGCGCATATTTTCTTGAGTGAATCTGGGTCCGATTGTGGTATTGCAAATGTCAATATCGGTACTTCAGGTGCAGAAATTGGTGGTGCCTTTGGCGGTGAAAAAGAAACAGGCGGCGGCCGTGAAAGTGGATCGGATGCTTGGAAAGCCTACATGCGCCGACAAACCAATACTTTGAATTACGGCAATGCCCTACCTTTAGCACAGGGTATTGAATTCAATATTTAAATGAAGTATAAACAAATAGAAGTGGGGAATTTGAAAGGATCAGATTCCCCTTTTACTTTTTTAGGTATTGGTAGTTGCTTCGTGCAACACTTCGAAGGTTTTGCCCAGCAAAACCAACTACCTATGTACTGCAACCCTTTAGGAACTTCCTTCAACCCCATCTCCATCGGGCGCCAATTACAATGGCTCTTCTCGAACAATTTTTCCCTCCTACCACCAGTGGATTTTCAAGGGATCTATCACCAATTAGACGCTGCTAATAAATTTCAAAATTCCGACTCCGCGGTCCTTTTATCAACCACAGAAGCAATACGAACTGATGTACTTAATTTTCTTGATTCACATGAGGATTACCATAAAGTCTTAGTGCTTTCTTTAGGTACCGCCCACGCTTGGATATACGAGGATCAGGTGATTAATAATTGCCATAAACTGCCTAATAATTTTTTCGAGAGGCAGCTGCTATCTATTGAATATATTATTGACTATTGGACCAAGGTACTTCCTATTATTCCAGAGGATTGGACTATTATTTACACTGTTAGTGCAGTGAAATACACCAAACTTGGATGGCACGAAAACACCCTTTCAAAATCTGTACTTCACTTAGTGATTGAGCAATTACTCACCCTTCGAAACAATAGTTATTACTTCCCAAGTTTTGAGATTGTCACAGATATTTTGAGGGATTACAGCTACTACAACGAAAAAGGAACACACCCTACAGATCAAACCGCTGTAATAGTGATGGAACACTTTAAAACATTCCTTGATTTAAAAAGCTCCTAATAATACTTTTAGAACCAAACCGTCTGAATACTTAATAATATATAATCCTTGAAATAAGATTACTTCACTAGTTCAGGTCGTACATGCGCTAATTTTAAAATAGCGGCCACAGAAATACTATCTCGAATGGTACCGTCGAGTACCTGTTGATACAATTCGAAAAAAGGTAATTTTTCAATGGTAAGATTCTCTGAATCTTCGTGTTCAGTAGGCACAGAGGTTAATTCTTCTGCTATATACACATAGCTCTGTTCGTTGGTGACACTATTACTTAAGTCTAATTCCATAAGTAGAGACCATCTCTCTGCGATTAACCCCACTTCCTCTCGTAATTCACGCTGAGCACTTTCTAAGGGATTTTTTTGTAAAGGCCCTTCACCTTCTGAAATTTCCCAGCTGTACCTATCCAATGGAAATCTATATTGTCCCACGCGCCAAGTCATACCTTTTTCATCAATAGGAATGATACCAATAGCAAAGTTTTTAAAAGACACCTGTCCATAAATTCCAGGGGTGCGGTTCGGTGTGGATACCTTGTGATGGACTACATTGATCCATGGATTATCATAGACCTCTTTGGAATCATGTATTAACTAATCGCCTCTTCTCATTATATATATCCTTATTCTTTAAAAGAAAGATATATGTATATAGTCCGTGTATAAGTGGGATAACTTTTAGATTGATTTCATTATATGAACTAGAGATTTACTTTATCCACTATACTTATTTTCCTATTACCCTGTTTTTTAAGGATTTAGAATTTTGTATTTACAATGTTATTTTGGTTATCAACAATAAAAAGTGAAAAGGATTTTTAGAAGCTTCTGTTATTATTTGAGTAATAGTTGAGGATAAGTCTAGTGTAAGTAAATACAACTACTACAGCTGTTTTTAAATTTTTTATTCAATTCAAAATTTATATTAAAAAAGCAAGGATAAGTTTTTAGACGATGTTCAATACTTACTCACATCTATTAACGTAGTTACAAACATCATTGTTGATATTTGTACCAAAGTTAAAGACTATGAAGATTGCTATCGGTTGTGACCATGCTGGTGTTGAAGTTAAAAGTGCCATCATCGAGCTGTTGGAAGGAAAAGGACACTCAATGATTGATAAAGGACCATTCTCTACAGAGAGTGTCGATTATCCAGATTATGGTCATCAAGTAGCTGAAGTAGTAGAATCTAATGAAGCTGATTTAGGTGTTGTCATCTGTGGATCAGGTAATGGTATTAATATGACAGTTAATAAACACCAAGGTATTCGCGGCGCTCTTTGCTGGTTACCTGAGATTGCCTCACTTGCCCGTCAACACAATGATGCGAACATCATTGCAATTCCTGCGAGATTTTTAAATCAAGAGGAGATTAACAAAATTATTACAGCTTTCTTTGAAGCTGAATTTGAAGGTGGACGTCATGGTCGTCGGGTGAATAAAATCAGCTGCTCTTAATAGATTCTAAAAAATTTAACCTCGCGTTCATTCATTCCTAAATATGATTTAGGATTCTCTTTCCAGATGCTATGAACGTAGCGAATAGGATACGATGATATTTTTCCACTTGGAGGAGGATATTTGGAAAGTAATTCAAATAATTCTACAGCGGGGTATTCTTCTGAATACATTGGAAACACATCTTCGTTCTTACTTATTGAAGATATAATATGATCTTGTAAAGAACCGGGATAGTAATTATAGAAATGCAAGGTTTGTACTGGGGTATTCACAAACCAAGGAATACTACTGTGTATATCCAATCCAGTAGCAGCTAGAGCTTTTATATTATATTTTTTAACCAATTCATTATATAATTCCACTCCTTCATATCCCCGTCGTTCTTTATTATCACTATTCTGAACTTCTAAGGATTCAGTCTGCTTAGTGATACGCAGGACATTATATCCTGTTTTATTTAAATACTTGGAAATAGAATCATTAAGTCCACATCCCGGATCCTGGAATAATAAAACCGTTGGCTTTTGTGCCCGTCCCTGTTGTTCAACGTTATAATTAGGTAGGTTTGTAATGACTGTTTGTTGTGTGGTGCAACTAGAAAGTATTAATGAGAATACAAGGAAAGATAAAACCCTATTTACAACGCTTATTTTTACATAAGTTATTGTATTACAGCGTTTTATATATAATAATCTCGGCATTATTACTCTTAATAATTGTATTCACAAACTACACTTTTTTTCCGCCATTAGAAGAGTTTGTTAAAGTAATTAAGGCAGTAACTGTGCTATGGGGCTTAGGTTTAGTTATTGGACCTATCCGATTACTAGGATATTACCTAGCGACATTTATGCTTCCCATCACCTATTTCTCTAAAGCATTACAGAAGTATGATGAAGGGCGATGGTTTAGAAGTGTCCAATTCCTAAAATCTAAAAACCCCATTGAGAATTGGGCGTCAATAAAAGTATTAACTAAACTAGATGAAGACCTACCCCGTCTTGAACAATCTTGGCGATCAAGATTCGCTTTGCTTCCTGTTACGATCATTCTATTACTTAGTATTGTATGTATAGGAATCTTTAAATCATCTGTTTCTAGTACAGGTTTAGAAATTACTACTGGTGAATTTACGTCACGATCCGGAATACAGTTTGAAGGATATGATACCATACATATGAATTATGGTGAAGTGTATTCAATTCCAGAAATTGATAGAACTACATTAACAATCAACAGCAAGTCATCCCAAACATCTTCCGTGATATGTACTAGCGATGTTCAATTAAAATGGTTATTACAAGGTCGCCTTGTAAAATCATTGTGGATTGTTACGGATTCTATTCCTCGCCTAAATACCTATATAGCAAAGATTTCCCCACCTGCTTATTTAGGGGTAGATGAGTATTTTACAAGTGACACCTTATTTCTATACGACGACAGCGAGGTGTTTTTCGAACTTTCGGGTTTATTGACGGAGAGAATATTGATTAATGTTCCACGTGGAACAGTGCACGCATCTGAAACCATCAAATGGAAGAGTAAAGAAATGATTAGTATAGTTTCTTCTCAAGGAAAGGAATTGTTGAGGCCTATAATTATAGAATTAAAAGACTATTCCCCCACACTTACTATTATTCAAAATTCCCTCGATTCATTAGAGTTTGAGGTCAAGGATGATTTTGGTTTATACTCATTATTTATCAACGACGAAGTCATGAGTATTTCGGGACATCGAAAGAATTTCAATATGAATTGGTCAAGCACCTCTTCTGTTGAAATAAGAGTTGTGGATACCAAGGGCCAGTCAACGAGATTAAATATTGAAAAACCGATACCGAGCGCACATATGATGCAATCGCAGATTGCCGGCCAGGTAGCAGATGAGTTGGGAATTCGAAAAGAAAGTAAGGAGCGACTATCCGCGACTCAGAGTCAAAAGGAAAAATATGGTAAGGAAAAAGAGGAAGAGCTAAAGAAATTGGATCCACTAAAACCTTTAACCCATGAAGAGGAAAGTAAATGGACGAAGGAGTTAAACCAACTTTGGTTAAAAGAACAATTACTATCTACCCTATACACTATTGATAGCAATAAGAACGCTTCGACCGACAGCCTCATCACAGAACTATTAGAGAATATTACCACTGAAGAAGGTTCGGAAGAAGCAGATGTATTGGATCAAATTAAAGATATTCCTAAGCAGGGTGAGGAACGAGAAGAAGAAGCAAAGGACGCTGCCAAGAAACTAGAAGAATTACTTAATACAACCCAAGCAGCAATACAGGCGGATAATGTAGAGCGATTAAAAAGATTGTTGAAACAGAGCTGGTCCACCTCTATCCAGCAAGAAATAACCAATACCATCGCTTTAGAAGCCAACAAGGTTCGTCAGCAAAAAGCGCTGCTGGCTATTGAGAATAATATCAATGATAGTTTAGCTTTTCTATTGGTACATGACCCCGCCTTGGCAACGGCACTAACGACTTGTCAAAACAACCTAGAGGATCAAATTAGTGCATTAGAGCGTGCGTTTGTTGCCAACAAAGGGGTGCCGAGCGCGTCTGGATATGTACTTAGTGCATTGAACGAGTTGGACATGATTCTATATGAGGTTTTAGAAAGTGAAAAACTGTCCTTGAATCAAGCACAAAAGAATTGTAAGAATGGGCGCCCCGGTAAAACCGGTAAACCTTCAACCAGTGGGCAGGGCCAAAAGGGAAATAAAGGCAAACCATCACAAGGTAAAAAACCAGGAGGTCGTTCAAAAGGACAAAGCGGTGAGCCACGTGAAGAGGGTGAAAACAGTCAAAAAGGGGCCTCAGGAAAAGGAACATCCCAGAACGATGTAGATCTTTTAAAGAGGATAGAATCCATGGAAAAGATGGGGGTTTCTAAGGAAATACAATCTCAGTTAGAATATATAAAACAGCAACTCTTGTTTATGTCAAATGAGGAGAAAGAGCGGCTGGAAGCTTTTGAAAGGCGCTTATGGTTTGTTGAGCAAAGTGTCTTTGAAAAAGAAGAGATAGGGGATACGCGTAGCTCTAAGAAAGGAAACCAGGAGCAAGAAGAATCGGTTGATTTTAAAGTGAATGAGCGTGTCAAATCCTCTACAACCGACTTACCTTTACCTGTGCTCAAGCGCAAGTAATGATGATTCCGGAACAAGTAGATATAACCCCTATATTTAGCTGTATTTCTCAGCTTTACCCAGAGCAGCGTTTGGGTAAGATTCAAGTGCATTGGTTGAGTGATGGCGAGTTGTTGGACATCAATAAGGCACATCTTGACCACGACTATTATACAGATATCATCACGTTCGATTATTCCACATCAAGAAAGATCAGCGGCGAGTTGTTTATCAGTGTGGACCGCGTAAGAGATAATGCTGCGAAGCATGGAAGTAGCGAGAACGAAGAATTTCATAGAGTGGTTGCTCACGGAGTTCTACATTTGTTAGGCTTTAAAGACAAGACTGAGGAGGAAAGCAGGGTCATGCGTGAAAAAGAAAACGAGGTACTACAGGCACTAGGGATATGATTCTAGACGAGAAATATGATGTTATAGTGGTAGGTGCGGGACATGCGGGCTGTGAAGCGGCGTTTGTCTCTGCTAAGATGGGCGCCAAAGTATTACTCATCACCATGAACATGCAAACCATAGGACAAATGAGCTGTAACCCCGCAATGGGCGGTGTTGCTAAAGGTCAAATTGTTCGTGAAATAGATGCATTAGGCGGCGGATCAGCGTTGATTACCGATAAGAGCATGATACAGTTTAGAATGCTCAATAGGTCAAAAGGACCCGCTATGTGGAGCCCAAGGGTTCAAAGCGATCGTATGTTGTTTGCTCAATATTGGAGAGACTTATTGGAAGGCACCGAAGGCCTTAGTATGTTCCAAGACACGGTAACCGGTCTTTTAGTAAGCCACAACACCGTACACGGCGTTAAAACAGGCCTAGGCCTTGAGTTTGAGGCGCAGAATGTCGTTCTAACGGCCGGAACGTTTATGAACGGCCTCATTCATGTAGGCGATCAAAATTTTGGCGGCGGTCGTGCGGGGGAGCGCGCTAGCACTGGTATCACGGAAGAGCTTGTGAAGCTAGGGTTTGAAGCGGGTCGTATGAAAACAGGTACGCCACCACGTATAGATGGCAGAACAATCGATTATTCAGTGATGGAGGAGCAGCCTGGTGATGAAAACCCTGGCCAATTCAGTTATTTAGGTGATTATAGATTAAAAGAGCAGCGCAGTTGTTGGATTACTCATACGAGCCAAGAAGTACATGATGTTTTGAAAAAAGGTTTTGATCGATCGCCTCTGTTTAATGGCGCTATCCGTGGAACCGGACCAAGGTATTGCCCTAGCATCGAGGACAAAGTTGACCGATTCGCAGATAAAACCTCACACCAAATCTTTGTAGAACCGGAGGGATGGAATACCGTAGAGGTGTATGTCAATGGATTTTCTTCAAGCCTTCCCGTAGATATTCAATACGAAGCGCTGCATATGGTAAAAGGCTTTGAAAACGCGAAGTTTTTCCGCCCAGGCTACGCTATTGAATACGATTATTTCCCCCCTACACAGCTTAAACACACGCTTGAAACAAAGCTGGTAAGCGGGTTATTCTTTGCTGGTCAAATCAACGGCACTACGGGTTATGAAGAAGCCGCTTGCCAAGGTTTGATGGCGGGCGTGAACGCTGTTCTTAAGACACAAAACAAAGAGCCTTTTATCTTGTCTCGTGACGAGGCTTACATAGGGGTTCTTATCGACGATCTTATTACAAAAGGCACAGAAGAACCATATAGAATGTTCACCTCTAGAGCGGAGTTTAGGCTGCTGCTGCGTCAAGATAATGCGGATTTACGATTGACGAGGCTGGCACACAGATTAGGGACTATCACCAACGAACGCTTAGAGGCGCTCAATCAAAAAACAGCGCGCATTGATCAAGGTAGAGAGGAATTGGACAATAATCTGAACCTAGACGCCATCAACGCTATTTTAGAAAGCAAAGGAGATACACCGGCAAAGGAAAAAACCAAGGTCAATAAACTGGTAGCTCGTCCTAAGGTCGGTCTTGCTGATTTTAGCGAGGTTTTTAATGATGCGCCCTGGTGGACAGAAGAGGTGATCGAACAACTAGAGATAGAGATTAAATACGGCGGCTACATTGAGCGGGAGAGAGAGAGCGTAGATAAGATGCGCCGCTTGAACGACAAGAAGATCCCGGAGAGTTTTGATTATCAAAAAGTGAAGGGGCTTAGCTATGAAGGGCGCGCTAAGCTAGAGGCCATACGCCCAGCAACTATAGCTCAAGCCGGGCGAATCAGCGGTATTAGCCAGAGCGACATACACGTTTTACTGGTCTATATGGGCCGATAGGTTTCACGTGAAACAAAGATTATGTTAGAAAGAAAAGAGTGTCCTACATGCCTTTCAGCTTCGTTCAGCCCGGAACGCGAAGTCATGGACTTTTCGGTAAGTAAAGAGGTGTTCGAGGTACAATTGTGCAAACAATGTGGCCACCGGTTTACAAGTCCACTTCCCACGCAGGATAAAATAGGCCCGTACTATGACAGTCCGGATTACATCAGCCACACGAACGACGGCTCTTCTTTTTTCGGAAAAGTATACCAGCAATTGCGCGATGTAAACATGTCTCGAAAATATAAGTTGGTTAAATCCCACACTCAAGGAACCCAACACTTGGACTACGGATGTGGTACAGGTACGTTTTTGGAATTCATGCTTCGAAAAGGATATTCATCTGAGGGAGTAGAAATTAACGAAGGAGCTCGAGCAATGGCGGGGACATTTGGCAGTGTTTATGCTTCCATTGACGGGTGTAAAAACACGTATGATGCCATTACCCTTTGGCATGTCTTAGAGCATGTTTATGATTTGGACGAAATGATGTCAGCGTTCCACAAACGCCTTCAAAACGATGGGGCGTTATTCATCGCCGTTCCTAATCCAAACAGTCCAGACGCCAAACACTACAATGAATTTTGGGCTGCTTGGGATATCCCTATTCACGCACACCATTTTTCAAAATCGAGCATCGAGGCTCTTGCCGCTAGAACAGGTTTTACACTGAAAGCGGTACACCCCATGAAATTAGATGCGTACTACATCTCCTTGCTTAGCGAACAATATGCCTCCGGGCGAAGTAGTAAGAGCGTAGGGCATTGGATCAAAGGAGCGATGCAGGGTTGGTTGAGTAACCTCAATGCGGGCAGCACAAATACAAGTTCGTTGATCTACGTCTTAGAAAAAGTTTAGTTCCCTCGGAAAGCTTTGTGAAGTTCGAAACTAGCAAAGGTTAAAGCCGTCTTCACATGAATGTTTCTTTCCAAATCATAAAGACATGCGTTCAATACCCTAGAAATCGCCATTGCTCCGGAGGGCCGGACGGCACTGCTTAGTTTTTGCACATTGATCGCGCCTAAATCAGTAGCCTGCACCGGGGTGTTTTGAATATTGTGATAAAACCCGCGTTCTAAAAAGTGTTGAGACCTGAAAATCAGTATTTTAAGAGCTTCTTTTGTTAATCCAGAGAGGCTGGTTACGACTTCGCTAATTTCAGTGGGCGCGCCCCTATAGCACGTCCTCATCCAATGGGCAAAGACATCTATTTGAGTTGATTCTGCATCTTCGCTTGCGGAAATAGCCGCACCCAAATTAGGTGCAAAAACCATAGCCAGAAGCTTGGCCGTGGCCTCTGGTTGATCATTAAAATGAACTAGGAAGTGACCCTCTTCAAGCGGCTTGCAGTGCCAAGGAGCACATCGGCTTACGATGGTGGGCAGCAATCTTGACTTGCGGTGTGTAATCAGTATGATATAGGTTTTAGGAAGAGGCTCCTCGATGAGCTTTAGAAGCTTGTTTGATGCCTGCTTTTTTATTTGTTCCGGCATCCATAGCAATAACACCCTGTTTTTCCCCGAAGCAGCTGTAAGGCTGAGTTTTTTATGGATGTTCTGAATCTCTTTGATAGGAATCTGAAGCTGTTGGTTTTTTGAAGTGATTTTTTGTTGCCAACTGTCCGGGTCGAGGTATTTGTTTTCTCCGAGTGCCCCGCGGAAATCGGTCAAGAAATCATCTGCTGTTCCTGAAGTTCCGCCGCTTACAAAGGGAAAGGAAAAATGCAGATCCGGATGTTGTAGCACGCTTGCTTGTTTACAAGATTTACAGGCGCCACAATGGTTTTGAGTATCACACAGAATGCGTGCCGCAAGGGCAAGCCCAATCACTAACCCCTCTTCTCCAGGGCCTGAAGAAACAAGGTTGGCGTGGTGCAGCTTTTCTCTGTCGAGGGCTTTGGCCAATTGGTCCAGAAGAGGTTGGTTATTATATAATTGTGACATGTGCTTTGAGTGAAATATGAGTGGTAAATTGGCCGCTCAATACAACACACTAAAATATATGAAAAGCTTCGACTTTGCAGGAAAGAAAGTGCTTATTCGCGTGGACTTTAACGTGCCGCAGGACAAAGGCCTCAAGGTAACAGATAATACGCGTATCACAGCGGCCATGCCGACCATTACAAACGTGCTTCAGGCTGGAGGAACACCCGTTTTGATGAGTCATTTAGGACGACCAAAAGGTGAGCGCCAAGACCAAATGTCTTTGTCACATTTGGTAAGCGAAGTAGAAGCGTTGAGTGGCGCTAAGGTTCATTTTTCAAGCGAATGCGTGGGTAGTGTAGCAAAAGCTGCGGTTGCTCAGGCTGGAGAAGGAGAAATAGTGTTGCTGGAAAATTTGAGATTTCACAACGAAGAAGAGGCTGGCGATGAGGCTTTTGCAAAGGAATTGGCCGAGCTAGGAGATATCTACTTGAACGACGCCTTTGGAACAGCACACCGTGCACACGCGTCGACGGCGGTTATTGCTCAGTTTTTTGCGAACGAAAACAAAGGCTTTGGCGAGCTGATGAGCGCTGAAGTAGAAAGCATCTCCAAAGCTCTAGGCAGCGACAAGAACACAACTGTAGCTATTATAGGCGGCGCGAAGGTGAGCTCTAAAATTGGAGTTATTGTTAATATGCTTGAGAAAGTAGGTACTGTTGTTATTGGCGGCGGTATGGGCTTCACTTTTGTAAAAGCGATGGGCGGATCTGTCGGTACGTCGCTGGTGGAGGATGATAAGCTAGAATTGGCCAAATCGCTTATAGAAAAAGCGGAGGCCCTTGGGTGTAATCTGCTTATTCCTGTGGATACACTTATTACCAAAGATTTTGCGGATCAACCGGCGGAGCGCGTATGTGCTATTGGCGAGATCCCAGAAGGATATATGGGTCTAGACAACGGACCGGAAAGCATTGCCCGCGTACAAGAATCGCTTACTGCAGCAAAAACGATCATTTGGAACGGTCCTATGGGTGTTTTTGAGTTTGAAAATTACGCAGGAGGAACCAAAGCTGTTGCTGAGTCGGTTGCTCAGGCCACTGCCAATGGGGCCTTCTCTTTGATTGGCGGAGGAGACAGCGTTGCTGCGGTGAACCAGTTTGGCTACACAGATAAAGTAAGCTATATCAGTACAGGTGGTGGCGCAATGCTTGAATTCTTGGAAGGCAAAACCCTTCCAGGGGTAGCGGCATTGAGCTAAAGACCGCGCTCGAGTAGGGCAACAAGGTCTAAGAGGAAGGGGTAGAACATAGAATCTGCTATTAAGCTCGGATGTTCAAACCCCACTCCTTCTTGAAGCGTGCTGTAGGCGTATGCTCCCAGTGAGGCCCACAACGAAGCTTTGAGCAGGCCGAAAAAACCGCCCAAGATTCGGTTGAAGCCGCCGAGCATAACGCTTTTAACCACTCGGTCGATCAAATTGCCTAAGAGCATGATTCCGAGGTAGACGGCGATGAATAAAATTGCATAGGCGACAAAACCCAAGTATTTTGGGCCGATATAAGCGCTTAAAAACCCTTCGGCGGCATCATGGAGCATAAAAGAGGCAAAAACACCCCCTACCACAGCTAAAATGCCGGAAATTTCTTTTACAAAGCCCTTCCAAATACCTTTGACCAGCAGAAAAGCAGTAAAAACAGTTAAAACGAGGTCAAGACCTTTTACCATAGCGCCAAAATAATGAGAAGCGAAGAATTAAAACACGATTGGGAGCAACTGCTCGCAAAACTTTCCCAACAGTTTCCGGGAGATGGAGATATAGATTTGGATGGGGTGTTGTTGCTTATTGGGGCACAAGAGTTGCAAATGGGTTATCTGCGCCTGAAAAAAGATGAAAAACTAAACGTCTTGCACATTGCCGTTTGTACCGTGCTAGAGCCTTACGGATACTATGAGTTTGAGAATAGGGACGATGATGGTTGGCCTCACTTCAAATCCTTGAAGCCTCTGCCAAACCTGAAAGCAGGAGAACAAGCCGTTCTTATGAAAGAAGCGGTGGTGAACTACTTTAAAACGAACGGGTACCTCTAGAGATTAGCAACCAGGGTCACTAGGATCGTAAGGAAGCAAGATAATCTTCGATTGAACCGTAGTATTTGGTTCAAGCTTAATGAATCCACAACCAATGTGTGTGAAAGGGCTTCCTCCACGAGTGGCTAGAATTTTAAAGACCGCTTCGTACTCGTATTCGAACTCTACCATACCATCAAAACCGGTTGTATCGATGAAATAAGCCTCTTCGCGGTATCCAGGCACATCAACACTGGCCTCAACAATCACGTTTTGGATAGGCACACCAGATGCGTTAGTAACCTTCACACGGAAAGGATAAGTAGGATTTTCGATCTGGCAGCTGCTCAAAAGCAAGAATGCCATCAAAGGAAGTACGAGTAACTTTTTCATTATTCTACGCAACCATTAGGGTCTCCGATGGGGTAAATTACAACATTTACGTCAATGGTCTCGCCTTTAGCCAAACGAACATAGTTACATCCTTCGTAAATCATCTTCCAAGCTTTAAGATCATAATAAGCCTCGAAGCCTGATCTGAAGACTACTTCACCACTTGGTCCAGTGAAACCATACCACTCAGTAGAGCCCGACACAGGTGCAAACATCTTCACTGCGGCGTTTTGAATAGGCACGCCATCTTCGTTTGTCACCTTGACCTTCACAAAGTATTCTGTGGCCTCTTCTTCACAAGAGACAAAAAACAATCCAACCAAGAGTAAAAGAATAAACCGTTTCATGCGTGGAATTCAGTAATTTCGCCAAATCTACAACAATCCAAACGTATTTAAGTAGACAATTATGCTGGATAGAGTCGAAAATTTAAAAAGCCAAGTAGAAGCTACTGCCTTAACAACCAAGGAAGAAGCAGAAACGTTCCGTTTGCAATACCTCAGTAAAAAGGGTGCAATCACCGAGCTTTTTAAAGCCTTTCGCGATGTACCGGCAGAAGAGAAGAAGGCGTTTGGTGCTGCGCTAAACACCCTTAAAACACTGGCAGAGGACAAACACAAGGAGGCATTAGAATCTTTGGACAATAGTCAAGCGGTGGGGGTAAACGGAGACTTGACGCGTCCGGGGACGCCCCATGAAATGGGCGCAATACATCCCATCAACGCCATCCGCGAAGAAATCGTAGACATATTCAAGCGCATTGGGTTCAACATCAGCACAGGCCCTGAAATTGAAGACGACTGGCACAATTTTTCCGCACTAAACTTTCCAGAAGAGCATCCAGCTCGCGATATGCAAGACACGTTTTTTGTGCAACGAAATCCGGATTGGGCGCTCAGAACACATACTTCAAGTGTCCAAGTTCGTGCCATGGAAAGCGCTCAACCTCCTATTCGAACTATTTCACCAGGTCGTGTATTCCGCAATGAAGCCATTAGCGCCCGCAGCCATTGTATTTTCCACCAAATAGAAGGACTTTATATCGACAAAGGAGTAAGCTTTGCAGATTTGAAGCAGGTGTTGATGTATTTCACTCAGGAATTCTTCGGCAAGTCAAAGATTAGAATGCGTCCGTCCTATTTCCCGTTTACCGAGCCAAGCGCGGAGGTAGATGTGTACTGGGGCCTTGAAAACGAAATCGACCACAAAATCACCAAAGGCACCGGATGGTTAGAGGTGATGGGTTGTGGCATGGTTGACCCCAATGTATTGAAGGCAAGCGGCATAGATCCTGAAGTGTATACAGGATATGCTTTTGGGATGGGTATTGAGCGCATTGCTATGAACCGGTACCAAATTCCAGATATTCGTCTGTTCACCGAGAACGACAAGCGCTTCCTAGAGCAATTTAAGATCGGCCTATAGCTTGTTGATGGCGGCGGCCATTTCCAAATCCTTTTCCGTAACAACATTCCCCGCATCATGTGTTTGCAGCGATATGCGCACGGCAGTGTAATCTATTGTGATATGAGGATGATGTTGGACCAATTCTGCCAACTCCGCTACACGTTGCACAAACTCAAGCCCATCTAAATAAGCATCAAAAAGAAATTCACGCACTAAGGCGTTATTGAGCTCTGACCAGTTTTTTGGAAGTTCTTGCACCCCATTAAGATAAAAAAAGCCCCGATCCGTCGGACCAGGGCTCGTATAGTTTTTATTTCGACCGTGATCAATCGATGGTCGAAAGTTTGAGCATGTTGGTGAAGCCCCTCTCTTCTATAGGCATCGATGCAATTTTTACGACCAAATCTCCAGATTCAACATAGCCACTCTCTTTGAGGATGTTTTGGATGTCCTTAAAGCTTTGATCGGTACTTTCCATGTTATCATAGTAGAAGGCCTCAACCCCCCACACTAATGACATTTGGTTCATGATTTGACGGTTCGCCGTAAACACAACGATCTTGGTCTTCGGACGGTGTCCCGCAATTTTCAAAGCCGTGTATCCGCTAAAGGTCATGGTTAAGATGGCCGATGCGCCTACTTGATCCGCAATTTTTGCAGCGGTGTAACAGACAACTTTAGTGATGAACCTTTCGTTCTTCAAGCTTGGTGGGTTCTCCATGTTCGGTTTCGCGTCGAACGTAGACTCCACATGTGCCACGATACTCGCCATGGTTTCAACGACCTTGACGGGGTACTTGCCCACCGAGGTTTCACCGGATAACATAACAGCATCGGTGCCGTCGCAAACAGAATTAGCCACATCATTGACCTCAGCCCTTGTGGGGCTTTGGCTATCTATCATCGTCTCCATCATTTGCGTTGCAATGATTACCGGCGTCGCTTTGATGTGACATTTTTCGACAATCATCTTCTGTACCATAGGCACGGAAGAATAAGGAATCTCTACCCCAAGATCTCCACGAGCCACCATGATGGCGTCTGTAGCATCAATAATGTTGTCGATATCAACGACAGCCTCGGGTTTTTCAATCTTCGAGACGATCTTCGCAAACGAGCCGAAGTCTTCTATGATTTTCCGCAATTCCGCAACGTCGTTGGCATCGCGGACGAAGCTGAGCCCTATCCACTCTGCCCCCTCTTCCATGGCCACCACCACGTCTTCGAGGTCTTTTTTGGTCAAACAAGGAAGGCTGACCTTGGTGTTTGGAAGGTTTACACCCTTCTTGCTTTTGAGCGGACCACCCTGCACCACTTTGGTGATGACGGTGTCCTTTTTGTTCGTTTCTAATACCTCGCAGATGAGCTTCCCATCGTCGAGCAAGATGCGCTCACCGGTGTTCACATCAGAAGGGAACTGCTTATAGTTCATGTATACGCGCTCAGCCGTGCCCACAACCTTTTCGGTTGTAAAGATTAAAGTGTCGCCCTCGTTGATAACAGCCCCCTCTTCAACATCACCGATGCGAAGCTTTGGTCCTTGCAAATCTGCAAGAACGGCAGTTTTACAATTGTATTCTTGGTTGATTTCTTTGACCAACTTAATGGTTCTACGGTGTGTGTCGTGGTCGCCGTGAGAGAAATTAACACGGAATACGTTGACACCCGCATGGACCATCTCTACCATGACTTTTTTATGCCATGATGCTGGACCTAGGGTGGCTACGATTTTAGTGTTGTTAGGCGTTTCGGATTTCATACAATAAGTGAGTTTCTCGTTGTGTCAGTTGTGTGTGCGCTTCGAAATATTGCGCAGTTGTAATTTTTTCGTTCTTCTTTAGCACGCTTTCCAAATCGAACGCAAAGTCCGAATTTTCTACGATTATAAGGTAATCCCAGTGTTTAACTGTAGGTAAAAGACGTTTTTCAGGGGAGCTTTCAAACAAGCTCCATTCCGTCGACTCCTGTTGCTGTGCTCCTATGCTGAGGTTCATGATCATGCATAGGGGCTCTCCATTCGGGTCCTTACCGTCAAATACATTGTATTCCCAGACAGTCCCCTGGTCCCATTCGTCTACCACTTCAGGGCGGCAAACTAGCTGCATCCCGTATTGGACATTCATCCAGTAGGCTAATTCATAGTCCTTCAACGGCGTGCGTATACCCACGGTTGAGAAGTTCATTTTGATGCGTTTGAGCGCATCTATGTGTTGAACTTTAGCCATTGAATAGGTTCTTATTCTTTTGATAATAGGCTTTTGAGGCGGCCTCTTCACCCTTCTTTTTGGAGCTTCCTTCGCCTTTGGCGACCAAATCATCGCCTACGTAAAGGCCCATCGTAAAGGTAGTATTGTGCTGCTCGCCATTGCGCTCCAATTCTTCAAACCTGAAGCTTTTTTTGAACCCTTGAAAGTGCTCAATGACTTCACTTTTATAATTATGAGTAGTGTCCATCAATTCCGCGTTGGAAACGAATGGCTCGACAACAGCATTCATCACGAAGTATTGTGTTTTTTGAAGACCAAGGTCAATATAACAAGCGCCCACCAAGGCCTCTAATGCGTCTCCGTAGACACTTTCACTGTGGTTGCCCTTAAGGTTTGCCACCAACAGATTGGGTAAACCAAGCTCGTCAGCGACTCTATTAAGGTTGTTTCTTGAGACCAATTTACTTCTCATCTTGGTCAAATAACCTTCATCTTCCTTTGGGAATCTGTAGAACAGAGCTTCTGCCACCACCAAATCAATAACGGCATCACCCAAATATTCCAAACGCTCATTGTTTCTCTCACCGCGCTTCTTGCGAAAGGGATAAGCACTTGCGTGGCGTAGGGCCAATTTATACAAGGACAAGTCCTTCGGCCAAAAGCCTATGATTGCCTTGATGTCGCGTTTAAACGGACTGGGAAAAAAATATGGGAACAACTCCTGTACCGAACGCATTTACTCAGCTTTCTTGAAGAGGACGGATGCGTTGTGACCTCCGAAACCGAAGGTGTTGCTCAACGCAGCACGAACCTCTCTCTCCTGAGCCGAGTGGAAAGTAAAGTTCAATTTAGGATCAAGGTTTTCATCGTCCGTGAAGTGATTGATCGTCGGAGGAATTGTGTTGGTGTAGATAGCCATGATAGAGGCCATCGCTTCCACAGCGCCCGCAGCACCAAGAAGGTGTCCGGTCATGCTCTTGGTTGATGAAATGTTCAAGTTGTAAGCGTGCTCACCAAAGACCTGTTGAATGGCTTTAGTTTCGGCGATATCTCCTAGAGGGGTAGAGGTACCATGTACGTTTACGTAATCCACATCTTCAGGCTTCATGCCGGCATCCTCAATGGCATTTACCATTACGTTGCGAGCACCCAAACCTTCTGGGTGTGGTGCAGTCAAGTGGTGAGCATCGGCACTGAGGCCGCCACCAACCATCTCTGCATAGATTTTTGCACCACGCGCTTTGGCGTGTTCGTATTCCTCGAGAATGATACCAGCACCACCTTCACCCATTACGAACCCATCGCGTTCCCTGTCGAAAGGACGTGAAGCCGTTTTGGGATCGTCATTGCGGGTAGAAAGTGCATTCATCGCATTGAAACCACCCATCCCCACAGGGTTGATAGCAGCTTCCGAACCACCTGTTACGATCACATCGGCTTTGCCGAGGCGGATGAGGTTGAACGCGTCGATGAGAGCATTGGTGGAAGAGGCACACGCACTTACTGTGGTGTAATTAGGGCCTCGCAAACCATGCAACATAGAAATGCGGCCTGGAGTGATGTCCGAAATCATCATTGGAATGAGGAACGGGTTGAAGCGAGGGTTCAGGTCGTCATCTACGAATCCCTTCACCTGCTCAAAGAAGGTATCTATACCCCCAATTCCAGAACCCCAAATCACACCTATTCGGTCGAGGTCTTCTTTGTCAAAATCCAACCCGGAATCGGCAATGGCCTCATTGGCCACTACCACCCCGAATTGTGTAAATCGATCCATACGACGCGCTTCCTTGCGGTCAAGCAGGTCGTTGGGCTGAAAGTCTTTTACCTCACACGCGAAGTGTGTTTTAAATAGTGTAGCATCGAAACGAGTGATGGGGCCGGCACCAGAGGTACCCGCTACCAAATTATTCCAAGTTTCTTCGGCTGTGTTGCCCACCGGGGTGAGCGCACCTAGCCCTGTAACTACGACGCGTTTAAGGCTCATAAACGTAGACTTTACTTATGCAAGAGCTCCTTCGATGTACGAAATAGCTTGACCAACAGTTCCAATGTTCTCTGCTTGATCGTCTGGGATCTGGATATCGAATTCTTTTTCGAATTCCATAATCAACTCAACGGTATCCAAAGAATCGGCACCAAGGTCGTTAGTGAAGCTTGCTTCTGCGTTTACTTCGTTTTCGTCAACACCTAGTTTGTCAACGATGATCGCGGTTACTTTAGCTGAAATATCAGACATGATTAAAAAGGTTTAAATAATCGGGACAAAGAAAATAAAAACTTCCCATATCCTAACCCCCAAGAATTAGGTGGTAAATTTGCCCAGATAAGGTACAAAAAAGATGCTAAAAATCGCCATACTAGCCTCAGGGTCAGGAAGTAACGCGCAGGCGTTGGTGGAGCATTTTGCCCAAAGTTCATGGGGTCGTGTAGAAATAATAGTTACGAACAACCCACATGCAGGGGTAATCCAACGCGCTGAAAGACTTGGGATTGCGTGTAAAAGCTTTGACCCAAAGACCCAAAGTGATGAAATTTTAATGCTTTTAGAGTCCAACGCGGACATTATCTTATTGGCAGGCTATTTGAGAATGATTCCAGCGAATTGGACCCGCGCTTTTCAAGGACGTATGTTCAATATCCATCCGGCATTGCTGCCAAAGTTTGGCGGTAAGGGTATGTACGGCAAATATGTGCATGAGGCGGTGAGCGCGGCGGGAGAATCGGTCACCGGTATTACAATTCACACGGTCAATGAGCATTACGACGAAGGCGCAATCGTGGCGCAATACCAGGTGGAAATCACCCCAGGGGAGGCGGCCCACTCCATTGAAGAGAAAGTGCGAGAACTCGAGCTGGAGTATTTTGGCCCGACTATAGAATCTTGGATAGCACAACTGAGCGAACAACAATGAAGGTGATCATATATACAGACGGCGCAGCGAGCGGGAACCCTGGACCAGGCGGCTATGGCGTGGTCATGGAGAGCAGCGCTGGTCACCGGAAAGAGTTGAGCGGCGGTTTTGCGCGAACGACCAACAACCGCATGGAATTGTTGGCGGTCATTAAGGGCTTACAGGCGTTGAAATCATCAGAGCACCAAGTTCAAGTGGTCAGCGACAGCAAGTATGTGGTGGATGCGATCAACAAGGGCTGGTTGCGAAACTGGGTTCAGAAAGGATTTAAAGACAAGAAAAACCCCGATTTATGGCGCAAACTGTTGCCGCTATTGGATCGTTACCGCCCGACGTTTACTTGGGTTAAGGGGCACAATAATCACCCGCAGAACGAGCGTTGCGATGCCTTGGCTTTGGCCGCGAGCAAGGGCCCGAAACTGCCGCCAGATTCCGGTTATTCAGATTAAAGCTTGATGTATTCTTCGGGGTTGATGGCGTAGCCGTCGTACCAAAGTTCGAAGTGAAGGTGAGGGCCCGTGGAGTTCTCTCCGCTATTTCCAATGATGGCAATAGCCTCTCCGCTGCGCACATAATCACCAACAGATTTCAGCAGAGCACTGTTGTGTTTGTAGGCGCTGAGTAGGTTGCGTTCGTGTTGTACGATGATGACGTGGCCCGTTTCGCTGGACCAATCGGCATAGACGATGGTGCCCTCATGGCACGATTTCACCGGAGTGTTTTTGGGCGCGGCGATATCCACGGCATAATGTCCTTTGCCGGACTCAAAGCCTGAAGTCACTAGACCGTCTACAGGCGCCATCAACTGAGGGATGTCCAATTCCGGTGCGTTTTGATCCAACGTGAATTCATTTTCTTCCTCTACCCATTGGCGGAATGCACTGTCCTGCGCGCTTGGGCTGGATAAAACCACTACGTCGAGCGAATCTTCAACGTCTTGAAGGTCTATTAGGACGGAGTCAATGATTTCGCCTTTCAAAATGCGTTGGATCCCGTTGATATATTGTTTGTTCAACCGAACCGAGGTTTCCAGGCTATCGGCTTTCAGGGCCAGGTTGATGGATTCACGGCGCAGTTGAGAAGAGCTATATCCAGGAATCATCTCCTTCAGCGGTGTGTAGGCAATGACCAGGGTGGTGATGGCAATCGTAAACAGAATAACAAAAATACTACCAGTGAAGATGTTGAGCGGGCTTAATTTCACCGTCAACACCTCCTCGAAAGTGTCGTCGTTCAGGATGACGAAGCGGAATTTGTTCCGCCAGCGTTGAACGCGTTTCTGATTTTTAGATCTTTTTGCCATGTTGGTCACAAATATCGGGCGCAGCATTTCTCCCGCGGCGTGAAATAAAATAATTTTAACACGTTATTACACCTGATGGGTTTTCAAAAATACATATCCCTACTCCTTGCCGCCATGGTTTTGTCGAACTGTTCGACGACTAAAGACCGCTGGATCAACCGCAAGTACCACGAAACTACTGCACATTACAACGCGTTCTTTAACGGCGAAGAGGCGCTGAAGGGGGCTGTGGGCGCCTTTGAAAAGTCCGAAGAGTATGATTTCGAGACCCTGTTGCCGGTCTATTATTGGCCGGACGAAAAGCAGGCGCCACAAATGTTTGCCAAGATGGATCGTGCGTTGGAAAAGAGCGCGAAAGTCATCAAAAACCACAGCATGGTATTCCGTGGCGAGCAGAAAAACGACTATGTGTTCAAGGCGTATTTGCTGATTGCACGGGCAAGGTTCTATAAAAACGAATGGATTCAATGCATCGAGGCGACGTCCTATATGGAGGACCAGTTTCGTGGTATTGAAAAGGCGGCGGAGGAGGTTTTTTGGGCCCAATTATTGGCGGGGCAAACCCACATCCGAATGGACAATGCCTTCCGAGCGGAGCAGATCTTAGACGAGATTTATACCAAGGAGCTGCCCAAGGCGATGCTCTTCGAGGCGCAGAAAACCATGGCGGCGCTGCACATCCAAAAGAAATCTTGGGAGCAGGCGCAGCAATGGGTGGAGAGTGCGGCGGAATTGGCCCCAAATAAGGCGCAGAAAGTGCGACTCACCTATTTAAATGCACAGCTCTACGCATTGCTGAAAAAGAGATATGAGAGTGCGCTTGCCTATGAGGCGGTGCTAAAACTACATCCGGACGATTATGATATTACGTTCTCGGCACAGATCAAACGCGCGGAGAATTTCGATGTGTACATGGAGGACATTGCGGTCATTGAGAAGGATTTGGGAAAAATGCTTCGCGACGACAAGAACATCACTTACCGCGATCAGATTTACTACGTGTGGGCGCTGAAGAGATTGGATTTGGAGCATTTCCCGGAGGCTGAGAAGTTGCTGGTGCAAAGCATTCAGAGTTCGGTGGACAACCCGAAGCAGAAGGGCAAGAGCTATTTGGCGCTTGCGGGCGTGGCTTTTGATTTCCGTGATTTTGTGCAGGCCCAGGCGTATTACGATAGCGCTTTGGCGGTGTTGCCTGCTGGATATGGCGGGGCGGATACGCTACAACATAGGAAGAGCGTCTTGGATGAATTGGTCTTGGCGATCAATACCATCACCCTTGAGGACAGTTTGCAGGCGATGTATGGGATGAGCGAAACAGCGTTGCGCGAGAAGTTTGGCCAATTCATTGAGCAGAAACAAAAGCGCGAGGAAGAAGCCCGACGTCGGGCAGAGCTAGCAGAAATGCGCGCCGAGCAAAATGCGTTACTGGCAAATGCAGGGCCTCAGGCCATTGGCGGCGGCGAGTGGTATTTCTTTAATGCCCAGATGCGAACGAGCGGGCTAGCGTCGTTTAAACGTACTTGGGGTGAGCGGCCTTTGGAAGACCATTGGCGCACCAAAGACAAGCCTACTCAAGGTTTTGGCGGGGGAGTAGATCTTGCCAACGCGGATGATGGGGCGGACAGCACGGAGGTGGCGTTGCCTTCGAACGACAATAGTGTTGAATATTATTTATCTCGCGTGTTGCGAACGCAGGAAGAGTATAACCAAAGCCTGGTTCGAGAAGCCACAGCGAAGGCTGACCTTGGATTCATTTACAAAGACGGTTTGGGCGATTTGGTCGCGGCAGATTTGGCTTGGTTGGATTATTTGAAGGAGTTTGAGAGCTATGCCCAATTAACCCCTAAGGTGCTTTATGGCCTGTATTTGTTGCGCGGGGAACAATTGGACACAGAACACCAAGAAAAAACTAAGGAAAAGCTACTTGGAGCGTACCCGAATAGCCCATATGCCGCCTTGCTTCGTGGAGAACTGAAAGGACCTGAGGTGCCGCGCGAAGAGCAGGAGGCGTATGATGTGGCTTTTGCAGCTTTTGAGTCTGGGAATTTGAAAACAGCCCAAAAGAAATTGGACCAATTTATTGATCAGTATCCTAAGACCTCACTTCGTGCGAAAGCTCAAATGTTGCAGGCCTTCATTCATGGCGCGAATAAAAAAGAGGATGAGGTCGTTGCTGCTTTGAAAGGCTTGGTAAAGGACTATGGGCACACAGAAGAAGCTACTGTAGCCGCGCAAATCTTAGCGCTTTTGATGGACGAGAATGAAGGAGGCAAAGAAGATTTCGAGGGCTCTGGAGATCAAAAGGTTCAGAAGATAGATTTTCCAGAACAACCCAATGCGCCACACAAATTTGTCCTTGCCATTCCAGCCGAAAACGCCAATATCAACGAGTTAAGAAATGCGCTGGCGGACTTTAATAAGGAACACTTTAAGTTTGACAACCTGCGAATTCAGAACATATTCTACGATCAGGCCACCCAACTTATTATTGTTAGCGGCTTGAGAACCAAAGAGAAAGCTGAGGTTTATTTGAATACTTTTAGTACTTTAGGCGGCCCTTTAGAGCAATATTATCCTAAGGCGATGAGTGAAGCGTTCTACATCAACAACCCGAATTTCGGGAAGGTGTACCGCGACAAGGTTCTAAAGGAATACATACAACATATTAAGAAACTATGATTGCAACGTCTAAAAAACACCAAGAAAATCCTCAAGCATCGAATAGGATTCTTGTCGGCACCAGCATTGAAGGGGATTTGCTATCAGACGGCGATGTTCGTGTCGACGGAAGAGTGAAAGGGAATTTAAAGGTTGCCGGAAAGCTTGTTGTCGGGGAGCAAGGAGTTGTAGAAGGAGAGGCTGAATGTAAAAACGCTTCGATTGCAGGAAGGGTAGACGGCACCTTAAAGGTTGCTCAAATGCTTTCGGTTGTGCAAACAGGCAAATTGAACGGTCAAGTGTTTACAGAAAAACTTTCGGTTGAGCCTGGCTCAGAGCTGAACGGCTCAATTTCTATGAATACTGTGATGCGCAAAATGGTTAAAGAAGAAGAGGCGAACTCTCAGACGGCCTAATCACAAACTTACTTTATGCCGCATGACAAATTTCTCCGCTTTAGTTCTGTCGGAGTGCAAATGGCTGTGCTTACTTACTTAGGTTCGGAATTGGGCAATTATCTTGACGAGAAATTCGCATCTGAAAAGAACCTATACACGGCACTCTGTGTGATGGCGGCTGTGGGAATTTCTTTGTATCAACTTGTTGCGGCGCTTCCAAAAGACGAGGAATAAGGATGCTAGAAAAGCACTTCTATAGCACACTCATCTCTTTGTCCGCAGCTCTTTTTTGCATACACGGCTGGATACTTTCTTCAGGCGTTACAACTGAATTGCTCTTCTCTTATGGAGCTAATGTGTTTTTGGCGGCGTCCGGATACTTTACCATTTACAGATTGAGAATTAAGCATCCGGACAAGTTGGGCTTCATCTTTATGGGACTAAGTGGCATCAAGTTTCTTGTGTTTTTCTTGCTCCTACAACCCATGTACTACGCTGACGGTACTATGTCAACAATTGAGTTTGGGATGTTCTTCATTCCCTATTCTGTAACTACAGCAACAGAAACCGTGGTGCTCGTGAGAATATTGAACAAAGAATAGTCTTCATTGCTCAATTTACAGCGCTGATTTTCAGGTAAAAGAAGGGTACATACGATGGTGTTTTAGAGCCAGCGAGTTATTGACAATAAAAAGCTGATAAAGCTTCTCCGCGTAGAGATTAAGTGTTAATTTCGCATCGTTTTTAAGACGTCTAATTTTCTGAAACAGGAAATGCATTACAATATTTACTCGAAGCTCTCCGTGTCTTTAGCCTTGGCAGGAGCGATACTTTTCTCTGTTCCCGCATTCGCCCAAGACAAAAATCACCACGAGGATTCACGCACTGTAGCTGCTCATGACACACATGATCACACGGACTCGGAAGGCGGCCATGACGTTAAGACACAAATCAAAGAAACCATTGAGCACCACCTGGCCGATTCTTACGAGTTCACGATTACCGAGGGGGTTGGTTTTCCATTGCCGGTGATTCTTTTTGATGAAGGACTTAAAGTTTTCTCGTCTTCTAAATTTCATCACGGCGAGTCTGTAGCAGAGGTTGATGGAAATTACTACGTTTTGCATCACAGTAAAGTATACAAAACGGACGCTTCAGGCCACTTATCTATGGATGAACATCATCATCCAACGAATGTCATGCCTCTTGATTTTTCAATTACGAAGAACGTATTCATGATTTTGGTTATGGCAGGCTTCATGTTTTTCCTTTTTAAAGGAGTGGCCAAGGCTTACCAGAGTGGCCAAACACCAAAAAAGGCAGGGCGTTTCCTAGAGCCGATTATTATTTATGTACGCGATGAGATAGCTATTCCGAACATCGGTGAAAAACACTACAAGAAGTATATGAGCTATTTGCTTACGGTGTTCTTCTTTATTTGGTTTATGAATCTAGTGGGAATGACGCCATTAGGAATTAATGTGACAGGCAATATTGCGATTACATTTTCTCTTGCGCTAATTACGTTTATGATTACCCAGGTTTCTGGGAACAAGCATTATTGGCAACATATTTTATGGATGCCAGGCATACCCGTGATATTGAAGCCGGTCATGGCAATTATTGAAATCTTAGGGCTATTTATAAAACCATTTTCATTAATGATGCGCCTTTATGCTAATATGCTGGCAGGCCACGTCGTAATAATGAGCATTATAGGTTTAATTTTTGTGTTCGGAAGCTGGTTGATTGCCCCAGCTTTTTTCGGGCTAACTCTTGTATTATCCCTGTTAGAGGTGTTAGTAGCGGCGTTACAGGCATATATTTTTACCATGCTAACAGCGCTTTACTTTGGTTCAGCGGTAGAAGAGCATGAACATCACTAAATATTGAGTATTAATTAAATTATATATACTATGGAAATCCCTGAAATACTAGGTGCTGGTTTGTGTGCCATCGGTGTTGGTTTAGGCATCGGTAGAATTGGTGGTTCAGCAATGGAGGCCATTGCTCGCCAACCAGAAGCCACGGCTAAAATTCAAACAGCAATGCTTATTGCGGCGGCACTTATCGAAGGTTTCGGTTTTGCTGCGCTTTTCGCGAAGTAATTGAAGATTAAAGCAGAGTGTAACGGTTGGTTGCTCTCTGCTTTTAAATCATTTTAGTACAGTTTGATTACACATTATTAAAATATGGATAAGTTAATTCACGATTTTTCATTTGGCCTATTTATATGGCAGCTCTTGGTCTTCGTTGCCCTTATTTTCTTATTAAAGAAGTATGCTTGGAAACCAATTCTTGATGCGGTAAATGCTCGCGAAGAGTCTATTGAAGGGGCATTGAAAGCCGCTGAAAAAGCGCGAAAAGAAATGAAAGCGCTTCAATCCGACAATGAAGCTATTTTGAAAGAAGCACGCGAAGAGCGTGAGCGCATTCTAAAGGAGGCTCGTGATATGAAAAACAAGATTGTTGCAGAGGCGAAGGAAGCAGCAAGTGCAGAAGCTGATAAAACGGTTGCTGCAGCAAAAGCAACTATTGAAGCTGAGAAAACTGCAGCCGTTGCCGAGCTTAAAAAGCAGGCTGCTACACTGAGTATTAAGGTGGCTGAAAAAGTTTTAGGTCAAGAATTGAGCGATGCGAACAAGCAAGCTGAAATGATTGGCAAAATCATCGACGACGTTAAATTCAACTAATACTCAGAATGAATTACCCTCGAGTAGCTTCACGATACAGCAAGGCGCTATTGGATTTAGCGGTTGAGCAAAACATGCTCGATCAAGCTCAAGCGGATGCCCAGTCTATGACGAAGGCCATCGCCGAATCCAAAGAGCTAGAACAGTTATTAAAAAGCCCCATTGTCAAGGCAGATAAGAAGCAGACCATCTTGAAAGAGATCTTTGCTGGTAAACTCTCGCCTTTGTTCGAGGGCTTTGTTATGCTGTTGACAAAAAATGGCCGTGAAGCACACCTTGGTTCAGTATGTGAGAAGTTCCAAAAGGATGTTCTTCACCACAAAGGCATCGTTGAAGCACACGTAGTAAGTGCTGTTGCTCTGAAGGATGCAGATAAAAAGAATCTAGTAGCAAAGCTTGGCGAGCAACTGGGTAAAGAAATCCTACTTACAGAAAGTGTAGACGCCTCAGTAATAGGTGGTCTTAAACTACTGGTAGAAGGATACGAATTAGATAATACTATATCAGGTAAGCTACGTACGTTGCGCAATGCGATGTTGAGCTAACCCAACGAATTACAAGAAAACAAAGACCCTAAAAAAAGGATCATGGCAGATGTAAATCCAGCTGAAATTTCAGCAATTCTTAAGCAACAACTTTCCGGATTTGACGGAGGTGCGAGCCTACAGGAAGTAGGTACTGTATTGGAAGTGGGTGATGGTATCGCTCGCGCATACGGTTTGACGAACGCTCAATCAGGTGAGTTGGTTGAATTTGAAAACGGTCAGAAAGGTATCGTATTGAACCTTGAAGAAGATAACGTAGGTATAGTATTGCTTGCGCCATCTACCGACATTAAGGAAGGTTCAACGGTAAAACGCACAAACACTATCGCGTCTATTAACGTAGGTGAAGGAATGGTTGGACGTGTTGTTGATACATTGGGTAACCCTATTGACGGTAAGGGCGATATCGCTGGCGAAACTTACGAGATGCCACTAGAGCGCAAGGCACCTGGGGTAATCTTCCGTCAGCCGGTAAACGAGCCGATGCAAACAGGTATTAAGTCTATCGACGCGATGATTCCTATCGGTCGTGGTCAGCGTGAGTTGATCATTGGTGACCGTCAGACAGGTAAGACGACTGTTGCTATCGATACCATCATCAACCAAAAAGAATTCTTTGAAGCAGGCCAGCCTGTATACTGTATCTACGTTGCTGTAGGTCAGAAAGGTTCTACAGTTGCAGGTATCGCTAAAACATTGGAAGATGCAGGTGCTATGCAGTACACGACTATCGTTGCGGCAAACGCTTCTGATCCTGCTCCGATGCAATTCTACGCTCCTTTTGCGGGTGCAGCGATCGGTGAGTACTTCCGTGATACAGGCCGCCCAGCATTGATCATCTATGATGACCTAAGTAAGCAGGCGGTTGCATACCGTGAGGTATCACTACTACTACGTCGTCCTCCAGGTCGTGAGGCTTACCCAGGGGACGTATTCTACTTGCACTCAAGATTGCTCGAGCGTGCCGCTAAGGTGATTGCCGATGATACCATCGCTTCTCAAATGAACGACCTTCCTGAGTCTTTGAAAGGAAAAGTGAAAGGTGGCGGTTCTTTGACAGCACTTCCCATTATTGAAACACAAGCGGGTGATGTATCTGCCTACATCCCAACGAACGTGATTTCAATTACCGATGGACAGATCTTCTTGGAAGCAGATTTGTTCAATTCTGGGGTACGTCCTGCGATTAACGTGGGTATCTCAGTATCTCGTGTAGGGGGTTCTGCTCAGATTAAACCAATGAAGAAAGTATCTGGTACATTGAAGCTTGACCAAGCGCAGTACCGCGAACTCGAAGCATTTGCGAAATTTGGTTCTGACCTTGATGCTGCCACGATGGCGGTAATTAACAAAGGTGAGCGTAACGTGGAGATCTTGAAACAAGGTGTGAACCAGCCAATGTCTGTAGCGCACCAAGTAGCAATCATTTACGTTGGGGTGAAAGGAAAGCTTAATAAGGTTCCTACCAACCAAGTGAAGGCATTCGAAAGCGCCTTGATCGAATACATGGAAGCAAATAAGAAAGACGCATTGAACGCTATTGCAACGGGCAAATGGTCTGATGCCGAAATTGACGCGATTGAAGCGTCAGTTGCTGAGGTTCTTCCTAACTACGAAGCATAATAGTAAACCACGGCTTAGGCCGGAAAACAACGTCTTATGGCGAACTTGAAAGAGCTTAGAAATAGAATTACTTCTGTCGGTAGCACGATGAAGATTACTTCTGCCATGAAAATGGTTAGTGCTGCGAAGCTTAAAAAGGCTCAAAACGCTATTGTTCAAATGAGACCTTATGCTTCTAAGTTGACTGAAATCCTACAGAAGGCTTCGGGCACATTGGACGCAAGCGAAAACGCTTATGGGCAAGTTCGTGAAGGGAACAAGGTTCGTTTGGTGATCATCACTTCAAATCGTGGACTTTGTGGCGGTTTTAACTCAAGCATTGTAAAAAAGGCGAAGAGTTTCATGGAGGCTAATCCAGCGGATTACACCATTTCTACGATCGGTAAGAAAGGTGGCGAAGCGTTCAAATATGATGCTCGTTTAAGCACACGTAATACGGGGCTTTGGGACGATATTACCTTTGAAGGCGCCAAAGAACAAGCTCAAGTATTAATGGACGGCTTCTTGGCGGGTGAGTTCGATAAGGTGGTGCTTTTGTACAATGCGTTTAAGAATGCTGCGGTACAAGAACCCACAGCGGAACAATTCCTTCCTATCGCAATGGATGAATCTGAAGGTCCTGCGGATACGACAGAGTACATCTACGAGCCAGGCAAGGCGGAGATCTTAAAAGACTTGATCCCAACCTCTTTGAAAACCCAGTTGTTTGCAGCTCTATTGGACGCCAATGCCTCTGAGCACGGCGCGCGAATGACTGCCATGCACAAGGCAACGGACAACGCCAAGGCCTTGCAAGGTGACCTTAAGTTGGAATACAACAAGGCACGTCAGGCAGCCATTACAAACGAAATCCTCGAGATCGTGGGTGGTGCAGATGCTTTATCCGGATAATCAGCGTTACTAAATTATTAAGAAAGGCCTCGGATTATACCGAGGCCTTCTCATTTTGTGTCAAATTGCATCATTGAGTAAGGTGTCGGCAAGAATGTGTGAACCATATTTTCAATCGAGCGTTAAAATATGTACATAAGTATCGAACAAAACCATTTAACCAATGACTCAATCCAAAATATTGGAGAAGGAATTTATCAGCGTAGCCGAGCTGATGCATTTATTTAGTATTTCTCGCGCAACTGCACAGCGCTTATTAAAATCTGGAGAAATTCAAAGTGAAAAATTGGGAGGAAAAGTAATCATTCCCACACAGCCGATTAAGGAAAAATTCAGTTTAGATAAATAATCGCTGAATGGCGACGGGTCATACCACCTCTATGTTCTAACTTAGGAACATGACTTTTTTGACCCTTCGCGTCCGTACATTTTTATTCATGCTTTTGATTATCCTGGTGGCCTTTGTGCTGACCGGGACGGTTAGTTTGTACCATTTCCGTTCGGAAAACAAGCAGTACCATTTCGATCGATTGACGCGTAAAGAAAACGCCATGGTCAATCACCTTGACTACATCACTAAGCCTTATCAGGGACAAGGGTTTAGCGAGGCAGAATGGCGAGAAATATTGGCCCAAAAAGTTTCTGAGATTAGTTCGGTGCACCAACTAGATATGGGGGTCTATTCCAAGGACGGGAAGCTTCTAGCGGGAAGCTTGATGTACACCAACGACCCTAAGGTGTTTCCTGCGACGGTATACATAGACGAGGCTGCTGCTCCTGGCGAAGAAGTGCCGTTAAAAATCACTGAACGACCACCGTATATCATAGGCACAAGAGCGCTACACAATTACGGAGGATCGCTGGAATTTATAGTGCGTGTTCCCTATGAGGTGAGCGCTAATGACATCCCCGATGAAGACTACAACTTCTTGCGCAGACTAGCTTTTATCTATATAGCGTTATTTGTTTTGGGCATTGTCATGGCTCTTTTCTTGTCCAATTATATCAGCAAGAACATGCGCGCTGTAAGTGAGCGTTTGAAGGAGTTTCGATTAAATCAGAGCAATGAAAAGCTCGAATGGCGCTTTAAGGATGAAATAGGAGAGTTGATCTCGGAGTATAATATCATGGTAGAGAAACTTGAGAAAACCGCGGTGGAATTAGCGCAAAGTGAGCGCGAGAGCGCGTGGAAAGAGATGGCGCAGCAAGTCGCACACGAGATTAAAAATCCACTTACGCCAATGAAACTCACCCTGCAGATGATGCAGCGCGAGAAGGATTTGGAAGAGCTTCACAGCATGACCACGAACCTACTGGAAGAAATAGAAAGCTTAAGTCATATTGCGGAGGCTTTCTCGCGATTTGCGCAAATGCCGGACCTCAGCTTAGATGCGGAAGACGTGAGTTATTTGACCAATAGGGCAGCTTCCTTGTACTTAGATCAAGGCATACGGTTTGTATCTACAGGACCTCTTCACGCTAGGGTGGATAAAGAACAATGGACTCGGGTCATTCATAATTTGATCAAGAATGCCATTCAAAGTATTCCTGCGGGCCAAGAGCCTGATATTCTCATAACATCGGCGAAGGCAAAAGACAAAGCGATGATTAGCGTGCAGGATAACGGGGGGGGTATTCCAAAAGAAATGCAGCATAAGGTCTTCGAGCCGAACTTTACCACCAAATCATCGGGCATGGGACTGGGACTGGCCTTAGTCAAGAATTTGGTCAACAGCTTCGGCGGTGCCATTGGATTTGATACCTCAGAGAAGGGAACCACCTTCATCATCGTATTACCACTTTTGAATGCTAAACAGAAATAATATGGAGTGCATTACACTGACCAAAAATGAGGGCATTGCCCTCCTCACTATCAACAGACCGAACCAACTCAATGCATTGAACAAACAAACCCTTGGGGAAATTAGCGCGGCCTTTGAGGGCATGAGGGACGATACTGAAACTAAGGTGGTGATCCTGACGGGCTCAGGCGAGAAGGCGTTCGTTGCTGGAGCGGACATTAAAGAGTTTGCTCATTTTAGCGGTGAAGAAGGATCGGAATTAGCGAAGAATGGTCACATGACCGTGTTTAACCTCATCGAAGAATTTCCAAAGCCAGTCATCGCAGCGGTGAACGGTTTTGCTTTGGGCGGTGGCTTAGAATTAGCCATGTCTGCCCATGTCCGTATCGCCTCAGATAATGCCCGTATGGGGCTTCCGGAGACCTCTCTTGGGGTTATTCCGGGTTATGGTGGTACGCAACGCCTTCCACAACTTGTAGGCAAAGGCCGCGCGTTGGAGATGATTTTTAGCGCGAAGATGATTGATGCCGCGACAGCCTTGAGCTACGGTTTGGTGAATCAAGTGGTTCCTCAAGAAGAGCTCATGCAAGCAGCAGAAGCAATGGCGCACTCGTTTATGAAAAACAGCATTGTGGCCATGGGGTTTGCCATTGAGGCAGTGAACGCAGGTTTGCTAGAAGGTTCAGTAGGCTATGATGTCGAAGTACAAGCCTTTGGTGATTGTTTTGAAACGGAAGATTTCAAAGAAGGAACTACTGCATTCCTTGAGAAACGTAAGCCAAATTTCCCGGGCGCTTAATGGCAACTTATTGGCTTGAAGTCTCGCAACAGCAGCGTGTCGATGTCGAAGGCCAATTGACCCCAAACACGGAAAACCTGTGGATTGGGTTGCACGGCTATGGCCAATTGGTCCAATTCTTCTCTCGACATTTTCGAGACCTTGCAAATACACAACGTGCCTTCGTGTTTCCGCAAGGCCCACACAAATTTTACCTCGAAGGCGTGCATGGACGTGTCGGGGCCTCTTGGATGACCAAGGAAGATAGGCTCGTTGATATCCAAAACCAGTGGAACTATCTTGACGAAGTTATTGCTTGGGCTAAAGCTCAGGCGCCAAATGCTACTCTACATTTTGTTGGTTTTTCCCAGGGGGTAGCTACCGGAATGCGTTACCTCGGCAATGGCAAATACACGCCGTCTAGTTTTTTAGCGTGGGCGGGATCCTGGCCGCCGGACTTGGAACCACAAAGTGTAGAAGCACTGAAGTCTACTCGATTTAAAGGTTGGTTCGGCTCTGAAGACTCCTTCATTGGAGTAGATAAACAAGATCAGATCATCACAAACTACCGCGAAGAATTTGGATTGGAGATGGATTGGGACCGTTATGAAGGCGGCCATACCTTCGACAAGGTTATCTTAGCGGAAGCCATCACACAATTGGAACAATAACTATGCACGAATCACACGCACTCATTAGCAACGACGCGACACTCTTTGGTATTCTAGCCACCATGCTTGGGGTTATTTTCTATACCTCACAAAGCGATAACCCAGCCTTTAAGAAATTCTATAGCGTTATTCCTGCGCTACTTCTTTGTTACTTCTTGCCGTCTTTGCTGACCACGTTCCAAATCATCGACCCGAGCGAAAGCCGATTGTATTTCATGGCGAGTCGCTACTTGCTGCCTGCAGCACTTATTCTGCTCACATTAAGCATTGATTTTAACGAGGTCGTGAAGCTTGGCCCAAAAGCCTTGATGATGTTCTTTACCGGAACCGTTGGGGTTATTATCGGTGGACCGCTCAGCATCTTATTTTTTAGTATCGTGGCACCAGATGTTGTGGGTGCGAACCCAGAGGAGATTTGGCGTGGGATGACGACCGTGGCAGGATCCTGGATTGGCGGTGGAGCGAATCAGGCTGCGATGAAGGAGGTCTTCGAGGTTAGTGAAGATATCTTCAGCGCCATGGTGACGGTGGACGTGTTGGTGGCCGAACTTTGGATGGCGTTCTTGCTCATCGGGGTGGCGAAACACAAGAATATTGACCGAGCGTTTAAAGCAGATGCCACTGCGGTAGACTCCTTGCAAAATAAGATGGAAGCCTACACTGCTAGCATTGCAAAGGTGACCTCATTCAACGACTTGATTTACATTTTGGCCTTGGCTTTTGGGGCGACGGGATTGGCGCATTGGATGAGCGATGGCATTGCGCCTTATATCGCCGATAATTATCCGGTATTGTCCAAGTTTAGTTTGACCTCTGGGTTCTTTTGGTTGGTAGTGATTGCGACGACTATTGGTATTGCATTGAGTTTTACGAAGGCGCGAAATCTTGAAGGGGCGGGGGCCTCGAAGGTGGGCAGTGTTTTCATTTACATTTTGGTAGCGACCATTGGAATGAGCATGAACGTGATGGAGATTTTCCACAATCCTGGTCTTTTTGGAGTGGGGTTGGTATGGATGATCATTCACGTAGGGCTGATGTTCTTGGTCGCGAAAATTATACGAGCGCCGTATTTCTTCTTGGCCGTCGGCTCGAAAGCGAATATTGGGGGCGCCGCGAGTGCGCCTGTAGTGGCGGCAGCGTTCCATCCGGCGCTCGCACCGGTAGGCGTGCTATTGGCCGTGCTTGGCTATGCCTTGGGAACGTATGGCGCCTATATCTGTGGATTGTTAATGCAAGCTTCGGCCGGCGTATATTAGAAAAGAATGCGATTGGAGTTGCCAAAAGAAAAGGTTTTCCCCATGCCGTTTAGGTTTTGGGTGATTGTGGCGGCAGCCTTAATGATTTTGGGCCTTAACGGGTGGCATCCAGTAGTGTTGGTCTTTGCCCTGTTTGGTTTTTGGGGCATTACAGCAAGTCGCGGGACGGTGTTGCGCAGTGAGGACCAGAAGATGTTCCGGTATTACTCGGTCTACGGGATCCCCATGGGGAGCTGGGAGGACATTCAGCCAAATGCTGCGGTGGTGGCTTTGGACGAGCAACAATCGGTCCGTCAAACCAGCTATGGAGGAACGATGCGGTATCAGGAAAGCCAGGAGTGTGTGCTGTATTTGGTCAATGGGACCCACAGGGAAAAAGTAAAAATTGCGAAGGTGAGTTCGAGGGCAGAATTGGATTCTCATCTCCCTATATTAGAAAAAGAATTCAACTTAAAACTGGTCAAGTTTTCACCTGTTGTTTCGGCGAAAACCAGTGCCAGAAGACGGAACAGACGATGAAAAAGTTAGTATTGGCTGCCGTGTTGGCGGCGGGATTTGGCGCTACAGCGCAAGTAGATGCGGATAAGGCGGCGTTGATTAAATCTATTTATACGGAAGCGCTCGGTACCCAGCAGGGCTATGAGTGGCTGAAGTATATGTGTGAGGAGATAGGCCCGCGCCCTAGCGGTTCAGAGGCGGCCAATGAGGCGGCGCGCTGGGCAAAGCTTGCAATGCTGCAAGCAGGCGCAGATACGGCTTGGCTTCAAGAGGTAGAGGTGCCGAAATGGTATAGAGGCGACGAATGGTCTAAGGCCTATGCTGGTGGAGACCCGATAGCTTTGCCGACCACGGCGCTGGGAGGATCTGTGCCTACCCCTAAAGAAGGCGTGCGTGCTGAGGTGGTTGAGGTTGGATCCTTTGAGGAATTAGAAGCTTTGGGACGCGAGGGGTTGGAAGGTAAAATTGTTTTCTACAACACTTACATGGACCACAGCCTGATCAGCACCTTTAACGCCTATGGCGGTGCGGTGAAGTACCGCTGGGCAGGCGCCATGGAGGCTGGAAAATACGGTGCGGTTGCTACGGTGATGCGTTCGGTTACCTTGTTGCGCGACGATTTGCCGCATACAGGCGCGATGAGCTATGGAGATAGCGAGGTGAAGATTCCTTCGGCGGCGATTTCTTGGCAGGCAGCAGATATGTTGGACCACCTTTTAGGGAAGGGTCAAAAGGTAGAATTAGAGCTGTTCTTGGACTGTGGTGTTCAGGGTACGGCCACGAATTACAACGTCATTGCAGATTTTAAAGGCACAGACAAGGCCGACGAGATTATGTTGGTGGGCGGTCACATCGACTCTTGGGATTTGGGCCAAGGGGCGCAAGATGATGGCGCGGGATGTGCCCATGCCATGCAGGTGCCTAGTCTGTTAAAAGAGGTCGGCTATGAGCACCACAGGACCATTCGCGTGGTGTTGTGGGCGAACGAAGAGTTCGGCTTGGACGGTGCGAAGGAATATGCGAATTGGGCCCGAATGAATAATGTACACCACTGGGTGGCGTTGGAAAGCGATGGTGGGGCAGGTGTGCCTCGCGGTTTTGGTGTAGGCGCGGACGAAGAGTGGGTGGAGAAGGTCAAAGCCTTTGAGCCGTACTTCACGCCCTATGGCGTTACGGAATTTGCCAAAGGGGGCGGAGGGGCCGATTTATCCCCGCTTCGCGGCCATGATAATTTCTTCATCGGATTCCGTCCGGACAGCCAGCGTTACTTCGATTTTCACCACAGCGCGCGCGATCGCATTGATGCCATTCATCCGCGTAGTTTGGAAATGGGATCGGCCAGTATTGCTGCCCTGTATTACCTGTTGGACCAGCTTTAGTCTAAAAAGTACACTTATTCATTTTTTGTACTGCTTTTATAGGGTTTAACTCACTCCTATAATGACCCAAGAATCGGATCGCACCTCGGCCCTGATGGCTGAAGCATGGCGCGTTTTGGAAGGTTGTGCAAAGCCCTATGGTTTTGTGGCGACTGCCCAGGACAAGGATAATTATGCCCGTTTGTGGTCCAGGGATAGTGCTATCGCAGCCTTAGCTGTGTTGTCTAATCAGCATAAGGAGTTGTACCCAAGGGTGGAGCAAAGCATTAGTCATTTGCTTGATGCCGTGGGTGTACGCGGGTTATTGCAGCACTCAAAATGAGCTTATTGCATCGCAAAAACCACTATCTTGTTTGAGACAATTTTTGCCTCAAGGTTGAATTAACGTCTTAAAGATTAGTCCGTCCGCGGGACATTTTCTATATTTAAGTAACTTAAGAGTAGCTTAGGTTTATTGGTTTGGTTAAGCCCTGTTTTCGAACAGGGCTTTTTTATGCCTAAAAGTCAATCCTTTACGGTAAATACTCTAGAGATATTGAACCCTAAAAACAGAGATCCGTTCCATGGATTATATGGATTTTGGGCCATCCATAGAGGATCACTCATAGCATTGGTGTTGCTCAAATGGAATTGAAACACGTGTCCTCCGGTTTCCAAATCGACGCCAACGGCGAAGGGCGTATAAAATCTCGAGCCGTCGCTATATTCTTGATTAGAACTTGGGCATATCTCTCCAGTGAGTGCTACCCTGTTCGTGAGTTTATAGCGACCGCCCATTTGAAGATGAAAGGTCGTATTGGGGTCCGTAGAACCCGGAACTAAATTCCAGTGAACAGCGCTTGGAGCGGCCAGTAGACTAAGCTTGTCGCCAAATTTTCGGGTGACAATTGCTTGATTATGGTAAGAGAGTCGGTCGGTCAAATAGTGGTCGACCCCGTCGGTATATCGAGCGCCGCGGTAAAAGACACTTGAATAAAGGGTAAGGCTTAACGGGAAGGATTCTGCACCGCTTTTTTGACGCAATAATCGGTACTTCACGAAGCCATCGGCAACCTTGAGGTAAGAGGATCGACCGATGCCCACATTGAGCCGATCTGTGATTCCATAATCCAACTGCATACGAATTTGAGCATTGTCTAACCCAAGGAAATTGTAAAAGTAATCGTTAGAGAAGCTGCCAAAACGGTGTGAAATGATGTATTGTAGCACGCCCTCTCCAGGTGTCTCATTTGATTGAGCGTTGATGATTTTGGTGCCTTTAAAGGTGGCGTAGGTAATTTGCGTAGTCTCGGGAATGTCCATGAGTGCAAAAAGATCATCTTCTTGCCCTAAGGCAGTGATGCTGAGTAGTGTCCCTAAAAGAATGGATCCCCACTTCATACTAGCGCTTTTTCAATGTAGCACGAACGGTAACCTTGGCTTCTTTGGCAATTTTATCGGATACAGCTCCTGGGATGCTTACTCCAAAATCTTCAATAGTGATGGGGAAATCCGCTTGTAAAAGCAATGTGCCATCGGCTTCAAGAAGTTCGCACGGTACGGCAATGCCTTTGGTTTGTCCATGGATGGTGAGTTGACCTACAGCCTGTCCACCCTCATAGGTACCGGTGAACTGGGCTTTAGGGAACTTTTCGCTTTCCACGTAGTTCTCGTTGAAGTGTTCTTGCATAAGCGCTCGCTTGAATTGGAACGAGGTCATCAATACTTGGACTCCGAGCTTTCCGCTGGCGGCATCGTATACCGCCGAAGCGCTTTCCGAAACCGCGTAAATATCTTCAAGAGGTGAACCTGCATCAAAGCTCAAGGTGGCTTCACGTGTCAAATATTGTTGTGCAATACCTTGCTGTGCAAGGGCAAAAAAGGCGAATAAAAGAACTTTTTTCATGGAATTAATTATTAGGTGCACCTTCATTGATCCAGGTGCGTAATTTACTTTGATCACAATCCGACAGGGCCTGTCCTGGCGGCATCAGGAGCGGGTCCCCAACGCTGCGCGTTATTCGGTCCATTATGGCTCCGGATAATGCAGAGGTTGAGATGTTTTGGTGGCCGGCTAGGTTCAGACCTCCGCTCGCGGAGGCACCGTTGTGGCAGCCTTCACAGTTTTGACCGATAATCATTTTGATGTCTTGGCTAAATGTTACGGCCGAGGTGTCACAAGTATTGACGTTGCCGTACAAATCATCATAGTTATCGTAATAGCAACTACTGGTAAATAGTCCAAGAAGCCCTGAGAAGGCAACGAGTTTCAAAATGTTAGTTGTTCGGCATTCCATCTGCAATCCATTTATCAAATTGGGCTAATTCGCAATCGCTCAACGAAGCAGCCGGCGGCATAGGACTGTTGTTCATTCTATGTATAGCAGCGACCAACCCGGAATTGTTCACCGCGGCCACCACGTGGGCATGGTCGCTGAGCACCACGCCGCCAGAGGCGTTGCCACTGCTGTGACAGCTTTGACACTGACTTTGGACGATAGGTAAAATAGTTTGACTAAAGCTGCCAGAGGTGGTATCACAATCTGAGCATGAGTTGTTTTGTGCGCCTTGTGCTATCCAGGTGTAAATCTTCCATTTCAATAGGCTGTCTAATGGCGCGGCGGGCGGCGGAGGCATTTGCTTATTCCCAGTTTCAAACAATACTTCGTATACCTCGCTGTTCATTGGGTCGCCGGCTTTAACCTGATCCATAATGCCGTCGTAGGTAGTCAATGATAAACCGTCGGCGGGATTTGAATCGCCGTGACATCCAGATGAGGCACAGTTTGCCGTAAACAACGGGAGTACTTCATTCGCGAAATACACCGTGTCGGGGTGGCATGAATGTGAGAGATTCGGGCCCGGATTAGGATCTGGATTGATAGGATCGTGCGTACAAGCGGAAAGCATGAGTACGGCGACGGCAGAGGTAAAAAGGCTTTTCATGTTTTAAAGGTAAACAATTGATGTTTCGACAGATGCAAAAACATTGCCAAGTGCTTCGGCATACTCCTCCACTTGTTTCTGGTGCGCGGGTTTTTCCTGCCCGGTCTTATAGTCGACAATGCGCACCTCTGATTCGGTGGACATGATGAGGTCTGGACGAAGAACGTTTGCTTTATTGGCAACGGTGCGTTCGACATAAACGATGGTGGAGTTTTTTTGAATTGGGCCCAATTCTTTTCTATCCTCCATACTTCGCAACACCGCTTCGGCCTCCGCATGTAGTTCCTCAGAGAACTTACCGCTTCGATACAATCGCTCCAACGCCCGATCCTGCTGCGCACTCGAATGCTGTAGGACACGGTGCAGTGCAGACCCCCATTGCCGCGGATCGGCCTTGCCCTCGAACCAATGTTCCGGGGCGGTATCGGCCAACATGAGGTGGCTCATTCTCGCCTGTACACCATCGCTGATGAACTTTGGAATAGCGGCCTTTTCGGTCGCATCCTTTTGCTTTGGAGGCACCGGTTTGCCTATAGACACGGTATGTTGTCCCTCGCCCAATTCGAAATGCTCCCTCAATGCTTTTCCAAAAGCATCGGGCTTCTCGCCATCGGCGAAGATGTGGAGCCCACGAACCGGTCGAGTTAGTGTGACATAAATGAGGTTGATCCAATCGAAAATCTCTTCGTTCTTAATCGCATTAAGCTGCTCCTCGGGGAAGAGCTTCTCGGTTTTTTCAGATTTGGTGATGGGAATGCGCTGCAGCTCGTCGTGTAAGTCAAACGGCACCCAATATTCCGCGTCGCGATTCTTTTCATCTATGCCAAAGGGTACAATCACGTGCTCAAACTCGAGCCCCTTGCTCTTGTGTATGGTCATGATCTGCACCGCGGCTAAATCCTCTCTGGCGCTCACGTTGCGCTTCTTACTTTCGACGTCCCACCAAGCCGGTAGATCAGATAAGGCACCCCCCATACTTTGAAACTGGAACAACAGATCGAGCGAGGCGTCGACCATGGCATTGGAGCTGCTCAAGAGCCCGAAGGTTTGGAAGACTTGGGTCCCAAATTGATACAAGCTCTGTTGCGCAAACTTGAGTTTCTTAGCGCCGGGGAACACCTCTTGTAAATAGGTGAGCCCACCATCGACACAATTCTTCTGGAATGTAAAGGCTTCGAGATCCGCGGGCCCTTTGCCCAATTTCGTTAGGGCGAAAGCCAACTCAAAAAGAGATTCCCTATCCACGGCGTTCAGGTGCAATTTAGCCGCCGCGAGCAGGATTTTGCTTTCGAAGGAAGCGCCCACTACAAGACTATCTGCGGAGAGCACGGGAATATCATGCTGCACGAGGAAGTTGGCCAACAACTTCGAGTTCTTATTACTGCGAACGAGTAAGGCGATGTCGCTGAGGGAATGTCCACGCTCTCGCAGCTCATGGATTCGGGCCAACGTGTGATCAAAGACATTTTCGGCATGCTTGGCCGCGCTGTGTGTTTCTCCTTCCGGCAGGTGCAGGAAGTCCACGCGAACCTCACCTTGACCGGCTTCTCCAACCTGTGGCTTTTGGCCTACCTGGTCCTCGGCATACACGCGCTGGTGTGCCTCCTGAGTTAGTGAATTCGCCAATTTTGGGAAGAAGGTGTTATTGAATTCCACTATGGTAGGATAGGTCCTAAAGTTGCGGTCGAGCTGCACCCTTTCCCGGCTGTACATCTCGGGCGCGGCGGGGTCGGTGTTGAATCTATTGAGCGGGTTGCTGCCGTCCACGAGAGACATGAACTGCTCGGCGCGACCGCCGCGCCAACGGTAGATACTCTGTTTGGCGTCCCCCACAATGAGGGCGCTGTTTTTACGCTCGTCCTTGGTAAGGGTATGTTCGATCAAGGGATGCAGGTTGTTGAACTGCATGTTGGAGGTATCCTGGAATTCGTCGATGTAAAAATGCCAGAATCGCTCGCCTAACCTGGCATAGATAAAGGCGGTAGGTTCCTTTTGGAGTTCGTCGGAAATGAGCTTGTTGAAGGCGCCTAGCGGCATGGTATTCTGGGCTTCTTGAAGGGCCGAGAGCTGGTCGAGCAGGGCACGCGTGGCGGCCAATTGCTGAAGCTTCGCCGTAGCCTGTTTCAGCATCAACAACTTGCGTTGGTGCTTCGCTTGCCATTCTCCCATGGCATCGCGCAAGGCGGCCCACTCATCGACGGGCCCTTTTTTCAGTCTTGAAGTGAGCGCCTGTGAGCCAGCTTCCAGATCGTTGCGACGCAGGTTATGCCAGAAGGTTAGAAAGTGCTTTTGGACTTGGTCTTTATAGGTGAAATCCGTGAGGTCAAGGCCATTGCTTCGCAGGAATTCGACACATTTTTGGGACCAATTCCTTCCTTCCTCCACAATGCGCCCTATCTCCTTGTCTAAGTTTTTTGAGATCTCGAGCATGCGCTCTGGTTTGGGCAGGTTTTTCACCTCTTGTAAGGTGGTTTCGTCAAAGCTTTTTAGTCCTTCCTTGCGAAGGGTGCGGTCCGGGTTGTGGCTCTTGTCCCTGTTCATGCGCTCCTGAATCAAGTCGACCATGGAATCGCGCAACTCCGGCTGATCGCCTAGGGTGCTGTAGAGCAAGTCAAGCGCTTCGGCTACCATCGCCTCCAAATCCAACCGGATCTCAAAATTATCCGTGAGCTGAAGGTCTCGCGTAAAGGTGCGCACCAGGCGATGGGTGAACTGATCAATGGTCCCTACCTGTAGCGTGCTGTAGTTGTGCAGCATGTGGTTTGCGGTGCCCTTGGCGCGCTGTTGCAATTCTGCAGGGCTGATCTTCAGTTCTTCCCAAATAGGTTTAAAAAAGTCGCTTTCTGAAGGTTTTTCCAGGGCGTTGAACTCAAGTAATTGGTTCAATAACCTCGCCTTCATTTCGTCCGCCGCATTGTTGGTGAAGGTGATGGCCAGGATTTTTTGGTAGGCCTCTGGAAGTTGTGCCGGGCGAAGGGCGTTGAGCAAGATATGTTGCACCAAAGAATAGGTTTTTCCGGAACCGGCCGAGGCATCTAAAACGATGAAGTCCGAGCCGGCGGCTAAAGGGTTGGAAGTCTTTGGAGCGCTCATAGATTTCGGTAATGCGGGAATAAAGGGAAGTTAAAACCTTTGGGCCAATTTTGTCTTACCTTTATACCACAATATCAACATAACATAGGCACATATGTCTTTTGAATTACCACAATTGAGCTATGCATACGATGCATTGGAGCCGCATATCGACGCGCGCACCATGGAGATTCACCATTCTAAGCACCACCAAGGATATACCAACAACTTGAACGCAGCCATCGCCGGTACGGAGATGGAGGGCAAGAGTATCGAGGCGCTTTGCGCGGAGCATTCTGATGTTCCTGCAGTACGCAACAACGGCGGGGGATACTTCAACCACTGCATGTTCTGGGAAGTCATGGGTCATAATGGCGGTGGCGCACCGACGGGAGAATTGGCCGCAGCAATTGATGCTTCTTTCGGATCATTGGATGCCATGAAAGAGCAATTTGCCAAGGCAGCAGCCACACGTTTCGGATCAGGCTGGGCGTGGTTGTGTGTGAACAACGGCACCCTAGAGATCTGCTCTTCTGCGAATCAAGATAACCCACTGATGCCAGGCGTAGGCTGTGGCGGATACCCTATTATGGGATTGGACGTGTGGGAGCACGCTTACTACTTGAACTACCAAAACCGTCGTCCAGATTACATCTCTGCGTTCTGGAACGTAGTGAATTGGGAAGCGGTAGCTAAGAACTTCGCGGCTGCGAAATAATTTTTGGCACCCACCACAAAAAACCCCGGGCGCGCAGCGCCCGGGG
>DFQY01000051.1 GCA_002378005.1 Flavobacteriales bacterium UBA3477
GTAGGCGGACAATGTAAAAACCCATATGACCTCAGTAGAAACCCATGTGGCTCCAGTTCGGGCTCAGGTGCCGCAGTGGCAGCGAACTTGTGCATGATGGCCATTGGAACCGAAACCAATGGATCCATTACCTGCCCGTCGAACAACAACGGTATCGTCGGTCTCAAACCTACAGTAGGGCTCATTTCCCGCACCGGAATTTTCCCGATCAGCTATACCCAAGATACCGGAGGCCCCATGGCCCGCACCGTGAGCGATGTAGCTAAGTCATTGGGCACGATGGTCGCGGTTGACGATATGGATGGGAAGACCAACCAAGCCGACCGCAAGGCACATACTGATTACACTGCCTTCTTAAACGACTCAAGCCTATACGGCAAAAGAATAGGTGTATACTCCAGCGCCATGAACGATAATTTCTTGCTTCAAGAGGTTTGGGACGAAGCCATTATTGAGCTGCAAATGCAAGGTGCGGAGCTCGTTTACCTCGAAGAACCTATCGCAGATGAGGCCTCCGGTCCTAGCTACGAGGTCATGCTATACGAATACCGCCAAGGTGTGAATGACTATTTCGCGAAGAACAACAGCGCCGGTATTCAAGACATGTGGGGCCTATATAGAGCGGTCATTGAAGATTCTGTAGAGATGGCCTACCACGACCATGACCTACTAAGAATCTCGGAAAACTATAAACCCGAGGAAAAAGGAGAAGCCTACGAGGTCGCCCTCGAAAAAGCCCGCTACCTAAGTCAAGACCGCGGCATTGACCTGGTCATGGACAGTTTAGAACTGGATGCCATCGTTGGTCCGGCAGGCGGACCCGCTTGGAAAACGGATCACATTAATGGCGATCACTTTAGCGTGTACAGCGGCAATGCTTGGGCCATTTCAGGATACCCTCACATCGTAGTACCCATGGGCCAAGTATATGGTCTACCTGCAGGCCTGAGTATTATGGGACGAAAGTGGGACGAAGGGAATTTGATTGGCTATGCCTATGATTTTGAGCAGGCAACGATGGCGCGGTTTACGCCGAAATTCTTAAATTCAACTGCACCATAAGTACAAGAACATGGGAAAACTCAAATACCTCTTTGTCTTTACCCTACCCGCCCTAGCATACATCAGCTTCCACAGCACAGGGTGGAAAGCATACCTTCCCGTATTGGAAGCGTTTGCGCTCATACCATTACTGGAGCTATTGTTCGCTCCAAACGCCACGAACCTCTCTTCCGAAATCAAAGAAGCTAGGGGTAGCGATACATTTTACAAAACTGTACTCCGCGTGTGCGTGCCTGTTCAACTCATTATGGGATATTTGTTTCTAGCACAAACCCAAGGCGATGTTGATACCACAACGTTAGTGGGCAGAATCCTTTCGTATGGCATGTTATGTGGGGTCATGGGGATAAACGTGGCGCATGAATTGGGCCATAAGCGTAATAAGATGGACCAATTCTTTGCTAAAATCCTCCTCACCACAACACTCTACACGCACTTTTTCCTCGAGCACAATTATGGGCACCACAAACAT
Organism: Flavobacteriales bacterium UBA3477; assembly: GCA_002378005.1. Taxonomy (GTDB): domain Bacteria; phylum Bacteroidota; class Bacteroidia; order Flavobacteriales; family Schleiferiaceae; genus UBA10364. The sequence goes on from DFQY01000051.1 coordinate 1,535, forward strand.
GTAGGAACCAAAGAGGATCCATCCACCGCACGCAGAGGAGAATGGGTCTACTTTTTCTGGTTTCGCTCCATCCTTTTCGCCTACCTCAGTGCATGGCGCATCGGCACAGCCCGCAGTAAAGGGAATGTATTAAAGAACGAGATGGTTTGGTACACCCTCGTTCAAATCGCACTATTGGCTTTGATTTTCAGCAACTTTGGCCAAATGGGAATCATAGCCTGTTTAGGCGCATCGGCAACCGGATGGATCATGCTCGAGACCGTTCAATACATCGAACATTATGGCTTAGCACGCGAAAAAGTGAACGAGCACCGCTACGAGGATGTAAAACCGGCGCACAGCTGGAATTCAAACCACCAAATAGGTCGAGCCATCCTGTTCGAGCTTTCCCGCCACAGCGACCACCACTATTTGCCCCATAAGGACTATGTGGAGTTGGACCATCACGACGACAGCCCACAGCTTCCCACGGGATATCCAGGCATGATGCTCATTAGCCTCATACCTCCGCTGTACTTTCTTCTAGTACATAAGCGGATTTCCTAACTACTGCTCTTTTTGAAGATTCCGGTATCTGTTGTGAATAGCGAGCATAAGCACGCCAAACCCTACCCCAAGGATAATCAGTGCCTGGCTCAGTAATCCTTCCCCGGTAAAGCTTAGCTTCAGCAAAACCGTTGAAATCACGAAGCTCGAGTTGCGAATGATCACCGGGAAGTTGTCAGTATATAGCAGGGAAAACAATAAAATCAGCACATCCGAGATGATGAGAAAATTGTAGAACTGCTCAAAAAAGATGTCGTTCACTGCAATCATGTTGGCAGATTCTATCTGCTGGAAGGTCGGGATAATCCATTCAATAAAACTTTGTAATCCGAGAATTATAAAGATGACGAATAGGCCAAGCGAGAGGTAGTGCTTGGCTTTGACGAACTGTTTTAATTGGGGGCCTATTTCATCCTCTTCCATCGCCTCAAAGTCCGCGTATTTGTATGTTCCACTGAGTTTGTAGAACGATAAGATCATCAGGAATACCACGATGACCGATAGAATGTCTATCCCAAATTCAAGGTTGTGCATCGTTTGCCAATTCGTCGCTCCTAAATCCAATACCGCCATATCCTTAAACAGCCCACGAATCAAGATCAGTGCGATCACTTCGTATTGCTTCGCGATATACAAGGTAGTGCTTCGACGTAGGTAATAAATCATTAAATACGCCTCATACACCAAGAGAATGGAGAAGGGCGTGTAAATCGCGCTGATGGGATCCGCCAGTAATCTGGCGTCCATACCTCCAGGAACATATTGGCGTAATAAGTGCAAAAGTAGATGGATCACAAAACTGGAAATGGCCACATAGAGGGCGTATTTCCCAAGGGTTTTGCGAAAGTTGTAAGTGAAGACCGGTATGTTCATAAAGCAATTGTAACCAATTAATTCCTAGAACATTAACACTTTTGTCACGCTAAGGTTTATTCTTATGGGTAAACCGGCTGTGCATCGTACCTTCGCGGCAAAATTCATTGACCATGCTGAACGTAAATAATGTCACCCTTCAATTTGGGAAGCGTGTCCTATTCGAAGACGTCAATATAAAATTCCATGGCGAGCGCTGTTATGGCCTTATTGGCGCTAATGGTGCTGGTAAATCTACCTTCCTTAAAATCTTGAGTGGCGAGATAAGCCCAAACACCGGGGGTGTATCTCTCGAACCAGGAAAGCGCATGTCGGTCCTCTCGCAGAACCACTTTGCTTTTGACGAGGAAACGGTATTGAACACCGTGATTCAGGGCAACAAGCCTTTGTGGGATTTGATGCAGGAAAAGGACGCTATTTACATGAAGCCAGATTTCAGCGAGGAAGACGGCCTTTTGGCAGCGGACCTCGAGGTGAAATTTGAAGAAATGGATGGGTGGAACGCAGAAAGCGATGCGGCCAATTTGTTGAGCGGTTTAGGCATCCACGCCGACGAGCACTACAATCTGATGAAGGACCTTGAAGGCTCAAAAAAGGTACGTGTACTTCTCGCTCAAGCCTTGTTCGGAAATCCGGACATCCTCATCCTAGATGAGCCTACCAACGACCTTGACCTTAAGACCATCTCCTGGTTGGAGGACTTCTTGATCGACTTTAGAAATACCGTGATTGTCGTGAGCCACGACCGTCACTTCCTCGATACCGTTTGTACGCACATCGCGGACATCGACTTCAAACGCATCAAGCAATACACCGGAAACTACAGCTTCTGGTACGAGAGCTCGCAACTCGCGTTGCGTCAGCGCCAAGCGGCCAACAAGAAGGCGGAAGATAAGCGCAAAGAATTGCAGGAGTTCATTTCCCGTTTTGCGGCAAACGCATCCAAGAGTAAGCAGGCAACCTCTCGTAAAAAGATGTTGGATAAAATCAATATCGACGAAATTCAAGCCTCTTCACGCATGTACCCGGCCATTATTTTTGACCAATTACGCGAAGCAGGCGACCAAATCCTCGAGGTAGAAGGATTGGCCGCACACGATGATTCAGGCGACCTCTTGTTCCAAAACTTGAGCTTTAAAATGAATCGCGGCGATAAAATTGCCCTTTTGGCGGACGACCACCGTGCGCTGACTGCCTTCTACGAGATCATTTCAGGAAACAAGAAGCCTAGTGCTGGTACATTTGCTTTCGGACAGACCATCAAGCACGCCTACCTACCGAACGAAAACGCGGAATTCTTTGAAACTGACGACAACTTGATCGATTGGTTACGCGAATTCTCTCCAGAAAATAAAGACGAAGTATTCGTACGTGGGTTTTTAGGCAAGATGCTCTTCTCTGGGGAAGAAGTATTCAAAAGCGCCAAAGTCCTATCAGGAGGTGAAAAGGTGCGCTGTATGCTGAGCCGTATGATGCTCCAGCAAGCCAACCTCTTGTTCTTGGACGAGCCGACGAACCACTTGGACCTTGAAAGTATTCAAGCGCTTAACAATGGTATGCGTGATTTCAAAGGCTCGATGGTCTTCAGTTCGCATGACCACACCATCAACCAAACCGTCGCAAACCGTATCGTAGAGATCTTCCCTCACGGGAATTTGGACAAGTTGATGGAGTACGACCAATTCATTGCTGATCCTAAAATCGCCGAACAAAGGCAACAAATGGGCGGCCGCTAGTCCGCTCGCCACTCTCACACTAAAGGCACTCGTTCGCGGGTGCTTTTTTTGATTTTTGCCTTTGACAAAGATCCCTCCTGCTCCAAATTCCGAACCAACAAGCCCTGCGCAGCTTTCCCGTCTTGGGATTTTTGCCTTTGGCAAATATCCCTCCTGCTCCAAATTCCGAACCAACAAGCCCTGCGCAGCTAACGCTGCTCATAGCCTTTTTCATTTTAACGCTTTCCGAAGTAAACTTCGGACGCTCTAAAATGAAAAAGCCCCGCAACTTTCGTTGCAGGGCTTTTTTGGTTCTTTGTGACCGCGTAGGGATTCGAACCCCAAACCTTCTGATCCGTAGTCAGATGCTCTATCCAGTTGAGCTACGCAGCCAGCCTTTCCCGTATGGGGTGGCAAATATAGACCAAAAAGTTAATTGCAAAAGTCCCTTGGGGGATTTTTTGAGGGGAAAATTGGTCCCTTATTGAACCTCAACTGTAAGGCCTACATCGCTCATGAGGAAAGCCTTGTGCTGGAGTTCGTCGATGTCACCGGTCATAACTTGGCACTTGCCCTTGTAGTGGGTAATCCAAGCGCATTGCTCTGCTTGTTCTTCAGTGTGTTCACACACCGCACAAAGTACATCGATGACAAAATCAAAAGTGTTCTCGTGGTCGTTAAATAGGACCAGAGAACGTTCCGCTTGGAGAACGGTTTCTTGTTGACTTTGATATTGCTCTTTCGTGCTCATGGTTCAAATTTATGTCCTACACATCATTTGATGCAAACTTGGGTAAAAAATTATTCACCTCAGTCCTCGATGCCGAATCTTCGCTTGAGGAGCATGATTTTTCCTTTCCCTGCAAGGTTGTAGGAAAAGCCGGGTTGATCACCTTTGGCGGCGACGCTACGGTCCTTCGTATCCTTGGCAAGGATGGCATCGTTAAAGGTGTCGTCTGAGGAGCGGATGCTCATCAAATTTCCCTTGTAGTTGATGAAGAGGTAGTCAGTGCCATTGTCGAGGAATAGGGTAAACTCCCCTCCTCTACTGCGTTCTTTAATTTCAACCAAGCAATCTACTTTGGCGAATACAGGTACATCGTAGATATTTTGTATGATGGCCTCGCCATTGCCTAGGAAGGATTTGTATTTGCCGCTGTAGCGCATTGAGATATTACCTAAAACCAATGAACTTCTAAATTCTTTTGGGAACCTATCATTTCCATCGAATTGACTGAAATCATTCAAAAATTTTGAACCATCCTTTACACCTAAAAGAGAATATATACCCTCTTGATAATTAAAATCGTCAACTATATCAGCTGCGGAAAAATCAGTGAAAAGTTTTGCTACGTTTTCCCATTGATCTTTATCCAATGGAGCCTCAATTGTCCAAACAGCATCAATTGTAACCTCATCCTTGTTGAGATAATGATGTGCTGCGCCACCCATATGACTATTTACCAAACCTGTGTTACTCAATATTTTCAGAGGACCTGTTCCATATAGTTCACAATCGTAGTTATAGAAGATTAAATACGGATCTGGGGTTCGGGAATCCTTAAGTTTTGACGTGGTTGTAATGACGTAACCTTGCTCTTCGAAATCATAAAACAAAACACCATTAGCGCTTATTAATTCAATATCACGTCGGTCGGCGTATTTGGATAAGAAATTACTATGACCGCCTAAACTATCTTGAGAGATATAAATACCATTGAACGTGTTGTCTGCTAGGCTCATAGGATCGTTTTCTGGAAGTTCAATTACAATATCCTTAGGATCAATTTCAGAGGCTATATCGTACCACATACTCTGAAGGTTCTTACACTCGTTTTGGAGTTTAATGGAACCGAGGTAGAACATTGGAATCTCATCAGCACGCAAGGTGATTTTCCCTCGGTAACCGAAATAGGGACTGAGATAGAATTCGTCAGCTTCTGCGATGGTAGCCTCACCGATGGTGGTTCCTGAGGTATCTGGTTTGATGCTTTCAAAGACAATGGGCCAAGTGCTTCCTTCCTCATCTTCATAGTCGTACATCCCGTGAGCGGTGTAGCGATATTTGCCGCGAATTCGAACCACAGATTCATAGAATTCGTGTAGCTCACTGAACCTGTTTGCAACAATGCGGGCATTCTCCAGCGGGTCCATATCCGCATTCATACGAATGAGAACGTATCCGCTATCAGGCTGGATGCGGGAATCGGCCACATGAATTTCTGGTACATCGAATGCTTCGAGAATACTCGGCGCCAAATAGAATCTAGCAAACCCAGCCGTGAAGTCCAGGCTATCCTGCTGCGGATGGGTACTGACCATATAGGCCTCGCCCTCGCTATTGTGCTTGATGTCCACCGTTGCTTTGTCCATCTTCCATTCGGCATGGTCCATGTAGGCCATATATTGGTTTGCAGGGAATTCAATGGTGCTATAAGGGTTAAGCTTATCGAAGAGACCCAATTGTTCATCAAAGTTCACATCACAAGAGGCATCCAACATCTGGAAGGCCCATTCCTCGTTCTCGAGCTTGGTTTTTACACGAAAGTCTTGGGCGGCGGAGGTGAAGGAGCGATGGAAGAATTGGTATCCCTCATTTTCACTATTATGCTTCGCGGTACCATAACGAAGCTCCCCAGTGCCAAAAAGCCCTTTTCCGCCATAGCGCAACTTGCCCTCTGCCACCACTTCAGGTTCCACATACATATCAAATGGAACATTGCGTGACTCGACCTGCAACTCGTCGTCATACGGCAACCAATGGAATGGATTATCTGTGCCTTGAACAAAAGGATAACCACCTCCCATGGTCGTATTTTCCGTGATACCAAAGGTGGTTGCGCGCCCGGAAGCTTGTTTTGGGAAGAATAATATATCCTTACTCACTAAGTGGCTTTGTCTGTAATCAATACTACCCTCAGCACGCAACCCTTTACCAGATAATGCCAATGAGCCTTCAAAAGTCCCAGAGCTCTTGAAGACCGGAGTTGAAGGCATTTGGGTTTGGAAACCAAGCGAATAATCCGGCATCACCATCAACGGCTGTGGAAACGTGGGGAAGATATCAGCACTGTGGAAGGTAGCATCAAACAGCAGCCCTTCCGTGGTCGCATTGTCTAGGGAGTCAATAGTGAACGGTTCGACGGCCATATAAAAGCTACTTCGTTCATAAATACCGTTGTGTATACGAGGGTGGTCGTAATAGACAAAAGAGTTGTTAAGTGCTTCGAATATGGGGTATTCAGGATAGTATTCCTTCGAACTTTTATTGTCGGCTTGGTCTATGCGGAGGCGGCCTTGAAGATCCGAAAGTACGGTTTGGACATTGACCAGTGCAGCACGCTCGCCCGGTGGAGGATTGAATTCCTTAACCTTGAATCGCATCGAATCGATGCGTGGCATGTCAATCATGAAGTTATCATAATTGAAAGCGTAGTCCGTTCCCCAGTAGCTAAAGAGGCCGGCGTTGATGCGGCCATCAAAGTTGAAATTCATTCCGCGGTTGACTGTAATAAGCCCTCCTTTAGGAAAGAGGTTAACCTCCTGAGAATCACTGACGGCAATCATCCCAATACCTGCGATATTCATTTGGTAATTCAGCAGGCTTACTTGTGCATTGTTGCCTTGCTCAACCCGAGAAACGAATTGGATTACATCATAATCTCTCTTGCCTTGCCAGTTCAGCAAGTATTCAAATAACCGGTCAGTTAGTGTGATGGTTTGTTGGTCTTGGTCGAAGGTTACAAAACCTTGAATAGCCATTTCATAAAGGAATTTCTCTCCCTGGTCCAAAGGCATACGCAGGGCGTAAATCAAATCCTTGAGCGGTACGTTATCATATCCCCAAGGGTAGGCTGCATCTCGGAGGTTCATCAAAGGATGTGTTTGTTGTAAACCAGCTATTTCCTCCATACGGGAGATACGGAAGAACTGCTTGCTTTCAAAAACAGCTGCCTGCATAGATCCGAGGTTAGGGTTGCGTAAGTTTAGTAGTGGCGTACCTTGATTCCAGACTAATTGGTCCACATTTACCTCCATCGAATGATAGCTGTCAATCCACGAGGTCAAGCCTAATCCGGTTTTGTAGCGCAACATGCGCAACTGCCCTGAGCGCGGATCGTAGCGGATTTCACAGTATGGGTGGTAGATACTGTCCTCACCCAAATGCGCCACCACCTCTACTCGCTTGGAGGCGATGAGGCTGTCTTGGAACCCGAAACGGCCGCTTTTTAGGGTGATGACTGTATCGGTTTTATAGGTAAAGACTAATTGTCCTAGAGTGCTGTCTGGACTGTTTCCGTAGAATTGAGCACCAATAACTCCTAGGCCCCCTTTGAAATGAACATCTGGAAAAATGTTCTCGATGAGGTAGTCGTTACGTTCACTGGTAAATTGCGGGTAGCGCTTGGTAGTAGTTCCCGTCATGCGATCTTCCAAAGTTCCTTTTATAGGTTCAGGAAAAAGGTTATAGGCATGAAGGACAGCCTTGGCCCGGTATCCTCCTTTGTTCACATCGAGGTTCCATGTGCCCAATTCCGCATAGCGCTCGTCCTCAGGTAATAATACTCGGGACCAAAAAACAGTGCCGCCCTCACCTTCTATTAGGTTTTTTTCCGGGTAATACTTGAAGTTGGCTCCTATGATTTGCGTACTGTCCTCTAAGTATCGACCATAAAGGTCTTCTGTTTCAAAACGGTACACTGGGGCACCGTCCTCGAAGGAAAAGCTCCATAACGCATGGGGCGCACTCCACACAAAATCATGAGAATCGCCAAAAATATGCTTGCTGTAGTTAAGGTACTGCTGGTGGATGTAGTCCCTAATCTTGGTAGACGGGTTCTTCTTAGAGTAGGCAAGCAGGTGATTGACCATCTGCTCGGCGCTTCCATAGGCCTCGCCTTCATAAATATCGTAGGTAAGTCGTATAAGTTCCTCCCAAACCTCTGCTTTAACTAGGCGCTTTCGGATGAGTTGATTGCTCAAATCTATCCACAACTCCCCGAACTCGTCAGCCGCCAACATGGCGTTGGGCAACAGGCTATCTTGATACAGCGTCTTTTGCTCTTTATTCAGGTCGATGAGCTCGAGAAATTCGTCTTGGAAGAGTTCGAGCTCGGAGAATCGGACCACCTTCTGGGCGTGAAGCCCCAGGCTCAATAAAAGTGTAATAAGCAGTCCAATTCTTCGCATTACTTTCTCATTTTAACACTTCGCCACTGATCGCGCCCTTTGATGCCTTCGTAGGTTAGCCCAGCGCCCTCGGCACGTTCGCGAAGGGTAGGCACATTTTCCTCGTAAAAACCGCTGAACAAGATGGTACCTCCGTCGGCCAAAGCGGCGACATAGGCTTCCATGTCCGCGAGGAGCACATTGAGATTGATGTTGGCGTAAATCAAATCATAGGTATCCTTGATGGCTTCCGCTCCACCCTGGTCGCAGCTCATGGCAATGGCATTGCGCTGTGCATTCTCCAAGGTGTTCTCCACGCACCAGGTGTCGATGTCTATCCCGTGAATGTGAGCCGCACCACGCATCCCAGCAAGGATCCCTAAGATTCCTGTCCCACAGCCCATGTCGAGGACGCGGAGGCCTTCGGTGGGCAATTCTAAGGTCCACTGAATCATCATGTGGGTAGTTTGGTGGTGGCCCGTACCAAAGGACATCTTTGGCTCGATCAACATCAGATGCTCATAGCCTTGTTTTGGCGTGTGGAAAGGAGCATGGATGTAGACGCGACCGTCGACATCAATAGGATCAAAGTTCTTCTCCCACTCCGCGTTCCAGTTCACTTGCTCGATTTCTTGCAAGGCATAGGTAATCTGAACACCGTCCCATTGAAGGGTCTCAGCGATGGCATCAGAAGAGAATTGGTCCTTTAAAATGTACGCCTGAAACCCATACTCCGTATCGGTGAAAGTATCAAAGCCTAATTCCCCGAGCTGTGCAATGAACACATCGCGGAAGGGTTCCAAGGGAACGACCGTGGCGGTCAGCTCAATGTGCACTGGGGTTTCCAACATTAGGCTTCGGTTCTAGCTTTAACGATTGCTGTAAAATCTGATGCGCTCAAAGAGGCACCGCCGATCAAACCACCGTCGATATCTGGTTGTGCGAATAATTCTGCTGCATTGCCAGGCTTACATGAGCCGCCGTACAATACCGAAATATCTTGGGCCGCCTCTCCGCCAAAACGCTCTACCAACCAAGCACGAATACCTGCGTGTACTTCTTGCGCTTGCTCTGGAGAAGCTGTCTCGCCTGTTCCGATAGCCCAAACTGGCTCGTAGGCTAAAATGATGTTGTCCATATCTTCCTCTGAGAAGCCTTCTAAACCTTCGGCACATTGGCTTAGAATCACGTCCATGTAGTTTCCGCTCTTACGCTCTTCCAAGGTTTCGCCGATGCAGTAGATTGCAGCCAGTTCATTGTTCAAAGCCTGGCCTATTTTAATCTTACAGCTCTCGTTGGTCTCGCCGAAGTACTGACGGCGCTCACTGTGGCCGATGATCACCGCGTCCAAATCCAAAGAGGCCAACATAGGAGCGCTGATTTCACCGGTGTAGGCACCATTATCTTGTTCGTGGCAGTTCTGTGCAGCGACAGCGATGAATGGATTGTCGACCAATTCATTTACTACATCACTCAAGAATACGGTTGGAGGAGTGATGATGACACCTGTTTCTCCTACGACTTCTTCCGTCAACGACGACTTCAATTCTGCGACCAAATCCATCGCTTCGTTGTACGTCGTGTTCATTTTCCAGTTCCCTGCTACAATCTTTCTTCTCATGATTATGTATTGATGTTGTTGTGTGTTCTTAAAATAGTTCCGCTCGTATTCTTGGGTCAAGCACTGCGTACAGCACATCCACTAACGTCGTTAAGAAAACGAAGATGGCGGCGATGACCATGACGCATCCCATTGTTATTGGCAAATCTCGAGTATTTAACGCTTCTACGAGCAATTTTCCCATGCCATTCCAACCAAAAATAATTTCCACAAATACCGCTCCAGCCAAGAGCGATGCAAACCAACCGCTGATGGTCGTAATGATGGGATTCGAGGCAACCGGCAGGATGTGTCGGAAAAAGACTCGGCCTTCCTTCAGGCCTTTGGCTCTTGCAGTGCGCACAAAGTCTTGCTGGGCAACCTGAAGTACGCTATTGCGGGTAAGTTGCAGCACTACACCGATGGGACGAATGCCCAAGGTCAAGGCCGGCAGAATGAGATTTTTGAGTTGCAGGTAGCGTTCACCGGTATAATCGTCCACAGCATAGAGGGAGCCCGTCAGGTTCAATCCCGTCCAAGGCCCGAGCAGATAGGCAAAGATCCAAGCAAAGAGCACGGCGGTAAAAAAGGACGGCAAGCTCATTCCTAGGGCGCTGAAGGCAGTGAGGAATTGGTCCAAAGTACTTCCTTCCCTGTAGGCAACAATAGCACCCAGTACGCCACCGACCACTACGGCAAATCCTATGGCTGTGAGTGCCAACAAGGCTGTATTTGGGAAGGTTTGACCTATTAGGGCGCTGACTTTTTGTCCTTGACGTTGAAAGCTCTCGCCAAAGTCCGGAGCTTTCAGTAGTGGGCCTTCTCCGCTGAAGTTCACGGGTGAGATGCGGCCCAAATACTGCACGTATTGCACGCTCAGCGGCTGGTCGAGCCCGTACTTCGCACGTACGGCCGCCAGGGCTTCAGGATCGTCGCGCTTGCCCAACATCATTTGCGCTGGATCACCAGGAACGAGCGTAAACAACAAAAACACCAACGTCGCTACACCCCAGAGGGTAAGCACGGCGAGGGCGATTTTTTGAAGGGAGAATCGGATCAATTCGGAGTATCGTTATAATGGTATTTTGCACTGACCGTTCCGCGCTGGAGCACCACCCATCCCGGGTTAGAACGCACCATCGTTTTCAAGGTCGTTTCGTCGGTAAAAGCAAAGGGTGTGGTTGTAGGCAGGCCAAAAGCATGTAATTCCTCCGGCATAGAAGCGCTGAGTGCAACATGTGGGATGTTGTTTTGAGATAATTGTGACAATTTCGGCACCACCTTCTCCCATCCTTCCGAGTGGGTCTTCTTAACATTGTAGGCCACAAGCAACCACACTTCGTTCAGCGCCAAAATGCTATCGGTCATATCACCATAGTCTGACATCAGACTGAAATCATGCACGGGCGGCTCGTATCCCTCGCTCACCTTAATGGTCTTACTCAATTCTGAAACCATGGTCCACTCCGTTTTCTCCCACCACTTGTCGTCTACATATTGCTTCGAGGTAATCTCTGTGCGCGTACCGTCCTCCTGTTCCATTGTGTAGATCACCTCATATTGAGGGGGCTCTAGGCCCAATTCCTCCGCAGGCTTCATCCCTTCAATGATGCTCTCTCCTACCGCATACGGACGGAAATCCTTCATCGGCAGGTGGTTCATCACGTGGTAGGTAAATCCTATACACCCCAACAAAATGGCAGGAGCAAGAAATTTCAAGATGGCTTTTGGGAAGAAATTGATCTGAGCGCGTTCACCCCACCACAGGAAGGCAATGAGTATGCTCAAGACAACGTCTTTATAAAAACTCTCCCAAGGAGTCAGTGGAATGGCATCACCAAAGCAACCACAATCTGTCACTTGGTTGAAATAAGCACTCCAGAACGTCAAGAAGGTGAAGAAACCAATCATCCCGGTGAGCAGCACCATGGTCCAGCGACGCTTAATGCCCATCAATAAATCTGCCCCCAGCAGCACCTCCACAACGACCAACACGATGGCCAATGGCAGTGCAAGAGGTTCCAAGAAAGGGATGTTCAAGACCGGTTCGCTGAAATATTCTTCAAGCTTGAAAGAAAATCCCACTGGATCGTTCATCTTCACTAATCCTGAGAAAATGAATAGTCCGCCTACAAGGAATTGGACTACGGGAATGAGAATGCGTTTGATCATGGTGCTATTATTTTCCGCGTTCCATAAACATAATCAGCGCAAAAACGCTGTAGTTCACCATATCCAGATAGTTGGCCTCTAAGCCTTCACTGACCAAAGTCTTGCCTTGGTTATCTTCAATTTGTTTGACGCGCAAGAGCTTTTGGATGATCAAATCCGTGAAGCTCGAGACTCGCATATCGCGCCAGGCCTCACCGTAATCATGGTTCTTACGCAACATCAGCTCCTTCGCTTCGTTCGCCTTGGCTAAATACGCCGCGCTGGCGGCTTCCCAATCCATATCGGGTTGCTCCGCCACCCCGCGCTCGAGTTGAATAAGCGCCATGATGCTATAGTTCAAAATCCCGATGAACTCCCCCTCTAGTGGGTCGTCCACCTTTTGGGTTCCCTTCTCTTCTATGCTGCGCAGGCGCTGGGCTTTGATAAAAATTTGATCTGTCAACGAAGGCAGACGCAGGATGCGCCATGCGGTTCCGTAATCCTTTCCTTTTTTCTCAAATAAGCCGTGGCATTTATCTAGTACGGCATCGAATTGGTCAGCTGTATTCATTACTTAACTTTGCGTTACCAACGAAGATACGAGAACAATGACGGAGTTCATGCTCAATGTGCAAGGGACAATTCACACGATATCCACACCCTGGGTGATGGGCATCATCAACTGTACCCCGGATTCATTTTACGCGGAAAGCCGCACTGGCACTGCTGAAGCCGCCGCAACCCAAGCACGCAAGATGTTGAAGGAGGGCGCCCGCATTTTGGATTTAGGCGCCTATAGTTCTCGTCCGGGCGCCGACCACGTCACAGAAGATGAGGAGTGGGCGCGTTTGGAAGCCGTTCTTCTGTCGGTGCAAGCCGTATTGTCGGAGTTTCCTGAGACCTTTATCTCGATCGACACCTTTCGAAGTGGCATAGCACAGAAAGCCTTAGACGCTGGAGCGCACATGATCAATGATATCAGCGGAGGAACATTGGACCCAAAAATGTATGAGGTTGTGGCGGGACACCGCTGTCCCTACATCATGATGCACATGCAGGGTACGCCACAGGATATGCAACAGAATCCGACCTACAATCACGTGACCCAGGATATTGTGAAGTTCTTCTCAAAACAGCTGCCAAAGTTGCACGCGATGGGCATCCATGACACCATTGTGGACGTAGGTTTTGGGTTTGGCAAGACCTTGGAGCACAACTACCAGTTGCTACGCGAGTTGCATACCTTTCAATTATTGGGTCGACCAATTCTCACCGGCATCTCCCGCAAAAGCATGATTTACAAGGCCCTAAACAGTGATGCAGCGCAAAGCCTCAACGGCACTTCAGCACTGCACATGGCCGCCTTGGTAGGCGGATCTCAAATCCTCCGTGTACACGATGTGAAAGAAGCCTTAGAAACCATTACCTTGTTTACCCACCTTTACCCGGAAGGAGTACCACATTTATTGCCATCATGGGAGCGTTAAATTTTGGGGTCCTCGATGCCCTAGATATCATCATCGCAGCCTTTTTGCTGTACCAAGTCTACCGTCTATTAAAAGGCACGGCAGCCATTCGCATCCTTATCGGTATGGTCGCAATTTACTCGCTGTACAGTTTAGTCCAAGTCTTGGAGATGAACCTTCTCAGCGAAATACTAGGCTCTTTCATGGGTGTCGGATTGATCATTTTGGTCATCGTCTTCCAACAGGAAATTCGAAAATTTCTCTTGGTGGTAGGATCTGCCACTTTCACTCGCCGCCAGGGCTGGAAAGGATTGTTCAAGGTGGGCAAAGCTGATCAAACCCACACGCTCAGTATAGAAGCCATTGCTGCCGCCACGGCACAATTAGCCGAACACAAAACCGGTGCCCTACTGGTCATAGAACGCAAAGATCCCTTAGGAGCCTTCGCCGGCACAGGCCATGAGCTCAACGCGACCTTGAGCCGCATCCTTCTGGAAAGCATTTTCTTCAAAAACGCACCATTACACGACGGGGCGACCATCATCTCTGGGAATACTGCGGTATCCGCAGGATCCATCCTGCCTTTAAGTGAAAGTAGTGATCTCCCTTCACAATTCGGATTACGCCACCGCGCGGCCGCAGGGATTTCTGAACGTACGGACGCCCTAGCCCTGACCATTAGCGAGGAAACGGGAAGTATCCATCTCTTCTACGACGGCACCTTTGAGCGCGTGCCTGTGAATGCGGTTGCGGAAAGATTGACTGTACTACGTACTCAATAAGAGTGTATTTGTAAGGACCCATTGGTCCCAATATTCAAAAGCCACATTCCACCATTCCAACCATATCCTAGGCATCCACGGCCCTAGGAAAACAGCGCACAGTCCCGTCCATATAAACAGGGTGTACACCGGCACCACCAGTAAATTCCCGAGGATAAAATAGGGAGAGCCACCGCCAAAATGGTAACTCACTAAGGGCAGCGTGCCGATCCAAGCTGCCAAGGAAATCTGTAGTGTCAAAAGCCATACGGGTAACTTCGGGTGCTTCACCATCTGGTAATGATGCATGAAATCCGCCCAAGGACTCTGCCTGAGAACAATCAAAATGGCCAGCACCGCGGCATAACTGAGCTGGAAACCCAATTCCTCTACCATCTCAGGCGCAACCAAAAAACACCCCAAGCCCACGGCCATGGGCCAGTGCATCGAGGCGACCTTCCACCGCCTCGCCAGAGCTAACCGCGCCAACGCAAACGACCCCACCGCCCGCACCACCGAAGGTCCACCGCCCACCGCCGTAGCATATACGACTAAAAACACCACCAACACCCCTTGTACCAACCATTGCCAATATCTGTGCTGATGCACCTTAGAGAGCGGCAATGTCATACTGGTCAAAATCCCCACATGGAAGCCACTGACCGCCAGCATATGCTTTATCCCTAAAACCCCAAAAGCCGCTAAAGTATCCTCCTGCAACCCTCCCTTATCACCGACCAACACTGCTTGAAGGAAAAATGCGAGCCGCCCGTGCGCCGCCTCTGCTATCCGCCCTGTGAGCCATTGCCGCAACACAGCCCCCGCCCCCGCCAACACTTCGGGCGGTTCGTACCTATACCATTGCCTCCATTCGAGATATGTGGGAGCAATAGTGAGTATGAGCGCGGCGAGCATTAAGAGTTGCAGGTCACGAGTGGGACGGTGCCATCGCGGCGACCACAGCAAAAGCCCTAAGACCGCGCTCGCAGAAATGGTATACTGCTCGCGAAGCCCAATGGCTATCAGTAAAATGAATATGGGATAGAGTGGCATGTATAAAAATTGGCCACTGAGAAGCAGAAAAGAAAATTTTGTGGAGAACTATGGGTTATTCACCACATCGTACGTGAGGTCCTTGAAATAGAAATCCAAAATTTCTTGCCAAGTAAATCCTGATGCCGCCATGTGCATAGCGCCCTGTTGCGCCATCCCGACGCCGTGTCCAAAGCCCTTTCCGGTCACCACTACCCCCGCCTCGGTAGCCTCACAATGCACAAAAGTACTACGCCACTTGAATGCACGTCGCGCGGTTTCCAACTTGTGTTTTTCTTCTCCAAATGTCCAATGCGACAGACGATCGCTCGGGAGGTTTTGAAAGAATTGGTCCCACTCCTCTTTGCTGAGATCCACATAAACACGTGTCCAGTAGCTGTTCCATTCTTCCCAGGTATGGGTTTGGGTCCAATTAAGTTTTGAGCCCTTCAACGAAAATGGATCCACCACCTTGCGGCAGTACGGAAGAGCCTGAGACCAAACCTCCTGAGGCAATAACGTTTGGCCGCCTGAATTGCTATGGTAGAATCCGACAATGGGTTTGCCGTTGTACAGGGCTACCGTATCCTGAACGCTCAACACCGCCTTCATCACTTCCTCGGCATGCGCGCCGTGAGCCACGCCTTTAAAAGCTTGAGAACTTTGGTCGTCCTTCACGTGAAACCCGTCATTGATGTGCTTTTTCTCATTGCTCATAAGCCAAGTACGGGCCAGTACGGCCTGAGCCTTCAAATAACTACCCCGACCGGTCAAACCACCTTCAGCTTCAACCGCTCCCGCCAAATAGTCCTCCATAGAGCAATGAGCGATAGCATCAATATAAATTAGATTATTTCGAAGGGTCAATTTACCCGTATAAGGTCGCTGTTCTGTCCATTCGCCTCCGCGCAAAACACGCAAAACAATAGTGTCGTTCGAATAAAATGTAATGGAATCAAACTCCGTTCGGTTGATCATGAGTTCCGCGCGAAAGGTGTAGAGTGGATGCACATCATCAGGACCGTACTCTCGAACATAGGTAGAATCTTTATTATATCCTTTCATCAGATACGAGCCCTGTTTGACCTTGACTTGGGCACGCGAATAGAAATCTTCTGCAAACAAGAATACCCTAGGGCCACTCATTCTCGCTTCTTCAAGAAACTCCTGAGCCTGAACCCCCAGCTGGGCGAATAGAAAAAGGACGATTAATTTTCTCATCGCTGCGAAGATACAAGGTCAATGAGTTCTTCCGCGGTTTTATCCCCGGGGTTATAATCATCCAAAGCCGCCACCAGCTCCTCGTAATATGAGAAAGAGTCCATTTCTTTTACCGAGTTAACAAACAAGCTAGAAAGACGGTTTGGCGTGACCTCTCCTTGCAACAGTTCGGTGATGGCCGGGCGATTTAGGATGAGGTTTGGCAAGGAAAAATATTTAACCTTTACAAAGAGTTTTGCTATGCGCAATGACACTGGATTCGCCTTGTACACCACTACTTGTGGCACTTTTAGCAGGGCAACCTCTAAAGATGCTGTTCCACTACAGGTAGCTGCAAACATCGCTTCATGCAGTCCTTCTTCAATGGATCCGGTGAATATCTCCACATTTTCAGGCACTTCCAAAGCAGGCCAGAATTTTTGGGTAATAGCGGGTCGAATGACTTTGAATCCAATAGCGGGATGCAATCGCGCAAAGGCGTAGAAAATAGGTAGGTGTCGCTTAATCTCTTGTTTTCTTGAACCTGGAAGGAGTGCTACAGAACCTGAACCTTTAGCGACTTTATCCTTGTATTTGTAGGCCAATGGATTGCCTACGTAAGTTATATCCAGCCCTCTCTCTTTGTACCAAGCTTGTTCAAAAGGCAGAATACTATAAATCGCATCGCAGTGCTGACGAAGTTTTTCAATCCGGCCTTCTTTCCATGCCCAAATCTTGGGAGGAATGAAGTAAGCCACACGTATACTCTGGGATTTAGCCCAAGCCGCCATCCTCAAGTTGAAACCTGGATAATCTACCAAGACCAACACATCCGGTTGGAAGGCAAGCACATCGCGTTTACACTGTGAGAATCGTTTGGTGATAGTTCTTGCGCGCAAGACCACTTCTATAAAGCCCATGAATGGTTCGGAGCAGATGTCTCGATCTAAGGAAACACCTGCAGCCTTGAGCTGAGGGCCTCCCCAACCGCGCTGATCAATGGATTGTTGACGAGCTTGTAGCGCTTCTGCCACTGCTGCCGCTTGAACATCCCCGGAGGGCTCGCCTGCAATCCAATAGATTTTCATTAGACAATGAATTGGAAGTAGATTACGGCTACAAGGCTAGGAATACAAGAGAATAATACACCTCTTGCAACCTGTTCATGCTCCCAAATCATTGCTGCAAAAAACAATGCTGCATTTACAATCACCCCAAAAGAAATCGCGCGCATGACAATAAGACGCCATGCTGAATTTGCTATATCTCCAATATCCTGTAAAACAGGAAAGGTTTCTAGCGCTACAGCGATAGAAAACACGGGCGCACCTAATCCTACGATGAACCCAATGAATTGGTCAATCTTCTTCTTATTTATTCTCAAAATTCCACTGGTTTAGGGTCGCAATAGTTTCGTGAGCCGTCAAATCAACACTCACAGGCACTACGCTTACATAGCCGTCTGTCAATGCCGCAATGTCCGTATCGCTGCCTTGATCGTACAATTCATATTTACCGGTCAGCCAGTAATATGGACGTCCATATGGATCTATTCTAGAGTCGAACTCCTCTACCCAATTTCCTATGGCCTGACGACAAACCTTCAATCCTTTGTAAGGCACCTTATCATTGGCGGGAATATTCACATTCAAACACACTCCGCTCGGCAATCCATTTTCCAAAACATTGGCAATAACAGTGCGCACATAGGGTTTGGCCGCCGCCATAGAAGCGGTCCATGGAAATTCATCCAAACTAAACCCAATACTATCAATGCGCTCCAAGGCACCTTCAACCGCCGCACTCATGGTTCCGGAGTAGATGACATTCACCGAGGCATTGGACCCGTGGTTAATCCCACTTAAAATCAAATCAGGTCTTCTTGGCAGTACTACATTGATCGCGAGTTTCACACAATCCGCCGGTGTGCCACTGACCTTGTACTCCTTTTGAGGCCCATCACTGGGCACCTCATTACACCTGAGGCTCTGGTCGAGAGTAATGGCATGGCCCTTTCCACTTTGCGGTCCATCAGGCGCTACCACGTAGACTTCGCCAAACTCATTGGCAATCTCTGCCAAAGTTTTAATACCTGGGGCTACGACACTGTCGTCGTTAGTGACTAAAATCAATGGGCGTTTTGTCATGAGTTCTCGGGCTATCTGCCAAAGTTACATTATGCTGCGAACAGGCATAAATTTTGTTTATTTGAATCCGAACAACTTTATAACACCAAAATGTTTGTACTTATTATTCTTTTTGTGGTTTTAGGCTTTGTGGTACAACAACGCTTGAAATCGAAATTCAAGAAATATTCGCAAGAAGCCTTAAGCAATGGCTTGAGCGGAGCAGAGATTGCACAGAAAATGCTGGACGATCACAACATCACCGATGTACGCATTCAAAGCGTACCAGGTAAGTTGACCGATCACTACAATCCTTTAGATAAAACTGTCAACCTGAGCCCTGAAGTCTATAGTGGACGAAGCGTGAGCGCTGCGGCTGTGGCTGCCCATGAAGTTGGACATGCTGTACAGCACGCCGTGGGTTACCAATGGCTTGACATGCGTTCACAGTTAGTTCCATTGGCAAATGCCAGCGGAAAAATCATGAGCATCGTCATGTGGTCTATGTTCTTAGGTTTTGGTTTGTTGAAACTGTTCAGCTTTGATACCATCATATGGGTGTTGATTGTTTCTCAATCTGCCATCACCGCTTTTACCTTGGTTACATTACCGGTGGAATATGATGCTTCTAATAGAGCACTCGCTTGGTTGACAACAACGGGAACTATCAATACTCTAGAACACGAGAAAGCAGCAGACGCCCTTAACTGGGCAGCGCGCACCTACCTAGTTGCTGCGTTGGCTTCAATGGCTCAGCTCGCGTACTACATCTCGTTGCTTAGTAGCAGAGATTAAGACCAGCGAAAAATTTGCATAAAAAAAAACCGCGCCGAAAGCGCGGTTTTTTGTGATGTACCGTGTGAATTATTTGTTCACCGTGTAACCTAAAGACTGTAGGTAGGCAATTTTCTCATCAACAACGGCTTGCTGGCGACGTACTACCTCTTTCTCAATAGAACGTGTTAGACCGGCTAATTCCTCATCAGAAAATTTCCCCAAGAACTGAGAAGCAAATAAAGACTTCAAAGTTTTGTTATTGTTTTGGTTTTCGCGGATGTAGTTAACTACTGCCTTTGGTTTCATAAACAACAAGTGTTTTAATTAAAAAGTAAGCAACAAAAATACACAAAATTTTTAAATAAATTTTATGTATCTCAATTGAGACAATCAAATCTTATTTCAACGCCGTTAAGTCTTCTACTCCGACGTGTCTAACCGTGATCAAGGGCTCTGCGTAAGCAGCGCCAATAATACGGCCCCAGTCCTGAGCACGCGCTACCACACTGTCTAAAAACCCCTTACTCGCAATAACCGTTTCTGGCTCATTACTATTAGGATCATAGAACTGACTAGCATGTGCTTTTATACTGGCTAATTTTTGTTCAAATCCCGAGGATATATCTACAATGAGATCCGGATTTAGATTGTAAAACTGCAGGTATTTATACATTGTTTTCGGACGCCACGGAGCCAATTTAGATCCATTTTCTTCTAATTCAATCTTGTGCAAACCACTGATAAAACATGCTTCCTCAACCAAACGAGAAGCTCTACCGTGATCAGGATGGCGGTCTGTCGGTGCATTCATAATGACAATTTCAGGCTGGTATTTCCGCACCATTTTCGCCACTAATAATTGTGATTCATGATCGTAGCCCACTTGACCATCTGGCATACACAGGTTTTCTCGAACAACACAACCCAAAATTTTGGCAGCCTCGGCAGCTTCAGCATCACGCAGTTCAGGGGTTCCACGGGTACCCATTTCGCCACGGGTCAAGTCAACAATACCGACTTTTTTCCCCGCTGCGGCGTGAGTAGCTAGAATGCCTCCAGCCCCCAACTCGACATCATCGGGATGGGCACCGAAAGCAAGAATATCAAGTTTCATAATCTTTACTTTCCTGAAGCAAAGGTCGTGATTTCCATACTCATCGGACTCGTAGAAGAAGGAAAATGTGCTACCCAGCGTCCATTTTCATCAATGAGGAACTTGTTAAAGTTCCAACTAACCTTGGCATCAGAAACGCCATTCTGCTCTTTATTACACAACCATTGGTAAATATCGTCACCGCGACTTGCCCCTGTCTTCACCTTTGACATCATGGGAAACGTCACATCGTATTTGGAATAACAAAATTCTGCAATTTCATCTTCAGAACGAGGCTCTTGCCAACCAAAATCATTCGACGGAAAACCAATTACCGTGAAATTATCTCCTCCATAGGTACGGTACAACTTCTCTAAATCCTCGTATTGCGGGGTATAGCCGCACCTAGAAGCGGTATTGACAATCAAAACTCTCTTTCCTTTCAATGAAGAAAACGAGAACGGTTGTCCATCAATAGTTTTGGAATTCAGGGCATAAAAATCAATAGGTAGAGTGCTCATGGCAAGTGTATTTGAGCTGGTTTTTTGTATTTCATTGTTGCAAGAGAATAGCAACACAACAGATAGTAGGGACAAAATTTGTTTCATGTAAGGGTTTTTGTGATAAACATAAAAGGTGCTGAAATAGTTTGATGTAATTTTGTGAAATGCAAAAAATTATGCGCTTGCTGGTTCGTTTTTTCCGCCAAGAGGTAAGAAATAGCAATGTGCTTTTTTCATTAGGACTGTACTTGCTCGGCGTATCCTACCTTATTTATTTGTTGAGCGGCAGCACACCTTCAAATTCGGCATGGAACACATTGCTTTGGGTAGTCGTATTTTTTGGTTCGCTCCAATTATCTTCTCGAAGCTTCGAATTCGAGAGCGGGCCCCACTTCTATTACTTCCAAACGATCGCAAATGCCAAGCACACTATTATCGCTAAGATGTTGTTCAATGTGGTCTACATGATGTTCTTGAGTATGGCGACTTGGGGCGTGTTCAGCGTGTTCTTTGGTAACCCAGTGTACAACACGGTCTTGTTTTTTATTGGACTAATACTAGGCGCGACAGGATTTAGTGTGGTCTTGACCTTGACCAGCGGCATCGCACACCGGACCAAAGGAAATTCCATGTTGGGGGCCATTTTAGCCATCCCTCTCCTCTTTCCAGTGCTCCAAATAACCAGCGCTATAAACCTGCAAGCCATTGTGGGTGTGACCCTTACCGATGCCGCTAATCTATTGGGAACATTAGTTGCTTTAGATATGGGAATAGGCCTCTTAGCCTACCTACTCTTTCCGTATCTTTGGCAAGATTAAAACAACACATGAAAGGAAGCATTTACAAGGTATTGGGGTTGCTATTGGTCGCTTATAGTTTGATCTATGGTTTGTTGACCAAGGTGCCTGATCTCCCTATTATCGAAGAAAGCATTCGCAATCTGTTTTATCACGTGAGTATGTGGTTTGCCATGGTGGCCATGATGGCGGCGAGTTTTTGGAACGCCATTCGTTTCCTTGGCACTGAAGATTTGGCCAAAGACCGTCGCAGCATCAGCCTGGCTGAGATGGGCATGTTCTTCTCCTTCATGGGTCTGTTCACGGGAATGGTTTGGGCTAAATTTACATGGGGTGCTTGGTGGACCAATGATCCGAAACTCAACGGCACGGCCATTACTATTCTCATATACCTAGCCTACTTCGTATTGCGCAACTCCATGGACGATGCCCGCAAAAAGGCGAGAATTTCCGCCGTGTACAACATCTTCGCCTTCGTGATGATGATTGTTTTCATTGGAATCCTCCCTCGTATGACCGACAGCTTGCACCCTGGTAATGGTGGAAACCCCGGATTCAATAGTTATGATTTAGACAACGGACTGCGCATGGTATTCTACCCCGCCGTAATAGGTTGGATTTTAGTGGGAACCTGGATCGCTTCCTTGCGTTATAGATTAAAAGCTCTTCAAGAATGAAAAAATTCTTACCGCTTCTAGCGATGTGCTTGCCACTGATGGGATGGGCACAAAATGACAACCCGATGTACAGCAACGGCAAGATTTATGTGGTGGTAGCGGTCATAGCTATCATTTTTGTGGGTTTGGCGCTGTACTTGGTCCAATTGGACCGTAAAATCACAAAACTGGAAAATGAAAAATAGCCAGATTGCCATCATCATTGCCATTGCAGTACTCATTGGCTTCACCCTAGTGAACCTAGGCAATAGTGCGACCTACAGCAGTTTCGCAGATGCCAGTTTAAAGCAAGGAGAAACTACTACTGTGATCGGGTACCTCAACCTTGAGGAGCCGATGAGCTTCGACCCGAAAACCGTCACCCTCACCTTTGCTGCCAAAGATAAAAAGGGAAATGCGAGCACCGTGGTCTACAACCAACCTAAACCTCAAGATTTCGAGCGTTCCGAAGAAATTACCATGACCGGATACGCCACTGACTCCGCCTTTGTTGCCACCGACATTCTAATGAAGTGTCCATCGAAATACAACGAACAAAACGAAGTGGATTCGGATAAAATCTACAAATAACCCCTATGAACTACATTGGAGAACATTTATGGGCCGCTGAACTCGGACGGGGTTTAACGGCCATTTCATTTGTGTTCGCATTACTGTCCACCTTCGCTTACTACAGCAAAGGTGAAGGCTGGAAAACCGTTGGCCGCTTCGCATTTAGAGTCCATGCCATCACTCTTTTCGGACTTATTGGTACGCTGTTTTTCATCATGGCCAACCACTACTTCGAGTTTGACTATGTGTGGAAACACACCTCACTAGACCTCCCGCCACGCTATTTGTTCTCCGCGTTCTGGGAAGGCCAAGAAGGTTCTTTCCTACTATGGATGTTCTGGAATGCTATTCTGGGATGGATTCTTACCTATACTGCGAAGAACTTTGAAGGCCCGGTAGTGGGTGTGTTTGCCGCCGTCCAAGCCTTCTTGGTGAGCATGATTTTAGGTGTTTGGATTGGCGATTACCAGTTGGGCTACAGTCCCTTCAACTTGGTACGTGAACTTCCTGAAAACCTAGGATTGCCTTGGACACAGTTCGAAGACTACCTTACCCGCTTCCCAAATTTCATGGACGGTTCAGGCTTAAATCCATTGCTACAGAACTACTGGATGACCATTCACCCGCCTACCCTATTCTTGGGCTTTGCCTCAACCCTCATTCCGTTTAGCTACGCTATCGCTGGACTGTTGCGCAAAGACTATACTTCTTGGATTTCAAGCGCTTTGAAATGGAGCGTATTCTCAGTCGGTATTTTAGGCGTGGGCATCTTGATGGGCGGCGCTTGGGCCTATGAGGCATTGAGTTTCGGCGGATTCTGGGCTTGGGATCCCGTAGAAAATACCTCATTAGTTCCGTGGCTCACCATGGCTGCAGGTACACACCTTCTACTCGTCCAACGCAATAAAGGAGGCGTCATGCCGTCCGTATTCTTCCTTTTAATCATCACCTTCTTGCTGGTCTTATATTCAACTTTCCTTACCCGTTCTGGTATTTTAGGCGATAGCTCTGTACATGCTTTCGTGGATTTAGGATTGAGTGGCCAATTATTAATTTACCTCCTCTTCTTCACCTTAGGTAGCCTAGGGCTCTTCCTCGCCCGTTACCGTGGCTTGCCTAAAAAGGAACAAGAGGACCGTATGGACAGCCGTGAATTCTGGATGTTCATTGGCGCTTTGGTGCTGTTGATCAGCGGTTTGCAGATTACTTTAAGTACTTCCTATCCAGTCTTCAACAAATTATTTGGTCCAGAAGGCTTGATACAGCTCTACGATGACAACAAGGTTTTGAACGATCCTATTACACACTATAACGCCATTCAGGTACCGTTTGCGATCATCATCACGTTATTAATTGGCGCGGGGCAATTCCTTTCGTACCGCCAAACCTCCACCAAGCTGTTCTTCCAGCGTCAAATCACCACGCTCGTGGCAACCACCCTCCTTACCGGCTTGAGCGCTTGGATATTAGAAATGTGGAACCCCATGTACATCACCCTGATGTGGACGAGCTATTATGCAGTTATCGCCAACCTTGAATTCTGGATTCGCTGGGGCAAAGGGCGATGGAACTTCGCAGGCGCCTCTGTAGCGCACGTAGGTTTCGGACTATTGATTGCCGGTGCCTTGGTCAGCAACGCCAACAAGGACATCATCTCTCAAAACAGAACCTTCATTCATGAAGATTTCCCTGCCAACGAAAACCTCTTGCTATCGCTCGGCGACACTGTTGAGATGGGCAAGTATTGGGCAACATGGTCCGGACAAAATGAGGAAGGCTATTACATCAACTACGAGCTGGAGTTCTTCCAAGAAGTCGATGGAAAGCTAGAAGCCGCATTCAACCTCAGCCCCCGCATTCAGCTCAACGAGCGCATGGGTAATGTAGCAGAGCCTAGCACCAGACATACCCTTACCAAGGATATCTATACCCACGTAACATACGCAGACTTGCGCACTGAAGAGGAGCGTGGTACAGACGAATGGAAAAACGAGTTTGAACTTGAATTGAACATCGGCGATACGCACTTTTTATATGGGAAGTACCAATTAGAATTAGATACTCTAGTAGTTGATGCACCAAATGCCGGTAGTGAGCTTCAATACGCCGTATTGGGAGCAGGATTAACCATTACCACGTTAGAAGATAGCGTGTACAAAGTGATGCCTATATATGCTGTTCAAGGCAACCAAGCGCAACATGTAGATGCTGAAATCAAAAAATTAGGTTTGAAATTTAGCTTTGATCGCATCAACTACGAGACCAATAAGCCCGTCATTATAGCCAGCGAACATACTGAAGCTGAAGTACCGTTTATTTTAGTCAAAGCTGAAGTTTTCCCTTGGATCAACCTGTTGTGGCTGGGCTCTATTTTGATGGCGGTTGGAACTGGAATTGCCATTGCACAGCGCGTAAAAAGAGAAAGCAAATAATGTCGGAAAGGCTTCCACATATCGCTATTGTTGGCCAAGGCAACTTGGGACAACATCTCGCAAGTGGACTGCAACATTCCTTTCAAATCACAACCCACGGCCGTGCCTTGAATATTCCCGCTACTGCAGAGGTGATTATCGTTTGTGTGCCGGATGACGCAACCAAAGAAGTATGTGCAGCGCTACCTCAGCATGCTTTGATCGTGCATACCGCGGGTGCGGTGCCGATGTGCCATACACCGAGAAGTGGTGTGCTCTACCCGCTCTACAGTTTTACGAAGGGTGCAGTAGTGAATTGGGCCCAAGTCCCCTTTCTTCTCGAAGCCCATTCCGACGAAGACTTAGCCGTGTTGAAAAATATCGCAAAAGCACTTTCGCCGCTTACTTATGAGGTCGACAGCACGGGGCGAAACCAACTTCATGTGAGCGCTGTGATGGTCAACAACTTCACCAACCACCTCTACACTCTAGCCTTCGCACATGCTAAGGAACACAATCTTCCGGTGGAAACCTTGTTTGCTATTATGAAGCAGGGGCCGGACAAAGCCATCACCATGGGGCCACAGGCAGCGCAAACGGGACCAGCGGCACGCGGCGACAGGAAAACAATGGACGCTCACTTAGAAAGAATTAGCGATCCTGAAGTACAGCAACTCTACTCCTTATTGAGCGAAAGCATAGCAAAACACAAGGGCTGATGAATTACAAAGAGAAATTCAAGAACATCACTACAGTCGTCCTCGATGTCGATGGGGTATTGACGAATGGTGAGATTTTACTCATTCCCGGGGCTGACCCCGTGCGTAAAATGCACAGCAAGGATGGGTATGCTTTACAATTGGCCGTCCGTAATGGCATTCGCATGGCCATCATTACAGGAGGAACTTCTCCGGATGTAAAAGAACGCCTACAAGGGGTTGGCATCAAAGACATCTACATGCGTGCTTCGCACAAGATGGAAGCTTATGAAGACCTTAAAATGTGCTATGACCTCAGTGATGAGGAAATCTTATACATGGGCGACGATCTTCCAGATTACGATGTGATGGAAATTTGTGGATTAGCATGTTGTCCGCAAGACGCGGCTCCTGAAATCAAGGCCATTGCTGATTACGTGAGTCCTGTGGACGGCGGCCATGGTTGTGTCCGCGATGTCTTAGAGCAATTACTCAAGATTCACGGAAAATGGGGACGTAAAGAAGACTGTACTTGGTAATGAAGCTTACGAAAGAATTAGTATTAGGATCACAGAGCCCTCGACGTGCCCAATTCCTCAAAGATTTGGGCCTCACCTTCACCGCACTTCCGTTGGATTTAGATGAAACGGCACCCACGCACCTTAGCCCAGCTGAAACAGCAACCTTTGTGAGCGAACTCAAAGGGGAAGCCCTACTACCCTTGCTTTTGAAAGGACAAATAGGCTTGACCAGCGACACCGAAGTTTGGAAAGGCGGCCGTAGGTTTGGTAAAGCGGCCGATGTTGCTACCGCAAAAGAAATGCTTAAGGCCTTGAGTGGCACCACACATGAAGTCCATAGCAGCATGACCTTGGTTGATCCGGATAATCTCATGCCCATGAGCAGTGTGGTGAGTACCGTGGTAGTCCACTTCCACCCTATCCCTCAATGGGCTATAGAACATTACATTGAAGTCTACAAACCTTTTGACAAAGCAGGAGCATATGGCATCCAAGAATGGATTGGTCAGGCCTATATCAAACGAATAGAAGGAAATTACAACAGTGTGGTCGGCCTCGACACGGCTGCACTCGTGCACATGCTTGAACCTTACCTCGAATAAAAAAGGCCGCTTCAGCGGCCTTTTTAAATCTTAAGGGGATGGTACTTATGCAGGTTCCGCAATTTGAACATCCATCATCCACCCGTGAGTATCCTCAGCTACCCCGGTGCGGATATCATTCAACATTTTCTTGATCTCCATCGCTTTACCTTCCATAGGAACAGGGATAGAGTAGTTGGTGCCTTGATGGCCGATAGTATCGATTTGACTCACCACTGCAGCAGTACCCATACCGAAAGCTTCCTTCAAAGCTCCTGTTTTAGCTGCCTCAACGATTTCGTCCACGCTAATCAAGCGCTCTTCAATCTTCCAACCCTTCTCTTTGATCAAAGCAATAATCGAGCGTCTGGTGATCCCAGCTAAAATGCGATCCGTTAAAGGTGGTGTTAGGAAAGTATCGCCAACGAGCAGCATAAGGTTCATTGTTCCACTCTCCTCAATGTACTGGTGGTCGCGGTGATCGGTCCAAATAACTTGATTATATCCCTCTTTTACCGCTTTTGAGGTAGGATAGAACGAACCGCCGTAATTGCCTGCGGCCTTTGTGTATCCAATACCCCCAGCGGTAGCGCGAGTATATTCTTGCTCAATCTTAACTTTCACTGTACCGCTGTAATATGGGCCTACAGGACAAGTAAGAATACAGAAGGTATAATCATCACTTTGACGCGCGGCGATGAATTCAGAGGACGCAAATAGTAAAGGGCGGATGTACAAGCTGTGATCTGCTGCTGAAGGCACCCATCGTGCATCGATTTCCAAGAGCTTCATCAAACCATCCATGAATATGTTTTCAGGAACCTGAGGCATCATCAGACGCTCGGCACTCTTATTTAATCTTGCAAAGTTATCTTGTGGGCGGAAAATACTGATTGTACCATCTTCTTTGCGATATGCCTTCATTCCTTCAAAGGTTGCTTGGCCGTAATGCAAGGCATGCAAACCGTATGAAAACTCCAACTGACCATAGGGACGAATTTCAGGCTCAAGCCAATGACCATTTTTGAAGTGACACACCAACATATGATCCGACAAGTACTTTCCAAAAGGAAGGTTTGAAAAATCAATCGAGCCTATGCGGCTTTGTTTGGTCAATTCTATTTTCATGCACTGCTGTTTTGGGACTACAAATGTACTAAATTTGTGGGAGCTTTATTCGATTTCCCATTGCGGAATCCTCAAGGAAACCAAGAATTAATATATACTCATTTACCATGAAGCAACTCTTTATTGCAAGCCTCGTAGCATTTTCACTTTTTTCATGTCAAAGTGCTAAAAATAACGGTGATAATTCGCAAGACGAACAAGAAACAGCGGCTACGGAATATTACAACTTTGGCGACAGCACCTTCACTGCGGAGTACGCTTTTTCTGCCGCAGAATTAGTCTCAAACTTTGCTACTTCTGGAGAAGATACGGCTTGGGCCACCGTAGCTGGACCTATTACCCAAGTTTGTACTACCAAAGGTTGTTGGATGAGTACTGCCATTGATTCAAGCAATAATCTTTTCGTGGATTACGATTACGAATTCTTACTTCCCACGAACAGCCAAGGCCAAAACATGGTAATGTATGGATACATTTATTGGGACACAACGACCGTTGCTCAGTTACGTCATTATGCGGAGGACCGTGGTGCGAGCCAAGAAGAAATCGATGCCATTACTGAGCCTGTCGCAGAATATATGTTCAAGGCCAAAGGAGTGAAAATAGAACGTCCTGCCGATGCATAAGATTCTCACACTTGCATTCATCCTTGGACTCGTTTCCCTCGTGAGTTGTGGTGGACCTGAACAAGAACCGGCGCCTAAGAAAACTTGGACCCCGGAACTTGATCAACCTAGTGAGCTTGCGCAAATAATGCGTGACATGCACGAGGAAGCCACAAATCGCAAGAATTCCCTGGAACAGGGTCAGCTCGACCCTGCACTTTCGGAGACATTGTTCAGTATGATTACGGCACATCCTACCAAACCGCACATGAAAGGTGAAGGATTCGAGCCCTATGCCAAAAGCTTTATCGGGATTTACAATCAGATTCACAGTGCTGAGGAAGTCGGTGTTCAAATTCAGGCACACAATAACATGGTTGATGCCTGTATCGCCTGTCATACACAGTTTTGTGACGGCCCTATTTCACGCATCGAGAAATTGTACGTGAGATAAATGCCAACCGCTGGGGAAAGATATATTACCCAAAGTGCCGACGGCAGTACTACGCTGTGGGTGCCAAGCTTGGACGAACACTACCACAGCATTCATGGCGCTCTGACGGAAAGTCAACACGTATTCATCGAGGCTGGACTCAAAGCCATAGATAAAGCAACTGTTCGCATTTTAGAGGTAGGCTTAGGAACTGCCTTAAATGCCCGACTCACCCTCGAACAGGCTCAACAAGATGGCACAATCATAGAGTACGATGCCCTGGAAAAATTCCCGCTGACTGAAGAGGAGATTAAGGCTGTTGGTTTACTAGGTATGAGCAAGGAAACTCGCTTTCTAAGCGCCACGCCAGGAGCCATAACCCAAATAGCCGAGCAGTTCACATTTCGACTATTGGTAGAAGATTTGAAGACCTTCAAAGGCGAACATGGTTCTTATGACCTTATTTACTTTGACGCCTTCGCCCCTAGTGCACAACCTGAACTATGGACTGATGCCGTTTTTGAGAATATGTACGGCTTACTTAAGCCCGGTGGAGCATTGGTCACCTATTGCGCCAAAGGCGTGGTGAAGCGCTCGATGAAAGCTGTGGGTTTCGAGATAGAAGCATTGCCTGGCCCTCCGCGAAAACGAGAAATGACTAGAGCATGGAAAAGATAAAGCCAACCAAATTCACGCCGCGTTGCTATGCCTTTATTCAAAACGAAGAAGGAGCCGTGTTGGTCATGCGAGAACTGTGGAGCGGAGTACACTTGAATAAGTTGCCCGGCGGAGGTCAAGAGGTGGGAGAAGGCATGCACGAATGCTTGAATAGAGAAATTGAGGAAGAATTCAGTTCATTTAGTGGACCACTGAATTGGACCCATATTTATACCCCTACCCATGCATTTGTCTCTAGATTTCGTCCAGAAGAGCAATTAATTCTGAATTATTTCAAAGCACAGGAAAAAGTGAAAGCCGATCAATGGGTACTAAAAACCGATGAAAATTTGTTGCAAATGCTTTGGTTGCCTGCGGTTAAAGAAAATGTCCACTGGTTTACCCTGGAAAATGATAGAGCCGCTTTCCAAGCGTTCCTCAAGACGCTGAATTAATAGCCTAATCTGCGTCCTACCACCTTATTGACTTTTTCAAATAATTTCTTCGGTGAACCCGTGCGCCAAGTGAGGTCGTCTAAGGTTCCGCCTAGCACAAAATAGGCGTCCAAACCGTATTGATTGAGTTCTTGAATAACGTGTGGACGAAGATTGACGAAGGCCATCCATCCCTCCGGGACTTCCTCGAGCCACTCGTCGTAATAATCCGGAATATCCGCGTGGAAGTTCAAGATATTCTCTCCGATTAATATGTACTTATCGATGCCCTGGGGGATCAATTCATCCACGAAATCTCGCTTTAATCGCATGATGTCGTTATGTACAGCATCGTTCCATTCTCCAAGGAACTCGATAATGCAATAGCCTGTGATGTAATCCACAAACAATACCTTCAAGTACAAGGTCTCACAGCCTATGCTATCCCATTGGGGGTGAATCACATGGTCGTAAATGCTATCTGTGAAATAGACCTCACTATTGAAATAACCATATAATGGACTTCGTGGATCTTCCGAGGCCTGATATAGATGGCGCCAATTATAATACGGCTCAATAGTATGCATTTAGAAATATTCGTTTCAAGTGATAACAAAAATGGCGCAGCATTGTTAGTTTCACAACATAAATTTCAGCCATGGCCATTTTCACCATTACAGGTGCTACCGGTTCGGTAGGACAAGCGATTGTAAACCAACTTCTCGAAGAAAATCACAGCGTACGTGTTCTTTCCACAAGAAAAGGGTTGGTCATGGCGGGTGTAGAAGTCTATACATGGAATACAGACCAAAGAACCATTGATTTAGACGCTTTAGAAGGTGCAGACCACCTCATTCATTTGGCAGGTGCCACCGTCAGCAAGCGATGGACTCCAAAATACAAGCAGGCCATCATGGACTCTCGAGTGCATGGCACCCAATTATTAATTGATGCATTGCAAAAAGTTAAAAATGGTCCTTCCTCTGTGGTGAGCGCTTCGGCGATTGGGATTTATGGAAGTGATTTCAACAATGAACTCATCGAAACCTCACCCGAAGCGGATAATTTTTTGGCAACTGTAACAAGAACTTGGGAGAATTATACCCAAAAGTTTGAATCCAGCAGCTGCCGAAGTGTCCAATTACGCATTGGTATTGTTCTGGACCAAGGCGCGGGAGTATTGGGGCAACTTGAACCCCTTGCAAAATGGGGCATTGCCTCTCCCCTGGGTTCGGGCAAGCAGTGGACCAGTTGGATTCATGTGGAGGATTTGGCCCGTATGTTCCTCTTCGCAGCTACACAACCTGTCCCTTCGGGTCCATATAATGCTTCAGGTCCAGCACCTTTGACAAACAAAGCATTTACAAAAGCGTTGTGCCGCATATTGCGCAGACCTATGGTCTTTCCAGCAGTCCCAGGCTTTATATTAAAAATGGTCTTGGGAGAAATGGCAACTCTAGCTTTGATGAGCCAAAAGGTGAGCCCAGCAAAAATTATAAACGCTGGATTTGCCTTTCACTACACCACCGCAGCACAAGCACTGGAGCAGATTTACGGTAAATAAAAAACCCCTACCAGAAGGAAGGGGTCCGTTATTAATCTAAGCCAATACCTTATTTGGTAGCCTTCACTTTGATCGTTAACTCAATGCTGTGATCGATCAAATCATCTTTTAATGATTCAGCGATTGTAGCATCGTCGCGGTCGTGGAATTTAGCACCCCATAACGTACGGTCGATGCTGAACGTAGGCGCCATAAACTTCACGCCTTTTTCACCTACAACTACGTCAGCAGGGAAAGTGATGCTGTTTGTTGTTCCACGCAGGTTCAAGTTACCCGTAACTGTGCTGTATTTAGAAGCCTCGCTTGGATCCAATACCTCTACGATTTCAAATACCGCTGTTGGGAAGCTGTCCACGAAGAAGAAATCTTGTGATTTCAAGTGGCCTTCCAAATTGCCGCGTTTGCCTTCATTCTCAATGTCAGTACAAGTGATAGAATTCATATCAATAGTAATCGTACCACCTACTAACTTACCTTCTGCTACTTCAAAAGCCCCCTCTTGTACATTCACAGTCCCTAGGTGCTCAGATTGAACGTAAGTTTTGAAACCTCTCCAAGAAACAGTAGAGCCTGAATCCAAAGCAACAGTTTCACCTGCGGCAGTTGCTGTTACTTCTTGTGCTTCACCGGTGGATGCTTCAGGTGCTTTATCTGAGTTACAGCTTGCAGCGAAAAGGCCTAGAGCGGCCAACAATGCTAGTTTTTTCATTTTGTAATTGGTTGTTAAAATGGGTTACGAAGGTATAACTCAAAAGGCATATAAATGTTTAAACATCTATTGTTTTTTCAGCACCCAATTTTTTAAAAAATACCTCCCTATAAATGCTTACGACGCAATCGAAGTGCTAAAACACTCACGATCAATGCAATACTACCCGCTAGCAGATACGGATATGAAAAATGAAGCCCATAGGCTACCCCACCGATGGCAGGTCCTAGCACGCGAGCGAGCGAACCAACACTCTGATTCGTTCCCAAAATCTTACCCTGCATCCCCTCTGGCGCATAGCTGCTCAAAAGCGAGCTAACCGTTGGCGTTAACAACGCATTACCCAAGGACAAAAAAGTCATACAAACCAATTCCAATCCAAAGTGATCCGCTGGCACATAAGGCATGCCGTACAGCCCCAAGGCCACAAACAACGTCCCCAAAAGCAACAAATTCCGCTCTCCAAACCAAGAATTGAAATACCCAATCAATCCGCCCTGAATAATCACCGCCAATAATCCGATATAGGCAAATACATACCCAATATGCATCTCACTCAGGCCGAAGTGTTCTGCCCACAATAAGGTTGCGGTAATCTGCATCATCGAGAAGCCCAAGACATACACGAAATTGATGGTAAACAAGGCATTGACCTCCGGAATATGACGGAACCTCACTAAATCCTTAAAAGGGTTTGGAAAGAGATCACGTGTCCCAGATTTCTCCACCAATGACTCTTTTAAGTATAACCAAGCCATCAAGAAATTCACCCCGCCTAAAATGGCCGCGAAATACCCTACGCCTGAAACGCCGTAATATTCATTGATCACCCCACCCATGGATGGTCCAAAAATGAATCCTAAACCGAAGGCGGCACCTATGAAACCAAAGGCCTTCGTGCGCTGGTCTTGTGGAACCACATCACTGATGTAGGCCTGTGCAACACTTAAATTAGCCGCACCAAAACCCTTCAATAATCTGGTCGCAAAAAGCAACCACAGCACCGTAGCATTGGCAAAGAGTACATAAGCCACGACCATGATTCCAATACTAAACAGCATTATGGGGCGACGCCCGTACTTATCGCTCAATCCACCCCAAAAGCTGGTAAATATGAATTGCATGATACTGAAGGAAGTCCCTAACAATCCCACCATCGCATCCGTGGCCCCCAATGCCTTAGCATAGGTAGGTAGGATGGGAATAATCAATCCAAACCCCATGAGGTCGAGGAAGATGGTCAGGAATAATACTGCTAAGGCCTTATTTTTCATCCGAGGGGCTCGTCGTTAGGGACTCTACTTTCAGCCCTTTTGAGCTCAAGCGATACGAATGTAGTTCTTTTGCCAACCAAACGGAATCAAACCACTCTAAAGCTTCCTCTTTAAACTGCCCAAAGTCCCGATATCGAGCACTAAAATGCCCCAAAAGCAAATGAGTGGCACCAGCCTCTTTCGCTACAATGGCTGCCTCTTTTGCCGTACTGTGCATTGTTTCCTGTGCGCGTTTGGCCTTGTCCTCACAGAAGGTACTTTCATGGTACAAAAGGTCTACGCCTTGAATGTAGGTCGCTGTATCATGCGTGTACATCGTATCAGAGGCAAAGGCATAGCGCAGCGGAGCCGGCGGGTCGAAGGTGAGTTCTTTATTAGGGACCAATTGGCCCTCCTCGCTCGTCCAATCCTTACCGTCCTTAATCCAATGGTAATCACATACCGGCACCCCATAAGCATCTGCCACCGGCTTATTGAGTTTGCGCTGCTGCTCCTTCTCCTCAAACAAAAAACCCGTCGTGGCGATGCGGTGCTTGAGGGGAAAGCTCGAAATAGTATAATCGTCCGTCTCCAACAAAACCTGCGGCACCTTATGTTGGGTCACGGCAAAATGTATAGGGTACGAAGTGAAGGTGCCTGAAGCACGGAATTGGGCCAAAATCAAATCCTTCAACTTTGGCGGGCCATAGACCGTCAATGGCGTTGTACGGCCTAATAAATGAAAGCTGCTCAATAACCCAACCAACCCGAAAAAATGATCGCCGTGGAGGTGTGAAATAAAAATGTGATTGATGCGCGAAAACTTGATTTTGCTCCGGCGCAATTGCTTCTGAGTGCCTTCGCCACAATCGATGAGAAAATAATGCTCCCGCATCTTCAGGAGTTGCGAGGTCGTGTATTGGTTCGACGTTGGGGTGGCACTTGCCGCACCCATGACTACCAATTCCAGTGCCATTATTCCTTATTGAGTTTGCGCTTCTCCGCGAGCAAGTACAAGACTGCCATTCGTACGGCTACGCCGTTTTCTACTTGATTCAGAATAATGGAGTGTTCGCTATCGGCCACCTCAGAGGTGATCTCCACCCCACGGTTAATAGGCCCAGGGTGCATGATGGTGATCGGCTTTTCCAAACCGTCCAAATGCTCCATGGTCAATCCGTATTGTGCGCGGTACTCCGCGATAGACGGGAAGTACTTGATATCTTGACGTTCGTGTTGTACGCGCAGCATGTTTGCTACATCACACCACTCAATCGCTTTCTGTATGTCGTATTCCACCTTCACCCCTAAGGTGTGCATGTATTTCGGCACCAGGGTAGAAGGACCACAAACCATGACCTCTGCCCCCATTTTCTGAAGCAACAATACATTCGAGAGCGCCACTCGGCTGTGGACGATGTCCCCGACGATGGCTACCTTCGTGCCTTCAAGGGTACCCACCGCTTCGCGAATAGAAAACGCGTCGAGCAAGGCTTGAGTGGGATGCTCGTGGGCACCGTCACCGGCGTTCACGATAGAGGCATCTACATGTTGTGATAGAAATTCCCCAGTCCCTGGATTTGGGTGGCGCATGACCACCATATCCACTTTCATGGCCAGGATATTGTTGACTGTATCCACCAAAGTTTCGCCTTTCTTCACTGAGGAAGAAGCAGCAGAAAAATTCACCACATCAGCACTTAAGCGCTTTTCGGCCAATTCAAAGGAAAGGCGCGTACGGGTAGAGTTTTCGAAAAATAGGTTGGCGATGGTAATGTCTCTGAGTGTCGGAACCTTTTTAATGGGTCGGTTGATGACCTCTTTAAATTGAGCTGCGGTATCAAGAATAAGTTGGATATCCTCTTTGTTGAGGTGCTTGATGCCTAGCAGGTGGTTGACAGAGAGTTCGCTCATGATGGGTTCTCAGTTAATAAGACTGCATCGCGGCCGTCTACCTCCTCCCACAATACTTCAACGCGCTGGGATGCAATGCTGTCCACTTGACGTCCTTTGTAATCCGGTTGGATGGGCAGGTCGCGAGAAAATCTACGATCTATAAGGGTGAGCAATTCCATTTTGGCTGGTCTTCCGTAACTCAAAATCGCATCCATGGCGGCGCGAATACTTCGACCTGTGTACAGTACATCGTCCACAAAAACCACGCGTTGATCCTCGACCAAATGATCGATTTGCGTTCGGTTGGGCTGCAAATGCCCAGGACGTCTGCGGAAATCATCTCTAAAGAAGGTGATATCCAATTTTCCAGTGCGCACCTCAGCGACACCGTAGGTTTCTTTCAAAAGTTTGACTAATCTGTCCACTACTTGACCCCCGCGTGGTTGGAGCCCAATCAAAATAGAATTAGAGAAATCGCCGTGGTTTTCAATGAGCTTGCAACACAATCGATTCAATGCGATGTTCAGCTCTCTTGCATCAATGATTTCTCTCTTGCTCATGCCGCAAATTTACTATTTAATAGTGGGATACAATAGCTTTCAAGTCCAAGCCAGAAAAATTTCCACTACTCATCAGTGCCATAGCCTTGTTTGAACCATTGTTTTGAAGGGCCAATTCCAATGCCTGTGCATCATCAAAAACCTGAACTTCAGGCCCAAAAGCCTTATTCACGTCCTCCTTACTGAGTGGCGGCAACTTCTTGTGTGCCACCGCTGCTGGGCTATAATATACCCAGGCTTCATCGGCACCGTCCATCACACCATGATACTGCGGCAAAAACTCCGGATTTAAGCTGCTAAACGTATGCAATTCCAACACCACACGTACATTACCAAACTGCTCTTTCAATGCCTTTACCGAAGCCCCCACCTTAGAAGGAGCATGTGCAAAGTCTCGGAATACCTTCGTTTGCACCCCCTCATGGAACACTTCCATACGGTTCTGTGCCCCAGTGAAGCTCATGATGGCATCATAAAAATCTTCTTCCTGAACACCCATCTCCAGGCATAACCAACGTGCCGCCTCCATATTACTGAGGTTGTGCGCACCAAAGACTTGGAGCGGCATCATGCCTTCAGGCGTCTCAATGAAAGTCTGCCCATCAACAATCTTATAATTTGGCAAAGCATAAGCAAAGTGCTTGACCGTTGCACTTGAGGATTCCACCACTTCTTTGAGCACCGCATCGCGCTCGTTATAAATGACTGCCCCGCCAGCTTCGACGGTGTCGAGATACAAACGGAATTGGTCCACATAATCCTCAAACGTGGGAAACACATTGATGTGATCCCAAGCAATGCCCGTAATGGCGGTGATATTCGGCTTGTACAAATGGAATTTCGGACGGCGGTCGATGGGCGAACTCAAATATTCATCCCCTTCCATCACCATGAAGTCAGAACCACTCTCTAATTCCACCATGCAATCGAACCCCGCCAATTGCGCACCGACCATATAATTTACCGGCTGGCCCACATGATTCATCACATGCAAGACCATCGCCGTTGTGGTAGTCTTCCCATGAGAACCTGCAATGACTACGCGTGTCATACCCTTGCTGACCTCATGCAAAAACTCAGGATAACTGTAAATAGTAAGGCCCAATTCCTGTGCACGTGCCAACTCCGGATTGTCCTGACGGGCATGCATTCCCAAAATAATGGCATCCAACCCTCCATGCACACGCTCTGGAAACCAACCCTCTTGGGCCGGTAGCAGGCCTTTTGATTCGAGCCGTCCGCGGGACGGCTCGAAAATCTGATCGTCCGAGCCGGTGACCGTATGACCACCCTGTTGCAATGCGATAGCGAGGTTATGCATAGCACTACCTCCAATGGCTATGAAGTGAACATTCATGAGTTATTCTTCAAATCTTAGGTTGCCAAATCTAATCTTGGAGCCGCGGAGCGACAACAAAATGGCACCGTCTTTTCCATCATTTGCTAACCGCGAAGAGCGCGGAGCCACACGGAATTTCTGGCGTTTGTTCTTGTTTAGCACGCGGTAGTTGAGAGACGCGTCGTGGCCTAAGGTCACCATGACCAAGTTGCCTGCCTTCGCATTTCGGATGGGGCGAAGGCGTTTTTTGCCCCAACGCTTGACATTCCCGCGATGGTCGTTGTAGACAAAGTGAAGGCCGTCTTCATTCATGAGGAAGGTGTAGCCGAGGTAGTATCCACCGTCGTTCATGGAGTTCTGTTCTTTCGGGATATGGGCGTACCAGTCCACATCTCCTTCTTTATTTATGCTCAAGACTATGATGTCGCGGTAGTAGTAATAGTAGTTGGTGGTAGTGGTTCCGCGGCCGGTTTGGACGGTGCGGACGATGAGTTCGTAATCTTCGGCCACTACATAGGCGCCACCGTCGGGACGTGAAACGAATTGGCGGAAGATGAAGTTTTTGCGGATTCCTCTACCCCGTTTGGCGCGGAGCGTGGAGAATTGGGCCACAAATTCGGTCGAGAAAGGATTGAGATTAGAGTGCACGACTTCACCGGCGATTTGATCAAAGGCCAAGTACAAAGCACCGTCCATATCCCAAGAATTACGGCGACCGTAGAATCCTGAGATCGCCATTTCCCCGTCCGTGATATCACATTCGATGCCCAAACTGTGGACGCGAACGTTCTGAAGGCCCAGGTCAAATTCGATAATTTCATTCTCTTCTCCGGATCCGATTTTCATCAGTTTGTAGTCGAGATCACGGTTGTTGGTATAGGTCAAGTTCGGCGAGCGATCGAAATAACTCAAGATGAATACATCCCCCGCGTTGCTGACCTCAAAGTCCATGATGCCAAAGTTGCGGTCTTGGTAGACCAGTTCCACGTCGGCATTCCATAATTCGTTCAACGTAGGGTCAAATACTCGAACGAAGAAGTTCTCAGCCCTTTGGCGCTCGTAGGGTGGGTTGGTAAAGATTGCAATCTTGGAGCGGTCCTTAGATAATTGGACATCGAACTCCCCTCTATTTCTAAAGCGACTGTCCAGTACCTCAAGCACCTTTATTTTCCCGAGATTCGCCTCAGCATCCAATGTGCGGCAGAGTAGGTAGCGAATATCAGCTGTTCTATCGTAGCTCTCGTAAAACAAGTACTGTAAATCTCCAATGATCAAGCTCGTTTTGAAATCCACTCGACGGCCGTTCCACTCCCATCTAGGGTTCTTCATCAACCATTGCTCACTAAGGTCGTAACGGTTGTAATACGCGAAATATTCGTCTCTATTACCCGCAATCAGACTCAATGCACTGCCTCGATAGGTATAGAAGCCGTTGTCCCCTACCTGAAGAAGCCGGTCAAATTTGGCATTGCGCACATTGTACTCTGGACTCCATTCTAACACAGGGAAAGAGCCCTGTCCGAAGGACATGACAGAGAAAAACATGGCTATTATCGCCAATATTCTACCTTTTTGGGGCGTTTTCATAGGAAGATTGTATTGTTTTCGTAAATTTTGGAAGTGATAGTCAAGATACATCACCCCTCCCTAGTACAACGCATATGAAACGAATTATTTATACGCTGACCATTCTACTTTGCACCAGCCTTTGGGCCGATGCACAGACCGTCATTGTACGCAAGCGTAACCTCGACGTCAGTGGTGCAGGGCAAGTCAATACGATGTCCTCTCCTGCGATGAGCAGCAACATGAACCCTAGCGCCTATTATAGCCGCTATAACCACGCTTTGAAATTATCGCCTATCGCACTAGTTGCAGGTGATATACCGCTATCCTATGAGCACAAGGTGACGGATTATTTAAGCCTCGAAGCAGGTTTGGGCATTACAACCTTCAACATGACTGAAGAATTGATCCGCGGGTACAGCTTACGTCAAGATGGACAAACATTGAGCAAGCTTGGCTATAGCGCTACCTTCAACGCCAAATTTTTCCCAGAGGGCAATGCCTTCCAAGACGGGTATTACATCTCATTTAATTTCAATCACCGTAACTACGCCCAAGATTTCTACATCACCGATCCGTTTTCAGGTATTGATACGACGGTAAATGAAGGGTTTAGCTGGAATGACTTTGGTTTCACTATGGGCTACCAGAGTAGACCTTCAGAGCGAATGATCTTGGATTGGTTTATTGGTGCAGCCATTCGCAACAAGAGCAGAAGTACCTCAGAATACATCGAAGCCTTCGACCCTATTACGGGAATTTTCACAGGTCAGTATGAACTCATCGATCGCCGCAATGCAACTCCAGCCATCCTTGGTGGCGTGAGAATCAGCATCCTTTTTAGATAGCCCCGCAGGGCAAATTATAACACAAAAAACGCGGCCCGAGGGCCGCGTTTTTTAATAGGT
>DFQY01000024.1:0-4678 GCA_002378005.1 Flavobacteriales bacterium UBA3477
GGGCGGCCTACATGGCGCCATCAAGCTTGGCAGCGAGCACTTGCTTGCTCGTCGCACCTACTTGCTTATCAACGATCTCTCCGTTTTTGAAGACCAACAATGTTGGGATGTTACGAACACCGAACTGCTGAGCTACAGCACCGTCAGAATCTACATTGAGCTTACCAACGACTGCTTTGCCCTCATATTCCGTTGCCAATTCATCCACAACAGGACCAACCATGCGGCAAGGACCACACCATTCTGCCCAGAAATCAACCAATACAGGCTTATCTGATTTCATTACTACTTCTTCAAAATTCGCTTCGGTTATTTCGAGTGCCATAATCTTATGTGTTTTCTAATCGGATAATCAAAAGTAAGTCCAAATTACCCCATGATTTGATAGAGTGCGCCTATGTGCGTATCGATGTTATTCACACCTCTTAGTGCCCTTGTGTTAACAACCTAAAGCAGTACCAAGGTGCGTACACGACCGCCTAATCTGACCCAATACGTTCCCCGAGGCCAATGAGCCGTGGGAATGCGGGCATGATCCGACAATATCTCTTTATACATCACACGACCCAGCGCATCCAAAACGACCAGCTGATCGCTGTCCTTAACTCCCGAGACGGTAAATTCATCCCTCGCGGGATTCGGCTTCAAAACCCAATGATCTTCCGACCGCTCTTTCATTCCTACTATATAGGACAACCCAAAGGCAAAACTCCCTTCATAGCCATTGGCCGTAGTATCCAAGGGTATCCAACGTTCTGGAAAGTCCTTGGCCGGGTCAGAGGCAATCAAGGAATCTCCTTTGAAATACAATTGAGTAACGATGGTATCGGTAAACCACGCATTCGTTAAAAAACCTTTCACGTGAATGTGCGACGGGCGCCACGGGTAGATACCGGGCAATTCTGTATACAGCGTGCTTGTTTTCCCTGAGAGCACCAAGCGTCCTCGGTAAGCAAAATCATTGGGATTTCCATCTACATTGCTATACTCTCCCTGAGCATTGGCATGCCACAGCTCCAGCGCATACGGACTCGGCAACGTATCAAGGTCCACAGTATCACAGTCGTAGGAAACGTAAAAGTTTAATTTCAATGCCCTAGAGGAATCCTGGATTCCTGGAGCGAGTGTATCGTTGGTAATCAACGGAGCGCCGTGTTTAAAATAAGGACCTAGCTGGTCCGGGGTAGTGATGCAATTGACCTGCGCACTCGCATGAAGCCCAAATAAACACAATATGATGCCCCAGCACTTCATTCAAGAATTGATCTTAGGCATCAAATACGGATGCATTTCCAAATCCTTCAGCAAGCCTTTATCGATGGCCACCTTGAAATCCTTCACTGGAAGTTTCACATCGAGCTCCTCTTCCGTGTCAACCACATGCAGCTTCACGCGTTTTTTACCCGGGTACATCTTGAGGATATCGAGCAATTCATCGACGAGTTTAGTGTCTAACTTGTCTAAGGCTAATTGAACGTCGAGGCTCTTACTCCCCTTCTCTAAGACATCCGCCAACAGGCTAACATCCGCCACATCTACGGACATTCGCTCCACAAAACCCTCACCTTGACGCTGATTGTATTTGCGCCCTCGAGCTTTCACATAGAGCAACTGCTCGTTTTCGAAGTAATGTTTGAATTTGAGGTAATCCTCTCCAAAGAGTCGGAATTCGTAATCACCCGTGAAATCCTCCATCCGGAAAATTCCCCAGCCTTTGCCCATCTTTGAAATGCGGTGCTGCGCATCCGTCACAATACCCGCGACCATCACCTCTCGACCAATAACGCTTTCTACGTTATTGAGCCTATTGAGCTCAGCCGTGCAGAAGTACTTAATCTCCGTGCGGTAATCGTCCAGCGGGTGTGAACTGAGGTACATCCCGTTGATTTCCTTCTCTTTTTTCAGTGCAATGATGGAAGGCCATGGCGTGATGTCCGGCATTTTTGGCGGCGGCAATTCCTCCGCAGAACCTTCCCCGAAAAGCGAGGCTTGGGCACTTTCCGCATCGTTCTTCTTATTCTGAACGTATTTGATTGCCTTTTCAACGAAAGTCCTGCCAGCATCCTCTTCAGAGAAGTACATGGCACGGTGCGTGTTGGCAAAATCATCCATAGCACCTCCAAGAATTAAGCATTCGATGGTTTTACGGTTTGCCTGTCGCAGGTCAATACGTTCCAGTAGGTCAAAGAGGTCTATGTAGAGCCCTCCCTCCTCACGCTTGGCGATAATTTCTCGAACAGCATTTTCTCCGACACCCTTCATACCGCCCATTCCGAAACGAACGGCACCGTCATTATTCACGCTAAATCGCAAGAGACTTTCATTCACCGAAGGACCCAATACAGATACACCAATACGACGGCATTCTTCCATAAAGAAGGTCACCGCTTTGAGATCTGACATGTTATTCGAAAGTACTGAAGCCATGAATTCCGCAGGATAATGTGCTTTGAGATAGGCCGTCTGGTAAGCTACCCAAGCGTAACAAGTCGAGTGTGATTTGTTGAAGGCATACGATGCAAATGCTTCCCAATCCTTCCAAACCTTCTCCAGCACATCGCGCTGATGCCCACGCTCTTCCCCACCATCGAGGAACATAGGCTTGAGCTTATCAATGATGTACTTCTGTTTCTTACCCATCCCCTTACGTAACATATCGGCCTGGCCCTTGGTAAAGCCCGCCAATTCTTGCGACAAGAGCATTACTTGCTCCTGATATACGGTAATTCCATAGGTCTCATTGAGCTTGCCCTTCATGGCATCCAAATCGTAGGTAATCTCCTTACGGCCGTGTTTACGATCGATGAATTCTGGAATGTACTCCAGTGGACCCGGGCGATACAGCGCATTCATGGCAATCAAATCTGCAAACTCTGTAGGCTTTAGCTCCTTGAGGTATTTCTGCATTCCGGCACTTTCGTACTGGAAGATCCCAACGGTTTCTCCACGCTGGAACAGCTCATAGGTTTTGGTATCGTCGAGAGGGAAACTATCTGGGTCCAATTCTACCCCATGGCGTTGCTTGACCAATCGGCATGCTTCCTTGATTATGGTTAACGTACGCAGGCCCAAGAAATCCATCTTAAGCAGCCCGGCATCTTCCACTACGGAGTTATCAAACTGCGTACACCACATCTCACTATCCTTGGCGCGCGCCACCGGTACTAGCTCGCGAATATCG
This sequence comes from Flavobacteriales bacterium UBA3477, assembly GCA_002378005.1. GTDB lineage: Bacteria > Bacteroidota > Bacteroidia > Flavobacteriales > Schleiferiaceae > UBA10364. The sequence goes on from DFQY01000024.1 coordinate 3,182, forward strand.
CTTGGGGTGATGATTACCCCACAAGCATGAATGCCTGTATTTCTCAATGATCCTTCGAGAACTCTGGCTTGATTAATGGTGGTGGCTTCCAATGAATCGCCATCCGCTATTTGCTTTAGCTGGGCAACTTGTTGCGCCTCGTCTGAAGAGAACTTTTTACTCAATTCTTTATCACTGAGCTCCCACAGTTTCCTAAGCTTAGTCATGTCGGGAATGAGCTTCGCGATGCGATCTGTATCTGGCAAAGGCAGTTCCAACACCCTACCTGCATCGCGAATAGAGCTTTTGGCCGCCATTGAACCATATGTGATGATTTGTGCTACTTGAGAAGCACCGTATTTATCAATGACATATTGAATGACCTTATCGCGGCCTTCATCATCAAAGTCAATATCAATATCTGGAAGTGAAACACGCTCTGGATTCAAGAAACGCTCGAAAAGCAGATCGTATTTAATAGGATCTACATTCGTAATTCCCGTAGCATAAGCCACCGCCGATCCAGCTGCCGAACCACGACCGGGCCCCACGCTCACACCCATCTGTCTGGCTGCTTCACAGAAGTCCTGAACAATCAAGAAGTACCCAGGGTATCCAGTACGGGCAATGGTTTCTAATTCAAAGTCTAATCGCTCCTTAATATCATCAGTAAGTTCACCATAGCGCTTCTCCGCTCCCGCGTAAGTCAAATGGCGCAGATAGGCATTCTCCCCGCGCTGACCTCCATCCACCTTATCCTTTGAATCCTGAAATTCTTCAGGAATATCAAAGGCAGGAAGAAGCACATTACGCTCTAAGGAATACAGTTCGACCTTATCTAAAATTTCCTTGGTGGTGTTCAAAGCTTCCGGCAAGTCGGCAAAAAGGTTGGCCATCTCTTGCTTGTCTTTGAAGTAGAATTCCTGGTTCGGAAAACCATAGCGGAAACCGCGACCGCGACCAATAGGTGTGCTCTTTTGCGCGCCCTCCTTTACACAAAGCAGGATATCGTGGGCTTCGGCATTTTCTTGCGTCAGATAGAAGGTGTTATTCGCGGCGATGTATTTGATGCCATATTCTTTGGCATAGGCGAGCAACTGCGTATTGGCGTGGTTTTCCTCGTCCAAACCGTGCCTATTGAACTCTAGATAAAAATCCTCTCCGAAGTGTTCGTACCACCACAACAAGGCTTCTCGAGCTTGCTGCTCCCCTACGTTTAGGTACAGAGAAGGTATTTCTCCAAGGAGACCACCGCTGAGTACAATGAGGTCTTCTTTATGCTCGAGCAGGACCTGCTTGTCAATTCTTGGGACGTAATAATAACCGTGCAACTGCCCTTCACTACTTAGCTTGGATAGATTATGATACCCATTTTTATTCTTCGCAAGCAATACGATCTGGTAACCGTCGTCTTTTTTAGTGCGGTCTAACCTGTCCTCACACACGTAGAACTCACATCCGATAACACCCACAAATGGATAGGACTTCAAAGGTTCATTGATCTCTCCTTTTTTAACC
>DFQY01000024.1:5031-47147 GCA_002378005.1 Flavobacteriales bacterium UBA3477
GAAGGCGCCCATCATATTGCCGAGGTCCGTCAACGCAACACCGTCGTGGCCATCGTCGACGGCCGCCTGAACCAAATCTGCCACTACGCTGGTGGCCTGCAATATGGAGAACTGGCTGTGGTTGTGTAAATGTGCGAAATGCACATCATCTGCATCGAGATCTTCTTCCGGAGCTTCGGCTTCCCCTTTGCCACCGGTCAATCCTTCGGCGCGTTTTGCTTTTGCATCTTCCACAGCAAGACCTATAGCCTGGACGGTGGTAGGGTTTTTCTCTTTGAAGCGCGCTACAAAGGCCTCATCACGACCAAGAGCGGCCGGAGTAAAGTTGCCAATACGGATGAGCTCTAAAAATACGCGGGCCGTGGCCTCCACATCAAAGGCGGCATTGTGGGCCTCATCGAAGCCTTCGCCAAAAAGGTGCTGGTGCAGTTCCTCAAGTTTAGGAAGCTTGTAGCGCCCGCCACGGCCACCGGGGATTTGACAAAGCTCTGCGGTGATCTCCGTACACGAATCCAAAGATTTTTTAGAGGTAAATGGATTCTCGCCTGTGGTTCGTAAATACTCACAGCCAGTGACATTTAAGTCAAAGCGGACATTGTGACCTATTACGAACTCACAAGTATCCATGGCCGTCTTGAAAGTGGCCAGGACTTCGGCGAGAGGCTTCCCTTCCGCCTTGGCACGATCCGTGGAAATACCGTGGATTTTCGTAGCATTAAACGGGATATCATAACCGTCTGGGTAAATGATATGATCTTGAGCATCGATCAACTCCCCTTCCGGTCCGTGAATTTGCCAAGCAATCTGAACGACTCGTGGCCAATTATCAAAGTCCGTCAAGGGTGCATTCCAATCCTTAGGAAAACCTGTAGTCTCAGTATCAAAGATTAAAAACATGCCCGTGTTGCGTAAAATGAGTGAAACTCAAATCTACCACAAAGCATGCGCAAATAAAACCAATGTGGATAACTATTGGTTAATTGCTAAATGCCTGATAATAAGATATTAACGATTCTTTTTGAAGGGGTGTGGAGACGGTGGCAAGACGGCCAACTCATGGGCTTCTTCATCCCATTCTGAGAGTGGTAATTCCCTCATTTCGTGAACCATTGCAATGGCGTTTTGGGCATCAACTTCACTAAAGCCATCACCATTTAAAATATGATCATATGAAGCCGTGTGTAAATCCGTAAAACCTTCTGAGAAATCGAACGACCACTGATCAAAAGTCAATGAACGGAAGGTCTTTTTACCGGCATCTTTGGCCCCTTGAGGCAAGGTTTGGGCATTGATGCTCAAGAACCATCGAATATTGGCATTGCTGAAGCGAATCGTACCTGAAGCTCTATCGTGTGAACGCACATAGACCTTCTGACCCTGAGGAACGCCGAATATCCATTGGAGCATATCAAAGAAGTGCACGCCAATGTTGGTGGCTATACCCCCACTCTTTTCCTCGTCCCCTTTCCAAGAGGCGTAATACCAGTGGCCTCGCGAAGTAATGTAGGTTAGATCCACATCGAAAATATAATTTGGGTCTGTGGCCAATTTCTCTTGCACCTTCTCTTTCAACGAAATAACCTGTTCGTGCAGGCGTAGCTGAAGAATGGTAAAAATTTGCTTGCCGGTGGATTGTGCTGTAGCATTAAGTCCTTCTACGTTCCAAGGGCGCAAGGTGATGGGCTTCTCGCAAATACAATGTGCACCATTGCGCAAGGCATATCTTATATGACTGTCGTGCAAGTAATTAGGAGAGCAAATACTGATGTATTCCACACCCTCACCGCGCTCGGACAACTTGTTTAAATGGCGGTCAAAACGCTCAAATTCGGTAAAAAAGGCAGCTTCCGGGAAGTATGCATCCAGATGTCCTACGCTATCGCTTGGATCATAGGCGGCCACGAGGGTGCCGCCCACTTCATGAATGGCTTGAAGGTGTCGTGGTGCGATATAACCCGCTGCACCAATAAGCGCGAAACGCTTCATTAGCCAATACGTTGATCGTAGGTATCTCCCATCGATGGATTATCTCCCATTAATCGGGCCATCATTTGCTTCTTCACAATGTTGAAGATGACCATGTGCACGTCCTCTGTGACCTCCATATCCATGACTGGCGCATGCACGTTGATGGTAGCGATTTCTGAGATTTTGCCGCCTTTGAAACCGCTCATCGCTACCGTGGTAGCGCCTTGTGCGTTGGCGTATTCTAGGGCAGTGACCACATTCTTGCTGTTTCCGGAACCACTTATTCCGATAACCAAATCATCTGGAGATAGGAAGTTCTTGAGCGGCTCTACGAAGATGCTCTCCCAACCGATATCATTGGCGATGGCCATCATGGAAGGTAGATTGTCGTTCAAGCAAATCATTCTAAACCGCTTATCTAGGCCATAGCTGGCCCCTTTTAAGAAATCTCCTGCCGCATGGGAAGCTGAGGCACCAGAGCCCCCATTGCCCATGGTGTAGATGTTCCCGCCCTTTTCATAGGTGGTGTGGAAAGCTTCTACTAAGGCCTCGAGGGCTTTAGGATCAAGAGCGTCCAAAGTGGACTTAACAAGGTCGATATAATGTTGTGCTTGCATGTGTTCTTTGTAGAATTGGCCACTAAAATAACTGATTTATTCGCGCCATCGTATAAATCCGATCACGCTCATGATAGAATAAATAACCATCAAGGCTGCATAAACCCAAAGACCCTTCATTCCATAGAGCGCGACGGAGGCAATATTCAACGGAATCCAGTAATGAAAAGCGGTGCGAATACGGCGGGTTTCTTGCCAAGTGGCCCATAGTCCAAACACGGTAGTCAAAGCATCGAAATACGCGTAACTGACACCGGGTAGTTTGTTCAGCGACCAGCCTAGAAGGGCTGCCACTGGGAGTCCCAACCAAGCAAAGCGTTGGATTTTCGCAGGGAGATCGACAAGGGACACTTGGTTCTCCTCTGCATGTGTGGTCCAATGGGTCCAGCCGTAAAAGCCCATCACCACATAAACCGTGTATAGCCCCATTTCCGCAAAGAGGCCTATGCGAAGGAATAGCGCTACGGAAAGTGCACTACTTACGATACCGGCCGGCCATGCCCAAACTTTTCGCTGAATCAAGCCTACGAGAAAGGCGAGACTCAACAGCGTGGCGCTCCACTCTAAAACAAAATTTACGGACATAAAAACCCCGAGCGTTGGTGCTCGGGGCTAATTTAAGATTATCTCTTTGGACTTATACCAACTCTTGAACCAAGTCAGCCGCTTCCTGCAATGCAATGGCGCTATGCACTTCTAGTCCACTTTCGTCGATCAATTTCTTCGCTTCTTCAGCGTTGGTTCCTTGAAGACGTACAATAATTGGTACATTGATATCACCAATGTTCTTATACGCATCAACAACACCCTGCGCTACGCGGTCACAACGTACGATACCACCGAAGATATTCACGAGAATCGCTTTCACATTTTCATCGCGCAAAATGATACGAAACGCCTGTTCAACGCGTGCTGCATCCGCAGTACCTCCTACATCTAGGAAGTTTGCTGGGTTGCCACCGGCCATCTTGATGATGTCCATTGTAGCCATCGCAAGACCTGCACCGTTTACCATACAACCTACGTTTCCATCAAGCTTTACGAAGTTCAAGCCCGCTTCACCGGCTTCTACTTCTGTTGCATCCTCTTCGCGAGTATCGCGCATCGCAGCGATATCTTGATGACGGTACAACGCGTTATCGTCGATGGTCACCTTGGCATCTACCGCCAAGATCTTGTCGTCTGAAGTCTTTAGTACTGGGTTGATCTCGAACAATGAGGCATCAGCACCTTCGTATGCACGGTATAATGCCGTTACAAACTTGGTCATGTCCTTGAACGCAGCACCGCTCAAACCTAGGTTGAACGCTACTTTACGTGCTTGGAATCCTGTCAAACCTACTTTAGGATCGATCTCTTCAGTAAAAATCAAATGTGGCGTTTCCTCTGCCACGGTCTCGATGTCCATACCGCCTTCTGTAGAGTACATGATCATATTGCGGCCCGTAGAGCGGTTCAACAAAACAGACATGTAGAATTCAGAAGTTTCGCTTTCGCCTGGGTAGTATACATCCTCAGCGATTAAAACTTGGTGTACTTTCTTTCCTTCGGCAGAAGTTTGAGGAGTCACTAGTTGCATTCCAATGATGCTATCTGCCACCTCTTCTACTTTATCAATGCCTTTGGCGAGCTTCACACCCCCTCCTTTACCGCGGCCACCTGCGTGTACCTGGGCTTTCACAACGTACCATGAGGTACCTGTTTCATCAGTAAGTTGTTTTGCTACTTCTACAGCTTCGGCTGGAGTCTGAGCAACTTTACCGCGTTGAATGCGTACGCCGTAGCCGGCTAAAATTTCTTTTCCTTGGTATTCGTGGAGGTTCATACTGTTCCTTGATTTGCACGCAAATTTAGGGTACAGCCTTCGAACGATGAACCATTTCTATGGATTAAGTTGTTTGACTATTATATGCCATTGTTTGACGATATTTGCATACATGTCCAAATACCACTTAACTATACTCCTACTTTGGGCCGCCATTGGCCTGAGCGCGCAACGTGCTGAGAAAAAAAGTTTAGAAGTCCCCGAACTGAGCGCCGAAAATATCTCTATTAATGGTGTGCTTGACGAGGCCGTTTGGGCCTCGAGTGCACGCATCACAGAATTGGACCAATATTTTCCGGAAGCCGCGCTAACGCATGAAAGTATTCGCAGCGACGTACGCATTTTCTACACTCAAGAAGGAATGTACTTCGCGGGGATCTTCGAGGACGATCGCGCGCCCATTCTTTCACAATTGACGCCGCGAGACCGCATTAATGCCAATACGGATTGGATACACATCATCCTCAACCCCTTCAACGACGGAGCGAACGACTTCAACTTCTACCTCAGTGCTGCTGGAGTTCAAGGCGATTCTCGGGCCACGAGCAGCAACGAAGAAGACGGTAGTTGGAACGCCGTATGGTGGAGTGCCGTGATTAAAGAGCAACACCGCTGGACTTTCGAAATGTACATCCCCTACCAAGTACTCCGCATTCCACAAGGCGACGCAGGCGCAGAAGCCCTAGCTTGGGGATTCAACATCAAGCGAAGCATACGTAGCGACCGCACCATGTACAGTTGGAACCTCATCGATCGCAACTTTGATAATGAGAGCTTGCAAAGTGGACTCCTCACGGGTATTAATGTCATTAACCCGCCCCTGCGCATCAGTTTGCGTCCGAACGCTACAGGCTCCTACTTGCAAAATGGGAGCGGTCAAGGCAGATCTACCGGTGCTGCCGGAGCAGATATTAAAATAGGGCTCAACAAAAGTTTTACACTCGATATGACTTTGCTCCCGGACTTTTCGCAAGTCGCATTTGATGAGCAATTCGTGAATTTTGAAGCCTTCGAGCAGCAGTTCGATGAAAATCGCCAATTCTTTACCGAAGGGGTTAATCTGTTTAATAAGGCTGATCTCTTTTACAGCCGACGCATTGGGGGGAATCCTAAAAACTTCACCAATGCCAACCTCGAGGACTTGAGCAATACCACACAGAGTTTTACACGCATGCTCAATGCCACGAAAATCACGGGAACGACGGATAATAATCTCAGTATGGGATTCCTCAACGCCATCACAGCGGCCAACTACCTCAGTGGTATGGATAGCTTGGGCAATGCAGTAGAAGTCCTCACTGAGCCCCTCACCAACTACAATGTACTCGCCGTCGATCAACGGTTCAAAGGCAACAGTTCGGTGGGAATGATCAATACCAATACTACCCGATTTAATCAAGAAGGCAATGCCCGAGATGCAAATGTCACGGCACTTACGGCAAATTTGAATTTCTTAGAGAATCGCTTTTATTTCAACGGGGCGATGGGGCGATCATTGATCTACGATACAGAAGATGATTATTCGGGCAATGCATTGTATTGGGAGACCGGAAAGCAAACCGGGGCTTGGCGCTGGGAACATCAAATGGAACTCATCAGTCCCACCTTTGACCCGAACGACCTTGGCTTCCAACGTCGCGGTAATAAGGTGCACCAACGCGTAGAACTGAGTCATCAAATCCTAGAGCCCAACGACCTATTCCTCAGACGCAGTCAACAACTCCGCCTGCAATACAATCGCCTCTATGCACCTTCTGCATTTGAACGCATCCATGGGGAATATCGATTCTTTGGCTTGACCAAATCTTTCTTGGCCTACGGATATAACCTCGAAGTACGTCCCAAGGAGTTTGATTACTTCGACCCAAGGGTTTGGGGACGCTACAGGGAAAATCCCGCCTCTTTTTGGCAAAATGCATGGCTGAGCACAGATTTCCGCAAACCCCTCGCCTTTGAATTGCGCGGGGGGCAATGGCGATGGGCAGATTGGGGTGCCCGCGGACACTATGGGGAGGTGGAATTAATTGGACGCATCAATGACCAATTCAATCTTAGATTTGAAGTCGAAGCCGGATCTCATCACCAAGTGGGCTGGGCGCAAACCCTAAGCACCGACAGCATAGGAATGGCGCGAAGACACCGCCGTAATGTAGAACAAACGCTCACGGGGCAATATTTATTTGGGCCCAATTCTTATTTAAGCCTCGACCTGCGCCACAGCTGGAACCGCATCGAAAATGAAGCGACCTACCACTTGAACGAAGATGGCTCCTTAACCCCCTCCACAAGCTATACGGATCCAAACTTGCGCATCAACTTTTTCAACATCGATTTGAAGTATGTATTGTGGTTCGCGCCAGGCCGCGAAATGAACCTCCTGTACCGAACCTCTATTGCAAATTCTGACGATGCCACTGCTCTTGGCTATACACAAAATATGCAGAGCCTTACGGATCTTCCGGCGGACCAACTCGTTAGCCTTCGCATTGTCTATTTCCTGGATTATGCGCAAATGCGCAAATCCACTACCTTGCGCCGTAGATGATTGCCCTAAAGAACATACACAAGAGTTTTGGACAAACGCACGTGCTAAAAGGTATCACCGCGTCCATTTCGCAAGGTGACTTTATCACCATTTCCGGCGCCTCCGGCGCTGGGAAAAGTACCCTCCTGCACCTTATTGCAGGACTGGACCAATGCTCAGAAGGCAGTATCACCTTCGAAGGAAAGGAAATCAACACCTTATCAAAAACGGCGCGCAACCAGTGGCGCAACCAGCGTGTGGGATTAGTGTTTCAGTTCCACAACCTATTGCCGGAACTCAACGCTTTAGATAATGTCATGATTCCCAGTTGGCTTGGGAAGCAGAAGGATGATCAGGCAGAAGCCCGCGCTAAAGAACTGCTCGAACGCCTAGGCGCAGGACACCGTTTGCACCACTACCCCAATGAGCTTTCAGGCGGGGAGCAACAACGAGTAGCCATTGCAAGAGCATTAATGAATGCGCCAGATATTCTGTTGGCCGACGAACCTACGGGAAACTTGGACAGCAAGAATGCAGAAGAGGTTCATGCTATTTTGAAAGAGCTCAACGAAAAACATGGCCAAACGGTAGTAGTGGTGACGCACAACAAAGCATTGGCGGCATTAGGTAAAATTAAGTGGACCATGCGTGACGGTATGCTGGCCTAATGGATGCCCAAGAATTAGCCTACTTTCTCGTCGACAAGGCGACCCAATACGCTACCAAAAGTTTTGTAGAAGACGACCCCATCCAAATTCCCCATCGATTTAGTTCAAAAGTGGACATTGAAATCAGTGGCTTACTAGCCGCGACGCTGAGTTGGGGCAACCGAAAGACCATCATTGCGAAAAGCACGGAACTCATGGACCGCATGGACCAAGACCCTGGAAATTTCGTCAAGGAGGCCACAGCAGGTGATCTCATGGCCTTTGAAGGTTTTAAGCATCGCACCTTACAAGCCGTTGATGTACAAGGTATTGTGATGGGGTTACAAGCGCTGTATGGGGAATATGGAAGTATTGGCCAATTCTTTTCGGCCCACCTCACTCCTCATAGTAATGACCTAGGGCCCGCCTTTCATGCCTTTAAAAAGTTTCTTTTGAATAATGGATTGCCCGCAAGAGCTGCTAAGCATTTCGGCGATCCTGAAGGTGGCAGCGCCTGCAAGCGCATTGTGATGTACAGCCGATGGATGGCACGACCCAATACCGAAGGCATAGATTTCGGATTGTGGGAAGATGTGAGTCCAGCACTACTTTCTTTGCCCCTTGATGTACACAGCGGACGAGTGGCCCGCAGTTTAGGACTCTTGGAGCGAACACAAAACGATTGGAAGGCGGTACAGGAATTGGATACCCGTATACGAGCTATTTCGCCAGATGATCCGGCAAAACTCGACTATGCGCTCTTCGGTTTGGGGGTATATGAAGGCTGGACCTAAAGGGCCATCAATCCTTCGATCCGTACTGCTTTTTCGTAGCGTGCAATGATGCTATCGACATCCATCATCATTTCCTTTGCACTGACCGATACGAACTTCCCAGTTTTGCTTTGACGCAATTCCACTTGGGCGATGTTGCTATCGAAAAGGGCTTCTGTCGCTGCGATGGACTTCGCATCTGCAGGTATAATGAATTTGAAGAGGTATAGGTTTGGCCAGGGACGCTCTTCTAGCTTTTCTCTGAGTCCTTTAAAGGGGTCTTGGCTCATGGGATGTCTTAGTTTGGTGACAAAAGTACGCTTTCTTCCACCAACGCCTCTGTCTTCAAGAAGTTCGCTGCGGTGACCAGTTCCGGATGGAGGTAACGATCATCACTGAGTGTGGGTACGCGCTGGCGGAATTGGTCCAATAAACCCTGTAATTCCACCCCTACATCACAACCTCTAAGGTCAGCGGCCTGGGCGGCATTGATCAATTCAATTCCTAAAATGCTGTACAAGTTGTCTACCACCTTGAGCAATTTCGTGGCTGCATTAGCCCCCATGCTTACGTGGTCCTCTTGCCCGTTCGAACTCTCTATACTATCGGCGGAGGCCGGCGTACAGTATTGTTTGTTTTGACTGACGATGCCTGCAGCCGTGTATTGCGCGATCATCAAGCCGCTGTTCAAACCAGGATTTGGGGTTAGGAACGGCGGCAATCCGCGACGCCCTGAAATTAATTGGTAGGTACGACGCTCCGAAATACTGCCCAATTCGTGCAAGGCCAATGCCACATAATCTAACACCAAGGCCAAGGGCTGTCCGTGGAAATTCCCGGCACTGATCACGGCATCTTCCTCTTCCAATACCACCGGATTATCCGTTGCAGCATCCACCTCAGTTCCTATGACCTGCATGGCGTGCATCAGGGCATTTTTAGAGGCGCCGTGTACCTGTGGCATACACCGGAAGCTATAAGGATCCTGAACGTGGGATTTTGGGCTGTGCATGATCGGCGCCTCTTTCAACCAATGGTGAATTCGACTTGCAGTCATGACCTGACCCGGCTGCGGACGAGTGGCATTCACACCTGCCGTGAAGGGTTCTATTCTCCCATCATGAGCCGCTGTAGATAAGGCGCCTATTTTATCCGCGAAATAATCCAATCTTCTCGCGTGCAGCATGGCGAACATGCCGTGCGCAGACATGAATTGGGTCCCATTAAGCAAAGCCAGACCCTCCTTAGAGGCCAAGGTATGCGTGTTCCAGGCGTTCGATCCAAGTGCTTTCAGCACAACCTCCGTCTCCACAATCTCGCCTTTCCACCACAACGATCCTTCTCCTAGTAAAGGCAAACTCATATGTGCCAATGGTGCCAAATCGCCTGACGCTCCTAGCGAGCCCTGGCTATATATCACAGGTAGCGCACCACTATTGTATAGATCCACGAGACTTTGACACACTTCCAATCGAATGCCGCTGACGCCCACAGCAAAGCTCTTAAGCTTGAGAGCAATCATTAATCGAATCACCTCCGGGCGCACATAATCCCCCATCCCACAAGCGTGAGAGCGGACCAAATTTGTTTGGAGCAATCCCAAATCCTCCTCGCCAATCTCGATGTTACAGAGGCTGCCAAATCCAGTATTGACCCCGTAAATGGGTCGTTCGCTACGCGCGGTTTTATCTTCTAAAAAAGCGCGCGACGCACTGATTTTAGCCGTAGCATCCTCGCTCAAGGTAAGCTGCAACGAACCATTAGCAATGTTCTGGTACTCTGAATAGGACAAAGAATGGGAACCGATGGATAGGATTTTCATGTATTAGGGTTTAAAGTCCTAAAATACGGCGGGCCTGTGGGATTTTCATGAGGAATTGAACAGAGGAGGCAAAATTGGGTTTGTACTCTTAGAACAAAGTACTAGAATGAAACACTATGTAATCGTAGGCGGTAGCAAAGGTATCGGCAAGGCGACAGCTGAACTCCTAGCTGCCGAAGGCCACTCAGTAACTATTTTTAGCAGAACGCCTTACGAAGGACCTGCGCATACCATTGAATGGGAAGAATTTGATGTATTGACCGATTCTTGGGAAGACCGCATGCCCGAACGCATCGACGGACTGATGTACAGTGTCGGCACCATCAACCTCAAGCCGTTCAAAGGCCTCAAGCCAGAGACCTTTGAGGAGGATTTCCAAATCCACGTGATGGGTGCAGTAAAAGCACTGCAAGCCGCTGCCGCCAACTTCAATCCTGATTGCATTCCCTCTTGCCTGCTTTTCTCTACCGTCGCGGTCCAACGAGGCATGCCCTTTCACGCTACGGTAAGTGCATCTAAAGGGGCAATCGAAGGATTGGTCCGTGCCATCTCCTCAGAATGGGCACCGAAGGCACGTATAAACGCTATTGCACCGAGTTTAACCGATACTCCGCTGGCAGGAAGACTCCTTTCTACACCAGAAAAGAAGGAGGCAATTGGTGCCAATAATCCTATGAAGCGCGTGGGTGAAGTAGAAGATATCGCCGAAATGGCAGCCTTCCTTCTAAGCGATAAAAGTTCTTGGATTACAGGCCAAATCCTACACGTAGATGGGGGACAAAGCACCATTTAAACATGGCCAAGCCCGCAATCAGTATTCTGTGGCTCAAGCGTGACCTGCGATGGCAGGATCATGCTGCGCTACGATGCGCATTGCAGGCCCGCCTACCCATCCTTGCCGTTTATCTAAAGGAACCTGCCCAATGGGCACAGATTCAATATTCGGACCGCCAGTGGCAGTTCGTTTGGGATTCTGTGGCGGCTATGAATGAAGTCCTAGGGCAGCAAAAAGTACATGTTCTAACATGCGAAGCCTTAGAATTCTTTCAGGCCTGCGAAGAACGATTTGAGATTAAGGGCATCTATAGTCATCAGGAAGTGGGCATTCAATGGACCTTCGACCGTGACCTCGCCCTTGCGGAGTGGTTCAAGGCTCGTAACACTGCATGGCATGAATTCCCCACCTTCGGCGTGGCCCGAGGTTTGAGGCAACGCAAGTATTGGTTAAAGAATTGGTACATTAATATTCATGCTCCTATCGAGCCTCTTAATATGGAGCTCTGTAGGCGGCTCCTAATGGCCAATCCTTTCCCACACTGGTCCGCCCAACCACCCGAGCTGGCTCAAAACCTCTACCAACGCGGAGGCATCAGCCGTGCTCATAAGGTCTTGGATTCCTTCTTGCTGGATCGAATTAAAGTCTACGCGCGCAGTATTTCTAAACCCAGGGAAAGCCGCCGTGGGTGTAGTCGAGTATCACCGCATTTGGCCTGGGGAAACCTCAGTGTACGCCAAGTATTTCAACGCTCGCGCGACCTCGAGGTAAAGGGCAGCAAACGCAACCTCAAAGCCTTCCAGGACCGATTGCGCTGGCAAAGTCACTTCATGCAAAAATTCGAGAGTGAAATTGAATACGAGCAAGTGCCTATCAATCGGGGCTTCATTGCCGTGGATGCTACCAAAAAGATGGATGAAGAAAAGTTCACCGCTTGGAAAACGGGACGCACAGGTGTACCCTTGGTCGATGCTTGTATGCGCTGTTTGGAGGCCACAGGCTATCTGAATTTTAGAATGCGTGCCATGGTCGTCAGTTTCTACAGTCAATACTTATGGCTGCCCTGGAAACCCGGGGCAGATTACCTAGCCAGTCTATTCACTGATTTTGAACCAGGCATCCATTACCCTCAATTCCAAATGCAGAGCGGCTACACAGGAGTAAATACCATTCGCATTTACAATCCCATCAAACAGAGTCAAGACCACGACCCTAAGGGAATATTTATCAAGGAATGGATACCAGAATTGGCCCAAGTACCGGAAGAATATATCCACGAACCATGGAACATCCCTCCTTTGCAGTTGGCGCTGGAAAACATCAGCCTAGGCGATTACCCGGCCGAACCTATCGTCAATCTGTCGAAAGCTCGAAAACACGCCAGCGACACGCTGTACGCAGCGAAAAAATCTAAAACTACAGCTGCAGAGTCCAAACGAATATTAGAAAGGCACACTAACCCCGGTAGGCGCGAACGCTAGCTCTCGTCTACCAAACGGAATCCTTCACCGTGTACGTTTTCAATGCGCAATCGCGCGTCTGGGCGCAAGTATTTGCGAAGCTTGGCCACATAAACATCCATGGAACGCCCGGTGAAATAATTGTCCTCTTTCCAAATTTTTAATAGCGCTTTGGAACGAGGTAATAATTGGTTACGGTGCGCGATCATCATCTTCAATAGATCACTCTCCTTAGGACTCAATCGAACCACTTCTCCATCCAGTTCTAGTTGACGAATCTTAGGAAAAAACGTGAACTTCCCAATGGTTAGCTCATCAGGCTCCTCTTCTACCTCCGCAGATTTCCGGCCAATGATGGCTTGAATTTTATACAGTAAAACGTCCGTATCGAAGGGCTTGACCAAATAATCATCCGCCCCAGCCGAATATCCGGCGATAATATCCTCCTTCTGCCCTTTGGCAGTCAGGAATATAAGCGGTTGACCGTTGTCGATTTCTTTCACCTCAGTCGCTAAGGTGAGGCCGTCTTTCTTGGGCATCATGATGTCGAAAATACACAGGTCGAAGGTGCCCTGTTTGAACGCGCGAAGGCCCTGAACACCGTCACGCTCTAGAGTCACTTCATAATCGTTGAAGGTCAGTGTATCGCGCAATAGATTGCCGAAGTTGATATCATCTTCCACCAGTAATATATGCTGCTTGTCCATAACTATTTTCTTGGTAATGCTAGAGTAAATGTGGTTCCTTCACCGGAGGCACTGATTAATGAAATCTGACCTCGGTGTTTTTCTACAATATCTTTAACGAAGGAAAGGCCTAATCCGTGCCCTTTCACATCGTGTATGTTTCCTTTGGTAGCACGAAAGAATCGGTCAAAGACCTGCATCTGTGTTTCCTCATCCATGCCTATGCCTCGATCCTTGATGTGTACGAGGTAGTTTGAATTATTTAAGCCCAATTTTACGCTGATTTGAGGCGCTGAAGGGCTGTATTTAATGGCATTGTCTATGAGATTCGTTAAGGCGCTCTTTAACTGGGTGCGGTCGCCGAGAAAATCAAAGCTACCTTCAGACATTTGCAGGTCCATCCAACCGCCTCGGTCTTGAACATTCAAACGGAAATGGTCGACGGCCTCCTCCAATAATTGGTCGAGTTTCATCCACTCCTTGACTAGGGTGAGTTCCTCCTTATCCATCATGGACATTTGTAATACGCTCTCCATCTGTGCGTTCATCCGCTTGTTTTCTGCCTTGATAATCTCAAAATAGCTGCGCATTTGCTCATTGTCCATCTTCTCCCCATTTTTCATAAGGGAATCGACGGCCAAATTGATGGTGGCCAACGGGGTTTTAAACTCGTGACTCATATTGTTAATGAAGTCGCTCTTCACCGCTGCTAATCGTTTTTGACGACGGCCTTGGCGTTGCACCCCGAAAAAGGCAATGAGAATAACTGCCGCAAATAATAAAGCAGCGAGTAAGCTTAGATAAACACGTTTAGCTAAAAAGAAACCTTCGCGGGGGAAGTATATTAGGAATTGACGTGTAGGACCGAAAAAGCTTTCGGCTAAAACATAGTTGAATTTGACCAATTGCGGATCAAATCCCTCTGTCGTCAAAGTACTTAAATAGCCATTTTCCACCACGCTCCACATCGGATCTACGGTGATCCCCTGTGCGCGCAGCTCAGCCGTTAAGATGCTGTCCATTTCTCCATAAGACAACTGAGTTTCCCAAGGAAGGTTGCTTTGGAAATTATCGAAAATTCCGCCTAAGAAGTTGGTATCTATACCACCTAAGCCGTACGGATTCTGCACTTGACCACTGGACCAGCGCAAAGTGGTCGTTCCCATGGGTGTTGAAATGGTAACGGTACTATCCCCTGTGCTAGTCGCTTGGCGCATGCCCATACTTTTACGGCGAATGTGTAATCGAACACGGTCGTTCAAATTTGTCGCCATTTGACCCACGTTGGTCTCGTACTGTTGACGTTGTAATTCTAACTCTCCAGATAACAAGCTCAACTGTAGGTACAAGGCACCCAAAACAGCCGCCGTTAATATAGCTGTAGTCGAATGTTTTCTGAGTTTGCTGAGCAGTACTTTGAGCATAGTACTAAGGTACGGGCTTCACCGAGAACGCGGTTTATTTTAACGCGTATTAACAGCCTAGAGGATTTGGCCTATTAATGCATCGACATCTAGCCCCTCGCCCTTGGCTTTATAATTGATGGCAATTCTATGGCGTAATACCGCCGGTGCAGCCTTGCGAATGTGGGCCATAGAAGGACTGCCATCGCCACGCATCATTGCAATCGCCTTGGCCGCAATGACTAGGCTTTGTGACGCTCTTGGACCCGCTCCCCAACTGAAATAATCATTGGCTACCGCGTGGCTATCAGATTGTCCTGGACGTGTCTTTCTCACTAAAGAAACCGCATAGGCAACAACATCATCAGCCACCGGCACGGCGCGTAAGGCATGCTGTAGATCTACAATATCTTGCGCGCTCATACAAGGCATAACCTCAGGCTTTTCATTGGTCGTCGTAGCCTGAACCACAGCAATCTCTTCTAAAGCCGACGGGTAATCCATGCGGATGTTAAATAAGAAGCGGTCAAGCTGTGCTTCTGGCAGCGGGTATGTTCCCTCCTGCTCAATAGGATTTTGGGTGGCTAGCACAAAAAATGGATGTGGAAGGTCCATTGTTTTTCCAGCGGCACTGACCTTGTGTTCCTGCATCGCTTCGAGTAATGCAGCTTGTGTTTTAGGAGGTGTTCTGTTGATCTCATCAGCCAATACGATGTTTGCAAAAACTGGTCCTTTGTGGAACACGAACTCGCGCTGTGCATTGAGCATTTGAGTCCCTGTGATATCCGAGGGCATAAGGTCTGGAGTGAATTGGATTCTGGAAAAATCTAATCCTAATGCCTTTGATACAGAGGTAATCAACAGTGTTTTTGCCAATCCCGGCACACCGACCAACAAGCTGTGGCCTTGGCACAGGATGCTCATGACAATCAAATCTACCGCTTCTTCTTGTCCCACGATAACCTTTGCGATCTCCTCCTTAAAGGCTTTGATACGCTCGGGAGCGGACTCGAGTATAGTTATGATTTGCTGATCAGTCATTGTTTGAATTCCAACCTTCTAAGTATTCATCACAAGGATAGTATCCTGAATTCACTCGAACGAAGGTCTCTTGTAGTTTTTCTTGCTTCCACTCATCAACTGTGCGTGCCTGCTTTTCTTGCAGAGCAAATCCCTTGATTCGAGTAAAATCAAGATCGAGATTTGCACGGTGTGGCTCGTATTTTTGATCGAGTTTAATAATACGGAATGCTTCGCGTTGGTCGTCCGATACAAAGAATGACGATTCTGAAATCTCACCCGGCGCCAGGCTGTTGACCATGCCGAACAAAGTACGATCTAACTGACTGATTTCGAATTTATTATTCCCATTTTGGAAGTTACTCATCTGTCCGCCATTAAAACGTGTGTTCTCGTCTTCACTGTATCGACGTGCGGCCTCTTCAAAAGTTAATTCACCCTTAGAAATAGCACTAGAAACACTATCTAAGAAAGCTTTGGCTTCCTTTAAATCCTCTTGGCTTAATTTCGGTTTAATCAGTATGTGACGAAGGTCCAATTCCTCACCACGCTTCTCCAATAATTGGACAATGTGATAGCCAAATTCTGTTTTAAAGGGATCGCTGATTTCACCTTTGCGTAGGTTAAATGCAACCGCTTCGAATTCTTTAACGAACACACCGCGTTGGATCCCTTTATACTCCCCGCCTTTTTTATTAGAACCCGGATCCTCGCTGTATAGTATGGCCATGGATGAAAAGCTCGTACCGTTTTCAATACGTTCCTTGAGGTTTGCTAATTTGTCAATTACCTCTTGCTCTGCCTCCTTTGAAACCTCCGGATATTTAACAATCTGGCTGATTTCAACCTCTGCGTTAATCAAGGGAACACTATCCGCCGGCAAGCTCTCATAAAAGGAACGCACCTCCGAAGGTGTAACTTCAATGCCTTCAACTACAGTCATTTGCATGCGCTGAGCAACCAATTGGTCCTTGATCAAATCACGCATTTCTTCTTTGATCTCAACCACAGACTTCTCGTAGAACTCCTCTAGCTTCTGCTGGTCGCCCATCTGCATGATCAATTGCTGAATACGGCGATCCATATTCGCTTCAACTTCCTCTTCACCCACCGTTACAGAATCAATTTCTGCATGATGAATCAATAACTTCTGAAAGAGCAATTCCTCGAAGACTTCACAATACGTTACTGCCTCGCCAAAATTCTGGCGATTGAAGACATCGTACTGTTCTTCAATTTCACTTTGAAGGATGATATCCCCTCCAACTATGGCAGCCACACCGTCCACCGTTTTTGGCTGTGCTTGTGCAAAAACAGTAAACCCTAGACAGAGACTAGTAAATAATAAGTGTGCCTTCTTCAATTGCATCTTCAATGATATTTTCTTCTATACGCTCGATCAATTTTAATCGGCGTTTGTTTAACAACACCTTGCGAACACGCTCGTCCACGTATTCTAAGGGGCTATAACTATCCTCTAGTCGGACATCATTTACCTCCACAAAATACACAAGAACCGTGTCTTCGCAGGTAAATTTTTTGGTCCTATTAAAGTAGGAATATGGATTGCTCAAATCAATAGGGATCTCTGCGATAAAATCATCCAAAGGCACCCAGATGGAATCCTGGTAGTTGCTTTGTTTTGTAGCAAATACCTCGGCCCAGTCTAGAAACTTCTCCTGTTGAAGCGTCGAAGTAAACCAATGCTTCGCTTCACTCATTTTCTGAGCACCTACAGGCGCAGCTATGTATTTCGCCTGAACGATGCGCTCCTTCAGCTCAAAACTTGATTTATTAGCTTCGTAATACTCCTTTACTTCGACTTCAGTTATAGTGGTATCGAGGTGTTGATTGATGTAGCGATCGATGTATGCATGCTTCAACAAATCATTTCGGTATTGCTCCACCAAATCCTCGAAGTCCTGTAACTCCGCACGTAGATTAAACTCTGCAGCCTGTACTAAAAGTACATTCTTCGCCCATCTCGTAATAAGCAGATCAACATACCCAGCACTATCAGCAGCCTCCATAGATCCCGCTGACGGCAAGCGATCTTTAATATCCTCGAGATAAAGTTTCTCAGAGCCCAATTGTGCCAACACAGTCGGATCCTCAACCCTCGGGGCACATGATATAGCCAGGGCACAAATGCCTATGTACAAGAGATTACGCACTATTTCAAGGCTTCAAAAACCTGAGCTTTAACTTCTTCGTTCACTTGAACATCAAACTTCTCGCGTAAAGAAGCTACCCAAGCTTTTTCCAACTGGTCTTGGTAACTCGCAATGACTAGTCCTTTGATCTCATTCAAGGCTTTCGGACCTGAAGGATGACTATTCTCTACCAACAAAACGGCATAACCTCCAAAAGAGAGCTCTACAGGACCATATACTCCTTTATCCATGCTCCAAATTTCTTGTAATACTGGTTCCTCTTTTTGTTGTGCCATTCCTGAAGCATAAGCAATACTGAGTGCTTCCTGGCTTTCAAGTAATTCATCTACCTTATCACGACGGTCTTTCGATAACCATTTAGCAATGCGGTTAGCATCTTTAGATTCCTTACAAACCCAATAGTTGAAAGTGATACGATCGTCCCAAAGGTAGTTTTCCTTAATGCGCTCGTACTCTAGAGCAATTCCTGCGCTATCCTTGGCAGCCTTATCCCAAACTTCGTCTTGAGTCAAATCAAAGAGCAAGATGCCCTCACGGTATTCACGGACTAAATTTCTGAAATCAGAATACTTCGATTCTAATTGGCTGTCTTCATAAGCCACAACCTTGTCGTTGCACAACGTATTGAATTGCAAGCGAAGAAATTCCTCGCCCTTACCCCCTACCTCGACTTGTTGATTCTGGGCCCAGAAAGGCAGTACATCAGATACAGTTACTTTTTGATCGGCAAAAGTTGCAACCGTTCGGTTCTGGTATCTCGCAGGAACCTGCCATATATGATTTTCGAAGGCGTTCAAGTTCACAAGCTGGAGCGCGTAAGCATATCCTTTCTCGTCAATTTTGAAATTATAATCTTGCTTGAGTTGCTTGACAAAACGCTTTGCGCCAATGGCGTTTCTACTATCGCGCTGCACCTTCTTGCTCAACTCCTTCGCCATAGAATCAAAAGACCCGATAGGCTTCTTCTCAATCAATTGGATTACGTGCCATCCAATTGTAGTTTGTACAGGTGTAGAATAATCCCCTGGATTTTCGAGTGCGAATGCTGCCTCTTCAAACGCTGGCATCATTTTATTGATACCAAACTCTGGCAGCTCACCCATCTTATCCTTTGTGCGACGGTCTTCACTGTACTCCAACAAATCCATGAAAGACTCTCCATTCTGTAGACGAGTATAGATTTCTTGGGCACTACGCTCTGCACGTTGTGCTTGAGCAGCTTCAGCCCCATTATTTGCCGCAAAGAAAATATGACGAATACGCACTGTACCGCTCGCGGGACGACGGTCAGTCGTCTTGATCAGATGATAACCATATTGCGTGCGAACAGGCGTACTAATCTCTCCCTGTTCTAGTTCGTAAGAAGCTGATTCAAAAGGATATACCATACTGAAAGCCGTAAAGAAACCAAGGTCTCCACCCTGTTTTGCGCTCCAAGTATCCGCACTTTGAGTGCGGGCTGCATTTTCAAACGTCAACTTCCCTTTCAAGATTGTGGCGCGTAGGTCCAGAAGCTGGTTGTATACTTTCAAAGTATCCGCTGGTAATGCATCACCGTCTAAGGCAATCATGATGTGAGAGGCGCGAACTTCTTCTTGCATGCGCGTATAGGCCTCATTCAATAGCTCTTGCTCTGCACCTTGATCACTCAAATAAGGTTTGGCTAATTGTGCTCTGTACCCCCCAAATTCACTCAAAAACTGAGAAGCAGTATCGCGGTGTTGTGCATAAGCTTCAGCAATCTTCAATTTGAAGGTGATGTACAAATCCAAATATTCCTCTGGGGTTTTAGGATCTATTGCCGCTCCCACGCCTTTGTTTTTCTCGTACACAGCTGTGAACTCATCAGCCGTAACGATGACATCACCCACTTGGAATAACACGGAATTCTCTTGAGCGTTTGCTACTAACCCCATTGCCAATAAGGCAAGGAGTATAAATCTAATCTTCTTCATTTATCTGCTGTAGTTAGGTGCTTCTCTTGTAATACTAACGTTGTGCGGATGGCTTTCCTGTATTCCCGCCGAAGTAATTTGTACAAATCGTGCAGTTTCCTTGAGAATAGGAATGTTCTTAGAGCCACAATAGCCCATTCCTGCGCGTAATCCACCTATAAATTGGTACATTACCTCTCCTACTTCACCTTTATAAGGAACACGACCAACAATACCTTCAGGAACAAGCTTTTTCACATCGTCCTCAACATCTTGAAAATAACGGTCTTTCGAACCGTCAGACATGGCCTCCACAGAACCCATACCTCTATATGTTTTATACTTTCTGCCTTCGTAGATAACAGTTTCTCCTGGGCTTTCCTTCGTTCCTGCGAACATAGAGCCCAACATCACAGAATCAGCTCCGGCAGCAATGGCCTTAACTATATCACCGGTGAATCGAATACCACCATCTGCAATAACCGGGATTCGGTTATCAATAGCCTTAGCTACTTCCATTACCGCACTTAATTGAGGATATCCTACACCTGCGACAATACGAGTAGTACAAATAGAACCAGGACCAATACCCACTTTAACAGCATCGGCACCTGCCTCCATCAAATACAAGGCAGCCTCAGCCGTAGCAATATTTCCAACGACTACATCCAAATCAGGGAATTTAGCTTTCACACTCTGCAAGGCTGTTACAACACCTTTAGTATGTCCGTGTGCCGTGTCGATAATCACAGCATCCACGCCGCTCTCGTTCAGTGCAGCCACGCGATCCACTACATCAGGAGTAACACCAACGGCAGCAGCAACACGTAAACGACCGTATTGGTCTTTATTCGCGTTTGGTTTAATCTTAATCTTGGTAATATCTCTATAGGTAATCAACCCTACCAATTTATTATTGGCGTCGACCACTGGTAGTTTTTCGATTTTATACTCCTGAAGAATTGCTTCGGCCTCATCCATGGTGCCGTTTGGTTTAGTGGTGACCAAGTTCTCCTTTGTCATCACCTCATCAATAAGACGATCGTTATTCTTCTCAAATCGTAAATCGCGATTGGTAATAATACCGATAAGCTCTTTCTCATCATTTACCACAGGAATCCCTCCAATTCTGAACTCCGCCATCATCGCCTTGGCATCAAGAACAGTAGCATCTTTACTAAGGGTGACAGGATCCAAGATCATTCCACTTTCTGCACGCTTTACTTTGCGAACCTCCATGGCTTGTTGCTCGATGGTCATGTTTTTATGGATCACACCAATACCACCTTCTTGAGCAATGGCTATGGCCATAGCGCTCTCTGTTACCGTATCCATGGCAGCAGAAACAATAGGTGTCTTCATCCCAATATTACGGGTGAATTTCGAGGAGAGATCCACATCACGTGGCAATACTTCAGAGTAATTCGGTACGAGCAAGACATCGTCGTACGTCAATCCTAGACTGAGAACTTTATAGTTGTTATTTGGCATTGCAATTCTGATTTGAATTGCGCTCAAAGGTACGCAATTAATCTGAAAGAAAACGGGCGGCCGCTGGCCGCCCGTAAGGTTTCATATTCTTTTAATAATTAGTATAATAAAGTAAAGTTTCCGCGCTCTTCAATTGGCACATCTTCAATGCTTCTGTACTTAATGTAGTAAGTATAAACGCCCATCTTGGCTTCTTTACCGCCGATCATACCGTCCCAACCTTCATTGAGGTCATTCGTACGGAAGACTTCTTGTCCCCAACGGTTCTGAATGAACATAGTATAGCTATCTGGACGTGCAAATACTCCTTGGGGTTTCCAAACGCGGTTTTCAACTACATCAGATTTTGGATTGAAGGCAGTTGGCACCCATAGACGGGCTTTATGTACAGCACAAGCCACGTTTGAACGTGCATTGAACTTCATACCAAACTCATCACGCCAAGGGATAATACCGTCTTTGGCTATGGCTTTAACGTAGTAACAGAATTTACCCTTGCTGTTTGAGTATGGCTTAATATCATCCAAGAAAGCAGTATCTTTAGTACTTCCTGCCAGTGTATATGAGCCACCTCCATTGATAGAACGGTAGATCTCATACGTTTCGACACCTGCATCGAAATCACGGTATTTCGTCCAAATCAATTGATTTGTCAAGTTACCAATGGCTTCTACGTTCAGCAGGATGTTTGTTCCAAGGTTAGAAATGGTGTCCATCGCCCCACAAGAGTCACGAGAAGCAATTCTATAGTAGTAACTACGACTTGTTGGATCACCAGTAAAGTCTATGAATTTCACTTCCCACGGACCTAATGCTGGTTTAGCTACAGTTCCAATGGTCATATAAGGACCTATCTCGTCATCCGCACGCTGGATATTGAAGTCAATGACATCTGCATCTTTATCAATGTACGCATATAG
This sequence comes from Flavobacteriales bacterium UBA3477, assembly GCA_002378005.1. Taxonomy (GTDB): domain Bacteria; phylum Bacteroidota; class Bacteroidia; order Flavobacteriales; family Schleiferiaceae; genus UBA10364. The sequence goes on from DFQY01000024.1 coordinate 27,071, forward strand.
ATCAACCCCATTCTGAGAGTTCACAGAAGCTCTACCCAAGTACAACACTTTAGACTTCTGCACCACCGCCGAGCCGTTACACACTCGGTTAGAAGTAGAGCTGATTGTTCCAGTGGTATCTACCGCACGCACATAATAACAATAAGTATATCCATTAATGATTCCGTAATGGTTGAAAGTCGTATCTAAGTTTCCTCCTTTCAATAATACTCCCGTAAGGGTACCACCCAGTGGATCAGTAATATCTGCGTACAAATTGTAAGTGGCCGGTTGTGTCTGGGTCCATTCTTTGTAAGTATTCCAGCGAATACGTGCATACCCATCACATGGATCTAACCCTAGGTTTAGGAAGATGGTGCTTGAAGGGATGGTATTTCCCACTGAACTTTGATTTCCACAACTATCCACCGCAGTGATGAGATATGTTTCACTCTCGTTCTCTGCATTTGATAAGGCATATACCCAGGGCATAGATGTCGCATGGTCAGCGACTGAAATAGAATCTATAGGTTGGAAGAAACCACCATTATCTTTTCTATAGATGCGGTAGTAGACTGCGTCGCTATCAGATGATCCTTGCCAAGCAAGTGCGGCCAAGTTACCATTGGCGACCGTAACACTATCAAATACCACAGGAGCTGGAGGTGTCTTGTCGGAGAAGAACCCACTATCTGTTGTACTCTCACATGTGGTATGGTAGCGAACTTGGTAGTTCAACCATTCCCCACAGAAGTCTACAGAATCAGTATAAGTGAAATCATTTGTTGAACCAATTTGCACCCAAGAACCTGAGTTAATCGGAGCTTCTACCCAAACATCATAAACAGTGTTTGTATCACCGCGTAACCAAGTGTTCCAGTTCAATACTGCTACCGAAGAGTTCGGCGGCGGAGGGAACGCTTGGAGGCTTACACGCACGTTTTGAAGAGTATCTGTCGGTTCGCTCAAAAGTCCACAACCCCCAGCGACTTGAATGGTGTAGGCATTCACTGCATTTGGATCGGCACCCGTATGTGTATAGGATTGAGTCCCTGAATTTGGACTCTCCTCAAAATCATAAATAGTATCAACAATGGTCAAATTACCCATTGTGTCGATGTGATTTATTATATAATAAGACCAATTAAAGCCAGTATCAACATTGACTGCCCAATCGAATGTAACCCCATTATCATCTTGATAAATACAGGTATTGGTCAGATCAGGTACTCCAGGCATGTAATTCTTCACCTTAACAATTACCTTGGCATAGGAAGTCAATGGTATAGGGCAGCCATCGTCTTCCATTCTAAAGTAAAATTCATATTCAGATTTTAGACTCCCACAAATGTATTCTTGGTAAAAAAGGTGTTCACATTCTAATGTCCAATCAAATCGAACCTCATTACTCCCATTATAAACAAATTGGTTGTTTAAGTTTAAAGACGTCAGTGTAGCACAAGGCGGATTGAACAAACAAGTATTTGGGTTTCCATAATTTGTAGCGGAACTTAAATTCCCTCCCGCGGCCAAAAGTGTGATGTTTTGTTGTTGACAGTTCGAGTTTAAGTCTATATCTGTCGCTACAAGGTTAAAACTTATGGTATCCCCGGGATAGCCCTCCGCCATGTACGCAAGAGTATCCCCACTTGAGTTGATGACAGGGTCTAGCACCGTGATGTTGGTCAAGTTTGTGTTTGGAGTCAAAGAGAAATTAGGTGGGTTTAGGTCCGGCGCAGGACAAAGGGCAGCTGCTCCTTGACAATCTCCCCGAATCGTAACGGGTATATCTCTATAAATCTCTGCTATCTTTTGATTACATCTCCATGCCTCGATACCAATACACGTTGCAAATGACCCACTAATAACTGAGTTGAAGGAAATCGTACCTATCTGACCAGATAATACAGCACCCGTTGAACCTGTGCCGCTAGGCAATTGATTAAATGTGGAATATCCTGAAGCCCATGCTACCGGAGCGCCCCCTCCGCCTAATGGGTTCGCCCAAACATAGTAGAGAGAATCTAGGTCAGGATCGTAACCAAGGTTATTGTAAATCACATCTTGATTGCTACATGCTACTACCTGAGGATCTTCTAAAAAATCTGGAGAAGAGTCATAACAAGTAGGATTCGATGCAGAGCCCGCAGACAATGGTGAGGTCGAGCCTGGTGGAGTATATGGATACATTTTCGCGCGCAACCAATAGTCGGTAGAACCTGCACCATTAATGTTCCCAACACCTGGTCCACCAAAACCAGGACCGGGACGACAACAAGACGTCCAAGTGAAGGTCCAGCCGTTCACTGGAGGAGTACCCGTTAGAGTAATATCACCGCTGCTAAAAACATACTTTTGCATTCTGCCCAATCCAGCTGAATTTACAGCACAAGGCTCTGCCCCCAAGCCACAAGTTGGTGTAACGTTCGTGACGGAAATAAAATTACAAGTAATGGCAGCTCCAGCATTATTTGTAATTGTCTGAGGAGCAGTAGAAATCTGAACTGTGCTTCCACACTCACGGTAAAGAACCAGGGTAAATTGGTATTTCCCATTGTTCTTACACTTCCAAATAATTTCACCTCCCAACAAGTGGGTTGCTTGGCTCTGGAAAGCCATCAATGTGAATACCACAACGGTTAAAATGCGTCTTAAATTCATAACAACGTAGTTGAACCTCGAAAATAGGGTATTAATTTGATACGGAAAAGGGGGAAATAGGCCGCATTGCTAACAATGAGCGAACGCCACAACCCATTCATTCACTGAATATTACGGTAAGATTATCGACGCTTTGAGATTTTATTCAAAGTAATGTGTCGCTGTTGGTCGCTTCGGTTACGGCCTACTTTGAAGTTCCGCAAAGCTTGGTGCTTGGTACTCCTACCCTGCACACGAGCACGCCACATGCGGAAGGAAGAAGGCTTCATCTCTCGGCGCATGAGCTTGATGACCGCTGCCTCCTCAAGTCCAAATTGCAAGGTTATTGCATCGAATGGAGTACGATCCTCCCAAGCCATTTCCAAAATGCGGTCAATGGCTCTTTGGTCCAATTCTGAACCGGGCTTTGAACTTTCTTCCTGAGGTGATGTTGGTTCCGACATATGCACAAGAAACCTCATTTACCCGAAAAAGTTTGCCCAGTGTGTGAACTACCCTTCTCGTGGCGTAAAAAATGGGGAAAGAATTGGGGTGAAGTAAAGTATTGCAGCGAGCGATGTCGACGCAATAAATAACTTACTTGTACAGGTTTCTTGAAATCACAACCTTCTGAATTTCAGAGGTTCCCTCTCCAATTGTACACAATTTACAATCTCTGTAGAATTTCTCTACAGGGTAGTCCTTGGTATACCCATAACCGCCAAAAACTTGTACTGCTTCATTGGCAACTTCCGTAGAAATTTCAGAGGCATAGAGCTTGGCCATAGCGCTTTCTTGTGTCATCGGTTTGCCTTCTTCCTTCAAGGCAGCAGCATGTCTTGTCATGAGCTCAGCACCATAAATTTTCGTGGCCATCTCAGCGAGTTTAAAACTCACGCCTTGGAAATGGCGGATTTTTTTCCCGAACTGTTGGCGCTCATTTGCATAACAAACAGCGGCATTTTTAGCTCCTTTTGCAATACCAATACTCAAGGCTGCAATTGAAATCCTACCGCCGTCAAGGATTTTCATGGCTTGAATAAAGCCCTCTCCCTTCTGGCCTAGGATATTTTCCTTAGGAATACGGCAATTATCAAAATACAAGGCAGCGGTTTCTGAAGCGCGCATACCTAGCTTGTTTTCTTTGTTACCCGCAGTAAAACCGGGCGTTCCCTTCTCAACTATGAAAGCGCTCATGCCGTGGTTATCGCCTTTTTCACCTGTGCGTGCCACGACCACGGCAATTTCAGATGAGATGGCGTGGGTAATCCAGTTTTTGGAGCCGTTTAAGACCCAATGATCACCGTCGAGAACTGCAGTCGTGTCCATTCCCCCGGCATCAGATCCGGTTCCGGTCTCCGTCAGTCCCCAGGCACCAATCCACTCCGCAATGGCTAATTTCGGCAGCCACTTCTGCTTCTGCTCTTCCGTACCAAATTGCAGGATGTGTCCTGTACACAAACTGTTGTGTGCGGCAACGCTCAATCCAATAGAGCCGCATACCTGTGCGATTTCATCGATGATCGTGATGTACTCTTGATAACCAAGGCCGGCTCCGCCATAGGTTTCTGGGACAAGGACACCCATAAAGCCAAGTTGACCCATTTCTCTGAACAAATCCACTGGAAAATGTTGCGCCTCATCCCACTCCATAACGTGAGGTTTGATTCTAGTGGCAGCAAAATTTTGTGCAGTTTGACGGATCATTTCCAGCGTTTCCTGCTGGGCATCAGAAAGATTGATTCTCATAGTTGGTTGTGATAGGTTGCGTCTCAAGATAACAAAGAAGCCCGCATTGTGTTTGCGGGCTTCAAAGTTTTTTCCAGGTCCAATTCCCTTAGTCGTTTTTCATCAACTTCTTGTATTTGAATCGGGTCGGTTCTGAGCGTCCCAAACGCTTTAGCTTGTTCTCTTCGTATTCCGAGAACGAGCCTTCGAACGAATAGACTTGTGAGTCACCTTCAAAGGCCAAAATATGAGTACATACTCGGTCCAAGAACCAGCGGTCGTGCGAGATAATTACGGCACATCCTGCGAAGTTTTCTAACGCTTCTTCCAAAGCCCGTAATGTATTGATATCCAAATCATTGGTAGGCTCATCTAAAAGCAACACATTACCACCTTCTTTGAGCGCCATAGCCAGGTGCAAACGGTTGCGTTCACCCCCAGAAAGTACGCCGACCTTTTTCCCTTGATCGCCGCCGGCAAAGTTGAATCTACTTAGGTATGCACGTGCGTTTGTACGCTGATTTCCGAGCATGACTTCCTCTGTTCCATCGCCAACAACTTCGAAGATGGTTTTCTCAGGATTCATCTTCTCGTGGCTCTGATCAACATAGGATATTTTGACCGTATCCCCAACGTCGAAGCTTCCGCCATCCGGTTGTAATTGGTCCATGATCATTTTAAAAATCGTCGTCTTACCGGCTCCGTTTGGACCGATAATTCCTACAATTCCGGCAGGTGGAAGAGTGAAGTTCAAATCATCGTAAAGCAGCTTCTCTCCGAAGGCCTTACGCACGTTTTTTGCGTTGATCACGTTCGTTCCTAATCGCGGCCCGGCAGGTATGAAGATTTCCAACTTGCTTTCCTTCTCTTTGTCCTCTTGAGCAAGCATGGCTTCGTAGTTGTTCAAACGAGCTTTACTCTTGCTTTGACGGCCTTTTGGATTCATGCGAACCCACTCCAGCTCTCGCTCGAGTGTTTTGCGACGCTTTGAGGCTTGCTTTTCTTCTTGGGCCAAACGCTTAGTTTTTTGATCCAACCAAGAGCTATAATTCCCCTTCCATGGAATGCCTTCTCCACGATCGAGTTCAAGGATCCAACCCGCGACATTATCCAAGAAGTAGCGATCGTGCGTTACTGCGATTACGGTCCCTTTGTATTGCTGTAAATGCTGCTCTAACCAAAGGATGCTCTCAGCGTCCAAGTGGTTGGTAGGCTCATCTAACAAAAGAACGTCCGGAGTTTGGATCAATAGGCGACATAGGGCGACGCGGCGCGCTTCCCCACCGGAGAGGTTATCGACTAATTGGTCCGCAGGTGGACAATTAAGGGCATCCATTGCACGGCTCAACATAGTATCTAGTTCCCACGCGTTGGTCGAATCAATTTTATCTTGAAGCTCAGCCTGGCGCGCCATCAGGGCATCCATTTTATCTGGATTCTCATAGACCTCTGGCAAACCGAATTGGTCGTTGATGCTATTGTATTCCTCCAAAACGGCCACAGTTTCAGCAGCGCCTTCTTTTACGATGTCTATCACGGTTTTTCCGGCTTCTAACTGAGGCTCCTGTTCCAAATATCCGACGGTGTAGCCGGGGGCGAACACCACATCTCCTTGGTAGCTCTTCTCTACACCTGCGATGATTTTTAAAAGTGTGGATTTACCTGAACCGTTTAAACCTAAGATGCCTATTTTGGCTCCATAGAAAAAAGAAAGGTAGATGTCCTTGAGAATGGCCTTGTTATTGTGTGGCAAGATCTTACTTACTCTGGACATCGAAAAAATGACCTTCTGACCGTCGTCTGACATGAGATTAATGGATTATAAAAAGTTTGTATTTGCTGTTGTTCTGGCCTTGGGGTGCATGCCCCGTTCAGCCGTAGCCCAAAGTTACGTATTGAAAGGCACTGTTGTAGACCGCGATTCATCTTTTGCAGTGCCCAATTCTTATGTGGTCAACAACAAAACCTATTTCGGAACCGTATCCAATGGAATAGGGTATTTCGAAATCCCAGTATCCATGGGAGATACGTTGGTAATTTCTAATGTGGGATACCAATTTTATTACCTCGCCATAGATAGCGCATTAGTCAGTGGAATTAGGAAGGAATCGCTGATAAAATTGGTCCCTCGAAACTACCTTCTGGACGAAGTGAGCATTTACGCCATCACCTCGAACAACCCGAGGACCATGCCCAAAAGCGAGCCTAGAGTACCGCGAAACGAGGACATTCGCATGCCACAGGCCGTGGCTCCTACCCTCGACAACCCGCTCGATCTACTGTACTATAGCTTCGGAAAACGCCCGAAACAACTGCAGGCCCTGCGCCAATTACAACGTGAAGATTACTACCGCCAAATGCTCGAGGAGGGCAGCAATCGCCGGATAATCGAAGAATTGACAGGCATTCCGAAAGCGGAGATGGAGGCCTTCATGTTCTATTGCAAATATTCCGAAACCGAAATTCGCACCTTCAACGATTACCAATTCCTCGTGTCCCTGCTCAATTGTTACGAAGAATACGAGCGCGAGAAGGAGCAACAGGAGGCCTTGGAGAAATACGGACGCTGATGAAAGAGTACCTCGACATCAACCGCAAGCTTTGGGACCATTGGGCGGACTTACATCCCCGATCGGAATTCTACGATGCTGATGCGTTTCGCGAGAATCCCATGACCTTGCACGAAATTGAGATGGGGTTGTTGCCGGAATTGGCCGGGAAAAAGGTCCTGCACATGCAATGCCATTTTGGACAGGATACACTTTCGTTCAAGACCTTGGGTGCCGCCGAGGTTTGGGGGCTGGATTTCAGTCCTGTCGCACTTCGCGAGGCGGCCGCTCTGGCGCAGGATTTGGATATAGAAGCGAATTGGGTATTGGCTAATGCCACTGAGATTCAAGAGGATTTGGTGGGCCAATTCGATCTTGTATTTGCCTCCTATGGCGTATTAGGCTGGCATCCGGATATTAGGCCGTGGATGGACGCAGCATTCTCTTATTTAAAGCCAGGCGGTGAGCTCATCATGGCAGACTTCCACCCTGTCCTTTGGATTCTCGATGAGAATTTCCAGCATATCGCCTACCCCTATTTCAACACCGGGGTCATTGAAGAGGAGCGCGAAGGGAGCTACGCTTCGCCGGAAGCCAAACGCATGAAGAACCAAACCTGGAACCACCCCATCAGCGATATCGTGCTGCCCATTGTGGAGCACCCCGAGCGAGATTTGGTGTATTTTGGAGAAACGAATTGGAGCCCCTATGCCCTCTTCGAATCTACCTCTCCATCACCGGGTCGCTATCAAATCAAGGGTCGCGAAGGCCTATTCCCATTGGTCTATTCGCTAAAGGCACGCAAACTGTGACCTAAATTCCGCTCGAGGCGGGACCAATTATCGTACTTTGATTCAACCAAAATCAAAACATCATGAAAACAATAGTTTCCTACCTCACCACCGCCTTGGTATTATTGGCGATGTCCGTCCCCACCACAATACACGCACAGACAGAACACCAGCTGGTGGTGCAGATGGTCGACAATAACCCCAAAGTTCAAAAAGGGCTCATCAAGCAGCTTAACAATCTCAAAGACGGATACGGCAACACCATCACCATTGAGGTAGTCTGCCATGGACCGGGCTTAGACCTCCTACACAAAGAGCGCACGGAATACCGGGAAGAACTACTGGCCCTGAAAGAACGAGGGATCATCTTCTTGGCGTGCGAGAATACTCTTAAAGGTCGGGACATCCCTCGTGATGCCATCATGGAAGAATTTGAATTTGTTCCCATGGGCATCGGTGAAGTCATGGAAAAACAAGAGCAAGGCTGGTCCTACGTAAAAGGCGGGATGTAAGACTGAGGGTGAGCGAAATATTCCCTACTGAGCTTTTCCAAAAATGAATAAACGAAAAACCCGCGCTCCGCGCGGGTTTTATTTTAGTCGATTCTATCAGTGGTATAGATTCCGAAGGTGGCAAAGAATCTTTCAATGCCGAACCAAAACCCTATGCGATCTAACATTGGATTAAGCCAAGGTGTGTACGTACAATAACTGCGCGTTTCAGGTTTTGTGTGATGTTGCGCATGATCATGTGGTCGTTGGATGATTCCGATCTTTTGTAACCAATTAATCAAAGCGGGCTTCTCGTTTGGAAACTTATGGGCCCATTGGTGCACAATATTCGCATTCGCCCCAAGTATCCCGATAAACCACCATTGCCAGCTCACCGCTCCAGTTATTAAATACACACCTGTCAACATGGCTCCTACACCTACCCATCCACTCTTACATAGATACCAATAACTACGCGTAGTCATTCGGCGGGGGTTCTCGTGATGCCAAGTATTAATCTCAATAATGGCCTTGCCCACGAGCGGCATATCTTCTTTACCATAACGGTCCATCCAGAAGTGAACGACACCGGTTAAAAAATCCAGTAGCAAGTACAGTCCCACTACTTGTAATGCGATAATAGCAACAATCATAATTAAAATGGTTTATTCTAAAATATCGACTTGGGGCCTGTGAGAAATACCCAAACAATTCAAATAGAAGCGATTATACAATCGGCATCCTTAATTACTGATCTAAAGTCATTCACTGTGTTTCGTTTTTGAGACAGAATTTTCAAACAACGACATCCAGAGAAAAAAATATAGTACTTGGTATTGCATAGTACTATATTTATTACATATCTTTGTCACAAATAAAATTGGACCATGAAAAAAACCCTTTTCCTACTTCTATTCCCGATGGCTATAATGGCCCAACCCAAAGGTTTGGCAGATGACCTTTACGAGAAATACGAGCCTAAACCGTATATCGGAGGCTTTAGCTTTGGCGGCTCTCTGCTCAGCGCCCTACCCCTTGATATAGATTTCGCTAACGGTGATCTTGAACGCACCCTTAATGGTGAAATAAAGCGTGTACAGTGGCTTAGAGTATCCGACGACCGTTATCGCAAAGAAGTGACCAAAGACTGGCAGAAATTCTTAGACCGTGCAGGTTATAAAAAAGTAGAACTGGAAGAGGATAATGGCGAAGTACATTATTTGTACTTCCGAGGAAGCCGCACCAGATTTGATGAGGCTCACTTCCTAGTGACTGAGGAGAGCAATACCATTTTGATCACCTTCTACGGAGACTTCACCCTAAGCAAGACCCTGCATGAAGATTGAGAATACCAAAGCACAGATGCGCAAGGGCGTCCTGGAGTATTGCATTTTAGGGATACTCAGTAACGGTGATGCCTATGCCTCTGATATCATTGAGCATTTGAAGAAGGCGGAACTTATCGTTGTGGAGGGAACCTTATATCCTCTTTTAACCCGATTAAAAAACGCTGGACTCCTCGAGTACCGCTGGGAAGAAAGTACTTCGGGACCACCGCGCAAATACTACTCTCTTTCTACCGAAGGCAAGGCATTTCAAAAGGAGCTCAAAAGCACCTGGGATGCCCTACAAAAAGCCGTTGAACACATTACTACCTCGAAATAACGCCCCATGAATAAGACAATAAATATCAACCTAAGCGGCATCATCTATCACTTGGACGAAGGTGCCTACGAGAACTTCAATGCTTATATAAATGCCATTAAAGACCGATTATCGCACGAGGAAGGCGGCGCCGAAATCATCGCCGATATTGAATCACGTATCGCCGAAATATTTTCCATGCGACTTTCTGAAGGCAAACGTCAGGTGGTAACCCAAGAAGATGTTGATTTCATAATCAGCACCCTCGGTCGCCCCGAAGATTTTGCTGATACAGCCGAAGAAACAGACCCCCCCCAAACAGAGACCAAACGCAGATTCTTCCGCAACCCAGACGAGACCGTTATAGGCGGGGTCTGTAGCGGTATCGCAGCCTACTTCAATATTGATGTGGTTTGGATTCGTGTATTGTTCTTAGTACTGTTGTTCTTTACAGGAATTGGATTCATTACCTACATTATCCTTTGGGCGGCCATTCCAGAAGCCAAAACCACTGCGCAAAAACTCCAAATGCGGGGGGAGCCGGTAAACCTGGGTAACATTGAAAAGAAGTTTAAGGAGTTCGAGGCTCAGGGCAAAGCATTCGGGAAAAAGTTTAAGAATACTCCAAGAGGATTTTTCGATTTTATTACCAACACCATTGGTGCCATTCTTGGATTTATCCTCAAGTTCTTTGGGGTCGTTTTGGCCATTATTGGTTCTGTCATCGCCTTCACCCTTATCGTTGCACTGATCGGAGTGTTTGGCAGTACTTGGAATCTTGGGGGCTTTGATTTCATCGATATCAATGGATATATCTATGGTATGGACGGGGCGCAAGCTTTGTTCGGGTCGGGCTGGCGGTTGATGGCATTACGTGTGGGAACCTTGTTGACCCTATTAATGCCCCTCTTTGCCCTGGTAGTATTCCTGGCCAAGTTGTTTGGGAAATCGGTTTCGAACGCACGCCTACTCTCCTTCGCCGGCATTGCTTCATTCATCATCGGCTTAATCCTCATTTTTATCAGCGCAGGATCGTTGGCCACTGATTTTAAAGAGCGCGCCACCGAAGTAGAAAAACTCCCAATACCAGGAAATTCCCTCGTTCTCGAAGCCGATATTTTAGAAGAATCCACAGGGTTTTTATTTGATATTGACGATGATCAATTAAGAGTTGAAAACGTCCGCTTCAACATCGAGCGAACCAATGATAGCACGGCCCACCTAGAATTAAGGCATTCGGCCAGCGGCCGTAACCATGCCGAGGCTAGACAACGTGCACAGCGATTTGATTTTAAAACCGAGCAAAGTGGCGAGACGCTACGATTAAGCGAGTATTTCAGCGTGCCCGAGGATGCCTTGTACCGTGGTCAAGACCTCAAGGTGACCTTAAGATTGCCGGTGGGAACCACAGTGTTCTTAGACCCAAGCCTTGAAAACATCATCTATGACCTCGAAAATGTGCAGAATCTGTGGGACGGCGATATGCTAGGACATACTTGGATCATGACGGATAGAGGTTTGGATTGTGCCGATTGCCCCATCATTGAGTATTATTCAGCTGAAGATCTCGAGGAAAATATCGAGCAAAAGCTGGAAGAGCTTGAACTTGAATTGAAACGGTTGAAAGACCGCTAGGCTCGTACCCCTGAGCTATGGAAGCCCTTGCCTCAAGCAGGGGCTTTTTTTTATGCATACGCAATGTTTAGCACCGCGAAAAATACAGTTAGCACTGCAATGACCCAAGGGCTCTGAGGGTTTTTCGCATTTCCACCTGCCGTGACCCGTGCGAACAATGTAGCGAGGACGAACCACGAAATATAATTGGCCACAGGTACTTCAACTTCCGCCCAGGTCCAAAAGCCTAATTCTATCGCTACTGGTTCAATCAACACGTCCATCAAGACCATGGCCATTCCTGTAATGACCGCTTTAACCCAAGGATTTTGCGTCCATCGCCCCGACACATCAAACCAAGCTCGAATCAACACCCACCACAATACTCCAATCATTAGCGGAGTACTCAGTATTCGCGGCCCTAAGGCTGTGCCATAGGTGTAGGCGCCAAAAGGCCATCCCGTATTAGTCCCAATAACCTCAATGATGTAGCCAAGCACTATGGGCGCCATATAGAGCCCCCAATTCTTTGGACGATCGCTAGCCAATAGGAACACTACCATCATCAACAGCAGATTATAGGGCGTAAGGAATACGAAATTTTGGCGCCAGTCAGCTCCAAGCAAAAACAATCCTATGGTGTGGAAAAAGATGAGGACGTATCCGCCATACTTGGCCGCTAATAATTGGATTTTTTCTAAGTCATTCATCTTCTTCGATCCATTCTGCGGCAATTTTACCGCTCAATATACACAAGGGCACACCGCCTCCAGGATGTGCCGACCCGCCACAAAAGTACAACCCTTTGACCGAGCTACTTTTATTAGAATGCCTCAAAAATGCCGCCATCCGTTCGTTTGAGCTTGTACCGTAGAGCGCGCCGCCCACACTAGAAGTTCGGTGTTGTATTTGCGGCGGTGTCAAAATTTCTTCAATTTCAATCAATGACGCAATGTCTTTACCTAAAACATAGGAGATTCGTTCAATAAGCTTTCCTCGTACTTTACCCACAATATCTTCCCAATCCTGCCCTTGATCGTATGGTACATTCACCATCACAAACCAAGAATCCTTGCCTTTAGGGGCATCATCAACCTCTAATCGGTTTGAAATATGAATATAGATGGTCGGATCCTCCCAAAATGCCCCATTTGTGCGGATACGATCGAACTCCTCCTTATAATCTTCGCTAAAGATGATGTTGTGAAGATCCATCTCAGGGAAGGTTTGCCCTATTCCCCAGTAGAATATCAACGCGCTCGAGCTAGGCTCTTGCGCCAAGGTCTTCTTAGGTCGACGCACTTTTGTTGGCAATAACTCATGGTACGCATGTTTGATATCTGAGTTACAAACCACAATGTCGAACATACGTTCCGCCCCGTTAACCACTACTCCGCATACTTTCTTTTCCTCGACTACTATTTTCTCCACTGTAGAGCTCAGTTCAAACTGCACGCCTAACTCCCTTGCGAGTTTGGTAAGGCTCTGAGAAATAGCGTGCATTCCACCTACGGGAAAATGAGTTCCCATACCGTGTTCCAAATGTGAGATCATCTGCATGATTCCGGGCGTTTGATACGGTGAAGAACCATTATAGGTCGCATATCTATTGAATAATTGGACCAGCTTTGGTTCCTTGAAATAACGCTTGTTTTGATCATCCAAGGTCGAAAACAAACCTAATTTTGGGATCTCTGAAACCACCTTCAAAACCCTCGGCGAAAGGAATGTTTTCATTTTATGCAGGCTACTCTCCAAAAAGAAAGGCGCCGTGAGCTCGAATTTCTTGCGAGCATCATCAAAATACTTTCGGACTTGTTTTCCCGACTCTTTGCCAAAAACAGTGGAAATCGCTTCCACGTTTTTTTCCACCGAAGGATAGAGTGTTATTTGTTTTCCATCCAACCAAAAATACCTGCATACTTCATCGTGTGTATGGTATTGAAAGTAATCCTTAGGAGTCTTCCCTGCTAATTCGAACAACTCATCCACTAAATGTGGCATGGTGAATAAGGAGGGTCCCATATCGAATCTAAATCCCTGCTTCTCGAAAGCGGTGACCTTTCCTCCCGTGTAGGCATTTTGCTCAAAAACAACGACTTGCTTTCCCTGCAGCGCTAAACGTATGGCAGCGCTAAGTCCAGCTATTCCAGATCCTATGACCGCGACTGTGGAGGAATTCTTTTTCATGTGGCTGTAAGGTATTCACTTCGGAATACTAATTAAACAACCAACTCCTTTTATTGTTGTAAGAGCGATGGAAAAGAAACTCTACCGTGGTGCCCTAATTTTCTTTACGGCCATGTTGCTGCTCAGTATTCTGTGGCCCTATGAGCAAAAATTACAGCATTGGGATTTGGAGCCCAATTATTTGGTCAAGGAGAGCGACGAAATCTTCTTCAACAATACGCGCATTCATCAATACAGGACGGAGGAGCGAGAAGAATTGGCCCAACAAGGATTTAAAGTACACCGGTATTTAAAGTGTACCTACGATACGACCCAACCGTTATTGAACTTCACCATCATCAACTCTTGGCGTACTGATCAGGCTTATATCATTGCCGAACCGAATGCGCGCAGCTATTTCGCCGATACTTTACATATCGCTTTGGATGATTCTGTGGCTACCTTAAGCCTTGACCACATGGACTTCGCAGACCATTATAGATTCGCTGCCTGGGTCTTTCAAAATGCGATAGATTACCGCCGTGCCATCATAGTTCAAGGAAGGGATTCGCTGCTTTTGAACGGTACTCAAAGCAATGAAAAGGCCAATCAGGCGGTGCTCAAGGATTATTTTAGGCTTGTGGGTCGCTACCAGTAGATTTGGACTTTTCAGCCGCGCGAATGCTCAATAATTGGACAATAAGCGCAAAACCTACAGAACTGTAGACATAGGGTTTCGGGATTGCTACATGCGCACTTTCAGCGACCAACACTGTTCCGATCATAATCAAGAAACTCAGCGCCAAGATCTGCAAACTCACGTGCATTTCTATGAAATGTGCTATGGGCTTCGCAAATGTCAACATGATCACCATGGAAATGACCACCGCCACGATCATAATCACTAGCTCGTGGGTCATCCCAATCGCAGTCAGTACGCTATCAAAGCTGAACACGATATCTAATAACCCTATCTGGATAATCACTCCAACAAAAGATTTTGGTTTACGTGCATGTTCTCCATGTCCTCTCCCCTCTGTCTTTTTGAAGATCTCAGAAGAGGATTTCGCCAAAAGGAACACCCCTCCAGCAAACAAAATGGCATCCCTCCCGGAAACCGCATGATCGCCAAGATGAAACAACGGCGCAGTCAAGCCAATAAGCCAGGTAATACCAAGCAGCATTAATATCCGGAATCCCAATGCCAGCGCCAAGCCCAAACGACGGGCTAAAGGCTGCTGACTTTCCTCCAAATCATTGGAAACAAGGGAGATGAAAATGATGTTATCGATGCCTAGTACAATCTCTAGGAATGTCAAGGTGGCCAATGATAAAAGTCCAGGGGCGGTCAATAGCGCTTCCATAGTTCTGCGGTTTTTTGCGGTCTAAAGGTATGACCTTAGGTGAAAAGGCAACCTTACCTCAAATATTGCTCTTACGGGTCGCCTCAAATTTTTCATAGAAGTATACAATCCCTAAGATGAGCAACATCCCATAGAAGATGTCCTCAAAGGGAATAGTGCCCAACCGTATGCCGAGGTTTTCCGCATCGTTGTACTTAACCACTTGGCTTTCCAAGAAGGAACCCGTTAAAATGCCGTTTTTCAAAAAGAAGGGAAGCAAGGCTATAATATAGCTCTCGTAAAACCTCGGAAGCCAGGCACAACGAGCAATCCAAGCCACATAAATGAGCGCCAGCCCCAGTAACAAGAAGGTCGCTGCGGTATATCGCTTATCCAATGACATCAATCCAACGACAAGGGTAAATGAGATGAGCAACTGGCTAATTCGATTCGCCACTGCTACGCTTATAATACCATCCGGGAAAAATAGCTCCATACACTTATAAATGAATACACAAGCGAACGGAACAGTAATAAAGAACAGATATTCGCCTAAGGGTAGGCCGAACAGTTCAACCCCACTGAGGTAATCTGTATTGAAACTCCACACGCCAAGATCAGTATACCAAATATCCCAAATCAGAAAGAAGCCGCTCCAAATGAGCATGGCTTTACCCAAGGACCCAAAGCTTTTGTAATACGCTATACGAGGTTCAAAACTTCGTATCAAGGGCACACTTACCGTGAATAGGTTGAGCAATAAATAAAGCCATTTGGTTTCTAACACGGTTTCTAAGAATTAGCGCGCATTTGGCGTACCTGGCGGATGTATTTTGGATGTACCCATAACATCCCAAAATTCTCTCCGTTTTCTTTACCTAGGTGGCGGTGGTGCATCTTGTGCGCCAAACGAACCGCTTCCCAATACACAAAACGAGATTTTTTTAATACCGGCAGTCTTTGGTGAATAAAGAGTTCATGAACTAAGGCATAGGCAAAGCCATAAAAAGCGATTCCAGCCCCTGTTGCCACACTTATTCCATTGCCATTAAACAAACCAAGCATAATGCACAGCCAGGATGGAATGGCGAAGATTAGGAAGAACGTATCATTCTTTTCCAAGGCACCAGGTGTCTTAGTGTGGTGATCGTCGTGGAGAAACCATAGAATACCGTGCATGAGGTATTTATGGGCTGCCCAGGCTACACCTTCCATAGCGAAAAAGGTCAACAATGTGATGCTAATCTCAATGGGTGTCATGAACCATTTTTTTTACATAATCCAAGCTTTCCGACACGTGATCGTTGGCTCGAAATAAACTTGTGAAAATATACGCCACTTTATGGGAACCATCAGTGACATAAGTAATTCTATTCGCTACGGTATCAAAAAGCAATCCAGGTGCACCGAATGATTTTCGTACCATATGACCAGGGTCACTGAGTACCGGGTATTTTAAATCATACTTATCGGCGAAGCTTTTGTGGATGCTCACCTCTGCATCATTTATACCAATAACCTTTGCTCCTACTGCTTGAAACTCACTTTCATAATCTCTAAAGGAACACGCTTCAGCGGTACAACCAGGAGTGTGGTCCTTTGGATAAAAAAAGATGACAAGAGGTTTCCCTTTAAAATCGTCTCTTTTAATCCATTGACCGTTTTGGTCTTGCAATTCGAAGTCCGGAATACGGTCACCGATATCGAGGGCTTTAAGTAGGGGCATATTGCGGATTTTTACTGTTCAATAAACCCTGAGTCTGCCTTGATTGTTCAACTTAAGGGTTGATTTTTCGCCAAACCAAATCTTGGAAAACACGGAGCTCAGTATACGTGTTCTTACCTTGTTCATTCAGCATGAATCCTAGTGACACACCGCGATATACTCCTGTGCCCTCGGTAAGATTGCGCACATAGAACTGGGCAACATCATATCCCTTGATGGCATATTCATCAGGTTGCGCTCCAAACTTTTCACGGAAGGATTGCACCATGGACATAGCCGCCTCACTACGATAGTCGATGTACGAGGAATAGGCACATACTACCTCTTTTTCTCGTGCGAAATTGTCCTGGGTAATGCCGTTTTCGACAATCTGATGTTCGATGGTATGCCAAGTATAGGACGAATTTCCGGCACGGATATTACGTAATACGTCAAGCACGAAGGCGGGATCATTATCATAGACGATCAGGTCATAATGTATGGTAGAATCCAAAAATGCTAATCGTTCGTTTTCTTTCCATCCCTCGGTTGCCTTAATAAGCAGAGGTTTATCGAATACTGAGAACATTCTATTCATCGCAGTATCTGTTTTTGCATTGCTTTGGGCAACGATGAGGGTTTGATGCAGTCGCAGTACATTTTCGACAGGAAGCAACACATTCACTTGTTCACGACGCTCTTGTATCAAATCAATAATGGCTTGCCAATGATATTCCTCAGCTACAACCGCATTTTGTAAGGGCAACGCATTGATAGACGCATTTTTACTCAGTGGACTAACTACCTTATTCGCTGAGGCGTTCTTACTGATTTCCATCACTCGTTTGGAATACAGAGGACCCACAACAAGGTCAAAAGAGTCCATCGGATTACGTTCAATAGCCACGCGCAACGAATCTGCGTGGTTGTAGGTATCCGCGAAGGTTATACCAACGGTACGTGTTGAATCATTGAGCTCATCAATGGCTAATTCCATTCCCTGTCGGAAACTCAGCGCTAAGGGGCTACGTTTGGCCAACGGCGTTTCGTTGATGTAATCTCTGTGGAAAAATGGCAATAAGCCTAAGATTTGTACTTCATCAAGAAATTCGACAGAAACTGTACTATCTGTACTAACTGTGGTTACCACCAAATCTTTAGGGCTTTCCTCGAAACTACCTGGCAGTACAGGCTTTACCAGAATCATCCCCTTCTTCCAATCTGTACGAGCATCAGGGTTCAATCTGTAGAAGGCACGCATCGTAGTGAATCCCCAGGCTTTCGCAAGATCTGCCGGCGTATCGTCCTTTTTAACCTTATACATTTCATAGCCCGCATCTACAGGCGCTGGACCTGTAGTTTCAGACAGTTGAACTTCAGCTGTTGGAGCCGGATTATCAATACCTGGAATAAGCAGGGTATCCCCTATAGAGAGTGCTGTCCCTGAGATTTGAGGGTTTGCCTCTTGCAAGGCTTCTACAGAAATGTCGTATGTTTTTGAAATAGAATACAGCGTATTACCCTTGACCACAATGTGCTCTGTAATACTTTGTCCTTGCGCTGTTGAAGCCAACAGCAACACGAACATCCATATGCTCTTTCTTATTCCCATTCAATGGTGGCCGGTGGCTTGGAGCTGATGTCGTACACTACGCGGTTTACTCCCTTCACCTTATTTATAATTTGGTTGCTGACCTTCGCTAGGAATTCATAAGGAAGATGTACCCAATCCGCCGTCATACCGTCCGTACTTTCTACCGCACGAAGCGCTACAACTTTTTCGTAGGTTCTTTCATCTCCCATCACTCCCACAGAGTTGACAGGTAAGAGTATGCAACCAGCTTGCCAAACTTTATCGTAAAGACCTTCCGTTTTCAATCCATTGATGAAAATGTGATCTACTTCTTGAAGGATACGCACTTTTTCAGCCGTGATGTCTCCAAGGATACGAATTGCTAGACCTGGGCCTGGGAACGGATGACGCCCGAGTAATTCTGCACTCATATTCATGGAAGCGCCCACTCTGCGAACCTCATCTTTGAACAACGTCTTCAAAGGCTCAACTACCTTCAACTTCATGAAATCTGGTAGACCACCCACATTGTGGTGCGACTTGATAGTCGCAGACGGACCCTTCACACTAATACTTTCAATAATATCTGGGTAGATGGTGCCCTGGGCTAACCAAACCACATCTTCAATCAGATGTGCTTCATAGTCAAATACTTCAATAAACACACGTCCAATGGCTTTACGCTTAGCCTCCGGCTCTTCTATTTCAGCAAGTGCATCCAAGAAACGATCTGAGGCATCAACACCTTTAACATTGAGGCCCATTCCTTCGTACTGCTTAAGTACTTGAGTAAACTCGTCTTTGCGGAGCAGCCCGTTGTTGACGAAGATGCAATACAAATTCGCCCCTATGGCTTTGTGTAAAAGCATAGCTGCAACGGAACTATCTACACCACCTGAAAGTCCGAGAACGACTTTATCGTTGCCTAGTTGTGCCTTGAGTTGCGCTACAGTTTCATCGACAAAGTGCGCTGGAGTCCAATCCCCGCTTACCCCTACTACGTCATACAAGAAGTTCTTTAACAACTGAGTACCGTCTGTACTGTGGTAAACTTCCGGGTGGAACTGAATACCGTAAGTGGCTTCGTCCTTTACTTTATATCCAGCAACTCTGACATCGTGTGTTGAGGCAATGACTTCAAAATCTTTGGGTAATTCCATGATGGTATCCCCATGGCTCATCCAAACCTGAGATCCGGCACCCACTCCTTGGAATAAATCCGAAGTTGCATCCACCTCACTTAGGTTCGCTCTACCATACTCGCGGATTTCACTAGGAGCCACTTGACCCCCACCTACGAGCGCCATGTATTGAGCACCGTAACACACACCGAGCAAAGGCAACTTTCCCTTGATATCACTCAAATCAAACTGAGGGGCATCTTCTTGCAATGTACTGTAGGGAGAACCGCTGAGAATCAAACCTTTAATTTCCTCTGTTAGGGCAGGTGGATTGTTGAACGGGTGGATTTCACAATAGACGTTGAGTTCTCTCACGCGACGCGCAATCAACTGCGTGTACTGAGAGCCAAAATCGAGGATCAATATGGTTTCTTGCATGGCACAAAAATACCACTAAAAATCCGGCTGTATGACTATGGTTCCGGCCTTTATTGTTGACATGTTTTCAACCATGGCATCCCTAGGATCTTGACCTAGAATTCCGACCAAATCCACATAAGATGCACGGCGTTCCCAAAATACTCCACCGGGGTAGATAGCATTCATGGCACGTTCAACGCTAGTCATAAGTTCATCATGACGACGTTTCTGCGTGCGGTACCTGGTTTCTGAAGTACGTTGAGCCAATTTTTCCATCTTCACCTTCAACGCCGCCGCGTGCTTTTGCATC
>DFQY01000023.1:0-4806 GCA_002378005.1 Flavobacteriales bacterium UBA3477
TAACCTTGCAAAATCAGTAACGGTGGAGTAAGGGAAGGTGGTTAACCTTACTACCCCTTTGAAAAGTTATTTCTGCACTGATGGAACGATGGCCAGATGTGCATTTCTAACACGCTATTTTTTCTTCTCGAAGCTGTAGGTGAGGATGAGATAATTGGTCTCACTAAAAAATCCTAGGCTCATCCCACTCTGGTTCCATTCTCCGTTTGACTTTCCGAAAGTAGTATTGAATGAAAGCGGGGTCGCTAAACCAATATTCAAGTGTTCGCCGGCTTTGTATAATACGCCCAATTGATAGCGCACGCTCGGAGTAATACTTATGTAATTTCCGCCAGCACTAAAGTAACCTCCCGCTTCTGGGCCGTGAAGAAAGTACAGCTTGTCGTTTACGGGTTTACGCCATTCTTGACCAAAGAACATACCGGAAGAAAGGTTCCAGTAGATCTGGCCTTGGTAGGAATTGTAGTTCATGTAAGTGCGGTCTACACGAAAGGTGCGAACGCTATGAATGCTTTTCCCCCATTTCACAACAGGGCGTGCATCCAACACAGGTCCATACATAATGCCCATGCTCGCACTCGAGGCAAAGCCTATTTCTCTATACTGCCCGTTGGCATTAAAACAGCTGAGAATCAAGAGAGTAAAAAGGAGGGAAAATAAACGAGATTTCATAAGCTGGAATTACCCCTACAAGGTATGTCAATATTGCGTAACTTCTTGCGCCCCACGACCTGAACGAACCCATATAAACGACTCGCATGGATAGAAGATCATTCTTAAAAAAGACTGCTGCCGCTGCTGCTGGGATTAGTATAGTTCCATCTCACGTTTTAGGCGGAATACACACAGCTCCTTCGGATACGGTGTATATGGCAGGGATTGGCGTTGGTGGAAGAGGTTTAGGTGTGCTGAAAGGGTTGCGCAATACGGGCCAAGTGAAGTTTGTCGCGCTGGCAGATGTGAGTGATAAGCGGGGTGCGGAGGCTTACGGTTTGGAGCCAAAGGCAAAGACTTACCGTGATTTCCGCCAGGTTTATGATAGGCACTTGGGCGAATTGGACGCCATATTCTGTGCGACTCCAGACCATACCCACGCCGTCACCTCGTTGCCTTTCATGCGCGCGGGCAAGCACGCTTTCGTGGAAAAGCCATTGACGCATAACATCATGGAAGCGAGATCCATGACCCAAGTGGCTGCCGAACAAGGTTTGATTACACAGATGGGCGATGTGGGCGCCTCCTCGGACGGCATTCGTACTGCACAAGAAATTATAGAGGCCGGGATTATTGGGCCTGTGAATAAAGTTGATTGTTGGACCAACAGACCTGTTTGGCCACAAGGGTTGGAGCCTCCAACGCAAGGCGAAGCAGTGCCGGATTATCTGGACTGGGATCTTTGGCTAGGTCCAGCCACCATGCGTGAGTTCAACCACCGATACTTGCCGTTCAAATGGCGAGGTTTCTGGGATTTTGGAACGGGAGCCATGGGCGATATGGGCTGTCACATCATGGAGACGCCCTACCGCGCGATGAGCTTGGGCTATCCTACTTCGGCGGAAGCAAGTTGCACCACCATGTGGGCAGGCGATTTTGTCGAGGCAGATTATGAGGGCGTTTGTCCGCCTAGCTCGGTGGTCCGATTAACTTTTGACCATGCCGATTTTGGGGAAATGAAACTCAACTGGTACGACGGCGGCCTGATGCCGGAGCGTCCTGACCTCTTGCCAGAGGATGATATGCCAGGAAACTGGGACGGCGGAAGCGTATTCTACGGTTCTAAAGGTATCTTGGTGACCGATACTTACAGCCGCAATCCAAGAATCTACATGGCGGACGGGTCGACGCCGGCCTTGCCAGCTAAGACATTGGTGCGCGTGGCGAATGATACCTCTGGACACATCGCCAACTTCGTGGACGGTATCCTGGGCAAGGCCGAAACTTCCTCTCCGTTCAGTGTGGCCGGTCCTTTGACCGAGGCGGTATTGATGGGGAACTTGGCCATCAAGGCTTACCAAGAGAAGCACTTGACACCTGGAAAAACTTCCACGGACTGGGCACCCTATGAGTATCCCGGACGTACCCGATTGAATTGGGACGGCGCTAATATGAAAATCACGAATTACGAACCTGCGAATCAATGGGTGACCAGAGAATACCGCAAGGGTTGGAACATTTAATATACTAGACGAAATCAAACTATGAAGGTATTTTGCAAGATGCGCTTACTTGCTGTAGCGCTCATCACACTTCAACTAAACGCCAACGCACAAGAACACTCAACGCCACTGACCCGGATCATGGAAGGGCTCAGTATTCGAAACATCGGTCCGGCGGGGATGAGTGGCCGGGTCACGTGCATCACTGCCCACCCTAACATCCCTACGACCATCTACGCAGGATCTGCCAGTGGTGGGCTGTGGGTCAGTGAAAACAACGGCCAAAGCTGGTCGCCGCTTTTCCAAAACGAGAAGGTGGCTTCCATTGGCGCCATCGCCATCGACCCTACACATCCAGATATCATTTATGTAGGAACGGGCGAGGGGAATCCAAGAAACTCTCAAACCAGCGGTTACGGATTGTATAAAAGCTACGATGGTGGCCAGAGCTGGGAGTGTTTAGGCTTGGAGGAGACCCGTACCATTCACCGAATTTTAATCAATCCTTCGAACACCGATGAGATTTATGTAGGTGCCACTGGATCAGCTTGGGGAGAAAGTCCTCGAGGTGTATATAAGACGACGGATGGCGGGAAGAATTGGACCCAGAGCCTATATGTTGATGGAAAAACGGGCGCGGGAGATCTCGTGATGGATCCGAATAACCCGAAGAAATTGATTGCCAATATGTGGGAGTACCGCAGAGAGCCTTGGTTCTTTACCAGCGGTGGTCCTTCGGGCGGCTTGTTCATCACCTACGACGGTGGCGAGAACTGGAAGAAGCTCGGTGAAGACGATGGATTGCCGAAGGGGAACCTGGGTCGTATTGGCTTAGGTATTGCACCGTCCAATTCTAATATCGTCTATGCCTTAGTCGAAACAGAAAAGAAAAACGGGGTGTATAAGAGCACGAACGGTGGAAAGAATTGGTTCAATGTGACCGAGAGTGAGCAGGCGGGAAACCGTCCGTTTTACTATGCAGATTTAAGAGTGGATCCTCAAAATCCAGACCGTGTGTACAGCTTGTGGACGTATGTGACGCGAAGTGACGACGGCGGAAAGAATTGGAAAACCATCACTCCTTATAATCGCATTCACCCAGATCACCATGCCATGTGGATCGATCCGGCGAATCCTGCACACATCATTGAGGGGAATGACGGTGGAATGAATATTTCCTACGACTACGGCGAGAGTTGGCACTTCGTGGAGAACCTCCCGTTGGCCCAATTTTACCATATTAACGTCGACGACCAGTTGCCCTATAATGTCTACGGCGGGATGCAAGACAATGGCTCTTGGATGGGTCCGGCGTACAGCCTTACTACGGACGGGATTCGTAACGAGGAGTGGAGCGAACTGTTCTTCGGCGACGGTTTTGATGTAGTACCGGTGCCTGGACGAACGGATGCCGCCTATGCGCAGAGCCAAGAAGGAAATGTCGGTTTGGTCAACACTCAAACCGGATATTCGGAACTCATCAAGCCTACACATCCAGATGGCGAGCGCTTGCGATGGCACTGGAATGCGCCTATCGCATTGGATCCACATCAGCCGGAGACGAGCTTGTACTTTGGCTCGCAGTATTTGCATAAGAGTACTGATAATGGAAAGAATTGGACCATCATTAGTCCTGACCTGACCTCGAATAATCCAGAGAAACAAAAGCAACTCGAGAGCGGGGGGCTGACCTATGATGTGACTGGGGCAGAGAACCATACCTGTTTACTAGCAATAGCGCCGAGTGCTTTGGATCAAAACGTGATTTGGACGGGTTCGGACGACGGGAAGCTACATGTGACCATGGACGGCGGAGCGAATTGGGTCGATTTGAGTGGCAAGCTCAAAGGACTCCCTGAAGGCTCGTGGATTCCTCAGATTCGCGCGTCGGATTACGACAAAGGGACCGCTTGGGTCGTGGCGAATGACTACCGCCGAAACAATTGGAGCGCGTACCTCTACAAGGTGGAAGATTTTGGAAAGAAGGTCACCCGAATGGTGGACGACAGCGATATTTTCGGACCTATTCTTAGTGTTTGGCAGGATCCAGTGGAGCCAAACCTACTTTTTGTCGGTGGCGAATATGGACTGTACGTTAGTGTGGGCGGAGGCGATTCTTACACCAAATGGACCGATTCAGTACCGACCGTCCAAGTGATGGACCTAGCTTTCCAGGCCCGTGAAAAGGATTTGGTCCTGGGTACTTTCGGGCGTGGTGCTTGGGTTATTGACGACATCGAGCCGCTGAGAGTGTTGGCTGCAGGCAATGGCCTCAACGCACCTACGTTCTTCGAGCCTCCAACAGCGTATCAATGGGAACGTCGCCAGAGCCCTGGGGTGCGATTTGCCGGTATGTCTACTTTCCGAGGTGATAACCGTCCGTTCGGGGCACGCCTATCGGCCTACCTTCCGGAGGTTGCCGAGGACAACAAGAAGAAATTACGCGTAGACTATCAAAACGAGGGCGGCGATACCATTTATACCCAATACATCAGCGTTGAAGAAGCTGGATTGCAGAACTGGCGCTGGGCCATGTGGGAAAAAGGTACCGAATACCCAGAGTTCAAGGTTCGAAAAGAAGAGAAGGAACAAAGCGATCGCCGAGGCGCTCCTGTATTGCCTGGGACTTACACTGTAACGATCAATTGGG
>DFQY01000023.1:5090-27770 GCA_002378005.1 Flavobacteriales bacterium UBA3477
CGGTCAGACCGCATCTCAACCACTGAAGGTTAAATATGATTATCGCATGGAATCTTGGGTGACCGATGAAGATTTGGCAGCGCGTCGAAAGGCGTTTAAAGCCATAGAAGGTATCGAGGGAGATTTAGACCTCGCGGTCCAATCCTTAGCGCAAGCCAACGAAAACATCGAACGTTTACAAGCCTTACTAAAACGTGAGCCCTATGCTTCTGATTCAGCGTTGGTGGATACGGTCAAGGCCACTGCAAAAGCATTGGAAGCGGCGCGCCACCATGTCTTTGGTAAGACCGAAACCAAGGGATATTTCGAACAGCCGGAGGTTTGGTCAAGCCAGTGGGGCAGCTCCTTGTGGCAGCTCTTGAGTTCGTCGCGTGCTTGGGGCAGCAATGAGCAAGCGTTGTTTGACCAATTGGCCAAGCGTACCGAAGAAGCTACACAAACTGTGATGACTTTCTTAACCGAAGATTATAACGGCCTGTTGGAATACCTCGAAGAACATCCGGTGGACCTGATGATTCCAACGAAGATAGAAGAGGAAATTAGCAAATAGCGACCTACAAAAAAGGCGCCCCACGGGGCGCCTTTTTTATGCTCAAATTTTCGGCTCCGCCGGGGGCTTGGCCAAGAAGGAATGCTATTTACTGAATGATCAATTGTTTGCGAACACCTTCCGTTTGGAAGATATAATAGCCTGGGCTTGCATTGACCTGAAGACTAGCATCTAGTCCCAAGGTGCCTTGCTGAATCTCACGACCGTCTATACTAAAGATGCGGTACGCTGTTCCTGCAGGCAGGCCTTCTACTTGGAAAAGCCCATTGCTTGGGTTCGGGAAGATGTTGATGCTATGGGCACTTAGCTCTTCCTGGTCGAGTGTTACATCGAGGTTGAAGGCATCCAAGAAGGCATTATTACCGCCTCCTGAAATGAAATCTACCTTGATCATGATAGGCGCTCCTCCAGCGTAATCATTCATATTAATACTCGTACTGCGCCAGTTGCTGTTTGAGGTCGGATTCCAAGGGTTGGATTTGTTCAATGCTGCATAGAGTAGAGGCCCCAAAATGGTGCGCACTTCTTCCCAAGTCTCGCCACAATCTGTGCTCACACTAATTCTCAATTTATCCTTTGCTTGACCTGGTTTGCTTGCAATGGCATAACGGAAGCCGAAAGACATAGCCGTGGCACGACTTACCACAATCTGATCAGTAATCAAGGCGTCCGAATTATCCGGATCATTGTTATAGTTGTCCAGCTTAACACAGTAGTTTCCTTCATAGTGGTTGTAGCTATTGCGCTCCCATTTAATAGCATCCCCATCAGCATTTTCTACGTGCCAAGTTCCGTTTGGTATAGTGTTGAATTCAAAACCTGAGTTGAACGTATTGACCCACATGTGGGTGCCGCCGCCGGTCTTTCTTACACTCATATACCCATCAATCAACGACTGCGATGATCCTGTGGCGTTCGTTACGGTTAGGCCCACTGTATAATTTTTATAGCCTGTACCTGACATTGAGCTGTAGGTAACTGTAGGGTTCTGGGCGGTTGAAGTAGCGGGGGTGCCGCCTGGGAAATACCAAGACCAGCTCGTTGGGTTCCCAAACTCACTTTTATCGGTGAATTGAACGGTTGTTCCATTACAAATGACCGTTTGGTTAGCTTCGAACATGGCCTGCGGCGCACACGGCAATACCGCCTGAGGATCAATTCCCGTAGCTGTCGCATTCGTTGTGGTAATCAAATACCCACGCAAAGAGGCAGAGTTCAGGCTTGAGCGCATGATCGCTTTTTGATCGTCGGTGAACATGTTTACACAATCATCATCGGCGTAGTCCATGTAGTTTTCAATCTGATCAGGAAGGTTCGGGTTGTCGTTTGAACAGGTGTTCGCGGTAAGGTCACAACCAAAGCTGGCTTCATCCACAGGAGGAGTGTCCGCACAGTTATCGCCTTGAAAACAACCGCCCTTGAACGGGTGGTCAAGTCCGAGGTAATGACCCATTTCGTGGGTGAGTGTGCGTCCTCTGCTTGAGCTGGTTCCTATACGGCCCATGCGGTCGTGGCGAATGACAATCCCATCATAGGTAGTGCTTTGACCGGGGCTTGGTTTATAGGCATATCCCAATACAGTTCCCTGTCCGGAGCTTCCCAGGTCGATGGAGTTCACTACCCAGATGTTAACGTATTTGGTACGAGGCCAGCTCTTCAGACTCTTGACGTTGTTGTTCGCGTTCACAGAAAGGGCGCTTTGAGTACGAGTGATTCCAGTGTGGCAGTTGCCATTTGGATCAAGTTTAGCCAATTCAAATTCAATCTCACAGTCGGCGGCTACATTCAAGAATGTACCACGTGTATCGCTGGTATCAGGGTTCAATCGACGGTAATCTTCGTTCAATACCTCGATGGCATTTTTGACCTGTTTGTCGGTGATGTTATCTGATGCATCGTCATAGATAATGTGTACGACCACGGGAATGGTGAATACTGTGCCCTCTGTTTTTTGATCCGAGTCAAAATCTACGGTGCTGATAAACTCGGCCCAATCCGACTCATAATTAGGATTTTGGCGCTTGATTTCTTCCTCTAAGAGATCATGTCCACATTTCTGTCCGAAGGAATGTGTTGATACTAAGGCAAATGCCAATAAAATGGGGTATTTGAGGTATTTTCGCATGCTCGGCAAGTTCGTTCATTCACATCATTCTTGCAACACAAAAGCTGAGCCGCCGAAAACATGCTAACAATTTGTTTGTCGATTTTTGGTTGTTAGGCAAATAAAGATGTATTTTCGCAGCCCTTTTTAGGGGGATGTTTAGGCATTCCATATAACATATAAAAACGCTATAGCGGTGAATACATTAAGTTACAAAACAGTTTCAGCCAACGCGGCGACCGTAGACAAGAACTGGGTAGTAGTAGATGCAGAAGGCCAAACCTTGGGCCGTCTAGCTTCTAAAGTTGCTTTGCTTCTAAGAGGTAAGCGCAAGCCAAATTACACGCCTCACGTTGACTGTGGTGATAACGTGATCATTCTAAATGCTGATAAGGTTGTTTTGACTGGCAATAAAATGGCAGACAAAACTTACGTTTGGCACACTGGTTACCCAGGTGGTCAGCGTACAACCAACCCAGAACAAATGATGACTAAGTTCCCAGAGCGCGTCGTAGAAAAGGCGGTAAAAGGAATGTTGCCTAAGAATCGTTTGGGCGCTCAGTTGTTCCGCAACCTCCACGTGTATGCAGGTGGCGAGCACAAGCACGAGGCACAACAGCCGACTGCGATCAATATTAATGAAATCAAATAAGTAATAATAAATGGCAAAGTTTCACGCAATTGGGAGACGTAAATCTTCTGTAGCTCGTGTCTACATGGATGAAGGCAAAGGCGCCATCACCATCAACGGCAAAGACTACAAGGACTACTTCACTACTGCACCTTTGCACTACAAATTGGAACAGCCTTTCAATTTGACTGAGACTACTGGCAAGTACGACGTTAAAGTAAACGTTGTAGGTGGTGGTATCACGGGTCAAGCTGAGGCAATCCGTTTGGGTGTGAGCCGTATTCTTTCTGAAATCGATCAGGAGAATCGTAAAGCATTGAAGCCCGTCGGACTTCTTACTCGTGACCCACGTATGGTTGAGCGTAAGAAATTCGGTCAGAAGAAAGCACGTAAGAAATTCCAGTTCTCTAAACGTTAATCGAGATTTAGTATCCAAATGGGCTAGACTCTTTAAAAGGCTACTAGCACATTGCTTACTACGGAAAGTAAACTCAAGAAAATGGCAGTAACAGACAACATTAAAAAACTCATGGATGCAGGTGTTCACTTTGGACACTTGACCCGTAAGTGGAACCCAAACATGGCTCCTTACATCTTTATGGAGCGCAACGGTATCCACGTGATCGACCTACACAAAACAGATGCAAAGCTTACTGAAGCTACAGAAGCATTGAAAAAAATTGCTGCATCAGGTCGTAAAGTCCTCTTCGTTGCAACCAAGAAGCAAGCGAAAGAAATCGTAGCGAAATACGCTGGCGATGTAAACATGCCTTACGCAACTGAGCGTTGGCCAGGAGGTATGTTGACAAACTTCGTAACCATCCGTAAAGCCATCAAAAAGATGCAGAGCATCGATAAGATGAAGGAAAATGGTACGTTCGAAACTCTTTCTAAGCGTGAGCGTCTCCAAGTAGAGCGTCAGCGTGCAAAATTAGAAAAGGACTTTGGCTCTGTGGAAGATATGAATCGTCTTCCTGCTGCCTTGTTTATCGTTGATATCAAGCGTGAACACATTGCTGTAGACGAAGCCATCAAGTTGGGCATCCCGACATTCGCGATGGTGGATACAAACTCGGACCCACGTCGTGTAGATTACGCGATTCCTGCAAACGACGATGCTTCTAAGAGTATCGCGGTCATTTTGGAGCGCGTAACGGCTGGAATTAAAGAGGGTTTGTCACAACGTAAGAGTGATAAAGCGGCTGCCGAGCAATCAAAAATCGAAAAGAAAGCAGCGAAGGTTTAATCCGAGCGCTTTGTTATAGAAGAGATTTTTTCGGAGAGCCGTGAGGAAAACCTTTACGGCTCTCTTTCATAATTAAAACACAATTTTAAAGACAATATCATGGCAAACATTACCGCTGCTGATGTAAACAAACTCAGAAAGCAAACAGGTGCAGGGATGATGGATTGTAAAAAAGCTTTGGTTGAAGCTGAAGGCGACTTCGAAGCTGCAATCGACATCCTACGTAAGAAAGGTCAAAAAGTAGCTGCGAAGCGTGCAGATCGCGATGCAGTTGAAGGTGCGGTTATCGCAAAAACTAACGGTTCAGATAAAGGTGTGATCGTGAAGTTGTCTTGTGAGACTGACTTCGTAGCGAAGAACGATGATTTCGTTGCTTTGGCAAACAAATTGGCTGATATCGCTTTGGCAACTGGTGTTCAGACTGCTGAAGAATTCGGCGCTGTTGAATTCGAGGGTGGCTTGACTGTTGCTGCGAAATTGCAAGAGCAAACAGGTGTGATCGGTGAGAAGATTGAGGTTGCTGAATTGGCAACTGTAAATGCAGCTTACGTTGCATCTTACATCCACATGGGCAACAAGATCGGTACTTTGGTAGGTTTAACTGCTGAAGCTGAAGAAGCTGGTAAAGATGTAGCGATGCAAGCTGCAGCAATGAACCCAGTAGCTTTGAACCGCGATTCAGTTTCTGAAGAATTAATCGCTCGTGAATTGGAAGTCGGTAAAGAATTGGCTCGTCAAGAAGGTAAGCCAGAAGAAATGTTGGACAAGATCGCTGCCGGTCGTTTGAACAAATTCTTCAAGGAGAACACCTTGGTAGATCAAGACTTCATCAAAGATTCTAAGATGAGCGTTGCTAAATACCTAACTAGCGTTCAAGCTGGTTTGGAAGTAGTAGATTTCAAGCGCGTATCTCTATAATTTAGAGGAAGCGAAAGCTATAACGAGCGCGCCGGCCATGCCGGCGCGCTTTTTTTGTGCTTAAAACGGGGAAAACTCGGTCGATTCTCATTGCATAGAGGGGCCTACTTTCGATATATTTGTGTTCAAACCAAAAGAGATGAAATACAATCGAGTGCTCCTCAAACTCAGCGGAGAAGCCCTGATGGGGGAGAAAGATTTTGGTATTGATCCCAAGCGCATTGCAGAATACGCAGAAGAAATCAAGGCCGTAGTTAATAAAGGTGTCCAGGTCGGTGTCGTGATCGGCGGCGGTAATATCTTCCGTGGTATTAGTGGCGCATCCCAAGGCATGGATCGGGTTCAAGCAGACCATATGGGCATGTTAGCGACGGTCATTAATGGCTTAGCCCTTCAAGGTGCGTTGGAAGCAGCCGGGGTAAATACCCGATTGCAGAGTGCCATTGAAATGGATAAAGTGGCAGAGCCTTTTATTCGTCGTCGTGCCATTCGTCATCTTGAGAAGGGCCGTGTGGTCATCTTCTCAGCAGGTACAGGAAATCCATATTTCACTACGGATACAGGTGCCACTTTGCGTGCTGTTGAGATCCAAGCAGATGTGATTTTGAAAGGTACTCGTGTAGATGGCATTTATACAGCTGATCCGGAGAAGGACGCTACGGCGACTAAGTTTGATTCTTTGAGTTTTAAGGAAGTTTACGATAAGGGCTTGAACGTAATGGATATGACGGCCTTCACCTTGAGTAAAGAAAATGAATTGCCTATTCTGGTCTTTGATATGAACACCCCGGGAAATTTGATGAAGGTGGTGGAAGGAACTCCAGGCGTTGGTACTATAGTAAAGAACTAAATAGAGCGGTATGCAAGAAGAGATAGATTTCCTATTTGATGCCACAAAGGAAGATATGGACCGGGCCTTATCTCACATGGAGAAGGCATTGGTTAAAATTCGTGCTGGACGTGCGAATCCATCTATGTTACAAGGGGTGATGGTAGAGTATTACGGTGCGCCTACTCCTTTGCAACAGGTGAGTAATGTCAACACGCCAGATGCTCGTACTATCAGTATTCAGCCATGGGAAAAGACATTGATTCCTGAGATCGAAAAGGCCATTTTAAATGCAGGTTTGGGCTTTAATCCGATGAATAATGGTGAGAGCGTTATCATCTCGGTACCCCCATTGACCGAAGAACGTCGCCGTGATTTGGCAAAATTGGCCAAGGCGGAGAGCGAGAATGCCAAGGTTGGGGTTCGTGCAGCACGTAAGACTGCTATGGACGAGTTGAAGAAATTAGGCAACGATGGACTCAGCCAAGACCTTCAAAAAGATTATGAAAATGATATCCAAAAAATGACCGACGAATACAACGCAAAGTGTGATGCGATGTATGCGAAAAAGGAACAGGATATCATGACCGTATAAATGAATTTCTCCTGGGCGTGAACGTCCGGGCGATTTTTTTGTTGAATTAGTGTTATAACATGAATCTACAATGACGCTAGAACAAGAGATTCACCAGGAATCTTTCACCACTGATCAAAGTAAACTCATCGTCAATATCATCTACACCTACAATGTGTTGAAGGGGCGTATTATGGATGAGTTAAAAGAACACGGCTTGACCATGCAACAGTACAATGTGCTGCGCATTGTAAAAGGAAGTGGCTCCGAAGGCGTTACTACTTCTGAGATTCGTGAACGCATGCTCGATAAAATGAGCGACGCCAGCCGTATGGTGGACCGATTAGTGGCTATGGGTCTGCTCGAAAAGGTGCGCTACAAAGAGGACCGTCGTTTGTTCTATACACATCTGACACCCGGAGGGAATGAGTTGATTACCTCGCTAGTGAAGAATAGTTTGGTGGAAGATATTGCTTCGATGGTGCCTACAAAAAACGCCCAGCAGCTCAATACGCTACTGGACGCTTTTCGTTCGTCTATGCAGTTGAGTACTAACTCTTCAGATAATTAATCAACGCTGCTGTTGAGCTGTCGTGCTCGTGCTTCATTCCGCTGCCGTTGAGTTCACCCAATACTGCCTTAGCAAGTACTTTACCAAGTTCTACGCCCCACTGGTCGTAACTAAAGATGTTCCAGATATAGCCTTGGATGAAAATCTTGTGTTCGTAAGCGGCTATAAGTTGGCCCAAGTGGTAAGGATTCACTTCGTCTAAAACGATACTGTTGGTAGGTCGGTTTCCTTCAAAGACACGGTAAGGTGCAATGTTTTCCATTTCAGCATCTCCCAAGCCGGCTTGGCGCATTTCAATCTCCACCTCATTGCGCGTTTTACCTTTCATCAATGCTTCGGTTTGAGCGATGAAGTTTGCAAGAAGAATAGGGTGGTGGTCTGTTAGGCCGTGTAATGGCTTCTTCGCAGCAATGAAATCTGCTGGGATCAGATCCGTTCCTTGGTGGATGAGCTGGTAGAATGCGTGTTGGCCGTTTGTTCCAGGCTCGCCCCAAATAATTGGACCTGTGGCATAATTAACTTTATTTCTGTTACGATCCACGTACTTACCATTGCTCTCCATATCGCCTTGTTGGAAATACGCCGCAAAGCGGTCAAGGTATTGATCGTAAGGAAGGATAGCGTGACTAGCTGCGCCGTGGAAATTGCGGTACCAAATGCCTAGAACGGCCATCATTGCTGGGATGTTTTTGTCCCAAGGCTCACTTGCTACGTGCTTGTCCATTGCGTGGGCACCGTTCAAGAAGGCTTGGAATCCTTGGTATCCAATAGCTAAAACTACTGGTAGGCCTATAGCTGACCATACGCTGTATCTACCGCCAACCCAGTCCCAGAAACCGAACATATTGTTGGTATCAATACCAAACTTTGAAACACCATCGGCGTTCGTGCTCACTGCTACAAAGTGCTTCGCAACATCAGATGGCGCTCCGCCTTCTGCCAAGAACCACTCCTTCGCACTGTGTGCATTTTTCATGGTCTCCTGTGTGGTGAAGGTCTTCGATGCAATGATGAAGAGCGTCGTCTCGTGGTTTACTTTTTTCAGGACTTCCCACAAATCTGCCCCATCTACGTTGGCCACGAAGTGGAAGTTCATTTCTTCAGTAACGAAAGGCTTCAGGGCGTTGATGACCATACGTGGTCCTAAGTCGCTACCGCCGATACCGATATTTACGACATCGGTAATGCGCTTACCAGTACAACCCTTCCACGCTCCCGAGCGAACATCATTGCTGAAGGCGGCGAGTTTGGCCCAAACGGCTTTTACATCTGGCATCACATCTTGTCCATCAACTTCGATGGGGTTTCCGCTCATGTTGCGAAGGGCGGTATGTAGTACTGCGCGTCCTTCTGTAACGTTGATTTTAGCCCCGCTTTGTTGTTGTTGAATAGCCTCGCGAACACCGGCTTCATCAAGCAATTCTTGGAACAAGGTAAAGGTTTCAGAACCGAAGATGTTCTTGGAGTAATCGAACAATATGCCGTCCCATTTGATATTATATTTAAAGAAGCGCTCGGGATCTTCGAAGAAACGCGTTTTAAGAGTGCGTTTATCTTTTTTATAGTTCTCTTGTAGCTTCTTCCAAGTCTTTAACTCAGTGGGATTGATATTCTTAAGCATGATGTGTTCGTATAATTCTCAGCAAATTTACCATAAGTGGAATGATTTTGCGGGGTCTTTCCTATCTTCCCACCTTTATTTACACAAATTTCATGTTGACATTCAAAAGTAAAAGCGAATTTCAGTCCGAAGTAAGGAAAAGAGTCCGCGCTTATTTTAAAGAAAATAAGAAATCGATGTTTGCGGATTACCGTTACTACATCAAAGCGGTAGCTAACCTCGCCATTTATTTAGTACCGTTTGTTTTCTTCTTGATCGGATACCAAAGCTTTGGTATGACCACCTTGTTGTGGGCTATTACTGGTTTCGGTATGGCTGGTGTTGGAATGAACCTAATGCATGATGCATTGCACAATACCGTTACGCGTAATGAATGGATAAACAGAAAGATCGGTGCATCGATCTACATGTTGGCCGGGAACTCTTACACTTGGCGTGTGCAGCACAACATGAAGCATCACACTCACACGAATGTGGACGGTCACGACGATGATATTGAAACTGGAAGTATGTTCCGTTTCCACCCAAGCCAAGAGCTAAAGCCAAAGCACAAGTACCAGCACATCTATGCGCCATTTGCATATACGCTCATGACTTGGAAGTGGTTGTTGGAAAAGGACTTCAAACAAGTCATCAACTACAATAAATCAGACCTTTTCAAGGCAAAAGACCAAAGCTTGGGTATGGTTTGGACAAAGCTTATCGTGGGTAAAGGATTTCATTTTGGAGTGTTCTATGTTTTACCAATGATGTTGGGTGCGCCATGGTACATGGTACTTTGGGGGAATTTCATAATGCACATCATGGCAGGATTTATCTTGTCCATTACGTTCCAATTAGCCCACGTTGTTGACAAGGCAGAATTCCCAACAGAGGAACAGGTTGCGAAGACAAGCATCTTGGAGCACCAGTTGAAGACCACGGCAAACTTTGCCACTAAGAATTGGTTGGTAACGTGGTATACGGGCGGATTGAACTTCCAAGTGGAGCACCACCTGTTCCCGACCATCAATCACGTTCACTACCCGAAAATTGCCGAGATTGTACGTAAGACCGCCGCTGAATTCCAGTTGCCGTACAATGAATACAAGACAACTATTAGCGCCATTAAAGGGCACTTCCGTCATCTTAAGACGATGGGAATGCAACCTGCTTAAGGCGAAAATTTTCAAGCATGTTGCATAAAAAAGGCGGCCCGCAGGGCCGCCTTTTTTTATGTTGGTCAATTTTTTCTTACCCGTTAATGGCAACCACGTCTTCCACGAGGGTCGGCAGCATTTTTTGCAATATGCTTAGAATACCGTTTTTCAAGGTCATCGTTGACGATGGACAACCCGAACAAGCGCCTTGGAGCTGAACCTCAACAATCTTGTCTTTGTAACCCATAAAGGAGATGTTTCCGCCGTCTTGTGCCACGGCAGGCTTAATGTATTCTTCCAAAATATCAACAATGCGCTGCTCCACCTCGCCGAGATCTTCGGTACGAAGTGCAGGAGCGCCATCTTCCTCTGACGTGCTTTCTTGTACAGGAGATAATTGGCCCTCATGAACCGCTATGCCTCCGTCCTGTAGGAACTCGGTGATGAACATGCGAACTTCCTGCGCGACATCATCCCATTCCACGATATCGTATTTCGCAATGGCGATGTAGTTCCCAGAGATGAAGACCTCCTTCACGAAGGGGAAGTGGAATAATTTGGTCGCAAGCGGCGATGGCTTGGCCTCATCAATGTTTCTAAACTCGGCGGAATCTGTTTGCAACAACATCTTGTTGCTGACGAACTTCATGACCTTTGGATTTGGGGTCATTTCGGCATAAATGCTCACTGGTACGCGTTTGATATCCATGATGTGGGGTTGTTTGTCGGGACAAAGGTACGGGGTAAAAGCCGCAAAGTGTACATTTGAAATCAGAACCTTATACGCGCAATGTATGGCAGTGATTAAACCCTTATTAGGTCATTCTCCGGAATTTGGGACCAATTGTTTTCTGGCGGAGACCTCCGTTGTTATAGGCCAATTCAAATGCGGCGATGGCTGTAGCTTTTGGTACGGCAGTGTCGTGCGCGGCGATGTCAACAGTATCACCTTCGGCCATAAGGTCAACGTTCAGGACAACGCCACCGTCCACTGCACCTATGAGAAATTCCCCACAGTGGTGGGCAACAACGTGAGCATAGGTCACAACGCCATTGTACACGGCTGTACCATTGAGGACAATGTACTCATCGGAATGGGGGCCATCGTCATGGACGACTGCGTGGTCGGAGAGGGCTGCATCGTAGCGGCGGGATCGGTGGTGACGCAAGGAAAGAAATTGGCACCTGGTACTTTGTGGGCCGGTGTGCCAGCTAAGGAAATTGGGCCCGTACCAACGCGTCTTCGCGAAGGCGAGATCGAGCGCATTGCGAACAACTATCAGAAGTACAGCAGTTGGTACAAGGAGCAGGGAGATGAGTAAGTATTTGAGTTTTGAATCGGACCGGCTTTATATACGACCTACAACTGAAGAAGATGCCGCACTTATTCTTGCCATCTTCACCGCTCCCAAGGCCATCCGTTTTATTGGCGACCGCAACCTACATTCTGAAGAAGATGCCCGCGCCTATATCCGAAATCGAACGCTCACCCAAATGCGCAAACTGGGCTATGCGAACTATACGCTAGTGTTAAAATCTACGGGCCAAAAAGTGGGTGTGTGCGGCTTGTACTCAAGGGAGGATATGCCTCTAGTGGATTTGGGCTATGCCCTACTTCCCACAACAGAAGGCCATGGATACATTCGAGAAAGCGCAACGAGGATCATGCAAGCAGCGAAGGAAGATTTTGGCCAACAAAAACTTTCGGCCGTCACCAGTCCGGATAATCACGAAAGCATTAAGGTTCTTCAAGCCTTGGGCTTTGTGCACAAAGGTCAATGCAATGTTGCTGGTTATGAAGGGGCTTCTGAATATTTCGAGGTCGAACTCTAAGGAGCGATCCTACTTTCCCAACTTCACTTTTAGATTTTCAAGCATGGCCTGCGTCATGGAATCCAGATCGTACTTTTGGGTCCAATTCCAATCTGCCTGTGCCGCACTATCGTCAATACTAGCGGGCCAACTGGCCGCAATATTCTCCCGGAAATCTGGCACACAGTCCATTTCAAACCCTTCGATGTGCTCTGCAATACTCGCCGCAATGGTCACGGGATCAAAGCTGATGCCCGCTAAATTATAACTATTGCGCACTTTCACCTGCTCGGACGGTGCCTCCGTCAACTCAATAGTCGCGCGTATGGCATCGTTGATATACATCATCGGCAAGGCGCGATGCTCGGACAAAAAGCTCGTGTAACGACCTTCTTCCAAGGCCTTGTAATAGATCTCCACCGCATAATCTGTGGTTCCGCCGCCCGGTTGAGATTTCCAAGAAATGAGTCCAGGATAGCGGATGGAACGAACGTCGACGCCGTACTTATTGAAGTAGTATTCACACCAGCGCTCGCCCGCCAGCTTGGAGATGCCGTACACAGTTGATGGCTCCATAATGGTTTGCTGCGGGGTGTGGTCCTTCGGAGTAGTCGGTCCAAAAACGGCAATGGAGCTGGGCCAAAAGATTTTTTGAATAATTCCTTCGCGAGCAAGCTCGAGCACGTGGAGTAAACTTTGCATGTTCAGGTCCCAAGCCTTCATCGGGAATTTTTCCCCAGTAGCACTGAGCATGGCCACGAGGTGGTATACAGTGTGCACTTTGTATTGCACGCATACCCTACGCAGGGCATCGGCATCGCTGGCATCTAGGATTTCAAAAGGGCCGTCTTGGAGTTCGGCTAGGTCGCTGCGACGAATGTCTGAGGCAACGATCTGGTCGGTGCCGTATTTATCGCGCAAGGCGAGGGTTAATTCGGTGCCAATTTGGCCACAGGCGCCGAGAATTAAAATGGTTCCGCTCATGTTCTGTGATGATAATGATCAGATTTGGGTCGCTCAAAGATAACTTATCTTTGCCCTACAAATTAATACCCCATGGATCCAAATTCAGGAAAAGGCACATTGGCGAATAAATTGAGTCGAGAGGAGCTCTTGGCAAAATTGGAAGCAGAAACCTTTGAACGTAAAACCCTCTCGTTTTACAAATACGTCATCATTGAAGATCCCAAAGCGCTGCGCGACGAGCTCTTCGCTCAGTGGAGCGAGTGGGACTGTCTCGGTCGTATTTACGTGAGCCGCGAGGGCATCAACGCCCAGATGAACGTGCCTACCCACCATTGGGAGGCCTTCGAACAACATCTCCATGGCATGGAATATTTCAAGGACGTGCCGTTCAAAATGGCCGTTACCGATCAAACTGAGGGAAAGTCGTTCCTGAAACTCATCATCAAAGTACGTGAGCAGATCGTTGCAGATGGCTTGCAGCCGGAAGATTACGATGTCACGGATGTGGGTGCCCATTTGACCGCGAAGGATTGGAACGACGCGATCGAAAACCATAATCCTGTAATCGTGGACATGCGCAACCACTATGAAAGTGAGATAGGCCACTTTGAAGGAGCCATCCTTCCGGAAGCCGAAACCTTCCGAGAAGAACTGCCCATGGTCTTAGAAAAACTTAAAGGCCAAGAGGACCGCAAGATCCTACTGTACTGTACCGGAGGAATTCGCTGTGAGAAGACCTCTGCTTACCTCAAGCACCACGGCTTTAAAGATGTGAATCAACTGCACGGCGGCATAATTGATTATGCTCGCCAAATAGACGAAGAAGCATTGCCAAATAAATTTCACGGCATCAACTTCGTGTTCGACGAGCGCCTAGGGGAATGCATCTCAGACGAGATCATCTCAGAATGCCACCAGTGTGGTCAGCCTTCCGCCACCCACGTGAACTGTGCGAACAAGGCCTGTAACCTCCTATTTATCCAGTGTGAGGCCTGTGCCGAGAAAAATGAAGGGTGTTGTACGCCGCAATGTGTCGAAATCATCCACCTGCCCGAAGAAGAGCAAGGGGAAATTCGTCGCAAGGCCAAGGAGACCAAAAGATTTCACAGACATAGCAAAGTTGATTTGCGAAATGCCTTTTCGCAGCAGTAACTTATGCACAGAAACAACACATACAGAACCACCATGCAAGATAAAAGAGACGAACTGTCGCGTCTACGGGAAGAGAGTACCAAGGGCGGCGGCGAGAAACGCATAGAAGCCCAGCACGCGAAGGGTAAATTGACCGCTCGCGAGCGCATTCACTTACTTCTCGACGAAGGGAGTTTCCAAGAGATGGGTGCCCTTGTCACCCACCGAAGCAACCTTTTCGGACTGGATAAGCAGAAGATTTTGGGCGACGGAGTGGTCACCGGCTGCGGGACCGTTAATGGCCGTTTGACCTACGTGTATGCGCAAGACTTTACGGTGTTGGGTGGTTCTCTCGCCGAAGCTCATGCCGAGAAGATTGTGAAAATCATGGAGCTCGCAATGAAGACGGGCGCGCCGGTGATCGGATTGAACGATAGCGGTGGTGCGCGCATTCAAGAAGGTGTAGTGTCCCTTGGAGGGTACAGTGACATTTTCTACCGCAACGTACAAGCGTCAGGAGTCATTCCCCAATTATCTGCCATGATGGGTCCTTGTGCCGGCGGTGCCGTATACTCGCCTGCTTTGACAGATTTTATCATGATGGTGGAAGATACCTCGTACATGTTTGTGACGGGCCCGAATGTGGTCAAAACGGTGACTCATGAGGAGGTGACTTCAGAGGAATTGGGCGGTGCCAGTACCCACGCAACTAAAAGCGGGGTGACGCATTTTACCTACCCCAATGAAGTGGCACTGATCAATGGTCTCAAGCGATTGTTGAGCTACCTCCCGCAAAACTGTGATGAGGAACCGCCAGTGTTGACTTACGAGCCGGGCGATGAAATGCGTATGGGTCTCAAGGACATCATACCCGATAATCCGAACCAGCCCTATGATATAAAAGAGGTCATTGCCGATATCGTCGATGCCGATTCCTTCCACGAAGTCCACCGCGATTTTGCCGAAAACATTGTGGTCGGCTTCGCCCGACTTGCTGGAAAGAGCATTGGGGTAGTGGCGAATCAACCAGCCTACCTCGCCGGAGTACTGGACATCCATGCCTCAACAAAAGGTGCGCGATTCGTCAGATTCTGCGATGCCTTCAACATTCCGCTGTTAGTCCTTGAAGATGTTCCTGGATTCTTGCCGGGTACGGACCAAGAATGGAATGGAATTATAACCAATGGTGCGAAACTCTTGTATGCCTTTAGTGAAGCCACCGTACCTAGAATTACAGTGATCACGCGCAAGGCGTATGGCGGCGCCTACTGTGTGATGAATTCAAAGCAGATCGGGGCGGACATGAATTTTGCTTGGCCGACCGCGGAAATCGCGGTGATGGGCGCTAAAGGGGCCTCCGAAATCATTTTCCGCAAGGAGATTGCAGAGGCGGAAGATTCAGGGGCCAAGTTGTTGGAGAAGGAGGCAGAATTCGCCGAAGCTTTTGCCAATCCATATCGCGCAGCACACCGCGGGTATGTGGATGAAGTTATTCTTCCTGAAGAAACCCGTGAGCGCTTGATTCGCGCCTTTACCATGCTCGAAAACAAAGCAGTGAAACTTCCTAGAAAGAAACACGGAAACCTCCCGCTCTAATGTGGATTGATACCCATTGTCATTTGTACGACAGCTCCTTGGTGGAGCGTCGTGAAGAGGTGCAGCAGCGCGCCTTAGCATCTGGCATCCGCGAAATTCTGTTGCCGAATATCGACGTGCACAGCGTGCCTAAAATGAAGGAGGCAGTGGACCAATTTCCCGAGCTTACCGTCCGCCAAATGATCGGGTTGCATCCTTGTTATGTGAAGGAGGACTACAAAAGCCAATTGGACACCCTACAAGCCACCTACGAATCTGAACCAGATCGATTTTGTGCAGTGGGTGAGATAGGATTGGACCTGTATTGGGATAAAACCACCTTAGATATTCAGATTGACGCCCTCAATACCCAACTGGATTGGAGTGTGGAGTGGAACCTGCCCATCGCCCTTCACGTGAGAAGCAGTTTCAAGGAGCTTTTCACTGTGCTCGAGGCAGCACAGGAGCGCCATGGAGGCAAGCTTCGTGGGGTTTTCCATTGCTTCAGTGGCGGGAAGAAACAAATCAATAGAGCCTTGCGACTGGGCGAGTTTTACTTTGGCCTGGGCGGGGTCATCACCTACAATCGAAGCGCGACCGACCCGGTGGTACGCGCCATTCCACAGGACCGAATCTTGTTGGAAACTGATGCGCCTTACTTGCCCCCCAGCTCGTTTAAGGGTCAGAAAAATGAGCCAGCCTTTATGGCTGAGGTGGCCCAAACGGTGGCGGATATTTTGGAGATGGACGAAGCAGAATTGGCCCCAAAACTTGCTGTAAATACTCGTAACTTGTTTGGATAGTATGCGTAAGATTTGCCTCATATACACCGGTGGAACCATCGGGATGAAACAGAATCCGAACGGCAAGCTGGCGCCGGTAGATTTCGATCAGCTGCGTGCGTCCATTCCGGCGTTGGCTTTGTTGCCCATTGAACTAGATGTGGTTACGGTGGACAAGCCTGTGGACAGCTCTGAGATGCAGCCGGAGGGTTGGATAGATTTGGTGGAGCGCATCGAAAAGCATTACCAGGACTACGATGGATTTGTGTTATTGCACGGCACTGATACCATGGCTTATACTGCGAGTGCGTTGAGCTTTTTAATACAAGGTTTGAAAAAGCCAATTATCATTACGGGATCACAACTTCCTTTAGGAGTCTTGCGTACCGATGCGACGGAGAATCTGCTCAGTGCTTTGGAGTTCGCCGCGATGGAGCGTGATGGGGAGGCACTCATACAAGAAGTTTGCATCTATTTCGAATACAAATTGTACCGGGGCAACAGGGCATATAAGCGTTCGTCGAATGAGTTTGATGCCTTTAGTTCGCCCAATTATCCTGCCTTGGCAGAAAGCGGCGTGCGCATGAGCGTATACGAAGAGCTATTGTGGAAGCCTTTAGAATCCGCACTCCGATTCCAGAAAGAGGTGGATGCTTCAGTGGGCGTGGTGACTCTTTATCCGGGCTTAGATTTTACAAAAGTGCCGGTCTTGGACGATTGGAAAGTGGTCTTATTGCGCACTTTTGGCGCTGGAAACGCACCAAATACCGCCGCATTTATTGATTTTTTACAACGCTGCGAAGAGGGCGGCGTTCAAATCATCAATACTTCGCAATGTGTCAGCGGTAGAATCGTGCCTGGTTTGTACGACAGTTCATCAGCTTTAGAACAGTTTAAAACATTGAGTGCCAAGGACATGACCTTTGAGAGCGCGTTGGTGAAAACCATGGTGTTGTTGGGACAGAACTTGAGACGAAATGAATTTGCTGTTAAGTTTTCCGAGAGTCTGTCCGGAGAATGCGCTTAGTGCAGAAAGAACATCATTTTTTTGTATTTTCGGCCTCGCGTGCGAAAGGCGCTGTACAAAGTACATTTGCTCGCACAACTCTAAACATTCGTATTTAAACAATTAGAAAAATGAAAAAAGCACTCTCTTTGCTTGCTATCGTTGCCCTTTCATTGGGTACCGTTAACGCCTATGCTCAAGAAGATATGGCGGCTACAGAAGAAGTAGCAGAAGCTACTGCTACTGAAACTATGGATTCTGCTGATGCAGCTGTTGATTCTGCTGCAGCTACTACAGATTCTGCCGCTACAGAAGAAGAAGAAGCTGCTGTTGAAGAAGCACCAGCTGAAAAAGGATTCACCCAGATTTTGAAAGAAAAATTCATCGAAGGTGGTGCATTCTTTATGTCGTTCGTATTGTTGGCCTTGGTACTAGGTCTAGCATTGGTTATCGAGCGTATTATTTACTTGACTTTCGCTCAAACCAACATTGAAAAATTGTTGGAAGAAGTTGAAGGAGCGTTGAACAACGGCGGTGTTGAAGCTGCTAAAGAAGTTTGTCGCAACACTCGTGGTCCCGTAGCAACCATCTTCTTCGAAGGTTTGGATCACTACGACGAAGGATTGGATATGGTAGATAAGTCTATCATGAGCGTAGGTTCTGTAGAGAACGGAAAATTGGAGAAAGGTGTTTCTTGGATTTCTTTGTTCATCGCTTTGGCACCAATGCTTGGTTTCATGGGTACGGTAATCGGTATGATTGGTGCCTTTGATGCAATCGAAGCAGCTGGTGATATCAACCCTTCTTTGGTAGCGGGTGGTATTAAAGTGGCACTTTTGACGACAGTATTTGGTTTGATCACTGCGATCATCCTTCAAATTTTCTACAACCTTATCGTAGCGATGATTGACGGTATCGTGATTAAGATGGAAGATGCTTCTATCTCTTTCATGGACATGTTGGTTGAATACAACAAGAAAAACTCGTGATTCAGATGCTTAGTAAACTTCCATTAATTGGACGTGTCCTAGGCATTGGGCTCGGTTTGGTAGGCGTGGTGCTTTTCATCATGGTTGCCGTAAACGAGAACAACGCTCCTGGATTTGTGTCCTTCGGAATGATCTCTACCATTCTTGGTATTATCATTGCCGTATTGAGCTTTGTACTCGCCCTAGTTGTAAATCCTCAAGGTATTAAGGGTGTAGGTATTGGACTAGCTGCCATTATAGTGATCGGTTTGATCTCTTGGTTGACGGCAGACGGTTCAGATTTTAATGAATATAAAGACGTTACAGAAGCCACGTCAAAAGCCTCAAGCGCAATGTTGACTTCGTTCTACATTTTGTTTTCAGGAGCAATTTTGGCTGTAGTATACTCGTTGGTTTCACGC
This sequence comes from Flavobacteriales bacterium UBA3477, assembly GCA_002378005.1. Lineage (GTDB taxonomy): Bacteria > Bacteroidota > Bacteroidia > Flavobacteriales > Schleiferiaceae > UBA10364. Next base: position 23,936 of record DFQY01000023.1, read on the forward strand.
GTAACTAAATAAGGATCGTTATGGCAAGAAATAAAAGAGCCATACCAGAAATCAACGCCGGATCGATGGCAGACATCGCTTTCTTGTTGTTGATCTTCTATCTAGTAACCACTACGATGGATACAGATAAGGGGATTAACAGAAAGCTGCCTCCATTTGACGAGGAACTTGTTGAAGATCCACCTCCAATCAAGGAGCGCAACATCTTTACCGTATTGGTAAACTCAAACGACCAGTTGCTTGTAGAAGACGAATACTTACAGATTTCGGAACTACGTGCAAAGGCGATGGAGTTCATTGATAACAACGGTGATGGATCTTGTGAGCACTGTCAAGGCTATAAGATTTCGACCAGTTCGGACAATCCAGACAAGGCAGTGGTTTCCTTGCAGAATGACCGCGGTACTTCATATGGTATGTATGTTAAGGTTCAGAACGAACTGGTTGCAGCGTATGAAGATTTGCGTGAACGCTATGCTCAAGAAAAGTTTGGCCGTTCATACCGCAGCATGGATGAAGAAGAGGATAAAGAGATCTTGAAAGAAATCAAGTTGGCGTATCCACAGAAGATTTCTGAGGCTGAACCTTTAAATATTGGTGGATAATGGCGGTAATTAAGAAAAAGAAGGACAAGGCGTTGCCGGCGGTAAATACCTCGGCACTTCCGGATATTGTTTTCATGTTGCTGTTCTTCTTCATGGTTGCTACGGTAATGCGTGAAGTAGATTTGAAAGTGACGGTAAACAAACCGCAAGCCACGGAAATTCAAAAATTGGAGCGCAAGTCGTTGGTGACTTACATCTACGCTGGTGCCCCACGTATGAAGTACCAAGATAAATTTGGTCGCTCTCCACGTGTCCAATTAAATGATGCATTCGCTTCTTTGGACGATATCCAACCGTTCGTTATTCAAGAGCGCGAGATGAAATCAGAAGAAGATGCAGCAATGATGACCATGTCAATCAAAGCCGACAAAACGGTAAAGATGGGTCTCATTACAGATATCAAATTGCAATTGCGCAAAGCGCAAGCGTTAAAAATCAATTATAGTTCAAACCAGCCTAAGGACGTGGAAGCGTTGTACAGCTCCGAGAACTAGAAGCAAAGAGAATCGCTAATATAGGCGAGAAAGCCGACCCAAAGGGTCGGCTTTTTTTATGCCTTGTGTTGTCGGTGGATGGTGAATAGCCCGGCCAATACTAAAATTGGACCCAAAAAAGACCACATCGTACCGGCCATAGTACTTTCCTCTAATAATTTACCATCGTTCAAATAAGCGCTCCCTAAGGCTGTCGCATTATTGATGAAATGCAGCCCTATGGGTACCCAGATCGAACCGGTCCAATGCTTTAGATAGCCGAAGACTACCCCCATAAACAGAATAGGCAGGACACTCAGCGGCTGCATGTGCCCTAAGGCGAAAAATAGAGCGGACCCTGCGATTGCAATGTGGTGGTTGAATTTTTGTCCAAGTAAACTTTGTACCGCCCCACGAAAGAACAGTTCCTCTCCGATAGCCGGTACCGCCACCATGATCAATGCGTTTGCCAAAAGCGTTGCAGGTACCATATCACTAAGGAGGATATCCAAGGCGAGCTTTACTGTCGCTTCTTGTGCTTTTAAATCTTCCACCCAAGGAGTTTCGGGCAGTAGGGTCATGTTCAGATGTGCGAGTGCGTCAATGGTGAAGAAGGAGCCCGCAATAATGAGCAATAATGCCCCCCAACCGGACGGTGTTAGTCTTGCACCACGCCATCCCAAAAAGGATTGAGGGGAGGATTTGCTCCACCACATGAGTACTAACGGCGGAACTAAAAAGACGCCTAAGCTGTTGGTCAATTGTAACCAACGCATTGCACCGGGCTCAGCTAGGTTGTTGTATGCTGCGGTTGCAATGATGAACCCGATGCCTCCAATCAATAGGGAGCTGAGAATAATGACCAGAATAAAAGAAGCCGCAATTCTTACGGGGCTCCATGAAGGGTGGTTTTGCATCGGGTTGTATTTTTGCAGTGATGGTAAAGATAGGAGATATAGAGATTGGTGAATTTCCACTGTTACTCGCGCCCATGGAGGATGTGAGTGATCCCCCGTTCCGTAAGCTTTGTAAGGATCATGGGGCTGATGTGATGTACACCGAATTCATTTCCTCCGAAGGGCTTATTCGCGATGCTGCGAAGAGCGTAAAGAAATTGGACTTCTACGAATACGAGCGTCCTCTAGGCATTCAAATCTTTGGGAACGAGATTGAAAGTATGCGTCAGGCCGCCGCAATCTGTGAAGAATCTAACCCGGACATCATAGATATTAACTACGGTTGTCCCGTCAAGAATGTCGCGTGTAAAGGTGCAGGTGCCGGAATTCTCCAGGATATACCAAAAATGGTGAAGATGACTGCGGAGATTGTCAAAGCGGTCAATAAGCCTGTGACTGTAAAAACTAGATTGGGCTGGGACGAGAATACAAAGTACATCGTGGAGGTGGCAGAGCGTCTTCAAGATGTCGGTATTCAGGCCATCTCCATTCACGGTCGTACACGCAAGCAGATGTATAAGGGAGAGGCGGATTGGACCTTGATCGCAGAAACTAAGAACAACCCGCGTCTACACATTCCTGTTTTCGGGAACGGCGATGTGGACAGTGGCCCCAAGGCGTTGGAATATAAGAACAAGTATGGCGTGGACGGCATCATGATCGGCCGTGCGAGTATAGGATATCCCTGGATCTTTGACGAAATCAAATACTTCCTTGAACACGGAGTGGAGTCTAGTAAGCCTACTGTTGAAGAACGCGTCGCTGCGGCTCGAGAGCACTTTGAGATGAGCTTGAAGTGGAAAGAAGAGCGTTATGCGGTAATGGAAACTAGAAAGCATTACACAAATTACTTCCGCGGATTGACACATTTCAAGCCTTACCGTTCACGATTGGTCACCTTAGAAGACCCACAAGAAGTATTGGCCATCTTAGATGAAATAGAATCTGAGTACATCGCTAAATACGGCAACGACCAAAACGAAATCTTGGTCGGTTAGTCCCTCACTACATTCTTTGTAGACCAGGCACTCATTAAAGTGCCTATACCTAGTACGATTAGGGTCGTAAGCACAACGTGCGAAAGCTTTAGCGTAACAGGATAGAATTCTTGTACATAGCCCGAGCCCAGGGTAATAAGCCCCACTTTTTGTTGAAGTACGATCAATATAATGGCGATGGTCATGCCTAGTGCCCAACCTGCGCCAACAATGTACAGACCGTTCGTGAAGAATATTTGTCGTAATTGGGCATTTGAAGCACCCATGGACCAAAGGGTTCGAATATCATTATCCTTTTCAAGGGCGATGATGGTCAATGCGCTCACCACACCGAAACTAGCCAAGAATACCACAAAGGCAAGGATGGAAATGACTACTAAACGTTCGGAACGCATGACCTTGAACAAGGTAGCTTCTTGTTCGAGTCTATCCGCAACAACGACACGCTCTCCAAAGTGATTTTCAATGGATGCTCTCAACCCTTTTTCCTCGGAATACACCTCTAAATATGAGGGGTGAGTAGCCCCTGTAAATTCTTGTACCCACTGGCGTGGGGCAATGACCTTGTTGGCATCATAATCTGGCTGCACAGAATGAATGGCTGTCACAAAAACATTCTTCGCTTGCACCGCCTCACTCAAGTTCAGAGCAGTTGTAGAAGGGTTGATTTTTGGTAGGTATACTGTGATAATGGGCGGAGGATTGGTATTTGAAATACCTAAATAGTAGGCTACACCCGCTCCTAATCGAAGGTTATTTCCTCCCAGGTCGAGAGCCGGATCCGCTTGAGTCAGCAGATGATC
>DFQY01000018.1 GCA_002378005.1 Flavobacteriales bacterium UBA3477
ACGAGGTCCGTCGGCTGAATGTTGGCCATATCTAGAGCCACTTTGTAGAGTTCATACGCCTGGTCTGGATTGGTCTGATAAAAACTTTTTGGCCCCAATTTAAACCTGAGCTCCCCCTCACCGCTGTATTTCGGCATGGCCTCCTCAATGTAGGGCTGCCCGTAGAAGGTGTGGATATCTAGGTCGTACATGGTATCGTTGCCCTTCGGGTTGATGGCGTATTGTAGGGAGGTGATCTCAGGGAAGACCTCCACGAGGTCGTTTAACAGCGCTTCCCGCTCGGCTTGGAGCTCAGTGCGAAATTGGATCACCACCAACACATCTCCCGTACTGGCCACTCGAATCATCATGGTGCGCAGCCATCCCTCTTGCGAGCGTGGGTTGAAAAACGGCAAGTTGCGCTGAATGGCCCAATCGCGAATGAAATTGCGAATGGCATTGCTCGGTTCCGGCTGCAGGTGACAGGTATCAATGTCGAGCACCTTATCCCAAAACCCTGGAATATGGAAGCCGGCGCCGCGGCGCTCCTCAAAGGTTTCATCGCTATCAAGCTGTGCTTGGGTCAACCATTTATTATCGGTAAAGCTGAACTCTAGTTTGTTGCGGTAGCGGTATTGTTTCGCGCTCCCGAGGATGGGGTGGTAGGTTTGAGGGGTGATGTGCCCAATTTTCTTCAAATTCTGCTGCACTTCTTTTTCCTTGTAGAACAGCTGCTTTTTGTAGTCCAAATTCTGCCACTTACAACCGCCGCATACCCCAAAGTGCTCGCACTGCGCTTCGATGCGGTCCGCGCTGTATTCGTGGACATGGATCACCTTACCCTCGAGGTAGGCACGGCGCTTCTTGGTCACTTGGACGTCCACCACATCGCCGGGTACTCCGCCATTGACGAAGACCACTCGGTCTTTGTGACGTCCTACCGCCTTGCCTTTGTTGCCCAAATCTGTGAGGTGTACACGCTCAAGGTTGGGGATGCGTCTGTTCTTTCTTCCCATACCTTAAAAATACCGATAAAAGAAAGGGCGGCCCGCAGGCCGCCCTTTAATATTTAACAGTAAATACTTTTTACTGCACAATCACCGGTTGTGCATGGCTTGCGCCGCGCGTTGTAGTGATGAGCAAGTAAGTGCCGGGCGCCAAAGACGATGTAGAAATCTCTACGCGGTGGCCCCCTGTGAAATCTGCCTGAGTGCGTACGAACTCGCGACCCGCCATATCCACTAGACGTACAGTTGCTTCCTCGCTGAAATCACCCTCCACGAACAACACATCGGTGGTTGGGTTCGGGTAGATCTTCATTTGTGAGGCGAGAGAGTTTTCGAATTGGCCAATGGTATAGGTTGCATCTACACTCTGTAATACTTCCTTCGTGCTCGCATCCTGGATCCAAAGAATCACACCCAAGTTACTGAAATCCTCAACCGTATGGTTGGTACTGAGGTTCACAGGGCTTTGAGCGCTTGGTGGCAGCACATAAGTACCGTTGAACGTGTAGCTCAACTGTTTGCTTACCGCATTTCCTGAAGTCAATGCACTCAAGCTTTCACCGGAGCTGCTCGGCATCAATTTCTTCACTACATGGAAGAATTCAGTTTCGCCGTTGGTCTTCACGTTTGCAGTATCTCTGATTGAGTAGATAGCTGCGAATAGCTTCAAGTTGTTGCTGCTTACATCCGCCAATGGAGTGATGGTCACATCCGTTTCGATGGTTTTACTCCAACGAGCCCAAGTAGCGGTCATTTGTACGAAAGCAGGTTGGCTTTGGTAGTAGTCGTATACCGCTTGGGTCAATGAATTACCGTTGCCGTCCCATCCACCGTCGATCTCAACGCGTGGTACTGAGTTAATGCCGTAGAAGGTTCTGCGGTCGCCACCCTCACTGAAGTAGTACGGATCACCCGTGCCTGGCCAGCTCATTTGGTATTTGATCGAGTTATGCTCACCAGGGTTATCGTCAAATACCGCTTCCATAGTAATGTTAGCCGGCGTACATGGCGCACAAGTCGAAGAAGTGAAGGTCTCGTACAATGGGTAACGCTGCGTTAGGGCAGTCACTACTTGTATGGTCAATGAGACGGTATCATTGGCTGTGTTTTGGTCGTTATTTGAACCGTTTAGACCACTTAACCATGCTTTCAATTCATAAGAGCCGGTGGTTGATGGATTCCAATTGGTTCCTGAAGACAACGTCCCCGTCGCTCCACTGGCAATGCTCAAGCTGCTCAAAGAAGAGGTCACTGGAGTGCCGCCATCAACGCTGTAGTTTAACGTGGCGCTGGTCAATGTTTGTGCACCATTGTTCACGAAGTCCGCCTCGATAGTATAAGGTGCTGTATTCAAGCCTAGGTAAGGGCTTACGTTTAAACTGACTCCGCCCATCTCGTAATCTGGCTGAACGCCTTGAATGAAGGTGTAGTGTGTGTTGTCTGAGCGGTCAGGAGCATTGGTGCTTTGACTGGCCACACCGTTCAAGCTGTCGATGACTGTGCTACTCACACGTACACCTAGGTTTAGTGAACCTGAGAAGGCTGCCGTGCGCTGGTCAACAATGTAGATGTTGTTGGTAGATTCTTCCAATACCATAGACCAGTACGTCCAGTGGCTACCGCTAGTCCCCGTTCCGCTGTAAGAGCTGAACATCACCCAGTGCTGACGGTTCGGAGACGTTCCGAAGGTCGCAATGGCAATCTGGTCGTTTGATCCGCTACCGTTAATCCCCAATACACAGATCGATGAATCTGGTACGTTGCTGCTGGCCAATGATACTGCCGTACCACCGCTGTTATTTGCAGGGCTGCTGGCTTGTGAGAAGGTAAGGATACCGGTATTTGATACGCGGTAGGTCGTTACTGTATCGCCATTGAACAAGAAATTAAACGGGATGCTCTGTGAAGAAGTGTAGGTTCCAGCGCTTTGTGCGGCGCTAAGAATAGAGGACCAAGTAGAAGGTAGACCCCCGCTTACCGGATACTCCGAATCTTCCTGGTTGATGTTGTTCGGGTTGCCCGAAGCCCCAGATAGGTGGTAGTATTGCGCTTGCGCGGTCAAACCAAATGCCACTGTAAGAAGTGCGAGTAAAAGTTTTTTCATAATTGTTCGTGATTTGATTTGTTGAAGTTATCAAATTCCGCCCTAATCGGCCCCAACGCCCTTATATTTGTGGCAGACCCAAATAATTTAAATGATTTCGAGCATGGATTCTAACGCTTTGATGCACCTTGAAGATACGTACGGCGCCCACAATTACCACCCGCTACCCGTTGTTTTATACCGCGGCGAAGGCGTTCATGTTTGGGACGTGGAAGGCAATAAATACTTTGACTTCCTCTCTGCCTATAGTGCGGTGAATCAAGGCCATTGCCATCCAAAAATTGTCGGGGCCATGGTGGATCAAGCGAAGCAGCTCACCTTGACCTCGCGGGCTTTCTTCAACAGCCAGCTCGGGGTATATGAGAAATACATCTGTGATACCTTTGGTTTTGATAAGGTGCTTCCTATGAATACTGGGGCAGAGGCCGTAGAAACTGCGTTGAAGATCGCCCGTAAATGGGGTTACGAGAAAAAAGGCGTACCACAGAATCAAGGAGTGATCGTCGTGTGTGATGGAAACTTCCACGGTCGTACAACCACCATCATCTCTTTCAGCGACGATCCAGATGCGCGCAACAACTTTGGACCTTATACGGGCGGTTTTGTAAGCGTCCCTTATAATGATTTGGGCGCCTTAGGTTTTGCCTTAGCTAACGAAAACGTGGTCGGTTTCTTGGTGGAGCCAATACAAGGGGAAGCTGGGGTGAATACACCTGCAGATGATTTTGTTGCCAAGGCCAAAGCCATGTGTGAAGCGCGCAATGTGCTTTTCATTGCCGATGAGGTTCAAACAGGGATTGCACGCACAGGCTCATTGGTGGCCGTTTGTGGCAACTGTTCTTGTGGAAATACCTGCGAGCGCGGGGAGACCTACACAAAACCAGATTTATTGATATTAGGAAAGGCCTTGTCAGGCGGGGTATATCCCGTGAGTGCGGTCTTGGCGGATAACGAGGTGATGGATGTCATTAAACCTGGCCAGCACGGTTCTACCTTCGGTGGAAACCCCATTGCTGCGAAGGTCGCCATCGCTGCGCTTGAAGTAGTGAAAGAGGAGGGGCTGGCCCCTCATGCACGTGCGATGGGAGAGCACTTCCGCGCCGAAATGAATAAAATAATCGCTGAAACCGACCTCGTGACGAAGGTGCGCGGAAAAGGTTTATTGAACGCTATTATCATCAACGATACGCCAGATAGCTCTACGGCCTGGGACATTTGTATGGCCTTGAAAGAAAACGGTCTCTTAGCGAAGCCGACGCACGGTAATATTATCCGATTCGCTCCGCCACTAGTCATGACCAAAGCACAACTCGACGAGTGTATTGCCATCATCCGCAAAACCCTCTTAGAATTTAAGAAGTAATGAACTGGGCCAACGCCTTTTTCGCTGGGGATGCCCATCACGACCACCACAGGCCCCTCGACGGGTTGCGTGGCTTGGCAGTGTTGATGGTAGTGTTTGGCCGTGGTGCGAACCACGGCTTGGGCCCTGTTGGTCCCGATAGCATGATGATCCGCGGCAAACTTGGTGTGTACCTCTTTCACATTCCTGTATTGATGTGGGTGAGGACTTGGGCCATACCTAGTGGTCCGCTTTGGTTCATTTATCTCGGAGGTACCGTACTTGTTTGTGCCGCTACCTTCTTGCTCGTAGAGCGCCCCCTACAACTATTCAAGCCCTTCACCTATGGATCCAAAACACCGTAAGGAGTTCCTTATCAAAGCCATGTCCGAGGGTATGACCTACGAGGAATACGCTGCCTTCAATAAGCAATTAGCCAAAGAAGGTAAAACCACCGGCCCACAAAAGGAGGTATACGTGAATTACACCAAACTAGGCGCAGCACGTATGAAGCGTTGGGAGAAAATGTATTCGCCGTCTGAAGAGTTTTTAAAAAAACTAGCTACCCGGGTCCAATCCGGTGAGCAGTGGTTGGTCTTGAGCGAACCTTGGTGTGGTGATGCCTCTCACAATCTGCCATTCATAGCTAAATGGACCAAGGCCTTGGGCATAGAATTGCGTGTGATTTTACGTGACGAAAATCTGGAGTTGATGGATGAGTTTTTGACGGGTGGCGGACGATCCATTCCAAAATTGGTCCGATTATCTTCAGAATTCCAAATCCTGAGCACTTGGGGCCCACGTCCTGCTCCCTTGACCGAACATTACAATGCGTGGCGCGCGAAGGAAGATTTCAATAAATCAGATTGGGTGCTCTTTGCCCAAGATTGGTATAATACGGACAAGGGTACTAGCTTGGAAAGAGATTTCTTGGGCTAAGAATTACCCTTTAGATTCAGGTACATCTTTTCAAAGGTGGCATAGACCTCCGCTAAGAATGGCTCGGTCAATGCATCTTTTATATTGCTCACAGATGGGTGACTATCCTTCATAAACTTATAGGCCTGCTTCATAGGCCCCGCCTCAAATTCCACAATGTGCCAGCGCTCCATCGCGTAAATGGTCGTTTTAAACTGTTTCGTACTCCAAGATTCAACTATTCGCATGGCTAGAAATCCACGTGGACTTTAAAATTTAACAATCGGTTCGTCATGTAGTTCGGCACGGCATACTGCCCGGCAGCGCTAATGTCCTTGACCCAAAGGTAGCTCACCGTATTGCGAGCTTGCAAGAGATTGAAGATTTCGGCACTGATCCACACCTCTTCAAATTGTTCGGTCCAATTTCCTTTAAGCACCTTAATAAACCCGATATCCGCGCGGCGGTATGGCGGGCTGCGGAAGAATCTATCTTCGGGCTGCGCAATCTCATTGCCTATACCATCGGGACCAAATGGAAAGCCACCACCTACCATCAAGGTCAGAGACAATCGGGTAGAAGGGTCGTTCGGTAAGTAATCTTGGAAATACACCGCGAAATTAAATCGCGTATCTGTAGGTCGGGCGTGCCATCCTTGCAAGAAGCTGGTGGTGCTACGCTCCTGCGCGCGGAACAAACTAAAGGTGAACCAACTGTCAGTGCCCTTCACAAACTCACCATTGATTCGGGAATCTATCCCATATACTCTTGCCAGCCCGTCGTTATTGCCCTGGTAGCGAATGCGGACGTTCTCTACATCGAACAGGTTCACGCGTTGCAACCCTTTGTAGTACGTCTCAAGGCTCCAAACGAACGGACGGTTCCACAGGCTGAAGTAGCGGTCCTGACGTGCGATAAGGTGCAGGGCTTGCTGACTCTTCACCTCTGTATTTAATGTGCCGTCTTTGAGGCGCATTTCACGATAGAACGGGTATTGGTCGTATAGACCAGCGCTGAAGGTCCAGCGGTAATCGGCCAGTATGCCGCCTTCAGGGGTGAATTTAAAATTGGCTCGTGGGCTGATGCGGAATTCGTTGGATAATTGAGCCCACTGCATTCTTGCTCCAATATTGTAACGCCATGTTCCTTTGTCGATCACCTTATTTCCACTGAAATTCACCCAGGCCTTGGCTCTGGCATTAATTAGGGTTTGAGTGGCAGCAACATGGCTATATAGCTCCAAGCCTTCCGCAGGCGTGCTATACAGTCGTCCGCCGATCACACTATCGAGGGTGCTTCCCGTGTAGGGTAGGCTATATCCCGCGCTATCAATGCGTTCCCATTCCTTGTAGCGGTCGTAGATGTTTTCGCCCTGAACCAAGGCGCCAAAGGTCAAGTCAACCTTGTTGAAGCCTATAGACTCATCGTATTTGATATTACCTATGTATGCGTCAAGGAAGTTGCGTCGGAAATCTTGGAAGGCACCCACGCCACGAACGAGGGAGATCTCACCGAAATCGTCAGAGCCGAGGTCGTTGTTGAGCTCGTTTAAGCGGTAGTAGCCGATAACATCAGTAATCTCCACCTCAGTAGTGTGAAAGCCAGTAGCTGAGAAAGTGCGTACGCCACCGCCTCCAATATTGGTGATGGTGGTGTATTTGGTCGCGAGGAATTGGGTATCATATCCGAACTTCTCTTTGCCGTCGAAATACACATTCAGGCGCAAGGCCTCCTGCAAGGATCCAAAGTTAGTTTGACGGTTTTGAGGGATTTGGTTCATTCTGTTGTGTGCAAAATGAGCGAAAAACTCCAACCGTGCATGGCCGTAATCGCCTTCTTCATTACCGTACATGCGACTTAACATGATCTGTCCGTCGGCATTGACCGGGAAGTAGTCGCTTTGCACGTCTGTGGCATTGAGTAGTAGGGCATTATTACGGTAGCGAAGGCCCGTTGCCACCGTCCATGGACCTGAATTTTGCTTCAAGGCCCAACTTGCACCGGTAAGTGATGTTTCCGCGGTCATTTCACGGAAACCGGGTCCTCGGGGGTAGGAGTAGTTCACATCTAAAACCGAACTGAGCTTATCGCCGTATAAGGCACCAAAGCCGCCGGCGCTGAAGTAAATACTGGTGACGAGATGGGGATGAATGATGCTCATTCCTTCTTGCTGACCGGCCCTTGCCAAAAAAGGACGAAAGACTTCGAAGCCATTGATGTAGACGAGGTTTTCATCGAAATTTCCACCGCGAACATTGTATTGCGAGCTCATCTCGTTTCGAGAGCTTACCCCAGCAAAGGTTTTGACCACACCTTCCACGCCGCCCTCGGCGCCGGTGGTAAACCTGATGTCCTTGCCTAAAACTGTCGTGCCTTTTTCGGCAGTGCGTTCGCTCTGTACCTCGACTTCATCTAATAGGGTGGAGTCCATGACCTGTGCGGAGGCGGCCCATGGCAATAGCCCAAGGATGAGAAGGAATCTTTTCAAGTTACTTGCGTTTCAAGCTTTGGAATAGTTCGGTCCAAGCGAATGGGTTGGATAGGGCACCTAAAATAGCCGAAGCCCCGGAGCCCCCGTAATAGCGCCCCTGATTGTAGAGCTGCTGGTTCTGCATGGTGATGAGGTAATCTTGCATCTCCGCGGCATCATAGCCCATGGCTTGTGCACGAGCCCGCAGTTCATCTAGTGCTAGGTTGCGTTGTGCAATATCTAGTTCTGTAGTTTGAATTTCCATGGCCAAGAATTCCTCTTTGAAGTTTTCCTTCGACGGCCAAGGGTAGACGATGACTGGATCCAAAACTTCGGTGTCCCATTCTAGGATGATGCGCGCCAAGAAGTTATCGCCCTCCAGGGTATCCGGAACCCAGAATCGCGTTAATTTGAAGCCTATGTGCTGAAACAATACTGTATCTCCCGGCATAACTACGAGGGAAAAGAAGCCATCGCGGTCGCTCACGTTCATCTGTCCACGGCTTTTGACGAGGATTTGAACGTTAGGGAGTAATTGGATCAAGCTATCATTACTCACAACAACTCCGTGTAGTTGAATGGGCTGGCGGCCCTGTGCCTGAGTGGTGATTGCGGCTAAAAGGAATCCAAAAAGGAGGACAAATTTTCTCATAAAGTGATGCTGTATTCTTCCACCGTGGTATTGCCTACGCCGTCAATAACAACAACTCGCAAATTATGGTTTCCGGCGGGGATATCCTTGGGAACAATCACTTTTAACAACTCCTGTTTGTAATCAAAGTCGATGCGTACAAATTCCCCATCTATTCGAGCACTATAACGGTCGACGCCTGTTTTGTCGTCTGCAGCGCGAACAAGAAGTTGTTGGAAGTTGCTGTTCGGTCTTGCTGATGGAGTCCTACTCACGATACTGATTATGGGCTTTTGGAGATCTTGGTCCAATTCATAAGTCCCAGTACTCCGGGTTTCAAACTTCATCACATTGCCCTCTCTTTTTCCAGTGATCGCGCTCTTCTTGCCCTCGTGGTCAGCCTCCCAAAGGAACCAACCTAACCCTGGGATTTGGGTACTATCCAGGGTCCAATTCAAAATCATGTAAGTCTGCAATGGCACATTACCGCCGCCAATGACATATTGTCCATTGCCTTTGTCGCCCATTAAAAAATCATAGGTCGTGTTGTACAGTGCGCCGGCTGGGATTGTAAATTGAATTGGACCCAAAGTCAAAGAATGAGCCATATCCCAAGGAAGTACCGTCCGGTCCAACATCCCCTTCATCGGGCTCTGCTTTCCCTTCACATAAAACGAAAAAGCATTGGTATTGCCCTCGAAATCTTTGATGTTCACGTCCACCTTAATCACGCTGTCCTGAGCCACGGTAATCCATCCTTTCGAAGTGTGAAAAGCAGGCTCCGCCATTTCATAGGTCGTGGTAAGGTCAAGGGGATTATTGTCCAATTCATACAATCGCGTATACCTCACCCCTTGAGAACAGTACAATTCATAATTAATATGCGCGTTGATGAATCTCGTAGTGTTGAAGTTGATACGTCTGTAATGCGCCGTAAAAAAGTTTTTGCCTTCCAAAGCTGCTTCAATGGCAAAGACACCGTTATTATTATTGCCCAGATCTTGCTTGTCCGTGGTGAATAGGTCAATCCCTACGGCCATCTCCGCTGAAATCGTATCGCCAGGTTTAAAAGAGCCGGTGGTGCTAAAATCTTGCCCGGTCCATCTCAATCCGCGCATATCAGGCTTGCGAGTATCCTTAACCTTCAAACCAAACTCCAATGGATTCAATGGCTCCTCAGTTCGCGTATCCCGGATTTCAAAGTGGAGGTGTGGTCCCATGGAGCCGCCGGTATTCCCTGAAAAAGCAACCAATTCACCTTTGAAAACCGGAAACTGCTCGGCACTGGGGTATAGGTCGCCGTCGTTTTTACTGCGATCGCTTAATTGGTTCTCTACCCATTGCTCAATCTCAGGGGCAAAGGCGTTCAAATGACCGTACACAGAGGTATAACCTTCGGGGTGACGGATGTACAACGCATTGCCGTAACCGTGTGGACTAACCGCAATTCGGCTTACGTACCCGTCAGCCACGGAATAGACCTTCAAGCCACTACTGCCTTGGGTCTTGATGTCTATGCCGCCGTGGAAGTGGTTGCCGCGTAGTTCGGCAAAAGTGCCGCTGAGCACAAGCGGAATGTCCAGTGGAGGCTGAGGTTCAAAGGTTTGGGCGTTCTGAACGAGGGGCGTTAAGAAAATCCCTAATAAGAGGATGAATTTCTGCATGCCACAAATCTACAATTATGGTATCTTTGATGGAAACTGATTTACATGTCAAGTGAATTTTCTGATACAGTACGTCGTGTGACCCACAAAGCCCAGAGATTGGCTGAGGTCAACAGCGAGTTGCGTCAGAAAATCAGTGAACTAGAAGAACAAGTGGATCATTTGCAGGAAACCTTGATGGCCTTGCAAGCGGAGCACGCGGACTTCGAGAATCAGTTGCGACAACGCGATCTAGCGCTAACAGTCCAAAGTGGTTCGCCCGCGCGGGACACTTACAGCGAAGAAAAGATTGCGGAGTTGGTGCGGGAAATTGACCGCTGCATGAAATTGTTAAGTGCCTAATCTCCGTGAGTGAGACGTTAAAAATAAAAGTGACCATTGCCAATAGGGTGTACCCGCTGACCGTGAAAACGGAGGAAGAGGAACAAATCCGAGCGGCCGTGAAAACCATAAACGACGCAGTAGCCAGATTCGAAAGCCGTTATGCTGTCCAAGACAAGCAGGATGTGCTCAGCATGTGTGCGCTACAACTCGCTTCCAAAACGGAAATCGCACTCAAACAATCTCAAGCCGTTCAATCCCAGGCCAGTGAGGCATTGGCCGACGTTGAAGCCGTACTAAACGGGGCTTTACAAGGAGAATAACGTTTCCCGCACTTGCTATTTTTGTGCTAAACTCAACGAGCACGTTGTTATGTTGTTGACTCGCAGCGTTACGAGCAGGCCGCTATTCCTTCGGGAAGAGCTCGCTCCAGCGGAAGGTCAAGACGAAGCGGCAGCGACAGATCCTAATAGATAGGAGTTTAGACAACATGCTAGCAGGTGCGGGTTTTTAACAACTTTAACCCTACGTGGTATGATAACAGAAATAATTTTTGCGGTTGTTGGGCTTTTAGTAGGCTTGGGTGGAGGCTATGTCCTCTGGCAAAACGCGATGAAAAAGAAGAGCGCGTTGATGCTGTCCGAAGCTGCAAAAGAAGCTGAGCAAATCAAAAAAGACCGCATCCTAGAGGCGAAGGAGAAATTCCTGAACCTTAAAGAAGAACACGAGCGCGCGGTGCAAAAGCGCGATCAAAAATTGGCCGAACGCCAAAACTCCTTCCGCGAGAAGGACGAGCGTCTACGCCAAAGCATCCAAGACTACAAGCGCGACGAGCGTAATCTACAGAAGGAGCAGGATACGCTTGCCAAGAAGCGTGAAGCCCTTGAGGCGAAGACCAAAGAAGTTGAGAAATTGCGCGATAAGCAAATCGCACAACTCGAGGCATTGACTGGCATGACGGAAGAAGAGGCGAAGGAGCAGATGATCCAAACCTTGAAAGACAAAGCGAAACTCGACGCACAGGCCTACATCCAGACTACCCTTGAGGAAGCAAAGCTAACGGCCTCTCAAGAAGCGAAAAAGGTAGTTATCCAGAGTATTCAGCGCGTTGCTACTGAAAACGCCATTGAAAACGCGGTATCTGTATTCAACATTGAAAACGACGATATCAAAGGGAAAATCATCGGTCGCGAGGGACGAAATATTCGCGCCATCGAGGCGGCTACGGGAGTGGAAATCATCGTGGATGATACCCCTGAAGCCATTTTGTTGAGCTGTTTCGATCCGGTACGCCGTGAGGTAGCCCGTTTGTCCATGCACAAGCTGGTGAGTGACGGCCGTATTCATCCGGCACGTATTGAAGAGGTGGTGGCGAAAACCACTCGTCAAATCGAGGAAGAAATCATTCAGATCGGTAAGCGAACTGCCATTGATTTGGGTATTCACGGGTTACACCCTGAACTGATTAAGACTGTCGGTCGTATGAAGTACCGTTCGTCTTACGGACAGAATTTGTTGCAGCACAGCCGGGAGGTAGCCAACCTTTGTGCCATCATGGCTTCAGAACTAGGTTTGAATCCAAAGCTGGCCAAGCGTGCAGGTCTCTTACACGATATCGGTAAGGTACCGCATGAAGAAACCGACCTACCGCACGCTATTCTAGGGATGCAGTGGGCAGAGAAATACGGTGAGAAGCTAGAGGTATGTAATGCCATCGGAGCGCACCATGACGAGATTGAAATGACTTCGTTGATTTCTCCTATTGTCCAAGTGTGTGATGCCATCTCAGGTGCCCGTCCTGGTGCCCGTCGCATGGTGGCAGATAGTTACATCCAACGATTGAAAGATTTGGAGAACGTTGCCTATGACTTTGATGGAGTAACCAAGGCTTATGCCATACAGGCGGGTCGTGAGCTTCGTGTGATGGTGGAGAGCGAGAAAGTGACCGACGCTATGGCAAGTCAGATCTCGTACGATATCTCTCAAAAAATCCAAAACGAAATGACCTATCCTGGTCAGGTAAAAGTTACCGTGATTCGAGAGTTGCGTTCAGTAAACGTAGCAAAATAAGATTACGAGTATATAAACAGGAAAACGCCCCGCTTGGGGCGTTTTTTTTGCCTGCAGTCGGCGCGCTCGCGAGATTTTTATAATGTCTCATAAACGAATCAATTTTAAGTTAAAACTGCCTTAATATACCACAAAATCATCTATTTATTTACATATATAGAGATTTTTTTTGAGTTACGCCACCGCCTAATTGAATTGGACTTTAGCACTATCGAATTCATTAAAAACCAAAAACAAAATGAAAAAGATTATTGCACTGTTCGCCTTGATTGTACTTGGAACTACCGCTAAGGCACAAAACTTCGAGATTAAGACCAATCCTTTTGGAATGGCTGCAGGCGCTTACAACATCACAGGTGAAATGGTGCTATCCGAGTACCAGAATCGCTCAGTACTTTTTAGCGCATGGTATAACACAGAAGATTTTCAGGAATTTACGTGGACCGATCGCGACGGCGGCCTATCACTTGGCTACCGTCAATATTTCAACAAATTTGAGGATAAGGGAGTGTTCTTGGGACTAACCACACGTTACATTATGAACAGCTACTATTCTACGGGTTATTACGATGCGAATTGGAATTGGATCCCTCAAGAAGGCTCAAACACGAGTGACGACTATTTATCTCTAGGGTTTGTAGGCGGCTACAAATTTGTCTACAACGATAAGATTACCGTCGAAGCCTTTTTGGGAATGGGACGCATCATTTATGAAGAAATCGATGACTCTTGGTACGCTGCGAGTTCATAGGTGGATTAAACTTTGGATACAGATTCTAGGAATAGTTCCTAGGTTTATGGGTTCCCCGGCGCCGCCCCGCGGCGCCGGGGTTTTTGTTTTTATAGCTTTCTGCTTTGTACCTAAGATTTAGAACAAGCCCAAGCCAGCACCTTTTCAATCAGAGATTGCACCGCGCTAGCGGGATCTTCATGAAACGTACCCAAGCTGCGATTGGCGAGCAAGGCCGAGAAACTGTAGGCTTCATGACCAAGCAGGTTGGCC
Source organism: Flavobacteriales bacterium UBA3477 (assembly GCA_002378005.1). Classification (GTDB taxonomy): domain Bacteria; phylum Bacteroidota; class Bacteroidia; order Flavobacteriales; family Schleiferiaceae; genus UBA10364. The sequence goes on from DFQY01000018.1 coordinate 13,510, forward strand.
ATGGCGTAGATGCCAGCGGTTTCCATTTCGAAGTTGGTAATGTTCTCGCCCGCCACGACTTGGGCGTACAATGCATCCATCGCGTCCGCGAAGACGCTCGCAGTACGTATGGTGCGCCCCTGAGGTGCATAAAAACCGGGTAGGGTTGCTGTGATGCCCGTGGCGACCTCCTTCATGTGTTCAATAGAAGCGCGGTCAAAAGGTGCAGGTATGTAATAGGGGTCAAAAGGCGCACCTGCGATTTGAACGGTCGCAAAATCATGTTTGTAAAAGGGGAGTAGTCCATCAAAGCTTAAGGCACCGGTACTGCATAAATGCGTTCCTAATGGTAGGTTAGGATCGATGGCGCCGGAGGTACCGATACGAATAATGGTTAATTTTCTGAACGATGCACGGTCTTTGCGTGTTACAGGGTCTATGTTAACCGCTGCGTCCAACTCATTCATGACAATATCTATGTTGTCAGTGCCCATTCCGGTAGAAAGCGCCAAAACGTCGCGCCCCTTCAAGGTGCCCCGAACAATGTTGAATTCTCGGCATGTTTTGGACCAATGGATTTGGTCGAAATGGGCAGTGATGCTGGAAACGCGGTCTGGATCACCTACGGTAAATACGAGGTTGGGGATATCTTCACCACGAAGGCCGAGGTGGTACACACTGCCGTCGGGATTTAGAATGAGTTCAGACGCGGAATAGGACATCGTATAGTAAGTTTGTTCCCTCAAAAGTAAAGGAAGTGAAAGCAGAGATTATCACCATAGGCGATGAAATTTTAATTGGGCAGATTGTAGATACCAATAGTGCTTGGCTGGGACAGGTGCTCGGTGAGGAAGGTATTGAGGTCACGCGCATCAATAGTATTTCAGATACGCCTGAGGCGATTATCGGTGCGATAGAAGGTCTGTACCCTGAAACTCAACTCGTACTGATGACAGGAGGGCTGGGGCCTACGAAGGATGATTTGACCAAGCAAACCTTGGCGCAATATTTCGGTAGTGAGATGGTTTTTCGCGAAGATGTTTGGGACCACATCGTAGAGTTGTTCAAAGGGTTTGGTCGTACACCGGTGGAGCGCAATAAGCAGCAAGCATTGGTTCCGGAGGTTTGTGAGGTGATTTTCAACCACAAGGGCACGGCACCGGGGATGTTATTCCGCCACGAAGGCCGCCGCATTATTAGTATGCCGGGTGTGCCCTATGAGATGAAGCACATTGTACAAGATGGACTGCTTCCTTTGCTTCGCGACGAAATTGATTATCAGATCATTCACCATACGTTGTTTGTGGTGGGCGTGCCCGAGAGTGTATTGGCGGACCGCATCGAGCCTTTAGAAGAGGAGTTTGCGCCCAGCATAAAATTGGCCTACCTCCCTAAGCCAGGACTGGTACGTCTTCGCCTTACCGCCCGCGGAAAGCGCAATGACGATTTGAAAAGTGATATCGGCCGCGCTGTGCTAACGCTACGCAAGGCGGTTGGCGATGACCTAATGGATGGTTCAAACAAGGCTATTGAAGAATACCTGGGAGAGGTATTGACCAAGCGCGGCCTGACCGTTGGTGCAGCAGAGAGCTGCACAGGAGGGGGCATAGGCGCGGCTCTAGTGAGTGTAGCGGGATCATCCGCGTATTTCCAAGGCAGTATTGTGGCCTACAGCTACGACATTAAGGAAACGATGCTGGGTGTGGACCATAATACCATTGTAACCAAAGGAGCGGTGAGTGAAGAGGTAGTTCGCCAGATGGCAGAGGGCGCTCGCAAGAGATTAAATGTAGATTTTGCGGTAGCGGTTAGCGGAATTGCCGGACCAGGGGGTGGAACGCCGGAAAAACCGGTGGGTACGAGCTGGATCGCAATTGCAGGTCCAACCCGCACTATTGCTGAGAAATTCACCTTCGGAAAGGTCCGTGAACGCAACATTCAAAAGACTATTTTTGCAGCCCTTAATAACTTGCTAAAAGAAGTTGAAGATTACAGCGCTTAAATAGTTGGTCAATAATATTTATTGCCTTAATTTTGCAAACCATTTTGGTACAACCCATAAGATTATAAGATTATGTCACGTGTTTGTGATTTGACAGGTAAGAAGGCAATGACCGGAAACCACGTATCTTTTTCGAATAAGAAGAACAAGCGCAAGTTCAACGCGAACTTGTTCACTAAGAAGTTCTACATCCCTGAGGAAGACCGTTGGGTAACGTTGAAAGTTGCTGCTTCGACTTTGAAAACGATCAATAAAAAAGGAATCTCTGCTGTGCTTAAAGAAGCTGAAGCAAAAGGATTCGTTGTAAAATAATTTAGGACATGGCGAAGAAAGGTAACCGCGTTCAAGTAATCCTAGAGTGTACCGAGCACAAAGAATCAGGTATGCCAGGTACTTCTCGTTATATCACAACAAAGAATAAGAAAAATACGCCAGACCGTATGGAGTTGAAAAAATACAACCCCATCTTGAAGCGTATGACTGTTCATAAAGAGATTAAGTAAGATGGCAAAGAAAGTAGTAGCAACGCTTAAGAGCGCAGATGCAAAGCAGTTCACTAAGGTGATCAAAGCTGTTAAGACTCCTAAAGGGACATACTCTTTCGAAGAGCGTGTTGTGTCTAAGGACATGGCGAACGACTTCTTGAAATAAGATTCCGTCTTAATACCGATATTTGAACCACTCCCCGGAGTGGTTTTTTTATATCTAACCCATTGAACAATGAGCTTCTTTTCAAAATTCTTTACGAGAGACAAGAAAGAGACTTTAGACCAAGGCCTTGAGAAGACACGTAGTAGCGTCTTTGAAAAGATTACTCGCGCCGTAGCCGGTAAAAGCACAGTGGACGACGAGGTACTCGACGAGATTGAAGAGGCATTGATTACTTCAGATGTGGGTTTAGATACGACGGTGAAAATCATCGAAGCCCTCGAGGAGCGTGTTGCCCGTGATAAGGTGATGGGTGAAAGCGAGCTCATGGACATGCTGTACGAGATCATCTCGAACTTGATGAAGCACGAAGGCGGCATGTGGGAAGATTTCGAACTTCCTAAAACCGAAGGACCCTATGTCCTGATGGTCGTAGGGGTGAACGGTGTAGGTAAAACTACCACCATAGGTAAACTAGCCCACCAGTTCAAGCAGAAAGGATATAACCTCGTCTTGGGTGCAGCCGACACCTTCCGCGCGGCGGCCATCGACCAGTTGGTCGTTTGGGGCGAGCGTACAGGTGTTCCTGTGGTCAAACAGCAGATGGGTTCAGACCCTGCTTCTGTGGCTTTTGATACATTGCAACATGCCGTCAGTAAAGGAGCGGATCTTGCCATCATTGATACGGCGGGTCGTTTGCACAATAAGACCAACCTTATGCACGAGCTCTCGAAAGTGCGCCGCGTGATGGACAAGGTTATTCCGGGAGCACCGCATGAAGTGCTGCTGGTCCTAGACGGTTCTACTGGACAGAATGCTTTATTGCAAGCCAAGGCATTTGCGGAGGCAACACAAATCACTTCGCTGGCCGTGACGAAATTGGACGGTACGGCAAAAGGAGGTGTGGTTATCGGTATTTCAGATCAACTCAATATTCCCGTGAAATTCATCGGTGTAGGTGAGGGAATGGAGGATCTTCAACTATTTAATCCACAGGCATTTGCCTCTAGCTTATTCAATAAGTAATCCATGCGTACAAAAAGCCCAAAAAAGAACAAGATCAATGTAGTGACCTTGGGGTGTTCAAAGAACATCTATGATTCAGAGGTTTTGATGGGACAGCTCAAAGCCAATGGCAAGGAGGTCACCCACGAAGCTCCTGAGGAGGAAGAAGGGAATATCATTGTCATCAACACCTGTGGCTTTATTGATAATGCGAAGCAAGAAAGCATTGATACCATTCTCCATTACGCGGATAAAAAGGAGCGCGGCGAGGTGGATCATGTTTATGTGACGGGCTGTTTGTCCGAGCGCTACAAACCGGATTTAGAACAAGAGATTCCAGATGTAGATGCCTATTTCGGAACTCGGGATATGCCTTTGCTGCTCAAGACTTTGGGTGCGGATTACAAGCACGAGCTAGTAGGAGAACGCATGACTACCACGCCAAAGCATTTTGCTTATTTGAAGATTGCAGAGGGTTGTGACCGTCCGTGTAGTTTCTGTGCCATTCCATTGATGCGCGGTGGACACAAGTCTACACCGATCGAGGATTTGGTCATTGAGGCGGAGAAATTAGCGGCGAAAGGCGTGAAGGAATTGATACTGATTGCGCAGGATTTGACCTACTACGGTTTAGACCTGTACAAAGAGCGCAAGCTGGCGGATTTGTTGCGTGCCTTGGTGAAAGTCGAGGGCATTGAGTGGATCAGATTGCACTATTTGTTCCCTTCAGGATTCCCAGAGGATGTTCTAGATGTCATTCGAGAGGAGCCAAAGGTGTGTCACTACATCGATATTCCACTGCAGCACATCGCTGATCCGGTATTAAAGAGCATGCGCCGAGGTACGACCAAGGCGAAGACCGATGCCTTGTTGGCTAAAATGCGTGAAAAAGTGCTGGGCATTACCATTCGTACGACGTTGATCGCGGGTTACCCTGGTGAGACAGAGGAAGACCACCAAGTAGTGTTGGACTGGGTTCGTGAGCAGCGCTTCGACCGTTTGGGTGTCTTTGCCTACAGTCATGAGGAGAACACGCACGCCTATTCTTTGGAGGATGATGTTCCTGCAGAGGTGAAGCAACAACGTGTGGACGCGATCATGGCCGTTCAGATGGACATTTCGCGTGCGTTGAACCAAGAAAAAATTGGACATACCTACAAAGTACTCATCGACCGCAAGGAGGGAGGTTATTTCATCGGACGCACGGAATTTGATAGCCCAGATGTGGACAATGAAGTCTTGATCCCAGCGGAAGATATCTACCTGAAAATTGGGGATTTCTGCGAAGTAGAGGTCGTTGATGCGCACGATTACGACCTCATTGGTCATGTGCTGTAGCGCACTAAGGACAACTCTTTGAGAGTTTTTAACTTCCGGTTGTGAATAGTTCATCAATTCCTAGCCCTTTTAGGTGATAAAAGCCTTTTTGGAAGCGTTATCTTTGGAAGAACGATGACGAAATCCTCTAAAATAACAATGCTCTTTTTTCTGCTTCTGATTGCGGGCAGCACCACTTTATCTGCCTTTACGGCTGATACATTACGGGATGTTCATTGGGAGTTGGAGGGAGAATGTGGCGCTTTTTTGCCGGCCGGATGGGCGAGCGAAGAGGTCGCGGCACTGACGCGGGTTCAAGCTGTGAGAATGGGGCTGATTATCGATGAATTTATTGACGAACGTTTTGATCCGGTCAAAGGCAAGTGTGCTGCATTGCGTTTTTGTAATAAAGAAATTCTGCTTGAAACAGCAGAGTCGTTCCAATACGAAGGCGGTCATTTATTGCTGGAGGATCTGGCCGATGAGGCGGGAATAACTCTAAGAGCCATTGAAGAAGCTAACCCGCATTTACGTAGAGATATTTTACCAGCAGGGGCAGCTCTGTACGCAATAGCATTGGCGATGGACGAATCGAAACTATCCACTATGAGTGCCTCGCAATCAAAGTATCAAGAAAACTTGGAAGCCCAATACGAGCAAAGGCAAAATCTAGTTTTATTATTTATGCCCGATCCTAATACCCATAAGATGATTACTTATACCGTTCGTTCTGGGGATTACCTTGGAAAGATTAGCGCCAATACGGGTGCGAGATTGGATGATATTCACAAATGGAACCACATCAGTGGAAATACAATCTACGTTGGGCAAAAACTTATCATATGGGTGCCAAAGAGCTCTACCTATGAGCAGTCTGAAGCCGAAGTTGCGGAACATTCACCAAAGAAAGCGACTAAGGCGGTGGCAGAAGCGGTGCCTTCTAATGAGGCCTCCTACATAACCTATGAGGTTAAGCCAGGTGACACACTTTGGGATATTGCTAAAAAGTTTCCAGGTGTAAGTGCTGATAATATTAAAACCTGGAACAAGGTCGACGAGCTAATCAAGGCCGGTGAAAAGTTACGCATCGAAACCCAAACCATATCAGATTATTCACCAGATAAATACCCTAGCACGCTGTAGGGTATGCAGAAACCGGTTCATATTTTTCTTTTTCTCGTGGCATTGGGCTTGGTCATTACCGGGCTGAGTTTCCTATCGCCGAAGGATAAGGTCAAGTTGAGTGAGTTTGAATTGGGCTTTTACCAGCCTCAAGACCTACTGGGTCTTTTGTGGAGCCCAGGTGAAGGAGTGCTCGAGGATACAGTGGCTTGGGCAGTGGATTCTTTGGATTTAGATACCCTCCCGGCAGAAGTAGTGGAGGTCGTCAAGGAAATGCCTGTGCTGGATACTACGTTCCAGATGGGGCAGTGGAATGCTTTGGCGCCGTTTTTTGAAGCCTTGGCGAGCTTGGAGCGCGGTGAGCGCCATACCGTTCGCATCATTCATTATGGAGATAGCCAGCTCGAAGGGGATCGCATTACCATGCAACTCAGAAACAGCTTGCAAAAGAACTATGGCGGACGTGGCTTTGGATATGTGGCGCTGGAGCCTCTGGTGGCGCCCGCATCTTTAGATTTTGTAAATGCCGAAGGATTTGTGAGGAAAACTGCTTTTGGTCAACGCGACACCGCCATCCGGGATATGGCCTACGGGCATTTGGCATCGTTCACGATGTTGGTGCCGAACGCCACGGGAACACGATACGCAGGTCAGGTGACCTTCAGCAAGCGCAACTGGGGATATACCTTAGCGCGTGATTTTACTCGGGTTCGCTTGAGTTTACGCACCACGGCCTTTGTCATAGCCCAAATCTATGTGGCGGATACGGTGTACTCCACGCGTGCTTTTCCGGAATTTTATGAAGGAGCCTTAGCGCTTGATATCCCGGAGGACGGGGAGTTTACCTTGGCCCTTCAATCCGATGAAAGCCCAAGGATCTTTGGCATCAGTTTCGAGAGTCCTACGGGAGTGCATGTGGACAATGTAGCCATGCGTGGTGCCTCGGGGATGGTCTTTAGCAAGTTGGATGTGGACCAATTTAAATCGCACCTCGAACGCGAATCTTATTCCTTGATCATCCTCCAATATGGTGGTAATGCCGTACCGTATTTGAAAGACAAGGCCCATGCGAAGCGCTTTGCTCGTTCGGCTGCCCGTCAGATTAACCACATCAAATCCCTCTATCCGAATGCATCCATCATCTACGTGGGACCGTCAGACATGGCGCGCAAGAATGGCTTAAATATGGAGAGTTATCCGCTTATTCAGCCCTTTAAGCAGGCCTTACGTACTGAGGTGCTATCACGGGGAGCCGTGTACTGGGACCTTTATGATGTTATGGGCGGGGAAGGTTCCATGGTGCGTTGGGTAGATCAGGAACCGGCATTTGCCGTGAAAGATTACATCCACTTTACGCCAAAGGGCGCGCAGTGGGTAGGAAATAGGTTAGGTGAAATGGTCGAACTAGCCCTAGAGAATTACCGTGCAGAAAAGCAGCGTTTAGCTGAGGAAGCCCAGCGACGTGAGGATTCTGTTCGTGCATATAATGCCGCGCCGGTAGATACGGCGGTACAAGATTCTATTGCCCCATGAGAATATTCATCGCATTTGTAATGATGTTCCTAGCACTTCCTGTCCTAGCACAGGAAGAGATGGGTGCCATTGCCCTGAAGTATCCTTTCCTAGATACCAATGCCAACCATTTGCAGTTTTTCGGCTCGGAGAAGGGCATGGAGAAGTTCTATGCGAAACTGGATCAAGCGATTTTTGAGCAGGAGGGTAAAGTCAATGTCGTACATATGGGCGGGTCGCATGTTCAGGGCGGGACTTTGAGTCACACGTTGCGTTCGCAGCTGGGTGAATTGGCCCCATCCCTAAATATTGAACGCGGTTTCTTCTTTCCGCATCGCCTGGCCAATACCAATATGCCGGGCAATATCTATGTGAAGAAAATAGGGACTTGGGAAGGATGTCGAAATAGCATTCCACGCAATAATTGTCCGTGGGGTTTTAGCGGGATTGATGCCATCACCCGAGATGTGGAGGCAGGATTTGAACTGCAGAGTTTCCGCGAGGCGAGCAAGGCCTATGGATTTACAGAGTTGCGTTTGTTTGAGCACAGCTCGAGCAATACCATGGTGCCCGTTGGGGTGCCGGTGCCAGATTCTGTGGCGGTAGATACGGTCGCCGGAGTGCGCCGATGGTTCTATAAAGAGCTACAAGATTCGGTCGCCGTTCGTTTTGAGGTGGCCGAGGGTGAAGATCCTCAGTATACCTTGCAAGGCGTGCAGATGGTGCGCGAAGAGGCAGGATTGGTCTACCATGCCCTTGGGGTCAATGGTGCCGCGACGAAAAGCTTCTTGCGCAGCGAGAACTTTGTCAAACAGGGCAAATACGTTGGGGCGGATTTGGTCATTTTTGGGCTGGGTATCAACGATGCGTATAAGCCCGATAGTGAATGGCACCCGGAAGAGTATAAGATGCGCTACGATACGCTGGTGAATTGGTTCCGAGAAATCAATCCAGATTGCCAGTTTATTTTCATGACCAACAACGACAGCTATTACAAACGCCGCACGCCGAATGAGCACGCGTTAGACGTTCAAGAAGTGATGCAGCAGCTCAGTAAAGAACACGATGCCGCGTATTGGGACCTGTTCCAAGTGATGGGCGGGTTGAACAGCATCGCTATTTGGGAAGAGAAAGGCTTGGCCAAATCAGATAAGATCCACTTTACCAATGCAGGGTATAGGCTCAACGCCACCTTGTTCTTCTGGGCCCTGTGGGAGGATTATGAAACACATTTACAATCCTTAGCGCCATGATGGAACAACTTTCTACTTGGTTCACCTACGATCCGTCGACCCCATTGCTCTTCACCCAGCAGTATTTCTGGGTCTTCTTTGCCTTGGTCATGGGCGGCTACAGTGTGATATACAAGAACACAGCGCGCCGCAACATCTTCTTGTTCGCGGTATCCTTGTTCTTTTACTACAAAACCAGCGGGTTCTATTTCATCATTCTACTCTTTTCCACTTTGGCGGATTTCTTGATCGGTGGAGCCATCTATCGCAACAAGGTGAGGTGGCAACGACAAACGCTTGTCGCCCTGAGCGTATTGGTGAACCTCTTCGTCTTGGGCTATTTTAAATATGCCTATTTCGTGGCCGATTTTATCCACGACCTCACTGGCATCGAACTCGAAGTGATCAACCACTTCGCCCTGTGGACCAATGAAGCCATCGGTACGAACTTCATCTTTGACCGCATTTTATTGCCGGTCGGGATCTCTTTCTTCACCTTCCAGACCATTTCCTATAGCGTGGATATCTATCGCGGGCACGTCAAGCCGGTTAAGAACATATTGGATTTTGGGTTCTACGTGAGCTTCTTCCCGCAGCTGGTGGCTGGCCCCATCGTGCGAGCTTCCGAGTTCATTCCACAGCTGTACGAGCCGTACAAACTCTCCAAGGAGCGCGCGGGATTGGCGGTGTTCTGGATTTTGAACGGGTTGCTGAAGAAATTGGTCCTCGCAGATTACCTCGCAGTGCAATTCATCGATCGCGTGTTCGACAACCCGCAGCTCTATTCCGGATTCGAAACCATGAGTGCGTTGTTTGGATACTCGCTCCAAGTTTATGCAGATTTCTCGGGTTACACTGATGTGGCCATCGGGATAGCAATGCTCATGGGCTTCACCCTTCCAAAGAACTTCAACAGTCCGTACAAGGCAACGTCTGTGGCGGATTTCTGGCGCCGTTGGCACCTCTCCCTCAGCACTTGGCTCCGCGATTACCTCTACATTCCGCTTGGCGGGAACAGAGAGGGGAGTATTGCGTCGTATACCATTGTCTTCGCTTTCTTTTTGATGATTGCACTGATCGTGGGCAGTCCCTGGCTCAGCATAGGCTTGGCCGCCTTATTTGCCTTAGGATTTGTCTTGATGCGCTACAGCCGCGGTACCGAGCGTTGGGTGAATACCAACATCAACCTGATGCTCACCATGGTCCTGGGCGGATTGTGGCACGGCTCCTCTTGGAACTTCGTCACTTGGGGTACGCTCAATGGTGTGGGGTTGGTCGTGTACAAGAATTGGAAGAAAATCTCCCCTTGGGCCGACAAGAGTAAGGCCTACAATAAGGCCATTGGGTTGGTGCTCACCTTGGTGTTCATCACGTTCACGCGGGCTTGGTTTAGGTCGCCTACTTGGGAAGGTGCCATAGGTATTCTGTCAAAAATCCCATCGGACTTCGGCTGGGATACGGTTGGGGAGGTTTTTGTGGCCAATTGGAAATTCTACACCGTCCTCATTCTAGGTTACCTCATCCACTGGATACCGAGCGTGCATAAGGAGAAAATGCGCCAATGGGTAGGGGCTGCCTCCGTTTGGACGTTGTTCCTGCTCAGTGTTGCCGCAATCGCCGTCATTTACCAAATCTTAAGTGCTGAGGTTCAGCCGTTCATTTACTTTGCGTTCTAAGCGTCCTTGTGTATCTTAACGCAAACACATCACGGACATGTCGAAACGCATTTACTGGGCCGGAGCATTATCGGTTCTTCTTTTAGTATTTACCCTATGGAAGGGCCTGAAGGGACAACTAGATCTTGTTGGGCCAGTTCATGTTCCGTTGTTTAAAGGCAATGATGAGTTGAGTTTTAGGGGCCTGCATGCTACCCAAGATTCTGTCGTCGTCGTTGGCGGAAACAAAGGGGTATTCGGCTTCAGTCTGGATGCCGGTATTCATTGGATCTTTCAGCACATCCCTGAATCCGGGGAAAGTCAGTTTCGCAGTGTCTGGGCCCTCAGCGATACAGAGTTTGTGGCCGTAAGCGCAGGAGCGCCTACCTACATCTACCATACAGATTCACGCGGCCAGCAGTGGAGCAGAGTCTTTGCAGATACTGCAGAAAGTACCTTTTTGGACGGAGTAGTTTTTGTGAACGATAGTATTGGCTATATCTACGGGGATCCGGTAAACGGTAGGTTTAAGCTGTTGCGCAGCGCCGACGGTGGTCGCTCTTGGAATGAAATCGAAGGCCCCGAGGCCTTAGATGGCGAAGCAAGCTTTGCGGCTAGTGGATCCGCCATTACCGTGGGTAATAACATTATGTCCATTGTCTCGGGCGGTACGGTGAGTCGATTGCATGTAACCATGGACTTACGCGAGGGATTAGGTTGGACGCCTTCGTACATAGAATTGGCCCAAGGAAAGCCTTCTCAAGGCGCATTTGCTCATTATTGGGATCACGAAAAACTTTATATCGTTGGTGGAGATTATATGGATGAGGAAAATACCAGCGGAACATCACTTGTTGCAGATTTGATGACCGGACAGGACGATACCGCTACCATGAACCTGCTAGCGGACTTGCCTTATACTTCGGATGTTTGTGGCGACGGTGAAAACCTCTATTTTGCGGGAACTACCGGAATACGCTATTTGGATAGCAAATTGCATACGATGGACACTACAGCTATTCACGCCCTTGCTTTTAGTGGGAAATATGTATTTTCTTCTGGGCCAAGTGGCAGGATAGGACGTGTATTTAATGGGACAAAACAAGAATTAAACGAGCTTTTGGGCGCGCTAAAAAATAGAGATCAATAAATGGAAGGTACACCGAGCGGAGGATTTAAAGGGCTAATAAAGCACTGGAAGAGTGATCTGATTGCGGCAGTAAGTGTTGCATTGATCGCCTTACCACTTTCCTTGGGTATTGCCTTGGCAGCAGGTGCTCCAGCCATGGCGGGGATATTTTCCGCAGTCGTTGGTGGTGTAGTCACCACATTCTACCGCGGCGGTCATATTTCAGTCAATGGGCCGGCCAAAGGAGTGATCGGGGTAATTCTCTTGGGGATTGTCCTGATGGACGATGGCACGGGCCAAGCCTTCAACTATGTCCTCGCCGCGGCGGTGGTTTCAGGAGCCCTGCAAACGTTGTTGGGAATCTTTAAGCTGGGACGTATTGCGGATATTTTCCACGGTTCGGTCATTCAAGGATTGTTGGCGGCTATTGGGATCATAATCTTCGCCAAGCAAATTCACGTGGCCTTGGGTACCCATTCCGAAGGCGCTAACATTGTAGATAACCTTGTGGATGCAGTTGTGATGCTCCCACATGCCAATCCTTTCGTGGTATTGATATCACTGGCGGGACTCTTGATGATCTTGTTCAATAGTAAGATTACTAACAGATTCTTCCATTTCTTGCCGGTGCCGATGTGGGTCATAGTGCTCTCGTTGCCTTTAGTATATGCCTTTAATTTCTTTGAACCGCACGAGATCTCGTTCTTAGGTAACGCCTATGCGGTGGGGCCAGAGCTGTTGTTGGATATTCCCGATACCATTACAGATTCGATCATCCATCCAAATTTCGGCAAGATCAACACGCTCGAATTTTGGGGTATTGTTTTCTCGATGTTGATCATCACGAGTATTGAACACTTGGCCATTGCCAAGGCTGTAGATAAAATCGATCCGTACAAACGCAAAACGGATTTGAATAAGGATCTGACGGGAATAGGGATTAGTACCATGATCAGTGGGCTAATTGGTGGTTTGCCTATAATTTCAGTGATTATACGAAGCACTGTAAACGTACAGAATGGGGCAAAAACTAGATGGTCCAATATGTACCAGGGATTACTTTTGCTGCTGTTCATTGTAGTGCTTAGTCCTGTCATGCGCCAAGTGCCGCTCTGTGCCTTCGCCATTCTATTGGTGCATACAGGCTTTAAGTTGGCTTCACCCGCCGTGTTTAAACAAGTTTATAATCAAGGCATTGAGCAACTAGTGTTCTTCATGATCACCATGGTGATCACCTTGTATACCAACCTTCTGGTCGGTTTATTGGGCGGTTCCATATTAGTGTTGGTCACGCACATATTACTGGCACGCATTCCGGTGCCGCAATTCTTCAAACTAGTCTATTCTTCAAGAACCAGATTGATCCCGTTGCCCGACAGTAGTTTTATCCTGAAGGTGCGCGGTATCGCCAATTTCTTGGGCATTATCAAGGTGGATAAATTAGTCGCACAAATTCCTGGGGATGCCGATGTGAACATTGACCTCTCAGAAACCCGACTGGTGGACATGTCGTACATGGATTACCTCGTTGAGTTTTTGAACAAGCAAAGAGAGTCGGGAGGAAAGGTCTTTATTTCAGGACTGGACGCCCATATTTCCTCATCCACCTACAACAAGGCATTGAAGTTCATGGTGACCAGCGAGAGTGTGAAGCTGACGCATCGTGAAAAACGTCTTCGGAATTTAGCTACGGAAAAGGGTTACAGTTATGTACGCGAGGTAAACTGGAATACGAGCTACCTCAAGCAATTCCATTTCTTTGAAATCCGCCCTATTGAGCGAAAGAACAATTGTTTGAACGGCTCTTACAAGGATACAGAGGCGAGTTGGGAGATTGCCGATGTGATTTTCAACGAGGGGAAGGCCTTCATGGCAGAAACCTTCAATACCACCTTGATGGTCCTCAAACTCAACCGTGAACTGCCCATCTTCACAATGGAGCGCGAGAAGGCATACGAGAAGTTGTTTGACCGAGTAATAGCCTTCACAGGTTATAGAGATATTGAATTCCAAATGTTCTCTAAATTCTCCAAGAAATTCATGGTGATGGGGCAAGATGAGGATGAATTGAAATCTTTCTTTACGAAGGAAGTGGTCCAATTCTTTGAAGACCACCAAATCTCTCATATAGAAAGCAATGGAGAGGCCTTGCTCATCTTCAATAAACTCAAACTTGCTCGTACCGATGAGACGCTAGAATTCATTGACTACGGAGAGGAATTGACCAATTTACTCAACGCATAATCGCGACGGCGGTATCGGCCTCAGCACAAAGACCATAAAGGAGATGGCGAAGTGGGAATTGATGGTTAATTTTGCGGCCCAGCAGCGCGATAAAATCAGTTTCTCATGAGTATGTTAGGTTTGAAACTGCCCACTGACCCAAGATGGGCAAACATTGCAGAAAAGAACATTGAGGAGATCTTAACGGATCACGCATATTGTGAGCAAAAGGCGGCTTCGCAGGCCATCAGCCTGATTATAGGTTATCCGGAGAAATCTGAACTTGTCGATAAAATGACGGCCCTCGCTCGCGAGGAGATGGGCCATTTCCAAATGGTACATAATAGAATGATGCAACGCGGTTTGGTCTTGGGGCGTGAACGCCGCGATGACTATGTCAATGAACTACAAACGTACTTTCACAAGGGAGTAAACCGCGAAGAGCGCTTGGCACAAAAGCTTTTGCTCTGTGCGTTAATTGAAGCACGCAGTTGCGAGAGATTTAAGGTGTTGAGCGAGAATATCGAAGACGAAGAATTGGCCTCCTTCTACCATACCTTAATGATTTCTGAGGCCAATCACTACACCATGTTTATTTCTCTAGCCCGCAAGTACTTTGACCGCGAGAAGGTCGATGAAATGTGGGAGGGATTATTAGCATTTGAAGCGGAGGTGATGTCAAAATTGGGCAATACCGAACGCATACACGGATAAAAGAACCACTTATACACAGAAGATGTCAGATTTAAAATCAACAGCACTAGAAGCCACCCACATAGAAATGGGCGCAAAAATGGTCCCATTCGCAGGCTATAACATGCCCGTGCAGTACAGTGGACTAAAAAACGAACACCACGCCGTACGCGAAGCGGCTGGGATGTTTGACGTGAGCCACATGGGCGAGTTTTTCGTCGAAGGCCCAGATGCCTTACCGTTCTTACAAAAGGTGACCTCAAACGACGTGAGCAAACTCTTGCCAGGAAAGATTCAATACAGCTGCATGCCGAACGAACAAGGCGGTATTGTAGATGATTTGTTGGTGTACTGCTTCAGCAATGAGCATTTTTTGCTCGTGGTGAACGCATCAAACATGGAAAAGGACTGGAACCATCTAATGCAATACACGGAAGGTATGGATGTTACCTTACGCAACGATAGCGACGCGTATTCGCTCTTGGCGGTTCAAGGTCCTAAGGCTACTGAAATCCTACAGACTCTTACTGGTGTGGATTTGGCAGAGATCAAGTACTACCATTTCGTCATTGGTGAAATAGCTGGTGTTGCAGATGTGATCATCTCAGCGACTGGGTACACTGGTGCAGGCGGTTTTGAATTGTATGTATTCAACCAGGATGCCAAGAATCTTTGGGATGCAGTATTGGCGGCTGGTGAACCTCATGGCTTGTTGCCTGCAGGTTTGGGTGCCCGTGATACGCTGCGTTTAGAAATGGGGATGTGTTTATATGGGAATGACATTGATGATACCACCAGCCCGCTAGAAGCAGGACTGGGATGGATTACGAAGTTCACCAAAGACTTTGTTTCTTCTGAGAAGTTTGCGGCACAGAAAGCAGCGGGCGTGAGCCAGAAGCTCGTAGGATTTGAGATGATTGATCGAGGCATTCCAAGACACGGCTACGAGATTGCGGATCTAGAAGGTAACGTTATTGGGCGTGTGACCTCAGGAACAAATAGTCCTACTACAGGCAAGAACATCGGCATGGGTTATGTACCCGTGGCCCTGGCCGAAGAAGGCAGTGAGTTTGCGGTAGTGATTCGAGAGAAGCTGATCAAAGCACAGGTGGTTAAACTACCGTTTGTGAAGAAATAACAAACGCCCTTCGGGGCGTTTGTTGGCGTAAAAAAAAAGTAGCGCTGCTTTCCCCAGCGCTACCTTAACCCAAATACAAACAGAGTGAACGGAAAGATTGTTTATGCGTGAACAGCTTCCAACTCTGCTTTAATGGCTTCGCCTGCAGGGTGGTGGCTGTATCGTTCTAAATACTCATTAATAGGGTAAGTATACTCCTTACATCTATTGTAGTTCAAACACTTCAACTCACGAACTACATCGTTATCTAAATCCAAGTATACCTCGATGACGCTCTCAGGATTATTGATCGTGTACAAAGGTGCGTTGGCGGTTGATACGTTGTGTGCGTCAGTCATAAATGTGCGTTTTTAATTTTTAAATAAGGATTGGCCTTAATCATTGTGTTCGGAACAAAAATACGATGTGTTTTTTGAATGAGAAATAAAATTACACCTAAATTTGTGCAATAATTAGCGTTTTAAATTGTGAATACTGCAAAATGCTTATTCCTTACTTTTGCGAACGTTAACTCACACTTATGAAAATCGATAAACTCGACAAGCAAATTCTAGAGTACTTGGTAAAGGACGCTAGAAAGCCATTCACCGAAATTGCCAAGGACTTATTAGTCAGTCCAGGAACTATCCACGTACGCGTAAAAAAGATGGAATCTTTAGGGGTCATCAAGAGTACCTCCATCAGTGTGGATTACGAAAAACTTGGCTTTGGATTCATTGCCTACGTAGGTTTATATACCAAGCGTTCCTTGTCCTCGCCTAATATCATCGAGCTCTTGCGTGAAGTGCCTGAGGTAACGGTGGCACATTTGGCCACGGGTAAATACGGGATCTTTTGTAAGATTCGTTGCCGCGACGCCTCTCACGCTAAGGATGTGATCTTCCGCATCAACGATATTGAAGGGGTGGAGAACACCGAAAGTATGATCAGTCTTGAAGAAAGTATAAACTCCAACGCAGGTTTGCTGCAACTCATTATCAACGAATAAAAAAAACCGGGGCGCGAGCCCCGGTTTTTTTCTTTAATAGTACGCCGGGCGCCGCACGCCCGTGAAGTGTTTGGCCAGTCGCAAGACTTGGCGACTGTACCCATATTCATTGTCGTACCAGATGTATAAGATGGCTGTCATGCCGTCTGGTGTTACCTGGGTGGCGTGTACATCGAAAATGCTCGGTGCGGCGTTTCCGACGATATCGCTCGAAACGAGTTCATTGGAGGTGTTGTAATGAATCTGCTCAACCAACGGTCCTTCCAACGCTGCCTGCTTGAAGGTGCTCAAGAGTTCTTCTAGGTTCGTTTGTTTTTCTAATTGCAAATTCAAAATGGCCAAGGAGCCATTTGGCACAGGTACACGAATGGCTGATGAAGTCAACTTAGCGCCCAAGCCAGGAATACATTTGTCTACGGCTTGACCGGCTCCTGTTTCGGTGATGACCATGTTCATGGCAGCCGCCCGCCCACGGCGGTATTTCTTGTGCATGTTGTCGACCAAGTTTTGATCGTTGGTATATGCGTGGATGGTTTCTAAATGCCCCTTGGTGATGCCAAAGTGGTCGTTCATTACCTTGAGCACAGGAGAGATCGCATTTGTTGTACAACTAGCCGCAGAAATGATGCGGTCTTTCTTTCTGACATCCATTTGATTCACGCCGTGTACAACATTTGGGATGCCTTTTCCTGGCGCTGTCAACAAGACCTTATCCACTCCCTTTGCGGCCAAATGCTTGCTCAAGGCCACATAATCTCTAAATGCCCCAGAGTTGTCGATGAGCAGGGCTTTCTTGATGCCATAGGCTTCGTAATCTGCCTCTGCAGGGTTTGGCGTGGGAATGAAGTAGATGGGACGCCCATTTACCACAAGGGCCATACGCTCCTCATCCACGAGCACGGTTCCAGGGAAATCCCCGTGTACAGAATCAATTTTCCATAGCGAGGCACGTTTGTGTAGACTGTCAGCATCAATGCTACGCACTGCAACGGCTCGCAGCCGCAACTGGTTTCCGCTCCCTTCCTGAACGATGAGTTCACGGGCCAACAGTCGGCCAATACGGCCAAAGCCAAACAACACCACATCGCGCGGTTCAAGGGTAGGGGTACGGAACAAGTGCCCGAGGGTGTTGATGATGAAGGCTTCTGCGGTATCTTCTGTCTGCGTCCACTGGTGGGTGAGTTTGCCAATATCTATTTTCGCATGCTCAATCCCCGTGCGCTTCAATGCCTTGAGCATTTCGAGGGTGCGGTCCACTGGAATGGCTTTGCCCACAAAATCATTGGCATACTGGTGAAGTTCTAGGATTTGGCTGGAGCTTTTGTCGCGCAACTGGTTGCGAAACAGGACGATCTCCACACCGCGGTTGTAAAATAATTCGTGTACACAAGCACTGATGTCCACGGCGAGTCGCTCGTTTTTGATGCGAAGCCCGACTTTTTGAGAGTACTCATTTTGAGCAATCATAGTAGGTGAAATGTTGGTGGTTCTTGATTACAAAGTTAGGGACCAATTCCACCATGACCTACCCAAAAACAAACTTTTAAAAACTTGTAAAACAGTGGATTACATTCTTTTTCGGGTGTGTAATTTTTACACTTAGCGGCCGCCGGACGGCGAAAAAACACGAGCGGGCTGCAGGCCCGCTCGTATCAAAAGTTTTATCCTGCTTGAGGGCTTACCACTCAAAGGCATAGTAGTTGGCTTTACCATTGGGCTCAAATCCTTGGATGAGGACGCCGTCCCCAGGATTGAATTGCCGTGCGAGGTTCTCAAATTTTTCCACCTCGTCGATGTAGATGTTGTTGAGCTTGATGATGATGAATCCTTCGGGGATACCGGCCTTTTCAAAGCGACCGCCCAAGATTTCAGAGACACGGATGCCATTGCGGATGCCCAGTCTGTGCTTGTCATTGGCGCTGAGGTTTTCCAGTTCCGCGCCAAAGCTTCTGAGGAGCTCTTCCTCCTTCGTCAGCATTTCAGTGGTGCCCAATTTATTTTTGAGCAGCAACTCAAACTTCTTATTCTGACCGTTGCGGTTCACCACAATATCGAGTCGTTCGCCCGGTCGGTGTTGGCCCAGGGCTTCGGTTAAATCGGCCCCACTGCGTACTTCCTTGCCCGAAACATTGATGATCACATCACCCAGTTTGAGGCCCGCATCGTCTGCAGAACCGCCTACGATGACGTTCGCGATGTATACCCCTGAATTAACGTTTAGGTCGAGTTCCGCAGCGAGGGCAGGGGTTACTTCATTGTAGTTAATGCCCATGAAGGCGCGCTGCACGCGGCCAAAATCCTTTAGGTCTTTGACAACCTTGAGCATGAGATTGGAAGGCACCGCAAAGCTGTAGCCCTCGAACGCACCACTGCGCGATGAGATGGCAGTGTTGATCCCGACCAATTCCCCCGCGGTATTCACCAAGGCCCCGCCGGAGTTTCCAGGATTGACTGCGGCATCTGTTTGCAAAAAGCTTTCGATAGCGCTTTGCTCGTCAATGATATTAATGTCGCGCCCCTTTGCGCTGATGATGCCCGCGGTCACGGTGCTGGTGAGGTTGAAGGGATTGCCTACCGCCAAGACCCATTGGCCGAGGCGGACATTATCCGAATTGGCCACTTGTACATAGTCTAATTCTCTTGCATCAATCTTCAATAGCGCAATATCCGTCGTGGGATCCGTGCCCACCAACGTCGCCTTGTATTCATCGTTGTTGGCCATCGTAATGGTGATGTCCTTTGCCCCGTCAATCACATGATTATTCGTGACAATATATCCGTCCTGCGATAGTATCACGCCCGATCCGCTGCCCTGCACTTCAAAGCGCTGTGGGGTAGAGGGGCGCCCGAAAAACAGATCGTTGAATGGGTTGTAGTAATTCTGAACGCGCTCTGCCGTAGTTTTAACATGCACAACAGCTTCCACCGTTCGCTCTGCTGCGCCCACAAAATCCGAAGGCATGGCTGCCGCGGCCGCACTGAGGTTAGTCCTTTGGACTGGAGCCGCCGCTTGTTCTTGAATGATGACCGTTTTACCGGAGTAGCCCATCAAGTGTGCACCGCCCAATGCGATGGCTGCACCCCCAAGGGCAGTGAAAAATAAAAGACCTAGAGTTTTCGTTGTGACTTTCATAGTCTGCAATTTTTTGTTGAAGGTTCCTTATTGTATCTTCAAATTGTACACCAAATCAACGTAGCTTACCCGCTGAAGTGCATAACTTTAACGCCTTTTAACATCCTAAGGATTAATGTCTCATACCTTTTATAAATACCACGGCGCCGGTAATGATTTTATCCTCTTCGACAACAGGTTGAGCAGGGTCCAATTATCTTCTGAGCGTATCGCCGAACTCTGCCACCGCAACTATGGCATAGGCGCGGACGGCTTGATGCTGCTAGAAAAGCCGCGCAAAGAAGGGGATGACTTTTACATGGTTTATTACAATGCAGACGGCAATGAAAGCACCATGTGCGGCAATGGCGGTCGTTGTATTGCAAAGTTTGCTCAAGACCTCGGCCTCATTCAGGATAAAGCCACCTTCACAGCCATCGATGGTCCCCACTGGGCCACCTTTGATGACGACCAGGTAGCCCTTGGAATGGTCGATGCACCTGCCGTTGAAGAACGCCATGGAGGGTTGTTCATAAATACAGGTTCTCCACATCATGTGGAAAACCGTATGGCTGGGCCCGATTTTGTTTCGGTGGCCCGCAACCTCCGCAACCTTTATGGCGCCGAAGGATGTAATATCAACTTCATCCAAGCCTGCAATGACGAATTATCCATCAGGACCTACGAGCGTGGCGTAGAAGGGGAAACGCTCGCATGCGGCACTGGTGCGACCGGTGCGGCGATGGTCGCCGTGGCGAAGCAATGGGTATCCGCCGCACCAGTGAAACTCTATGCCCAAGGAGGAGTACTTGAGGTGGATTTCAAGGGTACAGGACCCTTTACTGATGTGGTATTGAAGGGCCCTGCAGTGAAGGTGTTTGAAGGAACTGTAGAACTAGAACCGTTATGATACCTGTCAAAGATCTAGGCGTATTGCGCGCCCCGGAAGAGTCAGATTTGAAATGGCTTATGCATATTGAGAATGATTCCTCTATTTGGTACGTCAGTGTGACCAAGGAGCCGTACTCTATGCTGAATCTGAGACAGTACTTGACGCGACACGAAAATTTAGTAGCACATGGCCAATTGCGTTTAATTCTTGACGTAGACGGCGATCCCGTGGGTGCGGTAGACTTGTTTGATTATGATCCTTTTACCAAGCGAGCGGGCGTAGGTATTATGATTGAGGAAAAACACCGTGGGAAGGGCTGGTCGAAATTGGCCCTAGAAACCATGGAGCATTATGCCTATAAGACTTTACATGTGGAGAATTTATATGCCCATGTGCCCATGATTAATGATGCCAGTCTTGCGTTATTTGAATCGTGCGGATTTCGTGAAGTAGGTGTACTCATGCATTGGATTTGGTGGGAAGGCGAGTACGTCGATGCCAAAATCTTTCAAAAGATTATTATATGAGAAAGACCCTAGTGCTTCTGTTCGGCATCTTGGTGCCGGCGGCGATGATCTATATCGCTTATACCGGATACAATGTGGTCTTTGAACCTAATGTGAACGAGGCGAAATTACCTTATAAGCTGTTTGTGAAGGAAGGCACGACTGCTGAGCAGCTGTATGCACAGTTGTTAGAGGATGCGGTACTTTTGAATCCACAGGGATTTTTGATGCTGGCAAAAAATAAGGGGTTGACGAAGGTAAAATCTGGCCACTATGTGATTGAACAGGGTATGAGCAACAACACCTTGATCAATGCTCTGAAGGCGGGGTTGCAGAAGCCTATTCGGATTACCTTTAATAGTGCAGATAATTTGGCGGACCTCGCGGGGAAATTGGGCAAGCAGTTGCTTGCGGACAGTACCGACCTGTACAAGGCGTTGAAAGCGCCTATGGACGGATGGGAGGGACCCTTGGCCCTGGGTGCGTTTTTGCCGGATACCTATGAAGTCTATTGGAATGCCTCAGCTAAATCAATTGCGAACAAACTCTATCAAAACACCATCACCTTTTGGACGCCAGCGCGTATTGAACAAGCCGAAGCAATGAAAATGACGCCTGGGGAGATCAGCACCTTGGCCAGCATTGTCATGAAGGAAAGTTCTAAGGCCACCGATCGTCCCTTAGTAGCGCGATTGTATTTGAACAGATTGCAGAAGGGCATGAGACTCCAGGCGGATCCTACGGTCATTTTTGCGCTAAATGATTTGAATCCGGATCAGCCCGTGCGTCGAGTATTGACGCGTGATCTGAAGCTGGAGCATCCCTACAATACGTATGTCATTAAAGGATTGCCGCCGGGGCCTATTTGTGTGCCGGAAAAGGCGGCTTTGCTAGCGGTATTGGAGGCTCCCAAGCACGATTTCCTCTTTATGTGCGCGAATCCAGATAACCCCGGTTATCATGCTTTTGCGCGCAACTATGCGGGTCACTTGGTCAATCAGCGTCGTTGGACCCAGTATCTGGATTCGCAAAAAATTTACCGATAACAATAAAACCGCGGCCAAGGGACGCGGTTTTATTGAATTCAGGTTGCCCGCTTTTAGGAGATGGGTAGGTCGACGTTTCTAAAGACCAGCTCCCCGTCAAAGGCATCCAAAAGAATCACATCGTCGGCATGTACCTTGCCTGCAATGATTTCTTTGCTCAGTGCATTGAGCACTTCGTTTTGAATGGCGCGTTTTACTGGTCGCGCACCGTATTGTGGATCCCAGCCGGCCTCGCTGAGGTGGGCAATGGCCTCTGGACTGGCCTCTAAGGTGATGTTCTGCTCGTTCAGGCGTCGCTTCACCACATTTAGTTGCAAGCCCACAATCTTACTCATTTCGCTTCTGTCGAGCGGGCTGAATACGCTGATTTCATCGATGCGGTTGATGAATTCTGGACGTACGACCTTTTGTAGTAGTCCAATAAGCTCAGGTTTCAATCTATTCATTAGAGTGCTGTATTCCGCGCCGTCGTATTGATCGATGGCTTCGTTGATCAGATGAGAACCAATATTACTAGTCATAATCACCAAGGTATTCTTGAAGTTCACCGTGCGGCCTTTATTATCCGTCAGGCGGCCATCATCGAGCACCTGCAAGAGAATGTTGAATGTGTCAGGATGCGCCTTTTC
Organism: Flavobacteriales bacterium UBA3477; assembly: GCA_002378005.1. GTDB lineage: Bacteria > Bacteroidota > Bacteroidia > Flavobacteriales > Schleiferiaceae > UBA10364. The sequence goes on from DFQY01000018.1 coordinate 36,338, forward strand.
AATCTCGTCCAGGAGTACGACGCTATAGGGCATGCGACGAACCGCCTCGGTTAATTGCCCCCCTTCATCGTATCCAACATATCCCGGAGGCGCACCCACCAATCTGCTCACGCTATGCTTCTCTTGGTATTCACTCATGTCAATACGCGTCATCGCCTGTTCATCATTGAAGAGGTAAGCAGCGAGAGCCTTGGCGAGCTCAGTTTTTCCCACCCCGGTCGTTCCAAGTAATAGGAAGCTCCCAATCGGCTTATTAGGATCGCCCAAACCGGCTCTAGAACGACGTATCGCGTCGCTCACGGCACCAATTGCAGCTTCCTGCCCAACAACGCGCTTGTGGAGCTCTTCTTCCATGCGGAGTAGTTTCATGCGTTCACTTTCCAACATCTTCTGAACGGGAATGCCGGTCCAGCGGCCTACAACTTCCGCAATATCTTCCGCCGTCACTTCTTCTTTGATCATGGTACGCCCGCTATTTTCGAGATCTGCCTCGGCCTTATTCAGTTCGTTCTCCGCCTCTTGCATTAATCCATAGCGAATTTCAGCTACCCGGCCATAGTTGCCGGCTCGTTCCTCACGCTCCGCTTCGAGTTTAAATTGTTCCAAGCGTTCTTTGATCTCTTGAATGCGCTCTGCACTGTTTTTCTCACGCTCCCACACGGCACTAAGGGCGTCGCGTTCCTCGTAAAGTTCGCTGAGCTCTGATTTAATGACCGCCAATTTCTTTCTATCGTCCTCACGCTTAATGCCTTCCTGCTCGATCTCGAGTTGAAGGATCTTGCGATCGAGGATGTCTAATTCCTCGGGCTTAGAGTTGATTTCCATCCGAATCTTTGAAGCGGCCTCGTCCATCAAGTCGATGGCCTTATCAGGTAGGAATCGATCGCTGATGTAACGGGAGCTCAATTCTACGGCACTAATGACCGCCTCATCCTTGATACGCACTTTATGGTGGGTTTCGTATTTCTCTTTAATCCCGCGCAAGATGCTGATGCTGCTTTCCTGATCCGGCTCTTCTACCATCACTTTTTGGAAGCGGCGCTCTAAGGCCTTATCCTTTTCAAAATACTTCTGGAATTCGTCTAGTGTAGTGGCACCGATGGCTCTAAGCTCACCGCGGGCCAATGCTGGTTTGAGGATATTCGCTGCATCCATGGCGCCTTCGCTCTTGCCCGCACCTACCAAGGTGTGTATTTCGTCGATGAACAACAAGATATTGCCATCACTACTGGTCACTTCCTTGACCACGGCTTTCAAGCGCTCTTCAAATTCTCCCTTGTACTTCGCCCCAGCAATAAGGGCACCCATGTCCAGGCTGTACACAGTTTTATCCTTCAGGTTCTCAGGGGCATCGCCACTGAGAATGCGTTGTGCCAATCCTTCGGCGATGGCGGTTTTCCCTACACCAGGCTCTCCCACGAGGATAGGGTTGTTCTTGGTGCGTCGAGAAAGAATTTGGAGTACTCGACGAATCTCATCGCCGCGACCTATGACTGGGTCGAGTTTTCCTTCCTCGGCCATCTTGTTGAGGTTCTTGGCGTATTTATCCAAGCTGTTATAGGTGTTTTCGGCACCTGAACTGTTGGCATTGCGTCCTTTGCGCAAGCTTTCGATGGCACTTTCAACGAGTTTGGTAGTGAATCCGGCATCATTCAACATTTTACCGGCGGCGCCCTTACTTTCTAGTAAGGCGAGCAGGAGGTGTTCAGTGGAGACAAAATCATCCTTCATGCCCTCGGCTTTTTGAACCGCCTTTTGAAGTACGAAGGCTGCATCTCTACCCATGTAGGTTTCTCCGCCGCTAGAAGAGGTTGGTAGACCTTCATAGGCAGCTTCGAGCGTAGTATGTAATCTGTCCAATTGTATCTCGCCCTGCTGTGCCACAAAAGGCAATACGCTTTGGTCTTCTTTGAGTAAAGCCAATAATAGGTGAAGGGATTCCACCTGTGTATGTTGTTTGTCAGCGGCTATGAATTGCGCTTTAGCAATAATGCTCTGACTCTTGGTTGTGAATTTCTCTATGTTCATAACAATAGGGTTTGGGTTCCGGTGATTTTCGGTCAAAGGATGTGCCAATGAAAATTGGACATAAGAAAAGGGGACACCTTGACTGAAAACCAGAGCCTTAGCTGAAATATTGACGTATTTGACGAGGATTTCCTGCCAATTTTACTGCTGGAATTGGTGAAAAAAACACCCCCGCAGGTCCGTAAACGCTGCGAGGGTGAAAAAAATCTATCTATTGTTGCCTTACTCGACGATCAATCGTTGCGTGTCTGTACCTAGAGGAGTGACTGTCTCTACGAGGTACATACCGCTTGCCCAGCTTTGCGTATCCAGGGTGAAGGTTTGGATGCCCTCATTGCCATGTACGGTACGCGTTTCAATAAGCTGTCCTTGCGTATTACGAACAGTAATAGTGATGTCCGCAGGGTTCTGGAAGCTCACTGGCAATTGTGCATAGCCTGTAGTCGGGTTAGGATGGATGTTTCCTACTCCGATATGAGATTCTAGTTCTTCTTGGCCTACGACGTAAATCTTATCCGTTTCGTCGGTTTTAAAGAAACAGAAATCATCAATAGCCCATCCTGCTTTGTTTATAGTTTCATCTGAACCGAATCTAAATCTAAAGATGGCGTTGCGTGCAGTATCTACTTGTACATTAATCTTCGCTTGCTGCCAACCGTTGCTCAAACCAGTCCATCCTGGTTTATAGATATCCAATGCGGTTACAAAGCTGGTGTTGAACCAGGTCGCACCGAAGAGGTTTGTACCTACTGTATGCCATGTGATACCACCGTCAAAGGTTACGTCCACCGTTCCACCATCATGGTATATTTCAGTTGAGAAGGCGTGCATAAACTCATACGTATAGGTTTGCCCAGAATCTAAAGCGAAAACCGGCGTATATAGAGCAGAGGAGTCCCTCTTCTTGTAATCAGCATCCAAATCAGTCATCCAAGCGTTGCTTCCGGAAAATGCACCTACTAAAGGCGCAATAGCCGGTGTACCTTCTTCCCAAGACGTTAAACCTTCCTTAACGAATGGATTAAGAGTTAACCACGGAGCGAGAGAAGGATCTTCAAAGTCATTACAGTAACTACTGTCCACTGACATAACAATTTTATCTAATACTGTAATGTCCATACAGATTTGATCATCTGTTGGCTCTGCATCAGGCTTGTTATCTGGAAGAGAAGTTCGGACACAAACGTTATGAACACCACTGCTTGGATTAATCCAAGCTTGATCGAATTCATACCAATCTGCTTTCCGCGGGATTAACGGTGGAGAGAATACCACCTTCTCATTATTTGACCAGGTAGTACCACCATCAGTAGAGAACTGAACCAAACAGCTATCTAGTATCTTAGCACCGGTATTCTTGATTAAAACTTTTAAGTGATTGTTTTGGTCAGGAACCGGAAGATACTCAACAGTGGTGATTTCTACAGGAGCTGCACTGTTTTGTGGGGGTATATAGACTTCTACTTTATCTATGTTCCAACCGTCCTTATTTCCTGAAGTTGTCTTTAAACGTGCTCTCAGAATCAAAGGTGCTTGAGAGAAATTCCAACTTGACAAAGGCCAAACGGAATATTGAGTCCCTAAATTTCCAATCCAAGCATCGCCTAGACCAGCGGTACCTGTATTGTACCAGTTTGTACTTACAACATTTTGTGGATCCCAAAAACCTAAGGTATTCCATGTGCCACCGCCTTGCCATTCGATAAGGGCTTGGTCACCGGTGCCAAGATCGATATCATGAGTCAATCTTAGCTCAGCACCTGCTATGGTATCGAAACCAATGAATCGTGGGAAATACATAAACTCTTCGACATTCCCGGGAACATTCTGGTTTGGTCGAGAAGCATATCCGTTCTGACCGTTTAGAGCATTGATATTGTCAACTTCCCATAGATCCAAATGTCCTGATCCAAAGAATCCAGAAGAATTACCACTACCGCATGATTCGAAGTCTTCTGTAAATCCTTGCTGTATATATAGTTCGGGCCAACCCGCTGATTTTCGATAAAGACTATCATTCCATGTGCTGTTATCCCCGTTTTGACTAGACCAGGCTTGTACTTCAAACGTACCTATAGGCCATACTACAGTATTAGAATTATCAATAGCCAACGCAGTGCTTCCAGGTGTAATAGATGATGTATGACTGAAAGAATAAATAGAACTAATTCCTGCATTTGTTCCACAAAGGGGTGTTACAGAATAGTTCAATTGAACATTATTTTGTACGGCTGTGCCATAATTCTTAATTTCCAACTTAACTTTTTTCTGATTGGGTCCACTATTTAAATCAACTCGGACGCGAGGATTATCAATATCTACTACTCCAACATCGACAGAGGCTTTGTCAGTAATAACAATATCATCAATAGCTATATCTGCGGCCACACCGAACCCAGTTTTTTGGCCAATGATTCTCAACTTTACGATATTGCCTGCTGAACTTAAATCAAGTTCAAAATAAGACCAAGGGTCTTTTTCATCGGTCATTGTTGCTAGTATTGGCGTTATGGGATTAGACCAAAAGTTTTCGCCGTCTTTTTTCCATTGAACGTTTAATGCACCGATATCTGCGCCATACATATGATAACGGAATTGAAGAACAGGCAGAGTCATTCCAGACAAGTCCAAACACCTAGAAACTAAAGTGGCAGAAGTTGGACTAAGACCATAATCACCTTCTGCGACCAAATAATTTCCTGTACCACTAAAATCAGAAATAGGTCCGGATCCAACTGTTGGAGTAAATTTATTTCCGACCATAAATGCAAAGTCACCTGAGTTACTCGCTGGTAATGGTGTAAACACATCGGTCGGGAAGGTGCCAGGATTAGCTACAGTATTTGAACCGGCTGTAACTCCAGCACCATCAAAGTTTAACACGTAAGGAAAAGTACTGTATGGCTCTTCATGAACGATGCGAATGGGCCCAATTGTATCATTGTTGTTAATTGAATCACCAGGTTGTTGAGTATATACCCATAAATCATAAAATCCGAAACCACTAAGATCCGGTCCAGTGAGGAAGGTGAAATATGTTGAATCACCAGTTTCTAAGGTCTTATTAGTAATATATTCGGTGTTATTGACATTAGTAATGCCCCCTGCTGTATTTGTATACTCATAATACCAGGTTACGGGTATACTATCCAAACTATTACAACCATTATTTTGTACCCACAGATCTAATGTTTCATTAGAGTTGTATGCACAGTATCCATTTATTGGATTGTAAACATCTCTAATCGCAATATCTACTGGATCTGGTTCATAAACATTTATATTGTCTATAGCAATATCTCCCAAACTGCCGTTGCCTCTGACTCCAGTAAATATGATACGAGCATAATTACCTGTGATATCATTAAGTGAAACGGAATACTTTTTATACGGATCGGACGATTTTGCTTGCTGTTGATTACTAATGCTTGTTAAGTTAACGATGGATGAAGAATTAAATCCGGTATCGACTAGAATTTCTAAATTTTGAATGTTAGCCCCATACATGTGATAATCGAATTCAAGAACCGCACAAGTTTTATTCCTGAGATCAATACAAGGCGTTACAATTTCAGCTTCATTATTTGGGGCGCCCTGATCCGCTTCAGTATACAGGTATTTCCCGGTACCTGACGATGAAGCATCTCCAACAGGGCCAGTAAAATTAGAAGGCGTAGCACCTGAACGAATACACCAACCATAGCCAGCTGTGTTTTGATCTGGGTCCAAATCCCAATTTTTACCATTTGGTGGATTTTGCCAAGGGAATTGTCCTCTATGCGTTACACCAGTAGTACCGTTGCCACTACCTGCAATCCAATAAGTCGCACTCTCAAAATCTTCAAAGTATGGAACCAGCGATGAATATGGAAATGTTGTGCCTGTCGTAACACCACAAATTGGAGGAAGACCTGGATCACGCCAAAACTTATATGTTGTGTATTGAGCAGATAAAATTGGATCTCGGACCGCATTAGGACAGGCACAGTCGAAAATCCTCACATACCACTCAATAGAATCATTGATGTTTATATTATTGAATGTGTATGAAAATTCAGCCGAAGATGGGCAGCTTGCTGCTACAGACTTTGTCATTAGTGAATCAGTCCAATTACTCCATTGTCCCTGAGTGTAATTAAATCTTCTTGAGTAAATACGAACATTCAAAACACCCACATTGTCTTCACCTTTAACACGCACATCTTGAGTTGGCATGTACCGAGCACCATTCGGTTTTGCTTGCACACTTACATTAATCCAATCTAGGGTGGGAGGTTGTAATTCACACGGTGCACCTTCAACCATAAGGTTATCTACAAACCAGCCCGCTAGCGCTGCTGGTGCAGGGGTACCATTCTTGTTCGACATAATAAATCGAATCTTACAATCGACATAACCATATTGCGAGTTAGTGCTATCATAAGTTCCTAGGTAGCTGCCTAGGTCAAAAGTTTCTCGCGCCCACCAGCTAGAGGTTGGCGTTGTGCCAGTGCTAGAAGGATTTGTAGTCACCCCACCCCAGTAAGGTATAAGTGCTGGAGCTGGATAGGAAAGCTCATTAAACCACCCCTGATTGGCGAATTGTGGACTTTCACCCCGGTAATGCGTACCGGTGAGGTTTACCCAAGTCAGTCCATCGTCCTTAGACATCTGGATATAGGCTTTCTGGATGAATCGAATCTTACAAATGTGGTCGAAAGTGAATCGAACGTTGGTATAAGAGATGGTTGAGAAAGCATCTGTTTCGAAAATGATGGAATCACTAGAATAAATCTGTGTATGAAATGACATTCCTCCTGTGGTTTTGAGGAAGGATGTGTCATTCCATGATCTAGTGGCATTAGTTGAATCTGTATTGTAATTCGCGGCAATAGAGTCGGCCCCGAGGGTGCCATCAAAGTTTTCGGTAAAAACCGTGTCAATTGGTGGTGCGAACTGCCCATATGCCAAGGGGGAAGCAAGGGCTACAAAAAGTACGGCTAGTAAGCTTTTCTTCATTCTTTATGCGTTTGTGTTAACTTACAACATGGGTAGTTACAAATATATAAAAATGGGGATGCGCCCGACCTGAGACGAGAGAAAAGTGTAATTAAAATGCGTTAACGAAAGCGTTGGAGGAGTGAGCTATTTCACGCTGAAATAAAAGACCCGCTTTCCTTCTAAATAAAGTTCCAATAAATCGTTGCGCTTTACCTGGCCAACACCGGCGGGTGTTCCGGTAAAAATGAGATCCCCGGTTTTCAGTGTAAAATACTTCGAAACGTGGCTAATAATCTCGTTCACAGGGAATAGCATCATGGCTGTATTGCCTTGTTGGACGGTATTGCCATTGATTTCTAGGTGGAAGTGGATGTTTTGAATATCCTTGCCCAAGGATTCCAAGGAGAAAAATTTAGACACTGCAGCAGAGCCATCAAAGGCTTTGGCTTTTTCCCACGGCAATCCTTTCTCTTTACACTTTGCTTGCACATCGCGCGCGGTAAAATCAATGCCAAGCCCCACTTCTGTGTAGTACTTATGAGCAAATCTTGGCTCAATATGTTTGCCAAGGCGATTGATTTTAATGACCAATTCTACTTCGTGATGAACCTCATTGCTGTGCTCAGGAATGAAAAACGGATGCTTTTTCAAGAGCAACGCCGTTTCCGGTTTGAGAAACACTACCGGCTCCTCAGGAATGGGGTTATTCAATTCTTCCGCGTGCTTCGCGTAGTTGCGTCCGATGCAAATGATTTTCATAATTCTTAGGCGCCTTTATTGAAAGATTTTAATCTGATTTTAGTCAATACTTGCTTGGTATACAAAGGAAAATCCGCGTTTTGAATCCAGCTGTAATAGCCTGGATTCTCCTGGAGTACGCTTTCGACGGTCTGTCCGCGGTATTTGCCAAAGGTGAAGATTTCTTGGCCTTGTCCATTGTAGGCGATGAAGCCCGCGAAATCCGCTACTTTCTGACGGTTGGAGAATTCGGCCAAAAAGCTCATGTCGTTTTCCAACTCTTCATAGCGATCCAACTGCGATTTTAAAACCTCATAGGTAGCTAGTACATCCGCCTCTGCACTGTGGGCATCATCGAGTGATTTGCTACAGTAGAATTTATACGCTGCCGTTAGGGTTCGCTGCTCCATACGATGGAAGATATTCTGGACATCCACTGCACGGCGTTTGCTCATGTCGAACTCTATACCGGCACGCAGGAACTCCTCTGCAAGCAGGGGAATATCAAATTTGTTGCTGTTGTATCCGGCGAGATCGCTGTCTTGGATCAGCCCGTTCACTTCGGTAGCAAGGTTAGCAAAGGTGGGCTTTTCTGCTACGTCGGCATCATAAATGCCATGGACAGCTGAAGCGCCTGCGGGAATAGGTATGGTAGGATTGACACGCCAGGTGTGGGTTTCTTCTTTGCCGTCCGGGTGTACCTTGTGCACGCAAATTTCGACGATGCGGTCGTTCGTGACATTTACGCCGGTAGTTTCAAGGTCGAAAAAGCAAATGGGGCGGGTCAGTTGTAAATCCATGGTTTGGGTGATGTGTAATTAAAAAGCCACCCTAATTGGGCGGCTTTTAAAGATAATTCAAATATCAGAAAATCGTTCTAGATCTCGCGGTTTAAATCCCAAGCTTCGAGGTATTCCGCTACTCGTTTTACGAACATGCCGCCCAGCGCGCCATCTACTACGCGGTGGTCATAACTATGACTTAGGAACATTTTGTGTCGGATACCAATCAAATCACCTTCCGGCGTTTCAATTACTGCGGGTTTTTTCACAATCGCACCGGCGGCCATGATGGCTACTTGTGGCTGATTGATAATAGGCGTACCGAGCACATTGCCGAAGGTACCTACGTTTGTTAGTGTATAGGTGCCGCCAGAGATTTCATCAGGCTTCAGTGCATTATTTCGCGCTCTATTGGCCAAATCATTCACCGCCTTGGTCAAGCCTAATAGTGAAAGTTGGTTTGCATTCTTCACCACAGGCACGATTAAGTTACCCGATGGAAGGGCTGCGGCCATACCCACGTTGATGTGCGAATGCTTGATGATTTTGGTGCCGTCTACGCTCACGTTGATCATCGGGAAGTCTTGGATGGCCTTGACGATGGCCTCCATGATGATCGGCGTGAAGGTGATTTTCTCACCGTGCTTTTGCTGGAAGGCATTCTTCACTTTGTTTCTCCATTGCACTACTCGGGTCATATCTGCTTCCACGAAGCTGGTCACGTGTGGAGAGGTATGTACTGAATTTACCATGTGGTCCGCAATGAGCTTGCGCATGCGGTCCATCTCAATAATTTCAGCACCTGGCGTTGGAGTAATGCTTGGAGCTGAAGTGGCGGCAGGTGCAGCTGGTGCCGGCGCTGCTGACGCTGGCGCGGCGGGTGCCGGGGCAGCGGCAGGAGCTTGGGCGCTTTGAGCACGACCACCTTCAATGTAGGTGAGTAAATCAGTTTTAGTCACACGGCCGTCCTTGCCTGAGCCGGCAATGGCATCAAGCTCAGCTTGAGAAATGCCTTCTTCCTTGGCCATAGAACGCACTAAAGGAGAATAGAATCTTCCGTTAGAGTTTTTGGCGATAGGGGCATTACTTGCGGCTTGTGCCACGGTGGCCGCAGCTGCGGCGATAGAAGTTTCGATTTCTTGTGCAGCAGCCTGTGGTGCAGGTGCAGTGGTCTCTACAGGTGTGACTGCTGGTGCAGGAGCATCTCCTGCAGCCTCGGTTTCAATGATGGCGATAGGTGCGCCGACGGCGGCTACATCATTTACTTGGGCAAGGATTTTTACAATGGTGCCGCTTACAGGGGAAGGGACTTCGCTGTCCACCTTGTCAGTGGCAACTTCTACGACACTTTCTTCTGCGTCGATGGTATCTCCTTCGTTCTTCAGCCAGTTGGTAATGGTGGCTTCGGCAACACTTTCTCCCATTTTGGGAAGGATCAATTCAAACTGAGCCATTGAATTTGGATTTTTCTAATGCCCGAATTTACGGCAAAATCTTCCGAATACAGCGACCAATTATTTTTTGCTCAGCTTCCACAACTGCTTCCAATCCCCACCAACAGTAGCTTCTCTTGCATAGTTGATAACTAAAGCTTTTGCGCTTTGTGGAACATCTAAATTTTCGGGAATTCCAGTGCGGATATCAAAAATTGGTGCCAGCATCGTAGGGACGTTAAATTCTTGTGCATCAGCGGGACTATATCCCACTAACGTATGTCGGCCTGTGAGGAGCGGGAGGAATTGGCCCAAAATCTTCATCCATAATTTGCCTCTGCCTGCCCCGAAAAGGAGTGCAGCGCTCAGCGGTAAGGTGGCTAACATCAGCAAGGGGAGGAGGATATCTAGGCTGCGTTTCTGGCGCACATAGACTGGATTTGCCGTTTGGAATACTGAACTGCCGTAAGCTTCACCTTGTGTTAGGCTACTGTTGGAACCGAGGATGAAATTGCCGTGCGCTAGGAAGGTTTTTATGGCGCATTTGTGGCCAAGGGTTTCCATGATTTGCATCAATTGTCCATGGCTCAATGCTGCGCTATCGATGACACATTCATTGATTTGGTACAAATCGACTAAGCCCATGATCTGCTCCGGCGCACCCTTTGTATCGTCGTGATGAATAAATACCGAAGGCGAGATATTTCGCTCGGCCAATAGTTGTTCTAGGTCCAATTTTCTTTGCCCCCCACCTACAAACAGTAAGCGAGGTCGACGCAAGGGTTTGGCGAAGAATTCGCGCTTGGTCAGCCATTCCAATAGGGTGCGCCATGCCAGTACAGCTACCGTTCCACCGGTCGCGCCTAAAACTAACAGCGCCCGAGAAAAACGCAGGTCTTCGGGCAATAACCCGTAGCCAAATCCCAACAAGAGTGTTGCGGCAATCATGCTCCGTACGACCCCGGCGGGGCGTGCATGCTTGCTGTAGGTGCCGCTGAACCATAAGCCTAGAATCCAGACCAGCACATAGCTTCCTTGGACATAGTAGGTGTAGGTATCCGGGTAGGAGCCGCCGTTGATGAACCTGTGGTTGGACTCCCAATAACTTTTCAATTGTTCGAGGACAACAGCGAGTACCGCCGCATCAATTAAGGGTGCTGCTGCACTGCGGCCTAATCTTGCGAGGATGGCGAGGCCGGCGCGGAGGTAAATGCCGGAGTAGATTAATAAGGTGTAGGCGAGGGCAGAGCCACCGCTGAACTGTTTGCGTGAGAACAAGACCATGGCTTGGTAGAACATGCGCACGTAGTTGAGGCTGCCGCGTTTGGTGCTCTCACCTTTGTAATGGATGATCTGACTCTCGGCTAGGTAATGGTTTTGACGCCCAGTTTTTAAGAGTTCGTAGCTGAGGTCGATATCTTCCCCATACATGAAATATTGGGGGTCAAACCCGCCCACCTGGCGTAAAAGATCCGTAGGGATCATCATGTAACAGCCGACCAATATGTCGACCTTGTGGTTCGAATCTGGATTGAGGTGGCCCAAGTGGTAGCGAGAGAACAGGGGGGATCGTGGGAAAAGTCTAGAGAGGCCTGAGATTTTGAAGAAGGCCGTCATCGGGGTAGGGAGGCCGCGCTTGCTTTCAGGAAGGAATTGGCCCGAACCATCAATCCCCTTAATACCTAAACCGCCCACTTCGGGATGCGCCTTCAAATAATTCAGCGAAACCTCCAGTGTATCCTCCCGAAGGACCGTATCAGGGTTGAGGATGAGGGTATAGGCGCCTTTTGCTTGTTCAAATCCTTGGTTATTGGCCTTGCCGAAGCCCACATTTTTAGCGTTGTCGGTCCAACGAACTTTGGGGAACAGTTTGAGGATCATGTCCTTGCCGGAATCCGAGCTTGCATTATCGATAACGATGACCTCATAACTATACTGCGTTTGGCTGCGGTAAATGCTGTCCAAACATTGGGTCAAGAAGGCCTTGACATTGTAATTGATAATGACAATACTGAGGTCCACTACTTCGGAAGGCTTTGTTCGTAGGGAATGCGGTGCTGTATGCTGCGCCCGAGGGTCACTTCATCTGCAAATTCTAATTCGTCTCCGACGGCAATGCCTCGGGCAATGGTGGTGAGTCGGACATCTAGGTCCTTGACCTTTCGATAGAGGTAGAAATTTGTCGTGTCTCCTTCCATGGTGGTGTTCAGCGCGAAGATGAGCTCGTTCACTTCCCCAGATCTCAAGCGTTTGAGCAGGGAATCTATGGTCAGGTCGCCAGGGCCTATGCCGTCCATTGGGGAGATCAATCCGCCAAGCACATGGTATTTACCCTGATAGCCGCCTGTGTTTTCAATAGCCATCACATCGCGTATATCTTCAACGACACAAACGGTCGTTTCGTCTCTTTTCGGTGACGCACATATGCTACATTCCTCGGTATCGGAGATGGTGTGACAGGTCGAACAGAATGTGGTATTGTCTCGAAGATCGAGTAATCGCTCGGCCAATCGGTGTGTTTGGTCGGCCGGCCGGCGCAACAGGTGCAGGGCCAAACGAAGGGCAGTCTTCTTACCGATGCCGGGAAGACGGCTGATTTCCTCTACGGCTGCTTCTATTTTTCGAGACGAGAAATTCATGTGCTTTCAAAAGTAAGGGATTGCGCATATTTGTGAACATGAACTACACGCTCTTTTTAACCCTTTTGTTGGTATATGTCGGTGTTTTGGTCCTTGTGGGCCAATTCACTGCTGGCTCCGGCTCGAACCAAACCTTTTTTACGGCGAACCGAAATGCGAATTGGCTCTTGGTCAGTTTTGGCATGATCGGCGCTTCCTTATCGGGGGTCACTTTCATCAGCGTCCCAGGCTGGACCGCGAATTCCGGCTGGACCTATATGCTCATGGTCCAGGGCTACCTCATTGGCTATGCCATCATCGCGTTCGTGCTGCTGCCGGTCTATTACCGCTACAAAGTGATCAGTATTTATTCCTATCTGGGACACAAATTAGGCAAACAGAGTTACCAAACCGGATCCGCATTTTTTCTACTTTCCCGCATCATAGGTGCCTCTGCGCGTCTGTACATAGTAACGATGATTGTACAAATCACCATCTGCGAGGCTTTCAACATACCATTCCTGGTGACCGCAATGATCGTCCTTGCACTCATCGCAGTATATAGTGCCAGCGGGGGAATTGCGACCATCGTCATCACCGATACGCTACAAACCACGTTGATGCTCGCTGCCACAGGGATGGCGCTGTATTTCGTAGGACGCGAGGTCCTGAGCGAAGGCCAGGGATTATGGTCTTATATTTCTTCGAGTGATCAATTCTATTTTGTCGAAGAAGGCACAGCTCGTGCCTGGTGGAAGCAAGTGTTGGGCGGGGCATCTATTGCCGTTGCCATGACCGGCCTTGACCAAGACATGATGCAGAAGAACCTTACCGTGCGTACCCTACGTGGGGCTCAGAAAAACATGATACTGTTGGGCATCACCTTAATTTTTGTCAATGCTCTTTTCTTAAGCCTTGGTGTGGTTCTATCTGATTATGCCGCCATGGCAGGCATCGCAGAAACGGGGGACAAGATGTTCGTCGCTGTAGCGACCAGCTCAGCCATGCCTCCTGTCCTCGGGGCCGTCTTCTTCCTCGGCCTACTCGCAGCGGCCTTCTCCAGTGCGGATAGCGCACTGGCCTCACTTACCACCGCGTTTTGCGTAGACTTTTTAAGACTGGATGGCAAAGGATCGACAAAGATTCGCAACCAAGTCTATGTGGCCTTCATGGCCGTGATCCTCGCCGTCATGTTTGGGATTTACCAGCTGCAAGAAGAGACCATCATCTCCACGTTGTTCACGGCCGCAGGCTACACGTATGGGCCATTATTAGGATTGTTTGCCCTAGCATTAACAACGAACCGCACCATCTCACACTGGGGGGTATTGGCCATCGCCATCGCAGCACCATTGTTGTCCTACGGACTGAGCCTTTGGGCGCCCACGTTGGGCTATACCATTGGGTTCGAATTATTGCTCTACAACGGAGCGATAACGTACGTGGGCGCCTGGCTCATCAGCCAAGCACCCTCACGTAGTTAGTGAATAATAGAAATTCTTTGTGTGCTGCGCAGCCCGTTGTTACTCACCTCGAGCAAATATGTACCGGCCGGCATTTGTTGGTAATCCAAGATGAGATCACCATTAACCATTGGGTAGATGCTGCGAGATAGGGCAGCGCCGCTTAGGTCAAATAATTGGACCTGTACTGCACCTTCAACTTCACCCATATTGATCTGAATCAAGCCATTCGACGGGTTTGGATATAGGGTCCAATTTGTTTGTTCGAAATCACCCAACCCAATATTGTTGTAGGTCGTGGTCGTT
>DFQY01000004.1 GCA_002378005.1 Flavobacteriales bacterium UBA3477
GAAGAGGAAGTACGCGAAGCGGCAAAATCAATTGGCCTCGAAGTAGACGAGGCGATGGGCAAAGGAAAGCTCATTGACGAGATCTTCGGCGAAAAGTGTGAGAAGCACTACATCCAACCAACCTACATCACCGACTACCCCGTGGAGATGTCGCCATTGTGTAAAAAGCACCGCGACAACCCTGAACTCACGGAGCGTTTTGAGTTGATGGTCAACGGCAAGGAAGTGGCCAACGCCTATTCGGAGCTCAATGACCCTATTGACCAATTAGCGCGTTTCGAAGACCAACTCAAACTCTCTGAAAAAGGAGACGACGAGGCAATGTTCATAGACATGGACTTCGTTCGTGCCCTGGAATACGGTATGCCTCCAACCTCAGGTTTGGGGATTGGTATCGACCGTCTTACCATGATGCTCACCAACCAAGACAGCATCCAAGAGGTACTGTTCTTCCCGCAAATGCGCCCAGAAAAATGGGAGACCGTCGCTAGCCCGGCAGATTTCCAAGCCATAGGCGTCCCAGCGGATTGGTCAGAGCACATTGTAAAAGCTGGTTTCCACACCGTGGACGCGCTACGCAACGAAAAACCTGCTGCCCTCCACCAAAAGCTAAACGGGTTCAGAAAGAAAAATAAATTGGACATCCCAGCCCTTGGTCTTGACCAAGTAGAAAGCTGGTTTAACGCCTAAACAACGCCCTATGAATGCTATCAAGGCCGCCTACAAGAAAATCGCCAATGCCGTTCGCCCGGTGTTACTGAGCATACTTGCCCTCGTCCTAGCAGGGGCCATCACAAAGATTTTCCATTTGATCTTCACGCCGTTCCTTGATCCGTTCCCGCAAGACGCCTTGATGTCTGCGGACTGGGCCGGAAAGGTAGCTGTTATGGACGCGTACATGAAGGCCAATCCATTCGCGGTATACTCAGCACTTATCGCCCACGGCATGGGGGCGTTCGCCGGAGTTTATTTCGTGACCCGCTCAAACAAGTCCTACGACCGCAAAAACAATATCGTTCGCCCGCAATGGATAGGTCCATTGATCGTGGCGGGGTTTTGGATGTATGCCGACATTCAGAATGATTTGAAAGATGCCCCCATCGGACCGGCTTGGACAGCCCTAGATGTGGTGGTTACTGCGGTACTTTCCTTCCTTGCATATTTGTTGGCTGGAGGTGCCCGTAAAGCACGTACAACGGACGAATACTACAAAGGGTAAGCCATAAGCATTGAAAACATATCCCGAGGATCTTTTTGAAAGCATAGAGTTTGATTTAGTCAAGCAAGCCGTCGCCAAACGAGCAGTGACGGAGCATGCTCGGGAACGAATTTCAGAGTTAAAGCCCAGCGCCGATTATGGCGCAGTTACCCAAGACCTGCAAGAGGTTAATGAAGTCTTAGGGCTTTACCAAAGCGGGTTCCCCGTTCCCGCCCTGGCCTCTGCCGACATCAAACCCTTCCTACTCCGCCTAAAGATTCAAGGCGCCTCGCTCGACGGTCCAGACTTTTTGATCCTGAAAGACCTCGTGGAGAGCTTCAACCGCATCCGCTCGTTCTTCAAGCTGCATGCGGAGCGCACGCCTTCAGTCCAAGAGAAATTGGCCCACCTAGAACCCAATAAAGCGGTTCCCGACGAGGTCGATCGCGTCCTAGACCGACGCGGCGTAGTTAAGACCTCCGCCTCCTCGGAACTGGGCAAAATTCGCGCGGCCTTGACGAAAAAACGCGCGGCCGCAGACCGCATTTTCTACCGCGCCGTAAAGAAATACCACGGTGCCGGCGTTCTTGCCGACATCCAAGAAAGCGTCCACGATAACAAGCGCGTATTGGCTATCGAAGGAGCCTTCAAAGGTCAAGTCAACGGGATCTTCCACGGCTCCTCCTCCCGCGCAACCATCTTCTATGTCGAGCCGGCGGAAACCTTGGAGATCAACAACGAAATCTCCGTTTTAGAAGATGAAGAAAAGCGCGAAGTTGCCCGAGTCCTCAAAGTATTGACCGCCTTCGTCGCAGGCTACCGAGAGCTCTTACGCGACTACAGCACCGCCCTGTACCAAATCGACTTTATCAACGCCAAGGCCCTTTATGCTTTGGACGAAAACGCCTGTTTACCCCACCTGCTGGATAAACCACATATTCATCTTATCAAAGCCATTAACCCGGTCCTTCGCGCCTTTAATGCGCCTAAGAAAAAACCGGTCGTACCGCTGAATATCAAGCTAGATACCCACACGCGAATCTTGGTAATCTCCGGACCCAATGCAGGGGGTAAGTCTATTACGTTGAAGACCGTTGGCTTGCTGCAACTCATGCTGCAAAGCGGCCTGTTGGTCACCGTCCACCCAGATAGTACTGTGGGTTGGTTCAACGGTTTGATGGCAGATATTGGCGATGCCCAGAGCATAGAAAACGAGCTCTCTACCTACAGCTCGAAGCTGTCGAAGATGAAGTATTTCTTGGACGCATCCTATGCCAAGACCTTGGTGCTCATCGATGAATTTGGTTCCGGTTCGGACCCAGACCTTGGTTCCTCCATGGCCCAAGTATTCTTGACCGAGCTCAACAACACCAAGACCTATGGGGTGATGACCACCCACTACAACAGCATTAAGGCGTTGGCTGGGGAATTGCCAAGAGTGGAAAACGGTTCCATGCAATTCAATTCCGAAGGTTTGACTCCAGAATATATTCTTAACCAAGGTGTTCCTGGATCGTCGTACACCTACGAAGTTGCACAACAAGTGGGCATCACCCCCGCCCTTATTCAAGCGGCCCGCGAAGCTTTGGACGATAATACCGTGGCTGTTGACCGATTGTTGGTCAGCATCCAAAAGGAGAAAAACCGCTTGAGCGCCCAGTCCGAAGC
>DFQY01000031.1:0-285 GCA_002378005.1 Flavobacteriales bacterium UBA3477
AGGGCAATGGAGCCTCTCGAACAGTTGGCTCAGTTTTATGTTAGACTGTCAGCCGCCCGCAAGCACTCTCTGGGGAGAAGTGCTTTACTGCGAACCCTACCTAGTGTTCTACAGCAGTCCTGTTGACGGCCCTGACCATTTGTACGAAAGACAATGACAACAGCAGAACTTATCGCGCTGCAGCGCGCGCACAAGCAAGCCCAAAGCGACACTACGGTCGCCTACAGACTTAAAAAATTAAATCAATTACGCTTGGCACTCAAGGGCCCATGGAAAGAGCGTTTG
>DFQY01000031.1:666-25165 GCA_002378005.1 Flavobacteriales bacterium UBA3477
GACAACATCAAAATCATCCGCCAAAACTTGAAGAGGTGGTTGGCCCCGCAGAAGGTGAAGACACCACTGCCATTGTTGGGCTCGACTTCCTACACCAGAGCGGAGGCAAAGGGGAACACCTTGGTCATTGCACCATGGAACTACCCTATTTTTCTATCACTACACCCATTGTGTACTTCCTTTGCCGCTGGTAATACGGTAATATTGAAGCCGTCGGAACTGACCCCGAAGACCTCGGAGGCCTTGAAGGCGTTGATTGAAGAAATCTTCGAACCGCAAGAATGTGCAGTAGTATTGGGCGGTGTGCCGGAAGCCACCGAACTATTGGCGGAGCGCTTTGACCACATCTTCTTCACGGGCTCTACCCACGTAGGCCAAATCGTCATGGAGGCTGCGAGTAAGTTCTTGACGCCGGTCACCTTGGAATTGGGCGGTAAGAGCCCCACCATCGTGGACGCCAGTGCAAACGGATACGAAGCTGGAAAGCGTGTGGCATGGGCGAAGTTTACGAACGCGGGGCAAATCTGTATTGCTCCTGACCACGTTTATGTCCACCGGAGCCAATTAGAGGCCTTCCGTAAAGGCGTTAAAGATGCCGTCAAGCGCCATTACGGTGACGACCCTACCCAACACCCGGATTTCGTTCAGATCGTCAATCCTCGCAACTTTGACCGCCTCAACAGCATCCTTGAAGATAGTAAGACCGAGGCAGGCATTGTAGACATGGGCGGTACGGCCAATGCGGAAGCTCGCAAAATCGCACCCACCATGGTTGTAGATCCTCCAAGAAATGGTGCCTTGATGCGTGAGGAACTCTTTGGCCCGCTGTTGCCGGTATTTAGCTACACCGACCTAAATGAGCCTTTGAAAGAGATTAGAACCCGGGAACATCCGCTTGTTGTGTATATCTATGCGAAATCCCGCAAAAACATCAACTACATCCAGCGCAACACCCGCGCCGGAGCTACGGCAGTGAATATGAGTCTGCTGCAGATTGCCAACAACTTCCTCCCCTTCGGCGGTGTCGGCCACAGCGGGATGGGCAAGACCAACGGCCACGCCGGCTTTTTGGAATTTACCAATACACGGAGCCAATTCTATCAATGGGGCCCGCCCATCAACAACTTTATTGCCGCCCCTTATACCGCGGTAAAACGCAAAATCATCAACTTCTTGTTGAAGAATCTTTACTAGCAAAAAAAATCCCCGGGCTGCGCCCGGGGATTTTTTTTAAATAGCCTTGGTTCTGGCTTAACCTACTTGAACCAACTCTACCTTAAAGATTAATGTTGCATTTGGAGGAATGACACCGCCAGCACC
The DNA here is from genome assembly GCA_002378005.1 of Flavobacteriales bacterium UBA3477. Taxonomy (GTDB): domain Bacteria; phylum Bacteroidota; class Bacteroidia; order Flavobacteriales; family Schleiferiaceae; genus UBA10364. The sequence continues at coordinate 1,987 of DFQY01000031.1, forward strand.
TGAAGGACCATAGCCCAATTCCGATGGCACGATCAACGTCGCCTTAGAACCTTCATTCAATAGCTGGATACCTTCGTCCCATCCTGGGATCACTTGCCCCACACCGATAGGAATGTCCAAAGGCGTACCGCGTGAGTATGAGCTATCCACCACTACGCCATCGGCCAATTTCAATTCATAATGCACCTTCACATTTTGCCCGGCCGCAGGCTTAGAGCCCTTGCCTTCTTCGTGGATGATGTACATCAAACCGCTGGCTGTCTTCTCAGCACCCGCTTTCAAATCAGCGATGGCAGCATCTGCAGCTTCTTGAGCGGCACGTGCAGCCTCTTCCGCGGCACTGCGAGCTGTGGTGAACACCGATGAAGCATCCCAAGCCTCAGCCTCGGCACCTACGCGCACGATTTCTACGGTTTCCATCGTATCACCTTGGGCCACTGCATCAACGACATCTTGGCCGTCTACCACATAGCCGAAAACGGTATGCTTACCGTCCAACCAATCTGTAGGTCCGTGGGTAATGAAGAATTGAGAACCATTAGTCGCTGGACCAGCATTTGCCATACTCAAAGTTCCGGGACGATTGTGTTTTAATCCTGGGTGGATTTCATCTTCGAACTGGTAACCCGGGCCACCAGCACCGGTCCCTGTTGGGTCACCGCCTTGGATCATGAAATCTGCAATGACGCGGTGGAAGGTCAACCCGTTATAGTACGGGGTACCTATTTCGGTCACGTTATTTTCGAGCATTCCCTCGGCTAAGCCTACGAAATTCGCCACGGTCATAGGAGTTTTCTCGTGTTCTAGTTTGATAGTGATGGCGCCTTTTGTGGTGCCAATTTTGGCATAAATACCGTTTTCCATGAGGAATGATTTTAAAGAAAAGGCCCCGCGTGGGGCCTTCCGGGGTTTTATTGTTCGATTCGAACGAGTTCTACATCAAAGACTAGTGAGGCGTTTGGAGGAATGACTCCACCAGCTCCACGTGAGCCGTAGCCCAAATATGGAGGAATGATAAGTTTAGCCTTACCGCCAACGTTTAATAATTGGATACCTTCCTTCCAACCTTCAATTACGCGAGCCATAGGACCGTATTGCATCGGCAGTGGCTCATAAGGCTCACGACGCGGATCGTAAGTACCTCCTGCTTGAGCTACCTCTTTAATAGAGCTATCAAACAAAGTACCGTCCATCAAGTAGCCCGCGTAATCCACACGCACCATTTGACCAAATTCTGGCTTTGGGCCATCACCCACAGTCTCAATAATGTATCGTAATCCAGATTCCGTTTTCGTTGCTTCTGGATAGGCAGCATCAATCTCAGCTTCGATGGCCGCAGCTTTCTCCTTCTTGGCATCCTCGACACCTTGCTTCCCGTCCAAGAATGCCTGACCGGCATCCCATTTCTTCGCTTCACCACCCACACGGATGATTTCTACGTGATTCAACACTACCTTCTCTACTGGACGGTCTGAGCCCATGCGCTCCACACCACCAATAGCTGTGACAATTTCCTGACCGCTCAAGACTTGAGCGAACACATTATATCCACCGTCCAAGTGCGGCGTGGCATTGTGCGTAATGAAGAATTGAGATCCGTTCGTACCAGGACCGGCGTTGGCCATACTCACCACACCTGCCTTATCGTGTTTCAACGTTTCTACGATTTCTTGTGGGAACTGATAGCCTGGACCACCGGCACCTGTGCCGTCTGGATCACCACCTTGGATCATGAAATTTGGAATGACACGGTGGAACAAGGTACCATCGAAATAAGGCTTACCCTGGAATTTTGCCTCTGCCTCCGGGTGATTTCCCTCGGCTAAGGCAATGAAGTTACCAGCAGTCATTGGAACCAAATCCTCATGGAAGTCTATTAATATATCTCCCATGGATGTTTCCAACTTAGCGTAAATACCATCTTCTAAGGTGATGTTCTCATCGTTTACTGTGACTTTATTTCCTCCACAGCTCGCTAGTGTGAAGGCCGCGAATCCCGCGAAGAGCATGCTTCTCAACATATCTATGTGATTTTTAAAGAGTCCCAAAGGTAAGCCCTATCCCGCAGAGAACACAGCGAAGGTTGTGTTAAAAACCAATAGGCTTCTATACAGTCAATTTTACAGGTTTGTTAATTAAATGTAAACTTCATTTTGCTCTAATGTAAATTTTGTGTTAACTTAGTACTATGCTTATCCCCTTAAAAGCAACGATTATGAAAAATATTTTGAGCCTTATACTTTCTGCAGCCTTTATTAGTACTGCTATGACAAGCTGTTCTGACGAGCGTGTGATGCCTAATGACACTGGCGCACAAGCCTTCATGCATAACACTACCTTCTTGGTAGATGGTTTTGAAGTCTATAATCATGATCGCAAAACAAGCAATGAACTTACCCTAACATGTGATAGTATCTACATCACATTTGCTGAAAATAATATGTTTATCACCAAAGTGCTCTTCAACGCCAATGATCCAGAGCAGACCTATTATGATTACAGCACTATGGAAGCACATTACGGAAACGGTGCCTTCATGGGCGTGTGGAGCAATCCCTACACCTTCTTGGATGCCGTAGGTTTTAGCAGAAACGGTACTACTGCTGGATTCGAACTATCTGGTGCAGATTGTACTTCAGGGGAGTTCATGAGCCAATTCATTCGCATGACTGCAATGGATAAACATCCAAAAGCGGCCCTCACCATTAGTGGCTTACCTGGATAAGACGAAGATCATAACGCAGCGGGGATTGAGGCGGCACTTTATCCAAATCACCCGCAATGCCATGTGCTAAAAACGAGGGGATGAGAACGAGCTTCACATCCCCTTCTTTCATTCCCTCTAAGGCTTCGTGTAAGCCCACCTCTACTTGGCTATAACCAAGCTCAATAGTATCTCTATAACGCCCCACACCGCTATCGTCCAACAGGTATACCGTGGCTTCATAAACGATTCTATCGCCTATTTCCGCCGTCGCCCCTCCACCGTCTACTACAGGTAATTCAAACATGCCGTAGCCATTTGGCTCAATGCCTTCTAACTGGTGGCTTTCGATGTATTGATCGATCAATTGTCTTTCCTGTGCTAAATACATCCTGTTGCGCTCCATAGGGTCCATCACAGGACGCTCCTCCTGGACTTCTGCAGGCTGGGCACAGCTCGTTAGTAGAGCAGCCATAAGTGAAACGGTTGCTCTTATGACCACGGCAAATGAGTTTTTGCATGTGCCAAGGCCGCGGCTATATCGGTATCCAATCGGCCGCCCGCAGCATTCTTGTGGCCACCACCATTAAACGACGCTCGGGCCAGCTCATTCACATCCACCAATCCCTTGCTACGGAGGCTGATCTTTACGATGCCCTCCTCTTCACGCATGAAACACGCGATCCGAGCACCGTCCACACTGAGGCCAAAGTTCACGAATCCTTCTGTAATACCTTTTTCGTATCCAAGGGCATCGCACTGGGCTTTGCTCAAATACAGGAGTACTACCGTACCGTCGGCACTGGTTTCCATTTGTCCGAGCATAGTACCTAGCAACTTTAAACGAGCTACCGGTTGGCTATCAAAGATTTTATTTTGAAGCAACTGGCTCTCCACACCTAAGTCGAGAAGCTTGCCCGCCACTTCGTGAGTGCGCGAAGTCGTCACGCTGAATTTGAAGCTACCGGTATCCGTAACTATCCCCGTGTAGAGGCATTCGGCGGATTCTTTATCAAGGAATTGGTCCCAATTATACATGGCACAGAACTCATAAATCATCTGACAAGTCGAGCTCATGCCCGTATCACTGTAGATGAAATCTGGCCAGCTCTCTGGCTGCTGGTGGTGGTCTATCATCACCTTTTTCGCCTGGGCAGCACGCAGGGCCTCCTCCATATCCGCACTGCGGTGGTAAGCATTGTAATCTAGATGAAAAATCATATCCGCTCCTTCAATCTCGGCATTGGCTGCCTTTTTCCCGTCGCTATAAATCATAACACGATCGTTACCTGTAAGGTGCCACAGAAATTTGGGATAAGGATTTGGTACAATGACATGCACTGTTTTTCCCAATTTTTCCAAAACGCGCTGCAAGGCTAATGCGCTTCCCATCGCATCCCCATCGGGATTTGTATGGTTGGTAATCACAATGCGCTGCGATTTTTCAAATTCCTCCGTGAAATTGTCGAGTCGGATTTCTTTCATTCTCTTGACTTATAAATACAAAGGTGCAGGAAAAGTGTACCTTTGCAATCCAAAAATCGAAAAAACTCAAAACATGGCAGGTACTAAGACCCTAACAATGATCAAACCTGATGCGGTTCGCAACGGACACACCGGTGCCATCTTGAACGACATCACTACAGCTGGATTCCGCATCTCTGCAATGAAATTGACACAACTTTCTAAGGCTGATGCTGAGGCGTTTTACGCGGTTCACAGCGAGCGTCCATTCTTTGGCGAGCTTGTTGAATTCATGACTTCAGGCCCTATCGTTGCTGCAATATTGGAAAAAGACAACGCTGTAGAAGATTTCCGTACGTTGATTGGTTCTACTAACCCAGCTGAGGCTGCTGAAGGCACTATTCGTGCGAAGTACGCTACTAGTATTGGTGAGAACGCTGTACACGGTTCTGATAGCGACGAGAATGCTCAAATCGAAGGTGATTTCCACTTTGCTGGTCGCGAGCAGTTTTAATTAGAATTTTTAGTTATTTTTGCCGTCCCCAATTGGGGCTAAGCGTCAACCTCTGGCAAAAGTTGTGAATGTTGGCTCATAGTGATTGTAAATTTTTTATACCATGGATTTAGTCCAGTTCGTACAAAGCGAATTTGTAGAAAAGAAAGACCTTCCAGAATTTGGCGCTGGTGATACTATCACAGTATACACGCAGATTAAAGAAGGTGACAAAACCCGTACGCAGTTCTTCCGCGGCGTAGTATTGCAACGCAGAGGTTCAGGTGTTACTGAAACATTTACCATCCGCAAAATGAGCGGTAACGTAGGTGTAGAACGTATCTTCCCAGTAAATCTTCCAGCTATTGAGAAGATTGAAATCAACAAGAAAGGTAAAGTGCGTCGCGCACGTGTCTTCTACCAGAGAGAGCGTACCGGTAAAGCGGCTCGTATTAAAGAGCGTCGCTTCTAAACCACAGAAGATTCAAATTGAAAATCCCCGGCCAATGGTCGGGGATTTTTTTGTTACAAGGATTTTACCTCGAAGACGGTTCGGCGGTTTTGCGCCCGGCCGGCTTCCGTTTCATTGGAGGCCACTGGCTTGCTCTCGCCATAACCGCGCGAGCTGACGCGAACGGCATCAATACCGTAGGATTTGATGGTATCGGCTACGCGACGTGCACGACGCTGGCTCAGGTCTAAATTAGCCCCAGCGTCCCCAACATTATCGGTGTGACCTTGTATCTCAACACGTAACGAGGGAGTTGCTGCTAAGAATTCCGAAAACTCGGCGATGAGCAGTTCACTTTGAGCATCCAAACGATCCGAGGCCGTCTCGAATAAAATATGTGGGATGGTATATGAGGCACCTGCGGCTAATTCGTCGTGCAACAACTCTACCTCTACCCTTGCCACCTCTTGACCTATGTTCGGGAACAGTCGCAATGGTGCAGCGCTAAAGGCAGCTTTCTTGGCTTCCAACTTAAGCAACACATCGTTGGCTTCCTCTTTTTTAACCACGGCGGTAAATGAGCCGTTTTCTTCGTTGATAGCGAGGGTGGTCTCTTGGCCGGTTTTCGAGTTCTTCAGTACGACTTTCGGTTCGTCGTCGGTGACGAAATCCGCAGTTTTTAATTGGCCCTTCACCAGCACCACCTCCTCAGGCTGAACCGTTTCGTAGAGGTCGAAGTAGTAAATATCCCAACCGTTCGCCGCATTAATTTTGTTCGTCGCAAAGTACGCTTGCTGCCCGTCCATGGTCACCATGAGGCCGATCTCGTCTTTCTCTGTGTTGATGGGATACCCCAAATTCTGTGGTTTGTCCCATCCGGCAGAACCGCGTACCGCTTTGATCTTGAATAGATCGTATCCACCCATGCCTGGATGACCGTCGCTCGCGAAGTACAAACTCTCGCTATCCGGGTGGATGAAAGGACTCTTTTCATTCTTCTTAGTATTGACCGTAGGACCCAAATTTTCGGGAGCACCCCACTCGCCATCAGGCAATCTATAAGTACGGTAAATATCCAAACCACCGAATCCTCCTGGGCGGTCACTCGTGAAATAAAGTACATCGCCATTGGGCGAAATACTGGGCTGACTCTCCCAATGCTTATCTGTATTGATACCCTCATGGAATTTGCGAATGCCGTTCCACACGCCGTAGGTAAAGGTGGTATAGTAGAGGTCACAAAACTCCTCGCCCGTGCGATCGTCCCGCTCACAGATGGTAAACGCCATAAAAGTGTTATCCGCAGTTATACTAGGGCCGCCTTCGTTGTATTGTGCGTTAAATGGATATTCTAAGGCCTCACCTTCTTCGAGTTTAGGAAATCCTCCTGCCGTAGTCATAGCTTTTGCCATGCTGAATTCTTCCACTTGACGAAGGGTTCCGGCAGGACCATCATACTTATTTAGCTTTTGGCTGCGTCTGGTAAAGTATAGTGCCGAGCCATCTGGAGTTAGAGCAGCCAAGTATTCGTCCCAACGCGTATTCACATTTCGAGCGGGCTTGGGGTCGTAAGGCACAGGGCTATTAAAAAAGGTCTGCTTGATGTTGATCTCTGCCAACATGGCCTCCGCCTCTTTATCGTAAGCATATTCTCTATCCTCACGAGCGAGCCACTGCTCAAGGTATCGCTTAGCTTCTTCAGGACGTCCTCCTTCTATGGCCAATGTGCCTATCATGAATAGGAGTTCTGGCTTGTAGCCGGGGCAACGTTGAACCAATCGTTTCCAACTGGCTTCGGCAATTTGAATCTTGCCTGTTCGAATGCTCAGTTCTCCTCTTAGATAGAGTGCGTGTTGGTCGCTTTCGTTTTGGCGCAAGGCGGCCCCGATATATACTTGGGCATTCGGGTAGTCGCCCGTGTTTATGGCTCGTAGACCTTTCTCGATCTGACGTGTTGGGCTGTTGTGGTCGTCCCCACAGTACTCGCCTAGGGTTACTTTACCTGGCTGGGCTTGGAGCACGAAGCCAATGAGGAAGAATACGAGACTAAGTGAGTAACGCATTATAAATCCTCTTGATCTACTACGTGGAACTTATCTTCTGTCAAGGCAATGATAGTACTTACCGAGGCATCTCCCGTGAGGTTGAGTACCGTGCGAACCATATCGATAATGCGGTCTACTGGGAAGATGATGGCAATCCAAGCCGGGTTGAGTCCCACGCTTTCAAGGATAGGTATAAGCATGATCATCCCGGCAGATGGCACCGATGCCGCACCGATAGATGCCAAAGTTGCGGTGAAGATGATGGTCGCTTGCTGCGCTAAGGTAAGATCGATCATGTGGAATTGGGCCATAAAAATCACCGCCACTGTCTGATACAATGCTGTACCGTCCATGTTAATGGTGGCACCCACTGGTAATACAAAAGAACCGATCTCCTCATCCACACCAAGGTTATCCCGAACACAGTCCATGGTCACAGGCAAAGTGGCGGCCGTTGAGGACGTTGAAAATGCGAGTAGCTGGGCTGGACGAATGCCGCGCATGAAATAGCCCCAGCTCTTCATGTATCCCATACCTGTTTTTCTATTGATTAGATAAGCTAAAACTGAAGGGTACAGGACTAAAATCATGAACAGTAATCCTAGAATGGTATAGCCTGTATAGGCGCCAAGGGCTTTGAAAATCTCAACTAATCGGCCCGGTTCGTCGCCTGCCATAGCGGCTAGTTTGCCCGCCAGAAGGGCAAATACGAAGAACGGTGCGCCTTTCATTACAACATCTACCATCTTGATAAAGATGTCGGAGAAGCCATTCATCAGCTTAGAAACGGATTCCATCTGAGCATTGGGCAGCATAACCATCACAATACCAAAGAAGATGGCGAAGAAAATGACCTGCAGCATGAGACTGTCGTTGAATGACAAGAAGATATTGGACGGCACCATATCAACGAAGAACTGCAAGGGGCCGTCATTTTTAGCGCTCTGAACCTCATTAGCCTTGGCCACTTTGGCATTGAGTTCCTCATTATTTAACTGCTCAGCCAATGCCGCTTGGGCATCAGACATGTAGACTTGCATAGCAGGATCCGCGAGTAATCGGACATCGTCAAAGAATTCTACCCCTTCTGTATCGTTCACCCACAACTCGTAAGCAACGCGGTTGATCTGTAGTTGTTCCTCTGAGGTTTGCTTTCCCGGATTGAAGGTATTTGCGATCACCATACCCATGGAAGCTGCTAGAACGGTAGATCCGATATAGAGCGCAAGGGTCTTCACACCTATTCGTCCAAGCGTAGCAGTATCACTCAAGTTACCAATACCTGCAATGATCGAGAAGAGCACCAATGGAATGGCTATAAGTTTCAGTAGGTTGATGAAAATCGTTCCGAAAGGAGCAATCCAGTCTAAGGTAAATTCACTCCAGCCCATCTTTGAACTGAGCAATGCCCAAAGAATCCCAAGAATTAATCCAATAATGATCTGAACAGGTAAAGACGGTTTTTTCATCGAGTGTATTTCAAGTTTCGTAAGTAATGGTCGGCCAACACCAGCTGAATCATGGCCTCAACGATAGGTACGGCACGTGGCACCACACAAGGATCGTGGCGTCCTTTGGCGGCCAATACTGTGGCTTTACCGTCCTTATCGACAGTTTGTTGTTCTTTTCCAATGGTAGCCACGGGCTTAAAGGCAACGCGAACCTCGATGGGTGCGCCATTGCTCAATCCACCGACTACCCCGCCGGCATTATTGGTTGCGGTTTTAAAATCTTCTGTAATGGCATCGTTGTGGGCACTGCCGCGCATCGCAGCCGCTGCAAACCCTGATCCAATCTCAAAACCCTTGACGGCGTTGATGCTCATGAGCGCCTTTGCAAGATCTGCTTGTAACTTGTCGAAAACCGGTTCGCCCAAGCCTACCGGTACTCCTGTGGCTACTGCGGTAATTATACCGCCTGTACTGTCTTTCTCAGCGCGGCATTGCTCAATATAAGCTTCCATCTGTTCTGCGGTCTTCGGATGCGGACATCGTGTGGGATGGGCGTCTATACCGGCAAGATCTAATTCTGAAGTAGGGACTTGAAGGGCAATCGGACCTACGGCACTTACCCAGGCCTTTACGGTTACTTGCGGTAAAATCTGCGCGGCCAGTGCACCTGCTATAACACGGCAAGCTGTTTCACGAGCGCTAGAGCGACCGCCGCCTCTATAATCGCGGTGGCCGTATTTCGCATCGTAGGTTAAATCTGCATGGGAAGGACGGTATACATCCTTCAATTGGCCGTAATCTTTGCTTCGCTGGTCCATGTTCGGAATAGAAAAAGCAATGGGTGTTCCCGTAGTCTTGCCTTCAAACAAGCCGCTGTGGAAGGTCACTTTGTCTTCTTCGCTCCGCTCTGTGGTCAAATGACTCTGCCCTGGACGGCGACGGTCTAAGGCTTGCTGGACAAGGTCTAGATCGATATCTACACCAGCAGGCATACCGTCGAGAATACCCCCGATCTGGCTGCCGTGACTCTCACCATAGGTGGTGAGCACTAATGATTGTCCTATTCTATTTCCGGGCATGCCACTAAAGTAGGAAACACAGCGCATTCTCCGTAATATTGAAGCATGAACCTGAAGCTGATTAACATAAAATCCTTAGGCGGTATTCATCCGGAAGGAACGAGGTGGTTGCGCGGATACGATCTGGGCCACTTCCCCACCCTCGAAAACGCCTATCTCACCATCACCGACGGCAAGATCTCTGGTTTGGGACCAATGACAGAATGCCCGCAAGATGAGCTGCCTACCCACGATTGCTCGGACCGGTACGTGCTACCTGCCTTCGTAGATTCTCACAGCCACCTGGTCTATGCTGGAACCCGTGAAGAGGAATTCAATCTTCGACTCAAAGGTGCGAGCTATGAAGAAATCGCTGCAGCGGGTGGCGGTATTCTCAACAGCGCAGCTCAAGTGAGCACCTCCTCCGTTGATCAGCTCGTGAGCCAAGCTAAATTCCGCCTCGAGAACCTCATCGACTGCGGTACAGGTACTTTGGAAATTAAGAGCGGATATGGTTTGGATCCTGAGAACGAGTTGAAGCTTTTGCGTGCTATAAAAGCACTAAATGACCAAAGCCAAGCTACCCTCGTCCCGACCTTCTTGGCTGCGCACGCCCTTCCTGCTTGGGCGAAAGCGCAAGGCATGAATGATACCAGCTACACAAAATACATGTTGGACGAGTGTCTTCCCTCCCTACAAAACGACCGGCTCGCGCTATTCTTGGACGGTTTTATTGAGCGTGACTATTTCAAACTAGATGCCTTACAGCATTTGATCGATGCAAGTGGGGTGAGCGGATTGCCGCTGAAGATTCACGTCAATCAATTTTACGACATCGGCGGTATTCAACTGGCGGTGGCGGCCGGTGCATTGAGCGTCGACCACCTAGAGGTGATGAGTCCAGAGGCGATAAAAGCATTGCACGGCAGCAATACCATTGCGACCCTCTTGCCTTCTTGTAGCTACTTCCTGGGCATTCCTTACGGTCCTGCTCGAGAACTCATTGAGAACGACACAGTTGTAGCTTTGGCTACAGATTACAACCCGGGTTCTTCCCCAGGAGGCAACATGCAGCTTGTATGTAACATGGCTTGTACCCAGATGAAAATGACCCCTGCAGAGGCATTGAATGCAGCCACCATCAACGGTGCTGCCGCTCTTAACCTCAGCGATCGCAAAGGCTCCATAGCCGTGGGTAAGGATGCGGATCTATTGATTACCAAGGCCATTCCATCGCTGGAGTATTTGTGTTACGATTTCGGAACCAATCACATTCAAACCACCATTTTAGGTGGCCACATTCAATGAGCACAGTATTAGAATTTTACAGCCATAGTGACCTCCAAGCAAGAACGAACGTTCGCGCCGGTGAACAACGCTTGGGCGAGACCCTTCAAATTATTGACGAAGCCACCTTTAAAGGAACTTCAACATTCGATCAACGATTCATTATCGTTGGCGTTGAGGAAGATTTTGGTGTACGTGCTAACCACGGCCGCGGGGGCGCTGACCAAGCCTTTCAAGCGTTCCTCACTCACTTTTGCAACCTTCAGGACAACAGGTTCTTCCCTACCCAAGAGGTCGCAGTGCTCGGTGCTGTAGTACCCACCCAAAGTATCGAGGACAACGACATCGATGGATTGAGAGCGGCGACAGCCGCGGCGGATTCCTTGATCAGAAACATCGTCGAACGTATCATAAGTGGCGGTGCCATCCCAATTATCATAGGCGGCGGACACAACAACAGTTATGGATGTTTGACGGGCGCAGCCAAAGCACAAGGCGCTCCCGTAAACTGCTTGAATATTGATGCGCATACTGATTTGCGTAATCTCGAAGGTCGCCACAGTGGCAATGGATTCTCTTATGCCAAAAGTGATGGAGCCCTGGGCGCTTATTTCATTTGGGGCTTGCAAGAAAATTACACGCCGGAGTACATCTGGCAATTCATGGAAGATCACGACGAAATTGAATACCTCAGCTACGAAGATGGCCTAGCCGGTGAAGAATACATGGAAGAAACCTTGGTTAGAATTGAGGAATTATTAGGGTCCAATTATGCTATCGAACTCGATGTCGACGTCATCGCCGAGTTCCCCTCCAGCGCCCAAAGCATAAGCGGCTTTAGCCTGGAGCAGGTGCGTAAAATGATCTACAGTCTCGATACCAACCCTACCTACTTCCACCTCTGCGAAGGACGCATCGCCACCTCTGAGGATGCCGCACGTGCAGGAAGAGGTTTAGCCATACTAGTTGCCGATTTCATTAAAGCCTTCATCTTCCAAGAATGACAGGCAACTACCGCATAGAGTGCATCCCAAACATCAGTACGGCGGATCCCGATATTCTCGAGCGTATTGCCGAGGGCATCTCCTCTATTGCTGAAGTCAAGCTCCATTTTATCGATCCAGGACTTAGCGCCAATAGAACGGTCTTTACCTATACTGGCCCGGCCCACGCGGTTTTTCAGGCGAGTGAGCGGATGATAGAATTGGCCCTTGAAAGGATTGATATGACCACACATCAAGGTGTGCATCCAAGAATGGGCGCCGTAGATGTTTGTCCGTTTGTCCTGCTCGACGATGAAAAATACGCGCACGACCTAATCAAAGCCGTGGATCATTTCGCCGCGCTCATGGGCAGCAAAGGCTTGCCTATTTATTGCTACGAACACAGTGCTCGCCAGCCAGAGCGCAAGAATTTGGCGCTGGTACGCAAAGGGCAATACGAAGGATTAGCCGCGAGGTTTACCGGAGGTGACCTACCGGATGAAGGACCTAAAACTTGGTCGAAAGAAGTGGCTAAATTCGGTGCAACAGCTATGGGCGTTCGCCCGCTGATGGTCGCATTCAATGTGAATTTAGCTGGAGATACTAAAGAGAACCTTTTGATTAAAGCCAAGCATATTGCCGGGCTGATTCGAGAACGCGATGGTGGCCTGCCCGGGGTGAAGTCTATCGGGTGGTACATTCCTGATTTAGATGTGGTCCAAGTAAGCTGTAACCTCACCAAGCCAACGGAAGCGGGAGTTTGCGACGTGTTTAAACGAGTACAAGAATTGGCCACAACTTTAGAATGTCAAGCCCCAGATAGCGAGCTCATCGGTTGTATTCCCGCGTCGCAATTCGACCAGTGTACTGCTCAAAACTTAGGATTAGGGAGATTCAAACCGTTTACAGCACATCGAATTCTTCAAATAGACTAATAAGTCAATAGCACGCTACCCCAAGTAAATCCAGCGCCAAAGGCAGCTAAACAAACAGTATCTCCACGCTTCACAGCACCTTCATCCACGGCCTCGGATAAGGCAATGGCGATGGACGCTCCAGTAGTGTTACCGTATTTCTGAATGTTATTGAATACTTGATCGTCTCGAAGGCCCATGCGCTTTTGAATGAACTGGGCAATGCGAAGGTTCGCTTGGTGCGGAATCAAACAATCAATCTGATCGGGTGTCATGCCGTTCTTAGCCAAGGCCTCGCCGATCACCTCACCAAAACGCACCACGGCATTTTTAAAAACAAAGTTTCCGTTCATCTGCGGGTAGTGAATATCTGGATCTACCCCGTTCTCAAGTAGCTCGCCGATCCAGTGCTGGGTTCCGAAGCCCTTCATCGTAAGTTCCTCTTTATTCTTGCCCTCGCTATGCATGTGGCAACTCTTAATGCCGCTATCACCTTCCGAGGCTCTTGAGAGCACTACAGCACCGGCACCATCACCAAAAATGACGCTTACCCCTCGACCGCGTGTGGTTTTATCTAGGAAGGGGCTTTGAAGCTCCGAAGCCACGACTAGCACATGCTCATACATACCGTTTTGAACGAAGGCATTTCCCACACTTAAGGCATAGATAAATCCAGAACAGGCATTGCGTACATCAGTAGCTCCTGCCGTATGGATGCCGAGGGCCTCTTGTACTTGGACCCCACAGCCTGGGAAATAATAATCCGGTGAAATGGTCGCGAAGACGATATGGCCGATATCTGTGGGTTCAAGGCCAGCGGCTTCAATGGCCTTGCGAGCAGCTTTGATACCCATGGTCGCTGCCGTGTTGCCATCGCCTTTTTCGACCCAGCGACGTTCTTTGATGCCAGTCCTCTCTGTAATCCATTCATCATTTGTATCCATCAAGGTGCTTAGGTAATCATTGGTTATGACGCGTTCGGGAACATAATGCCCTGTTCCGGAAATCTTGGCTGTATACATATGCTAGAGTAATTAGGTTGAATGTATAAGATAACGCAAAATTGGCACCCTAAGTTGACACCTTGTCACATTATTTCGTCCGATTCAATGATGGCACAAGAGTTGAACCATGCCGAGAAACCAAAACTATATTTACAATGTCTAAAGGATCCATTAATGTAACCGCTCAGAACATCTTCCCTATCATCAAGAAGTTCTTGTACAGCGACCACGAAATCTTCCTAAGAGAGCTCGTTTCAAATGCTGTAGATGCGACGCAGAAGCTTAAAACCTTGACCAACCTAGGTGAGGCCAAAGGCGAATTGGGCGATTTGACCATTCATATCAAACTCGACAAAAAGGCAAAAACCTTAAGCATCATCGACCGAGGCATCGGGATGACAGCAGAAGAGATTGACAAATACATCAACCAGGTGGCCTTCTCTGGTGCTGAGGAATTCGTAAAAGAATACGAAGGTAAAATGGACGGTGCCGACCTTATCGGACATTTCGGTCTAGGGTTCTATTCTGCCTTCATGGTCGCCAAAAAGGTTGAAATCTTGACCAAATCTCACAAAGATGCCCCTGCCGTACAGTGGATTTGTGAAGGAAATCCTGAGTTCGAATTAAATACCATCGACAAAGCAGATCGTGGGACCGAAATCAAGCTTCACATCGCAGATGACAGTGAGGACTTCCTCGAAGAAAGCAAGATCAACGAGCTACTCAGCAAGTATGCTAAGTTCATGCCCGTTAGTATCCAATTCGGTGAAAAAGACGAGAGCTACAACGCTGCGGCAGAAGGTGAAGATGCAAAATGGGAAACTCGTAAAGTACCAAACGTAGTCAACAACCCAAACCCAGCTTGGGTGCGCAAACCAGCCGACCTTACCGAGGAGGACTACAAAGCCTTTTACAAGGAACTCTACCCAATGAGCTTTGAAGAGCCCCTCTTCAACATTCACCTAAACGTAGATTACCCATTTAATTTGACCGGTGTCCTCTACTTCCCGAAAATCAAGCCGAACGTAGAGCCGCAGCGCAACAAAATCCAATTGTTCCAAAAGCAAGTCTTCGTAACGGACAGTGTGGAAGGAATCGTACCTGATTTCTTGACACTCCTTCACGGGGTCATAGACTCACCGGACATTCCATTGAACGTAAGCCGTTCTTACCTCCAAGCCGACGGAAACGTGAAGAAGATCTCTTCTCACATTACCAAGAAGGTTGCTGATAAGCTCGATGAAATGTTCCGCAAAGACCGCGAAGACTTCGAGGCCAAGTGGAACGATATGAAGATCATCATCGAATACGGTATGCTTACCGAAGATAAATTCTTCGAAAAAGCGAAGAAATTCGCTATGTACGAAGATACCGACGGAAAGCTCCACACCTTCGAAGCCTACCTAGAATCCATCAAGGAGAACCAAACAGACAAAGACAAGAAAACTGTGGTGTTGTACGCCTCACACAAAGATGGCCAGCACAGCTATATCCAAAAAGCTAAAGCCAAAGGCTACAGCGTATTGCTCTTAGATTCTCCATTGACCAGCCATTTGCTTCAAAAACTAGAGCAAGAGCACGAAAACACCACTTTCGCCCGTGTGGACAGCGATTTGATCGATAACCTCATCAAGAAAGACGAGACACGTGTTGCGAAGCTTAGTGACAAGCAGAAAGAGGAGCTCAAAACACGCTTAGAATCTATCGTACCAAAAGAGAAGTTCACCTTGAAACTTGAGGATATGGATTCTACTGAAGCTCCGTTGATGATCACTGTTCCAGAATTCATGCGCCGTATGAAGGAGATGCAAATGACCGGCGGCGGTGGATTCATGGGCATGGGTGATTTCCCCGACATGTACGATCTCATCGTTAATGCGAACCACCCATTAGCTTCGAAAATCCTCGATACGGATGACGAAGAAGCACGCGGAACCGCTGTGAATCAAGCGCTTGACCTTGCTAAGCTCCAACAAAACTTGCTTCACGGTGAAGAATTAACAGCCTTCATTGCACGCTCTTACGAGATGCTCGGCAACGAATAAGTCTGTGAAATAAATTATGCATTGTCGTGACAATGTCTAGGGGGCTCCGGCCCCCTTTTTGTATTTTTGACATTCACTCAAACCCATTAGCTACATGAGCACAGATGTTCTTGCCATTGCAACGAAAAATGCCACCCTGTGGACTTCTGAACTTTTTGATACTGAAACACGCGCTGCGGCACAAGCAATGCTGGATGCTGGCGGTGATGCATTGATTGAACCTTTCTACAAGGACTTGGACTTTGGAACAGGTGGGATGCGCGGCATCATGGGCGTGGGAACGAATAGAATCAATCCCTACACGCTAGGTCTAGCCACGCAGGGATTGGCCACTTACGCTCAAACACACTTCGAAGGCAAATCATTGAAAGCAGCCATCGCATACGATAGCCGCAACAACTCAAAGGCCTTTGCACGAAAGGTGGCCGAAGTCCTAAGCGCTAATGAAGTGCATACCTACCTCTTCGAAGATTTACGACCTACCCCAGAACTCAGTTTTAGCGTTCGCGAGCTGGGCTGTGATTTCGGTATTGTTTTAACCGCCTCACACAACCCAAAAGAATACAACGGGTACAAAGTATATTGGAACGATGGTGGCCAATTAGTCCCACCCCACGACAAAGCAGTCATTGAGAAAGTGCGTGCCACTAGCTTTGAAGATATCCGCTGGGATGCAAACGAAGCACTTATTGAAACCGTAGGCAGGGAACTCGATGAAAAATACACGGACATGATTGCAGGGTTGTCCCTGAGCAACGCCGGCAAAAACGACTTAAACATCGTTTTTACCGCATTGCACGGAACTTCTATCGTCAGTGTCCCTCCAGCCCTTGCTAAGGCTGGATTCACTAATGTACAACTGGTCGAAGCGCAAAGCACACCGGACGGAAACTTCCCAACAGTGGCGAGCCCGAACCCAGAAGAAAGTGCTGCCCTCGCCATGGCCGTTGCCCAAGCGGAGGCAACAGGAGCTGATCTTGTCATAGGTTGTGATCCTGATACGGACCGCGTTGGTATTGCTGCCAATGATGGAACGGGCAAAATGCAACTACTTAACGGAAACGATACCGCTGCACTCCTCGTCCACTACATCCTCGATGCATATAAAGAAAACGGCACCCTACCATCAAACGGCTTCACTGCTGCAACGGTAGTGACCACAGACCTCATTGCCGACATCTCTGCAGCCTATGGCGTGCCTTGTTACCGCTGTTTGACCGGATTCAAATGGATTGCAGATATCATCAATCACAAGCCAGCGGAGAAATTCCTTGTGGGTGGTGAAGAAAGCTACGGATACCTCATCGGAGATGCTGTACGCGATAAAGATGCCGTGGCTTCTGCCGTAATGATTGCAGAAATGGCCGCCAATGCAAAAGCTAAAGGCCGTACGGTATTACAACAACTTGAAGCCATCCACCGCGGGTTTGGTCAATATCAAGAGCGTTTAATTTCCATCACCAAGAAAGGCCGCTCAGGCGCCCAAGAGATTGCGGACATGATGACGGCACTGCGTAATGATCCTCCTAAATCATTGGCTGGATCACCGGTCATTATCGCTATCGACCACAGCAACTCTACACAAACTGATCTGCGTTCAGGAGAGACTTCCAACACGGAACTTCCTGCTTCGAACGTATTGCAGTTCATCACGGAAGCTGGAGATAAGGTGAGCACGCGTCCTTCAGGCACAGAGCCTAAAATCAAGTTCTACTTCAGTGTACGCACCACTACTGGCGAAAGCCATGCTGCGACCAAGGCTGAACTTGAAATAAAGATTGATACCTTTATTGAGGAATTAAACCTCTAATTCAAACATGAAGAATTTCATCATCATAGGGGCCATTTCGATGGCCCTTTTTTCTTGCGGCAACTCGGATGAAGTAGTATCGTATCACGTAGAAAGGTACCGAGGTGCATTGCGCTTGAACGATTCTACCAGCGTTGAATTTAATGCTACGTATACCCAGGCTAAAGGAACACTAACCATTCAAAATGGCGTACACGAATCCTTCGACGTAGCCTTACATGGAGAAGATACCCTGCGCGGTACCTTCCCAGTCTTTGCCTCTGACTTGTGGCTGGTCAAAACCGACAAGGGCTATGAAGGGATGTACTTCCGTACGGATGCTGAGAACTATGAGATACCGCTAACACTCGAAAGGCAGGATTCTATTACCGTTACAGCAAGGGGAACAACAGAGGATGCCCTACCAGCGAAGCAGTACTACATCATTCGAGATTATGGCAACGGCACGACCCGTCCAGCATTACTACAACTAGGTATCAAGGAAAATAAGATCGTCGGAACTATCGCCACTTCCACAGGCGATTTGAGATTTCTGACTGGAGAAAAAATAGTGAATGAAGGCGGTTACCAACTCACTGGGTTTGATGGCAGATTTATCAATAACGTAGAATTTATAACCATCGGGGATTCCGTTTTCGGAAATGTATGGTCCGGAAAAACTGGTTACTACCGATTCAAAGGGGTTGCAGATGAAAACGCCACCTTAGAAAATCCAGAAGAAATGTCGAAGCTGCGCGATGATTATACGCACATAGAATGGCATTTACCGGGTCTTGATGGCGATACCGTTCACTTTGACAGCCGCACCATCACTAAGCCAACCATCTTGGCCATCCAGGGGTCTTGGTGTCCTAACTGTATGGACGAAGGCCGAGTATTGGACATGTATTACCGTGAATTCAATGGAGCCATTGATGTATTTGGCTTGAGCTACGAATACAGTGGGACTTTAGAAAAAGCTACCGCTGCAGTGCAGAAAATGGAGCGCGATCTAGGAACCTCCTTCCCCATGGTCATTGCCACCTACGATCCTAAGCAAGACCGCAATGCGATATTGCCGCTAGAGCAGATCCGTAGCTACCCAACGTCTATTATGTTAGATCACGAAGGTAACGTGGTGAAGATCCATACTGGTTTTTACGGCCCCTCTACCAAAGAATACGAGGCTTACGTCAAAGAGACCCGAGAAGAATTGGAAGCATTGGTGGCTAAGGCGAATGGCTAACTATCTCGAACGTATATGGCCGGATTTTAAAGAGCTCGCCCGCTCCAAGCGCAAGGAGAATAAAAAGTTCTTCGCCCGCCTGAACGGGCAAGACCCGAAGCGCTTGAACGAGCAATTTCACGAGGTGCATGAGGAGGTTTTTGCTGAAACAGATTGCCTAAAATGTGCCCGCTGTTGTCGCGCGACAGGACCGCTTTTGACGAAACAGGACATTGGGCGTATTTCGAAGAAACAGGGAATGAAGCCGGCAGATTTTGAAAAGCAATATCTCCGCGTGGATGAAGATGGCGATTGGGTGATGAAGAGTCTGCCTTGTCCTTTCTTAGAATTGGACACCAACAAATGCACAATCTACGAATATGCGCCAAAGGCGTGCCGTCAATATCCACATACGGACCACCCCAACATGAAATCTATTCTAGGCTTGACGGAAACCAATGTGCGCCATTGTCCAGCGGTCTTTGAGATGGTCGAACGCATGAAGCAACGCGCTCAATTCTAGCCGTATACCACGTCTTTCCTAAACCAGAAATGGAATGCTAATGCCATGGTAACGACGGTCACGGATCCAATGACATTGTACCATAAATAGCCGAGTGAAATGACTTCGACGGTATTAAGGTAATGGCAGAAGAACACGACTAATTGGCCTACGCTGCCAGCCATCAGTATAGCCTTCCCGCCAATGGGTTTGATGAAAAGTGCAACGAGGAAGATGCCTAGGATGGTACCATAAAACAGGCTTCCTAAAACATTCACCAGCTGGATGAGGTTCTCGTACAACGGTGCCGCGAGGGCAACTCCAATGGCTGCAATACCCCACAAGAAGGTCAACCATCGAATGACCACTTTTGAGTTATGTGCATCTCCTTTGAATACGGTGTAGTAATCCACATATGTTGTGGTGGCGAGGGCACTGACTTCTCCGGCGGTGCTGGACATGGCAGCGGAAATGATTACTGCCAACAGCAATCCGACGAGGCCTTTGGGAAGGAAGTTGAGTACGAAGGAGATGAATACGTAATCTGTGTCTTTGCGTTGGAAATTGGGCACATGCTCTTCGAGAAGGTCCATGTATTGTTCACGCACAAGCGCTAAGGTTTCTTTATATGCGTTGACCGCTGCCCAATCCCCTATGAGGAGCGCCTCGCGTTTGGCAGCAAAGGAATTTTCGTGGAAACGCTGAAGATCAGCCAACTCGGCTTGCACCTCCAACGGAGCTCGTTTCACTTCGCTTTCATTGAAGAAGATGGGCGGTTGGGTGAATTGGTAAAAGACAAATAATAACACGCCGATCATAAGGATACTGAACTGCATGGGCACTTTAAAGACCCCGTTAAACAGCAATCCAAAACGGCTATTGGAGATGTTTTCAGCACCGAGGTAACGCTGCACTTGGCTTTGGTCGGTTCCGAGGTAACTCAATGAGAGGAACAACCCACCCGCTAATCCCGACCACAGTGTGTAACGGGTCCCTGGATCTAAGCTAGTGTTAATGATATTTAGCTTACCCATTCTTCCTGCGATTTCATAGGCTTCGGGCATGCTCACGGGGATCTTATCTACCAAAAGGTAGGCAGCGATTCCCATCCCGCCAAGGATGGTTAACATCTGCCATTTCTGGGTAACGGCCACTGCAGCAGATCCTCCACTCACGGTGTAAAAGACAACGATGAGGCCGATGATGATGATCATGAGGTTGAGTGAAAGTCCCAGTGCTGCGCTAAGGACAATGGCCGGCGCGAAGATGGTGATTCCAGCAGCCAAGCCGCGCGACATCAAGAAAAGTGCGGCAGTAAATAATCGAGTTTTGCGGTCGAAGCGTTGTTCAAGGAATTGGTAGGCTGTTACAGCACTCATCTTGCGGTAGGCTGGTACAAAGAAGGCGCTGACAAGAATGACGGCGAGCGGTAGTCCGAAGTAGAATTGGATAAACCCCATATCCTCCGCATACGCCTGGCCGGGCGTTGATAAGAATGTGATGGCTGATGCCTGTGTTGCCATGATTCCGAGACCAATGGTCCAAAGGCTTACATCTTTGGAACCACTAAGTAACTCCCCAGCAGCTTTGCGACGTGTTTTATAGACCCCATAACCGACGATCGCGGCCAGGGTTCCCAGCAGGACCAACCAATCTAAAGCGTGCATTTACACGTATTGACGCGTGATGAAATAGAACGCTACAATTTCCGCTACCAAAAGCGCGACGACGCCGATGTAATATTTTTTCCAGTTGACGATTGAGCTGTTCTTAATGGTCATAGTGTAGTAAGTTTTGTAGTAGTCGTAAAGCTCCTGGAACGCCTTTGGGCAATTCTCTAAAGAGCGACAATCCCGTGTAAATTACGGAACCTTTGCCATAGTCTGCAACTACCGTAGAGTTTTCATACACCGTACCCATAGATTCGGTGAGAGTCAAAACACTGCGGTAGCCTTCGTATTCGCTCGGGAAATATAAACCACGCTCCTGTACCCATTGTTCAAAATCTTTAGGGTCCAATTCATTTGGCGATTCCAATACCTTATCTGCTTTCAGCGCCACCGGCGCCTCTTCTTCCGTCACACGATCACGCCCCACAGTCAAAGGCACAGGCAATGGCAATGCCATCCCACTTCGGCCTGCCGTAGTGTAGGTCACCACAAAATTTCCGCCATTGGCCACAAAACTTTCGATGCGCTCCTCTCTCTCCATCAACCATGCTTCGGTGTTAAACGCGCGAATACCTACCAAAACGGCATCCACTTCATCCCAAAGCTCTGGCGTCTCTTCTGTAATTCTAACCACCTCATAGCCGACGCTCTCAAGCGTCTCATCCATTAAATCTCCTGCTCCTTCAATATAGCCCACTTTGATGCGCTTTTTATTGAGGTCGAGGACGGTCAACGTCGCCTGTGCCGGAGTGTACG
Organism: Flavobacteriales bacterium UBA3477; assembly: GCA_002378005.1. Classification (GTDB taxonomy): domain Bacteria; phylum Bacteroidota; class Bacteroidia; order Flavobacteriales; family Schleiferiaceae; genus UBA10364. The sequence goes on from DFQY01000031.1 coordinate 23,828, forward strand.
TATAATGTGTCCCTATATGTGGGTAACTGATGGTTTGTTTTTCTAAGTACGATGGAATCCATACAGATCCCAATTGTGATGTCGGCACATCGCCGATATTCAAAGAGAATCTCCCGCTAGACATTTTCGATGGCAACTCAACCTCAAAATGATTCCAACCTGCATTCAGCGTAGCACTTTCTAAATGATCCCACGCAAGTTTTAACTCATTCGAGGCACTCAAATACCAGCTTAACTCACCCCCCGACTTGGAGTAAATACTGTATCCAATAGATCCTTTCTTGCCCGTATTCCAGTAGACGGTTTGATCGAACTTTGCATGAATGGGAGGCTCCACCGCAATGGCCTCGCGATATTCCCCTACTGCGCGGTCGCTGAGTTTCGCAACAGGCTTGAGGTAAAGCATTATGATGGCGGATTCATGTTCTAATCGAACCCGGATATATTTTGTGATTTTCCCTTCATCGTATAAATCTACTTCGAGCTCCTGCCCTTCGCTAGTGAGTACCTGTGCGGGATTCAAACCCATATCCTTATTTGGTGCTTTAACCGAAGCCAGCTTCACTTCCACATCAAAATTCAGCGCTTGCAGTACCAAGGTCGCTGGATACGAGGGGCCTTCCGGCATAGGGTTCACAGCAGTGAAGACCTCAGCATAAACGCCCAAGAGATGTAGCATAACCTGTTGCCAGCGCTGATATTTATCAGATTCTGGTGTGGTTTGTTCCAACAATACCTTGCCCAGCTCTGCCCATTTGGCAATGGCTTGCTTTTGGTCGCCTATTTCAAGGGCAAAAGCCGCATCCTGTGCCAACAAACTTTGCGCATCCGCGCCACGATCCGGCATGAGGTAAGACGATAAATCGCCTCCGCCCCAAAGCTTTTTGAAGTACTCTTCACGTGGACCACGATTGATGGGAACACCAAATCCTTGGCACCTGTGCATGGAACGCGCGGCATCGCCTATGGCACCGTAGGTATCGCCAAGCAGCGGATCGAATCCACTCATATCTAGGTACACCGCTTCCGGATCGTCTTTCAAGGTAGGATCCCACCAAATGGAGGTATTCCACCAAACGCCTTGCACCGACCAAGCGGTAGTTTCGGTATCGTAATTCTCGTCCGCCGCCAGTTCGGCACATTCAATGGCCAGTTCGGCTGAGGCGGTATGGTGACCATGACCTGCGCGCTCGTCCGGCGGGAATCTAGTGATGATAAAATCTGGCTTCAGCTCTCGTATGGTGCGCACCGCTTGCAACTGTAGGTCAGTGTGGTCCCATTTCGTCCACACCTCCTCTACACTTTTGGAATATCCAAAGTCAAGGGCATCGGTGAAAC
>DFQY01000031.1:25554-26242 GCA_002378005.1 Flavobacteriales bacterium UBA3477
ATCAAGTTCTGTCCGCCCGATCCACGTGTGAGCGATAAATAAGTGGTTTCCGCATCAAGTGCATTAGACAACCACGCAATTAGCCGGGTGTTTTCATCGTCCGGGTGGGCCGCCATGTACAACACGCGCTTGCCGGAGCCAAAGCGCTCCATTTCAGCCATGGCCTGGCTTTGGGTCAGCGTTTTGTATTGGGCTTGGGCTTGGTTTATGTGGAAAACAAAAAGGAAGAGCCCCAACCATTTTAAATGGCGGCGGTTAGATAGTATATTCACGTTCCAATTTTTCATTGTCTATGACTCGATTTTTACTCCTCCTACTCACGATTGTTGGTTTTCAAGCGCAGGCCCAATTGGCCCTAAAACTTAAATCCGGAACCTATAGTATTGAAGAAGAGACTTTTATAGGTATCAAAGCACAGCGTACAACCTATGGCGTGGCGCTATGGGATGGTCCAGTGCTTGCCGAAGATAAAAAAGCCTTGGAGGATTTGGGCGTTGAGCTCATGCAATATTTGCCTGAAAATGCATTTGAAGTGGCGTTGCCGGCTGGAATAAATGCAGGTGCTTTGAAAAATGCTGGCGTAAGTGCCTTCATGCCCTTTACCGCCGCAATGAAATTAGACGGCCCATTGGCTTCAATGAACATACCCGAATGGGCCTGGGTGGGCGATGAAGTAGCCATTCAATTC
>DFQY01000010.1 GCA_002378005.1 Flavobacteriales bacterium UBA3477
AAACTCATCCCGCTCTTCATCAATAATATCGTGGAAGAAAAGCCACTGCCGGTATACGGCGACGGTCAGTACACCAGAGACTGGCTGTACGTCGTGGATCATGCCCGTGCCATTGATCTCGTGTACCACGAAGGTGAGAACGCAGAGACCTATAACATTGGTGGGTTTAATGAATGGACCAACATCGATCTGATCAAGGTGCTGTGCGCGCAGATGGACGAGAAATTAGGCCGTGAAAAAGGAAGCAGTGAAAAGCTCATTACCTACGTGAAAGACCGTCCGGGTCACGACCGCAGGTATGCCATTGATGCGACCAAGATCAACAAAGAATTGGGCTGGGCGCCAAGCGTGACTTTTGAAGAAGGGCTAGCCATCACCATCCATTGGTATTTGAGCAATGCCCTGTGGTTGAAAAACGTAACCTCAGGGACGTATCAGGAGTATTACGACAACATGTACGCCAAGCGATAAAAGAGTAGTTGATGAAAGGTGTCGTCGTTAAAAGTACAGGGAGTTGGTACCTCGTTCGAGCATTGGACGGAGGACAGCTCTACGATTGCCGCATCAAAGGTAAGTTCCGTGTCGCTGGAATCAAGAGTACGAATCCATTAGCGGTAGGCGATCTTGTGAACTTTGAACTTGAAGAAAACGACGAAGCACAAGGTATCATCGACAGTATTCAAGACCGAAAAAACTACATCATACGCAAAAGTGTGAACCTCAGCAAACGCGTTCACATCATTGCGGCGAATATGGATCAAGCCTTGTTGGTGACCACGTTGGCAAAACCTGCGACTTCTACGGGGTTCATGGATAGATTCCTTTCCACTGCCGAGGCCTATAACATTCCCACGATAATCGTCTTCAACAAATGTGATTTGTACGATAGTGAGGAAATCAGAAGCGAATTGGACTATAGAAAAGCCGTCTATACAGCTATCGGGTACCATTGCTTGGAAACCTCAGCCACTAAAGGGGAAGGATTGGCAGAATTGGCCACCCTACTCAAAGGAAAAACTACCCTTCTCAGCGGACATAGCGGTGTAGGTAAGAGTACGCTTATCAATGCAATTGAGCCGGAGTTAAACCTAAGAACGGGCGCAGTGAGCAGCAGCCACAACAAGGGACAGCACACCACCACTTTTGCTGAGATGCACCCGCTACAAATGGGTGGTGATATTATTGACACCCCTGGAATTAAAGGTTTTGGATTGGTCAACATGGAGGATACCGACCTCAGTCATTTCTTCTCGGAAATTTTTGCCATTAGCAAGGAATGTAAATTCCACAATTGTAAACACATTAACGAACCACAGTGCGCCGTAAAAATCGCCCTCGACGAACATAAAATTGCACCGACTCGATACGAGAGTTATCTTAACCAACTAAATGATCAAGATGAAACGACACATTACCGCAGCACTGACTATTAGTGCATTAGCATTGGCCTCATGTAAAGCAACAAAAATTCAGACTAACTCACCTCAAGAAAAATGTGACGCATTGACTTGGCAAGTGTCCAGCGCCGAAGCAGACTATATTTTCCTTCAGAATATCCATTTAGCTACTCAAAAAGTCATGGAAAACTCAACAAATGAAGGAGCGAGAGAGAAATTTCTATTCATTGACGTTCCTTTTTTGATGTTCGATAAACAAAAGACATCAGAATTCTTTTTGAAATTTGGAGTGAACGATGGTATCAACATCGAAGGAATGAGAATTTTCACCAAAAATCTTGACTCAAACATCGTTGAATTCTTACGTTTTTGTTCAGATAATGGTTTTAATATTCACTTAATGGCTACGCAAAAAGATTGCAAAGGAGTCATCAAAGAATTAAGTAAGTTAGATATTATGGCAAAGTATTGCACGTTTAAAGATTATCCACAATATGGTAGGAGCGCTGTGAATCTTACTTTAAATGATGCTCTTACTCGAAACGAGAATATTCTTATACTAGGCACTAGTATTAATGAAGTCGAAAATAGTTCAGTTGGAAATGAGACACTTTTTCAAACTAAGAAACTACTTGAAAAATTAATCTTGTTCCCTAACCCAGCCTTTAATTAAACATGCGTGCCCTACTCCAAAGAGTTTCTGAAGCCAAGGTCGTCGTCGAAGGCAAAGTGCACAATGAAATAGGAAAAGGGCTGCTTATTCTTCTCGGCGTAGAGTTCGAGGATACGGAAGAAGATGCGCGCTGGTTGTGTGGTAAAATCGCTAAAATGCGCCTGTTCCCCGATCAAGACGGAGTGATGAATCTCAGCGTCCAAGAGGTTGGTGGGGAGTTTTTGGTCATTAGCCAATTCACTTTACACGCCAGCACCAAAAAAGGCAATAGACCAAGCTATTACAAAGCTTCAAAACCTCACCACAGTGAGCCCTTGTACGAGTATTTCATGGAACACTTGTGGATGGAAAGTGACCTACCCGTAAAAGGCGGTAAATTTGGTGCCGATATGAAAATTTATTTGGTCAATGAAGGCCCGGTGACTATTTGGATAGATTCAAAAAACAAAGAATAATGGCCTTAGATCCCATCGACATTAATCCAGATTTGCCGCTAGGTAAACTGCAAGAAGAAGTTCACGAGTGGATTGAAAACCACGGTGTCCGTTACTTCAACGAGCTCACCAATATGGCACAACTCACTGAAGAAGTGGGCGAAGTCTCGCGAATTATTGCACGCCGTTATGGAGAGCAAAGTGAGAAGGAAAGTGACAAGGCCAAAGATCTAGGCGAAGAGCTCAGTGACGTATTATTTGTTTTGCTCTGTCTCGCCAATCAAACCGGCACAGATCTACAAACCGCCTTCGATAAGAAGATGAATGTCAAGCGTGAACGCGACCACGACAGACATCACAAGAACGAGAAGTTAAAATAAAAAAAGCGCCCCTGACGGGGCTCTTTTTGATCCGTGACAAACTTTCGTTTTACCTAAATCTAAACTCAAATCCCATACTTACCCAACGACCCGGCTGGATTACATTTCCGCGGTCATAGTATTGGGTATCGAAGGCGTTGTTGATGTTGACGAATGCCTGGAATGGGAACTGGCGCTTAAACAAACCCGCCGCAGGAGCATAGTAGACCTTTAAATCAAGCAGTGCAAAAGGGCGGTATTCTACTTCGGTTCCACCACTGTAGTAGGTGCCCATACGATCTTGTAGTGTCAAGGCGTAATTCGCGAAGAAGCCCATGCCTAGTTTTTGGGTGGCACGCGCCGTAATCTTGGCCTGTAAGTAATCCAAAGCATATAGGCTCGCGAAGTCAACCTCTGGGCTTGCGCCTTTCATAAAAGCCGCCTGCACCGAGGCGCTTCTTAGCATCTGCTTTCTCTTCTGTGCCGTATAGGTCATCCCACCCTCTACTCCTGTGAGCGCAAGAGCGGTAATATTAGAGGCATAGGCCGTAGGGTCACCCGGATAAGTTACCCAATCAATCAAATCTTTTGAACGCCTATGGAATAAAGCACCATTAACATATAGGTCGCCCAATTTTGCTTTATAGCCTGCCTCATAATTCCAAGCAGTCTCGGGCTTTAGATCGATAGATCCTTGAGCTCCCCCACGGTTGTAATACAAATCAGTATAGGTAGGATATCGCATAGATCTATTGATTGTGGCGTAGAGTGAAGATGTTTTGCTTATACGGTACAATAGATCCGCTGATGGCGCGAAGAAGTAGGACGAATCCTGAGAAGGACCATCATGGTAGTTCAACATCCCTCCTGCACGAATTTGATACCTGCCTCGGGTGAACTTATGCTCGGCAAACCAAGAAAAATCGATAGTGGAGGCACCCTTGTCCATGGTATAACCTTCCCAGCCCGGCACGAGGTGCACATCCCCATAATCCCCACCTAGTACATTGGAATAAATCTCATCATAACGCTGGTTATATCCGAAACTAGACTCGTTTTCGATATTCCAACGGTGGCTCAAGCGAGTGTTCAAATTAAAGACAAGAGTCTGGTGGAAATTAGGCCCTGCGTACCAAGTAGCAGTACTATCCCCGTCCGCAACTCTGTAATACCTACCCGAAGGAAGCTTATCATAGGCAACTTCACTGGCATCAAAACCACCCAAACCGGCCGTCTCACGATAGAGCTCAAAGCGGTCCGTCCCGGTAACGACATTCATATCGAATGTAAAATCTGTTTTCTGTCCTATGGTTTCGTCCAAGCCGAAGGCAAATACTCGTGTCGATGTGGCTTCAAATTGATCCGGAAAGGCACTAGTATAATAGTTCTGTGCACCAAAATCCTTTTGGTTTTCCGCGTAAAAAATCGAGAGCGTTCCCTCTTCCTTTCCCAAGGTGTAATCTCGTGACAAATTCACGATGAACTTCTGACTCTCAAAGTCCGTATTAGGCATGTATCCTGAGGTTTGTTGGGATTGTTGGCCGAATTGGACCCCCCACTTTCCTAATTTTTTACCGATATAAAAACTGCTGTTGACTAAATCATGCTCGCCGGTAGACAGCGAATAACCGGCATTCAGTTTTTTAGGGGCCGATTTTAATATGATGTTCACCAACCCTGTCATCGCTCCAATCCCTTGCGCACTGGTTGCGCCGCCATGCACCACTTCAATGCGCTCAATCATGGCTAGAGGCACCGGAAGGTTCATGTTATGGTGTCCAGTTTGAGGGTTATTCATCCGAACGCCATTGACCAATACCAAGGTCTGATCAAAAGTCCCCCCTCGCACACCAAGATCTCCTTGAACATCCAAAGGACCGCGCTGGCGCATATCTACACCGGCAACATAATCCAGCAGCTCATTAATATTAGCCACAGGCAGTTCTTGAATTTCTTTCGCCGTTAATATGGTGATCTGCTTAGTAGCCGATGCATAGGTATCCTTCCCGAGAGAGGCGCTCACCGGCACTTCATTCAATTCAATGGGCTTTTCTTTCTGTGCCACCACCCCACGGAATCCCGTGCGCTGACCAAACTCCTGCGCATTCGCAGCAAAAGCAATTACCAAGCTCAATGCGATAAATGTGTTCTTCATATCCTGATGTGTGTTGGGGTCCAAGTTATAACGCAAGCCAATGTAACTTCCGCATACCTCAAAAAAATCCCCACAGTACTCACTGCGGGGATTTCACTATTAAAAGTGTCTCAATTTAACTAGCCAGTACCGAGATCATATTGTTCTTGCACTCCAACACGCCACCTTTGACCTCTACGATGCAAAGTTTGTCGTCCGAAGTATCAAGAATAACCTGAGAACTCAAGTGGTCTAGTGTTCTAGTATCGTCAGCTACGCGGATCTTCACTGTACCAGCACGCAAGCTAGAAATGATCGGGGCGTGATCTTTTAGGATCTGGAACAACCCGTCTTTTCCTGGTAACTGTACAGAGCTAACCTGTCCTTTGAACAATACCTCTTCAGGTGTGATGATTTCTAAATACATAATCAGAGTGATTAAGCTTCAGCCAACATCTTCTCACCTGCTTCGATTACCTCTTCGATGGTACCTTTCAAGTTGAAGGCAGCTTCTGGATATTGATCCAATTCACCGTCCAAGATCATGTTGAAGCCTTTGATGGTATCCTTGATATCAACCAATACCCCTGCAAGACCAGTGAACTGCTCTGCAACGTGGAACGGCTGAGATAGGAAACGAGCTACACGACGAGCACGTGCTACAACCAACTTATCTTCTTCAGACAATTCTTCCATACCAAGAATCGCGATGATATCCTGCAATTCTTTGTAGCGCTGCAACGTTTCTTTCACTCGTTGTGCAGTATCGTAGTGCTCTTTACCTACGATGTCCGCTGTCAAGATACGAGAAGTAGAATCTAGAGGATCAACCGCAGGGTAGATACCTTGCTCAGCGATCTTACGAGATAGTACCGTTGTTGCATCCAAGTGAGCAAAGGTTGTTGCAGGAGCCGGATCCGTAAGGTCATCCGCAGGTACGTATACCGCTTGAACCGAAGTAATAGAACCGTTCTTAGTAGAAGTAATGCGCTCTTGCATCGCACCCATCTCAGAAGCTAGGGTTGGCTGGTAACCTACCGCAGAAGGCATACGACCTAGAAGTGCCGATACCTCAGAACCTGCTTGCGTGAAACGGAAGATGTTATCAACGAAGAAAAGGATGTCTTTACCCTGTCCGTCGCCTTCACCATCACGGAAGTACTCTGCCAATGTCAAACCTGAAAGCGCCACACGTGCACGTGCACCTGGAGGCTCGTTCATCTGACCAAATACGAAGGTTGCTTTAGAGTCTTTCATCAACTCTTTATCTACTTTGCTTAGATCCCAACCGCCTTCTTCCATAGCGTGCATGAAATCGTCACCGTATTTGATAATGCCAGATTCAAGCATCTCACGCATGAGGTCATTACCCTCACGAGTACGCTCACCAACACCGGCAAATACAGAAAGACCACCGTGGCCCTTAGCAATGTTATTAATCAATTCCTGGATCAATACCGTCTTACCTACACCGGCACCACCGAAAAGACCAATCTTACCACCTTTTGCGTAAGGCTCGATAAGGTCAATTACTTTAATACCCGTGAAAAGAACTTCCGTAGAAGTACTCAAGTCTTCGAAGGCAGGCGCTGGACGGTGGATAGGCAAACCTATTGAACGGTCAATACCGCCAATACCATCGATATCCTCACCTACCACGTTAAACACGCGGCCGTAAATCTGATCACCGATAGGCATTGTGATTGCATCACCTTTCGCACGTACCTCTTGACCTCTTTGACATCCGTCCAAAGAATCCATAGATACGGCACGTACTGTATCCTCGCCAATGTGCTTTTGCACCTCAAGGATAACTACCTGACCAGAAGATTTTGTTACTTCAAGAGCTTCGTAGATTTTAGGAAGCTCTCCTTTTGAACCGTCAAATTTCACATCCACTACAGGACCGATAATTTGAGCGATAGTTCCAACTAATTGAGACATTGTGTATTCTTGTTTAAATAAGACGGGGCAAAATTACATCAAGGAGTCCTTTCACACAACTAGACAAGCCACGAACTATGGGCCTTCATAATACTTATCAACAAGTTATTAACGGTATAAGCTTTCATGGCCTCCGCTATATAGCCGAAATTGTGAAGTTCTTTGACTAACAACTCATCTTAAAGGCGTAATTCATTAAATTATAGATATATGAATTGGACGGAAAGTATAGGTTTTATTGCGGCTTCGCTGACTACGGCTTCTTTCGTGCCACAAGCATGGAAAATCATCAGACACAGAAAAGTCAAAGACTTGAGCTTTACCATGTATGCGATGATGTTTGCAGGACAAGGCGGATGGCTGATCTATGGCCTTCTCATTCAGGACTTTCCGCTCATCGTCGCCAATATTATCGGCTGTAGTTTGACAGGTACTATTCTTGCCTTCAAAATCTTTATCAATGAGTAGTCCGGAGATTGTCCGTCTAATTCGCTGAAAAATTCCTTCAGCTCAATAAAGCCGTGGCACAAACTTTGCTTCTTTGCGGAACAAAAAAGCGAGAAATCGCTTATGTATGTGTAAAACAACCGCAATATGAAAAAATGGCTTGCCTCATTAGGACTAGCGTTTACTTTTTCCGCTCATTCTCAAAACGTTACTATTAGTGGATACATCCGCGACGAAGCAACGGGAGAAGAGCTTATTAATGCTTCAATTATCAATGAAGAACGTCAGGGAACCGTATCCAATATTTACGGATTCTATTCTTTGACCCTTCCTGCCGGAAAACAAACTTTCACGGTAAGCTTCATTGGATATACGAGCGAAGTCCGTACCATTAACCTAAGCAGCAGTCAAACTGTTGATTTTGAATTGAGCGAGGCGACAAACGAATTGGCCGAAGTGGAAGTAACCGCTAAGAAATTAGACGAGAATCTGAACCGCGCCGAAATGTCTACCACTCAGCTCAGCGCAAAACAAATCAAGGCCATCCCACAGTTCTTAGGTGAATTTGATGTGGTTCGCTCTATAACGCTCCTGCCCGGAGTTACGACCGTGGGCGAGGGCGCGAGTGGATTCAACGTTCGCGGCGGTAAAACCGACCAAAACCTCATCCTCCTCGACCAAGCACCGGTGTATAACAGCTCGCACATCTTCGGATTTTTCTCGGTGTTCAACGGGGATGCGGTCCGCGATCTAAAGCTGTACAAAGGTGGTATTCCCGCTCCCTACGGAGGCCGTTTGAGTTCTGTGCTCGACGTCTACCAAAAGGAAGGGAACAATAAAGAATTTGCAGGAAGCATGGGCTTGGGTCTGCTTTCCTCTCGTTTGATGTTCGAGGGTCCAATTGTTAAAGACAAGGCCAGCTTCATGGTGGCGGGACGCCGTTCCTATCAGGATGTACTGTTGAAATTGAGCCCTAATGATGATTTGAACAACATCATCGCCAACTTCTACGACCTCAATGCCAAGGTCAACTATAAATTCTCAGATAAAAGCCGTCTCTTCCTCAGTGCTTACTACGGCAAGGACGCTTTCGGAGTACCAGGGCTCGTTGGGTTTAACTGGGGTAACCTAGGATTGACAGCTCGTTGGAACTACCTACTTTCTGACAAACTCTTTATGAACGTAAGCAGTATTTATTCTGACTACGATTACGCCATCTTGTTTGATTTCCCACAAGCGAAAATTGACAATATCGCCTACATCCGAAACCAAGCTAACAAAATCTCATTTAGCTGGTTCCCGAACGCGCAACATCAAATTAACTATGGGGTCGAGGCCACCGTATATGATTTTGAACCGTTCTCAACCACCTTGGATTACATCGACAGCAACCTCACCGACATCTCTATCGAACTTCAAAACGAGTACGCGGTAGAACCAGCATTCTTCATCGAAGACGATTGGAAGATCAACAACCGACTTACCGTTCGTGGGGGCTTGCGATACAGCTCTTTCTACAACGTAGGAGCACGCGACGTGGTGAACTACACCCCGACCTCTATCGGTACCGTTCGCAATGACCTCATTGTGGATACCACCTCATACGCCTCTGGCGAAATCATCGAATCTTTTGATGGTTTACAGGGTCTAGAACCAAGATTGGGCATCAATTACAAGACCACGGAAAACACAGCCATCAAGGCGAGTTATAACCGCATGCGTCAATACTTACATTTGATATCGAACACCACTTCTTCGTTGCCTATTGATACCTGGCGTCCTGCCGGTCAATACATCAAGCCAGGAACTGCAGACCAAGTAGCAATCGGATGGAACCGCAACTTTAACGACGGCGAGTGGCAACTCAGCGTAGAATCCTACTATAAGAGTATGCGTGACCTCGTTGATTTTAAAAATGGCGCTCAACCGACAGGTATTGACAACATTGAAGTAACCTTGATGACCGGCCAAGGACGTAGCTACGGATTGGAAATGCAGCTGGACAAAAAAGTTGGCCAACTCACCGGTTGGATCGCCTACACCTATAGTCGCTCGGAACTCCAAGTCGATTTGGGCAATACCCCGGACGAATGGATCAACCTCGGCCAGTGGTACCCGGCTGCCCAAGATAAACCGCATGACTTTGCGTTGGTCGCAGCTTATGCTTGGAAACCAAACATCAGTTTCTCAGGTTCATTTATTTATCAAACGGGTAAACCGTATACCTACCCGGAAGCCAAGAGTGAATTTGAAGGCATTATTTATCCGTTCGCATTGAGCCGTAACAACAGCCGTACCCCGGCCTACCACCGTCTGGATTTGAGTATGGACATCGCCATTCCAAGCAAAAAAGGCAACAAAGCAAGCTGGAACGTTGGGGTATACAATGCCTACGGCCGTAAGAATGCGTTTAGCATTTTCTTCGAGGAAGAATTGGACGATAACGGCGACCCTACAGGTCAAACCAAAGCCACGCAGTTGAGCATCTTCGCCACTGCCATTCCTATGATTACCTACAACCTAGAGTTTTAATTCCCATGAGAAAGTACCTATACTTCATCATTGCCGCGGCAGTTATGACCGCTTGTGAAACGGACGTTACCGACAAGGTAAAAACCGACGCCTATGACGGCGCTGCCCTTCTTTCGGTCAGCGGTTCTGTGACAGATTTGGCAGGAACTGGAACCTATCTTGACCTTGCCATCAGCTCTCCATATTTGGAAACTACCGTACCCGCCACCATCACTGGAGCCATCGTCGAAGTGTACGAAAACGAGAGCTTGGTCAGCACTTTAGTAGAGGTGAGCCCTGGCCGCTATGAGGACACCGCGCTAGTCGCAACCATTGGTTACGGGTATAGATTACTCATCGATGTGCCAGCTGGTTACGGAGATGCAACAGGTTTGTGGGAAAGCACTACCGACGTGGTGAATACGCCCTTCTCCCTTCTAGCCCCGATGTTCCCAATCATGGAAGACGATAGCAGTTGGATCGACTTCCGCACGGGAGATTCTGTTTGGTATGCCGACGCTGATTCATGTTACTACAGTCCATACGCGCTTTGGAACGATCCTGTGGGAAAAGGAAATGCGTATTGGATTAAGAACTACTGGACGACAGAAATCTATGCTCCGAACGGTCTTTTGGGACCATTCGAACCTCAAGAGACTGAAAAAAGCTTGAATTCGGAGATCAACATTTTCAACGATGAGCAATTCATTCAAGGCGCCCAGGTCAGCCGTTTCAATTTCATCGGCCCCCCATACACCGTCTATCGCGACACCTTGATTAACCTCGTGTTCGAGACGCGCACCTTGAGCGAAGGCATGTACGATTACCTCACCGTAATGGCTAATAATATTGGTGGAGGAGGATTGTTTAGCGTGCCTTATAGCCCACAAATTGGAAATATTCGTCGTACAGATGATACAACAGTCTATGGTTTGGGATATTTTTATGCTACCTCAGTACGATTTGATAGCATAACTCTATTCCACCCTTTCTAATGAATACCCTTCACTGGACCACTGACTTTTTGATCAAACAAGGCGTGCGCGAGGAATTCGTGCAGTGGATTGCCTTGGGCATTGATATCATTCTTTTAGTTTTGATTTCATGGGTGGCCGATTTCATTGCGCGCCGCATCCTGCTCTCCGTTATCCACACCGCGGTGAAACGCTCCAAAGCGACTTGGGACGACTACTTCTTCGAGCGGAAAGTCTTCAAGAATTTAGCGCACCTAGTCCCTGCATGGATTGTACACACGAGTGTGCCCGTTATTTTCGCCGATGTCCCCACAGCCATTCCGTTCCTCGAAAAACTCGTGGTACTATATGTTATCATACTCGGCGTTAGCTTGGTCAACCGAACATTACGGGCTTTGGAAAACTGGATCGGCATGAGCGATAAGCTATTGAACACACCGTTCCGTACCATTTCCCAAGTCATTCGCATCCTGGCCTTCTTCGGTGCCGTCATCGCCGTGATCAGCATCCTTACAGGAACCAAGGCCGGGAATATTCTCGGCGCTCTAGCGGGAACCACGGCCATCATTATACTTGTATTCCAGGACAGCATCAAAGGGCTCTTGGCGAATTTCCAAATCCACATGTATGACCTGATCAAAGTCGGCGATTGGATTACATTCAGTAAATATGGAGTGGATGGCGATGTGGTCAGCATCGACCTCACCACAGTCAAAGTTCAAAACTTCGACAAAACCGTGAGCACCGTTCCGGCCACTGCCTTTGTCTCCGACAGCTTCGTGAACTGGCGCGGCATGAGTGAGAGTGGTGCTCGACGCATCAAGCGTAACATCCATATTGACATCACCTCTATCAGACATTTGGACGAAGGCTTGGCAGATAGCCTTCGTGAAATAGACCTCATCCATGATTTCATGGTGCAGCGTCAAACTGAGATTGATACCAATAACCAAAAGAAGGGCATTAAAGGCGCCAGCAAGCTCAACGGACGCCGCCAAACCAACGTAGGACTGTACCGTAAGTATGTCGAGTTTTACCTGAATAATCACCCCGGAATTCATCACGACTTCACCTTGATGGTACGCCAACTACAACCGACTACAGAAGGTTTGCCAATAGAAGTATATTGCTTCACCAACACCATCGTGTGGCAAGAGTATGAAGGAATTATGGCCGATATTTTCGACCATCTTTATGCCGCGACACGTCACTTCGACCTCGCACTATTCCAGAGTCCGACGGGTGCCGATGTTAGAGCCATCACTGGAAAGTAAGTGTTCGACTTTTTTTGAAAAATTTTAAATCAAACAAAAACCCCCCGGGCGCTCCGCGCCCG
>DFQY01000035.1:0-2977 GCA_002378005.1 Flavobacteriales bacterium UBA3477
TTTGTTCGAATTGGTGTAACATTTTATTCGAATTGTAATCCTTGGTCGTTCAAAGCTGCGTAGGCCGGCCGTGTTGCTTCCACCACGGCTTCATGATCGGGGCGCAGCGGTGCTGGCATGGCCTTGGCCGGACCAAAGCCCGTGCTCTTGTGGACGTTAGCGTACCAATGCGGCCACCACGGTCCGTCATAGGTCTTTTGGCCGGGTGCCCAAGAGAGCATTTCCGATCGTGGAGGTAGGCCAAGGGCCTCACAAATTAAGGGCATATTTTTCGCTGGATTGGCCAACATTTCGTCGGAATCCACGATAATTTTTGGGCAGGGGAATTGGGATAATTGGACCCACTGCTCCCATTGCTCATTTAACCCGATGTCGAACGGACTCATCGTGTCGATCACCTTCGCGAAACTGTGTACCACCTTACGGGGATGACGGATCCAAAACACGTAGGCCGACGGCTTCACCCAATACCAAGGCTCGCCGTGCATATGATGTGCCATGTTTTTAAGGTATATCTCGTCGTGGGATGAGAGCGCAGCGACTTCGTTCCGCACCCCTTCGAGTGTGGTAGGCCATTGCGCGAGCACATCTTCTTTTCCAGGGTGATCCGGGTCCAATTTCTTCAAGTACACCCCGTACATGGGTTCATCAAAGACCGCGCAACCGGGACGTTGGGCAAAACTGTACATCAGTGCAGTGCTGATGTTGCGAGGTCCGGAGATGGCGTGAATGATTTTGGGCATGGTTTGAAAATACATCTATCTGCTCAAAACCTGCTCCAAAACCGTGTAATACTTGTGGCCAATAAATTCGGCACCTTGCTGGTTATAGTGAATAGGATCCGCGAGGAATGCATCGCTAAAGCCGTCTCCCATATCTACGGTTATTACCTGGGATGTGCCCAAAGAGTAATCATTGGCCATAGCCGCAATATCGATTTCCATCTGCTCATAGAATGAGAGCAAATCCCCTGTCATCAAACCTGAATGTGCAGGTGCCATGATTTCTAAAACTATAGTAACTTCCGGATTATGCGATTGAAGAATCTCTAGAATATCTTCTATATTATCCATAGCATCACTATATGACAGACCGTCCAGTGCATCATTTCCGCCAGGTGAACTTATGAGTACTACATCAGGAGTATCAATGGTGTTCAGCCAATTTGGAAGCGAAGCCAGAATTTGACCTGAGGTCCAACCACCATGTCCTTCATGATCGGGATCAAAATCATCATTACCATAAGAATATGGGTCTACCTCATTCCCAATAAAATCAAAAGACCACTCATTATCGATGAGCTCACTCCATAATGGATAGCGGTAACTGTAGTATTCTGGGGCATCACCCTCAACCCGTGAGGCCCCGATGGGAAGGATTTTATTTTTTGCCTCCTCAACAGGGTCAGTCTTACAACCAAATAAGACAAGAATTAATAAGAAGTGTGTAGAAAATTTCATTGTGAGAAGTTATGGATTTTTCGTCTCCGGTGAAAGAACCAAAAACACGCGCAAGCACAGGTCTGGCATTAAAAAAAGCCGCACACCTTTTCGGTGCACGGCTTTTTTTGTGGGCTATACTGGATTCGAACCAGTGACCTCTGCCCTGTCAAGGCAGCGCTCTAAACCAACTGAGCTAATAGCCCTTGCAGATTTCAAAGATACGAGATGGGGGTGTTTTGGTGTACAAATAGTTTGAATTTGTATTTTGGCAACTTACTCGCACACAATGAAACACTTACTTGCATTCGTCCGCCTTATTGGATTAGTGTTTTTGTTTACACTTACAAGCCTACTGGTGGTTCTGGGACGCTTATTTGGCCGAAAAGGCGCACATGCCATGCTTCGATTTGGGGTGTATTGTAAGGCCAAGTTGCTCGGGATTAAAAGTGATGTTTTTGGGGAAACCACAAAGCAGACGCAGCTCATTCTAATCAACCATCCTTCCTACCTGGACATCATGTTCTTGAATTTTGTAAAGCATCCGACAACGCTGTTGGCGGCGATCAACTTTAAGAATTGGCCGTTGGTGGGTTGGCTTGGGAAAGCCTTGAATGTTATTTGGGTCAAGCGTCACGATCGCAACGCGGGAAAGCAAGTGTTGTTGGATGCCAGCCAAAGGTTCAAGAAGGGGTTGTGTTTGATGACCTCACCAGAAGGAAGGACTTCTGGAACGCACGATATCTACCCGGTGAAGCCAGCACTGTTTATGTTGGCACAGAGCGCAAATGTGCCTATTACGTTTATGTGCCTGAAGTATAAAAACAATGCGGTCCCTTATTTCCATTCGTTGAAAGAGGGTTTTGTTCCACACTTTTTGAAGCACTTTTGGAATGTATTAGGACAGTGGCGGATTCCGGTGGAGGTTCATTTTTCAGAACCGAAGTTTTTCGCGGACGCGAGAGAGGGAGTACAAGCTTTCTATGAATTCAATAAAAAGCATCTTCAGGATGTCTTGCATTTTGAAGTGCCGGTGAAAGAGGAGTTTATCGGGGAAGCGCTTACTCGATTAGATAGTACTTTACTCAGTTTCCGGGCGGAAACTAAGGAGGAACTGTTGGCTTAAGTATCTTTAGGGAAATAAGGAACCCCATGAAATTCAAATTGCTTGGGCTCGCATACTTGCTAAGTGCAGCAGTACTGGCCCAACCTGTCCACAACGCCATTGTTACTGGATCTGTTCTTGATTCTGCAACAGGGGCTGGAATGCCGAATTATCCTGTATTTATTGCCGATTCTTCCAATGCCATGGGTGGCGGAGGTAGTACCATAACACTCTTTACGGATGCCAATGGAAACTATGCCGATACGATGTCTTTGTACAGCACGGCGGGTATTTTGTTGGCGCAAACCGAGGATAGCTGTTCGGGAAATTGGCTCTATGACTTCTATACCTACACAGGCAATACGCCATCTGTATTCACCTTCTCTTCGACCTTTGTTATTTGTGGAGGTGCGAGTTCAGGCGGGGGTGGCGG
>DFQY01000035.1:3250-19941 GCA_002378005.1 Flavobacteriales bacterium UBA3477
TGGCTCCGGATCTGGAAATACCGGATGTAATGCAGCCTTTACCTTCGATTCTACTTTGACCGGCAATGGTCAAATTGTGCTCTATAATACCTCCACGGTTGATTCAATGTTCCAAAATGCGAACGTTGTGTATCAATGGAGCTGGGGCGATGGAACGGGTGCCGTGGGCGCCTTCCCTTCACACCAATATACCCAGAGTGGGACGTTTGTAATCTGTTTAACACAGACCGCTACAGATAGTACAGCCTTTGGTGTGATGACTTGTACCAGCACGTATTGCGACACCATCAGCATTGATAGCACAGGCAATGTGAGCTACAAAGGCGTGAACGTGTTGGTAAACGTATACAGCCCTGATCAAATGTCCATTGACGATAATGATTTACACGAACTATTTATTTATCCAAATCCGAGTCGTGGTGAGGTGAAAATAGAATTGGACATCAAAGCAGAAATCATCGTCACTGATGCTGTTGGAAGGCCCATGTTTGAAGCTGTAAATATTGAAAAAATCCAATTGTCCGACTTGCCAAAAGGCACTTATATTGTTCGTACATTAAGCGAAAAAGGGATGCGTTCACAAATATTTATTGTCCAATAAGCTAATTCACCGATTATTAGCCTCACCTTTGAGGTATTAAATTTTTTATAAGTGAATCAAGGAACAGTAAAGTTCTTTAATACTGACAAAGGATTTGGCTTTATTAAAGACAACGATTCAAACACAGAGTACTTCGTACACGTTACAGGTCTCGTACACCAAATCGCTGAAGGCGACGCAGTAGAGTTTGAATTGAAAGAAGGAAAAAAAGGATTGAACGCTGTAAACGTAAAACAGCTCTAAGTTTATACCAGATTATTCCAAAGGCCTCCAGAAATGGGGGCCTTTTTTTATATAAAAAACCCGTGCTCGCGCACGGGTTTTAGAAGCCCCGAAGGGAATCAAACAAAATTTCAATTCTTGCGTCGCAAGTCCTCGCCTTCTGCTGCGGGTTTTGCTCATTCCTAATTGAATTTTTAATGAATAATAAAAGACGCTCGTTCGCGTCTTTTTTTGTGACCCCGCCAGGAATCGAACCTGGATCCTAGGCTCCGGAAACCTATATAATATCCATTATACTACGGGGCCAACCGTAGTTTATCCTATCACAGCGCCGCTGTCTGCGCCGCCTTCAGGAGTCATAAGTTTTAGTTTGCCATCAGCGTCCTCAGCCATCAGTAACATGCCTTGGCTTTCAACGCCGCGGATTTTGCGTGGCGGGAGGTTCATGAGGACCGTTACCTTTTTACCCACCATTTCTTCAGGTGAGAAATGTTCCGCGATGCCGCTTACAATAGTGCGTTGGTCAAGACCAGTATCTACCAAGAACTTGAGGAGGCGGTCCGCTTTGGGAACACGCTCGGCCTCGAGGATCGTACCGATGCGGAGGTCCATAGCCATGAATTGGTCGAAAGAGATATCTTCTTTTTGTGCCATATGCTTCTTTTCTGAAGTGGTTTCTGGTTGTGTATTTGCTGCAGCGGCTGCTTCCAATTTCTGGCGCTGTGCATCCATCTGCTCGTCTTCGATTTTTGAGAATAGTAAGGTGCTTTCGCCTAGCTGAGTTCCACCTGGGATAATGGTTTCTTCATTGGCATCCTCCCAACGGAAACCTTCGGCCATGCCTAACATGTTGCGAAGCTTGGCAGCTGTCGATGGCAAGAATGGCTCGAAGACGATGGCCGCAGCACCCATGATTTGGGTCGCCACGAAAAGTGCCACGCCGGCGCGGGTTGGGTCTTGCTTATAGACTTTCCAAGGCTCTTGCTCCTGAAGATATTTATTTCCTAAACGAGCGACGTTCATCGCTTCGTTCACTGCTTCACGGAACTTGAAGGCTTCGATAGATTTAGCGATGCGACGACCGTATTGGGTCATTGCTGCTAGCGCCTCACGGTCGGCATCCGTTAGGACATCAGACTGTTGAACGACACCGTCGAAGTATTTGTGGGTGAGGACCATCACACGGTTGACGAAGTTTCCAAGGCCAGCTACGAGTTCGCTGTTGTTGCGCTGTTGGAAATCGGCCCATGTAAAATCATTGTCCTTGGTCTCCGGCATCGTTGCCGTCAAGGCGTAGCGCAAGACATCTTGCTGGCCAGGGAAATCCTGAAGGTATTCGTGAAGCCAAACGGCCCAATTCTTCGAGGTGCTTAGCTTACGTCCCTCAAGGTTGAGGAATTCGTTTGCAGGTACTTGTGTCGGCAAGGCATATTCACCGTGCTGCTGAAGCATGGCAGGGAAAATGATACAGTGGAAAACGATATTATCCTTTCCGATAAAGTGTACGATCTCTGCATTGTCGCCTTTCCAGTACTCTTCCCAATCGTTTGGCAGGAGTTCTTGGGTGGCGCTTATGTAGCCAATGGGCGCATCAAACCACACATACATGACTTTTCCTTCGGCGCCTTCGACTGGAACGGGTACACCCCAGTCCAAATCGCGGGTCATGGCACGTGGCTGAAGGCCGTCGCCAGCGTTTAACCAGCTCATGCATTGGCCCATCACATTGGGCTTCCAGCCTTCGCGGCTTTCCAAGAAAGAACGCAAGTCGTCTGAAAGTTCGTCTAGTGGTAAGAACCAGTTGGTTGTATTTCTAAGCTCTGGAGTTGCCCCGCTAAGCGTTGATTTTGGTTGAATGAGGTCCGTAGCATTCAACGAGGTACCACAAGATTCACATTGGTCGCCATAGGCATCGGCAGCCTGACATTTGGGGCACTCGCCCGTGATGTAGCGGTCAGCAAGGAATTGGCCCGCTTCTGGATCAAAGTACTGCTGCGTCTCCTTCGCTACCAAAGCGCCTTTGTCCATCAAGTTTTTGAAAAACTCTTGGGCATTTTTATGGTGTTGAGGACTTGAGGTGCGGCTGTAGTGATCAAAGCTGATCCCAAATTCTTCGAACGCCCCATGCATCATCGCATTGTAGCGGTCCACTACATCCTGCGGGGTGATGCCCTCCTTCTTCGCTTTGATGGTAATAGGCACTCCGTGTTCATCGGAGCCACAGACGAACTTCACATCCCGGCCCCGCATTCGTAGATACCTTACATAGATATCCGACGGCAGGTAACAACCCGCAAGGTGCCCGATGTGTATAGGACCATTGGCGTACGGCAAAGCCGCAGTCACCATGATTTTTTTGTTCGTACTCATTCCTTTTTGAAAACGTTTAAACGATACCGCGAAGATAATGCGCATTTATTGGGTATTTTTCGGGTAATGAAACAAACCACACCACATTTCTTAAACCCTGGAGATACCATTGGCATTAGCGCTACAGCTAGATTTGCCCGTCCCGAAATGATCGAAACCGCAAAGTCGGTTTTGGAAGCCTCAGGCTTCAAGGTCTATTACGAGCCGGGTATTCTAAGCCAACACCACCAGCTGGCCGGCACTGTTGAGGAGCGAGTGGCCCAATTCAATGCACTGGTGCACCACCCCGAGGTCAAGGCCATTTGGAACGTGCGTGGAGGTTACGGAAGTGCGGAGATTGTAGATGCAGTGGATTGGGCGGCGCTCCAGAAAAATCCGAAATGGCTCGTGGGGTTTTCAGATTTCACCACCTTTTTGTGCCACGGTGTACAACAAGGAATGGCCACCCTACATGCGCCCATGCCCATTAGTTTTGAAACGACTAAAAAAGAGGCCATCGAAGCTACGCTCAAGGTGTTGATGGGAGAAGAAGATGCACTGCATTGTGCCCTGCCTAAGGAGGTGCACGGCCAAGTCATTGCCGGCAACCTCAGCGTTATATATAGCATCCTAGGTACCCCAAGTTTACCCAGCTTAAACGGCTGTATTTTACTGTTAGAAGACCTCGACGAATACCACTATCATTTAGACCGAATGCTCCTTGCCCTTCGCCGACGCGGGGCCTTCAATGGCCTACAAGCCGTGGTTCTTGGAGTGTTTACTGATATACACGACCACCACATTCCATGGGGTCCGGATGTGCGACATTCATTGAGAAAACACTTTGAAGCCGCGGGCGTACCCGTGTATGAGAACCCTATTATTGGGCATGGAAAAGAGAATTGGCCCATTCTACTGAGAAGTGTATAACTTTTAGTTCTTTACATTTCTTGTCTTTTCCATTTTTAGGGTCCAATTTCTTGGACATGGCATCCTACAAAACATACGAGCGATTGGCTACTGAAATACTGTTGGCGAGCGGACATCATTTGGTCGCGAAAGGTTTTCGCATGGGTCGATATCAAGCCGATGTGATCACCAAAAAAGACGGTGTGCTGTACGTGGTAGAGGTCAAATACAGAAAATGGGTGCCTAAAGAGGCTTGGCATTGGGTCGATCCGCGACAAATTCAACGACTGCTTTTATTGGGCGCTTCCTTGCTCAGTGAGCACCAATGCTCAGAAGTTGAAGTGTGGTTGGCGGGGTTTTCACCGGAATTGGACACCCCTATCCTACTCCCTTTAGATGTTAACTGAAATTTTGTGGCATTTGAATTGCAGAGGGCCTAAGCACATACCTTTGTAAAAATTACCGCATCATGCGCAATAGCCGCTCAACCTCTAGAGGACCTAAGAAAACTGAAAGCCGCAACCGCTTCTCAGACGGCCCTCGTTCGCCACGTTTTTCGGATTCAGATCGTTCTAAAAACGATGGCAAAAAGGATTTCAAAAGAGGTCCTGGAAATTTTAAGCGCGTGAAGCGCAAGAGCGCGGAGGAATTGGCCGGGTCGAATGATGAGATTCGCTTGAACAGATTTCTTTCTACCGCAGGTATTTGTAACCGACGTGAGGCAGATGATTTAATCGCAGCTGGTTTGGTGGAAATCAACGGCAAGGTCGTGACCACTATGGGCTACAAGGTCAAGCCTACGGATACCGTGAAGTTCAACGGCAGCCTGATCAAGAGTGAGAAAAAGAAATATCTGTTATTGAACAAGCCCAAAGGATTCATCACTACGGTGAACGATAATCGCGTGAAAAAAAGCGTCGACGAACTCATCGGCAATGCTACGCGTGAGCGCTTGTATCCCGTAGGTACTATGGACCGTTCCATGACCGGAGTATTGCTGTTCACCAACGATGCGGATACTGCAAAAAAGCTTACCCATCCGTCAAGAGGCGCTGTGCAAATTTTGAGCGTCGTTCTTGACAAGGCCTTGGCCAAGAAAGATCTGCTCGCCATTCAAAAAGGGGTAGAACTTGAAGACGGAAAGGCCTTTATTGAAGAGATTCGCTATGCCAACGAAGCCAACAAACGTGAAATAGGCATTCGCGTGAATAGCGGTAAAAACAGATTGGTACACCGGGTATTTGATTCCTTGGGGTATACCATTGAAAAATTGGACCGTGTGTCCTTTGCTGGGTTGACCAAGAAAAACCTCAGCCGCGGCGAATACCGCTTGTTGGACACCAAGGAAATTGACTTTCTGAAAACGAGATAACCCCCATGAAGAGCGCGCTGAAAATATTGGCTTACCTCGCGCTCATGCTCTTCCTTGCCTTAGCAGGGGGTGCCGGATATCTGTATTCGAATCAAGATAAAATCATTGCAGGCGGAGTTGAAAAGATCAACACTCAGCTGAAGACTCCCGTCTCTGTCAGCACCATCGATCTCGATCTATTTTCGGGTTTTCCGCGCGTACGCATCGTCTTGCACGATGTGCTTATCGAGGATCCTTTTGGAGGTGAAGCTCCATTGATCCGCTCGGCCGAAGTTGGGCTTGGCATGAATGTGATAGGCGTAATTCAAGGGGATTATACCATAGAGGAATTGGCCATCAGCTCCGGTGAAGTGCATTTGCGTCACGATAAGAAACGTGGAGATAATTGGGACCTGTTGACAAACACCGATACTGCATCCACAGAATTGAATCTACAGCATGTGGAAGCTAAGAATGTGCAATTGACTTACGACGACTACGAGGAGGATTCCTACTACGAGGCCTTTGTAGCATCTGTATCTGCCTCTGGGAGTATTGGGGATGCAATAATCTTTAATCTTCAAGCCGACCTCGATCACACCTATGTAACCATCGATCAAAGCAAATTTTTAGTCGATGCCCCACTCAAAGGATCGGCAAATGTTCTTTTCAGTGATGACCAATGGCGGATTGAGACTGAAAGCCTCAAACTGCATACCTTCCCGGTTTCCCTGCTCCTCGACCAAGATGGAGGGCGCATCAGTGGTGCCCAAATGGACATTCCTGCTGCCCTAGTCTATGCCCCCTTGTTCGAGCTGCCAGAAGAAGTAGATATCAAAGCCTTACGCGCCTCATGGACTTGGCAAGGCACCTATGAAGATTGGAGCGTAGATTTTTCTACGGACGGCTCTTCCATGGTGTATAATGGAATCGCCGTCCCATCGGTATCCTGCAAAGGACATTGGCAATGGGGGGCCTTGCCGGAATTACAAATAGGCACCCTCAACGTCAAGACAAAGACTGGTGAAATAAGCGGATCACTCTCCATTTCGGGATCGAGACCGCAGCTCATCACCGAGCTTCGTGGTGGATCAAACCTCAGCGAGCTCTTTGATTTTGTCGAAACTGATATTTTGGTGGATCCAATGGGGTTTTGGCAGGGGCAAGATCTCGTAATTAAGCAAGCGTTCCGCTCTTGGGACGATCTAACCCCGTACGGCAACCCACTCTTCGAAGGCAAGATTCAGCTGACCGAAGGCTCCTTTGGATTAGCACAGAGTAATATCGTATTCGACAAAGTCGAGGCTGAGCTCAGTGCTGATGGACGTCATGTTGCGGTCGAACGCTGTTTCTTGAAAAGCGAGGAAAATACTGCCGTTGTTCAAGGGATGATTTACCATGCGCTCGAACCGAACGGTTACCCGATGGTGGAGTTACGCTTGGAAAGCCCGACTATTGATATTGATCCACTACTGTTTTGGGAATTTGAGGATTCCCCGGAGGATGCAGATGAAGAAACGACCTTTGATTACAGTGTAGGGCTGTTCATAGACCATGTCAATCTTGGAGATTTTAACGGTACGAACTTGCGCGGGAAAGTGTTCAACCGTGGGGCCATGATGTTGGGTAATGATATGCGTATTGAAGGTTGTGATGGTACCCTAGCAGGGAATTGGACCCTAAGCGAAATAGGCACAGATAATGTGTTTAAAGCAAATGCGAAGGTCGATGGCATACAGCTTGATCAATTGCTGGCCAGCTTCAACAGCTTTGATATTGAAGACCTCGACGCCTCCAACCTCCTTGGTGAAGCGAATGCAGAAGCCACTATTTCCCTGACCTTCGACGAGGAATGGGAACAAATTGCCAGCAAAACATTGGTCGAAGGGCGCGGAGAAATACGCAATGGTACCCTGCAGAACTATGCACCTTTGCAAGAGCTCAGTGCCTTCATAGATCAGGGCGAGCTCCAACGCATCAATTTCCCTTATTTGAACTCTGAATTCCGAGTACACGGCGATACGCTACAATTGCCTGAGACCAAAGTGGAGAACAGCGCCCTGAATTTATGGGTCAACGGATGGCAGAATCTTGAAACGGATGATATCCGTTACAGCGTTCGACTGGGACTAAAGGATTTAGCACTCAGAGGAAAAAATTCCAACCGTGATTTGGGGAATTGGATCGCAGAAGCGGAAAACGAAAACCAGCCCTATATCCGATTGATTGTCGGTTGTAACCTCGACGATGTCTGCATCAGCTTAGACAAAGCAAGAATTTCACAAAGTTTCAAGGAGACCTTGAAGCAGGAGAAGCAAGACTTGTTGCACATTTTCAAGCCCACTCCGAAGGATGAGAAGAAACCGTTCCAAGAAACCCCATCTTCAGGAACATTTGATTTGGTCTGGCCGGAAGATAGCCTTAGCGTATCGCCAATAATGCGTTTCTAAAGTCCTTGCTCGTGTTCCGCAAAGAGCTGGTCCAACGTTTGCTGTGATAACGGATGGTACGACGGGCGTGCCTTAGCATAGATCTCTTTCGCCCAAACCTGGCGTTTTTCATCGCCCTCAAGCATGCTCGCATACATCGGAACAATAAACTTGCGACGGCCCACAGTGGTCAAGAAAGACTCCACCTTCTCTTCGTACACCTTAGGGTCAAAACCTTCAAAATCTGTTTTCAAGATGGCCGTATACCACGCTGCCACAATCTCTGGGTTTGGACTTCCTGTAAATCCATAATTCGCATCAGCCAATCTATAATGGCCCACGGTAGCACCACCGGCTTCCAATGCTCTGATATAGCGCAACCATTCATGGGTAGTCCATCGAATAGTCACATCTTGTTCGAGGTAGACCATGGACTTCGCATCTGGATCTTCGGGGCTCACCCCAAGCAACATCTTCACTGCCTCATCCACGATGTAGAATCTGTTCGAGGCCGGGAACGGACAGTTCGCAGGTAATCCCTTGCCATACACCCATTCTTCCACGCCCACGGCATTCCACTCTTCCTGGGTCATTAACCCCGCCAATTCCTGCAGGAACTCTTCTGTAACACGCGTTTTAAACTTGTACTTGTCGAAATACCTTTTCAAGAAAGCATCCCAACGCTCGCGACCGACCGTTTGCTCACAGAGTTTCAAGAAATGGAACCCTTTATCGTATGCAATGGCCGTCACTGCATCGTCCGGATTACGTCCTTCTAGATTTTGTTTCAACCTCGTCGCATCAGGATCCTCCTCTAACATCACGGCCAGCTCGCGTTGCAAATCATCGTAACTCAATGCTTCCAACATATCAGCAAAGTCAGGCCCATAAACAGCGTCCATAATGCGCATTTCGAAATACACCGTGAACCCTTCATTGAGCCAGAAGTCGTTCCAAGTCGCATTGGTTACCAAATTACCGCTCCAGCTGTGCGCCAACTCATGGGCAATCAAGCTCGTCAAGCTCATATCTCCCACAATCACGGTGGGCGTCAAGAACGTCAAACGTGGATTCTCCATCCCGCCAAAGGGGAACGACGGAGGCAGTACTAGCATATCGTAGCGTCCCCAGTAATACGGACCATAGAGGTACTCCGCACGTGAAATCATATCTTCAGTTTGGCTGAACTCAAAAGCGGCATTGCGCACCATCTCTGGCTCCGCATATACTCCTGAACGCTCGCCGAGTTCTATGAAGGCCAAATCACCCGAACCCAACGCTAAAAGGTAGCTCGGTATAGGCTGTAGCATTGAAAACTCATACACGCCATCTTCAGATTTCCGTGTGGGATTCGACGCGCTCATCAGTGCCAACATGCCCTTTGGCACCGTGACCTTTGCATCGTAGGTAAATCTAACCCCTGGGCGGTCCTGACACGGCACCCAAGTACGGGCCAAAATAGCTTGACTTTGGGTAAATAAGAACGGCATGCGCTTTCCTTGGGTCAGCTCCGCCGGGTACCACTGTAGCGCTTCGGATTCAGCCGAAGTCTCATAGGTAATGGCTACCTCTTTAGAATCTGGGCCTAAATCGTACACCACAAGTGCAGAACCCAAGAGCTCGTCGTCATATTCCAAATCCCAAACAGGCTCCTGACCGTCGAGGGTAACCTTCGAAATATTAAGGTCCTTAATATCAAAAATGACTTCACTCCCGTGCTGTTCATCTAGGGTCCAAGTCGCTGTGGCTGTGATCACCTCACGCTCAAAATCAACCACCGCATCCCAGTTCAAATGCACCACCTTTGACTCCTCCTCTGAGTAGCTATGAGGATCATCAAACAAGTCAGCACGCACGCTGGTATCTCCGTAAAAAATAGTCTCAGCTACTGGCGCCGGAGCTTCTGTGGTGCTTTGACAATTCGTCAACGCGCCTACGGCGAAAACTGAAGCAACGAGGAGGGTGAAATTTCGATTCATAATGTGTACTTTTCGAGCAGTGAATATACCGCACATGAGACAAAAACCCGGCCTTCTTTCCCGACTAGTTGTGAGTTCCTTGGCCGTTTTCGTGGCCGGTTGTTTGCTGCCCGGCGTCACCATCGATTCCTTCACTACGGCCATAGGCGTGGCCGTCGTACTTGGAATCCTAAACGCTACCCTAAAACCATTACTGATCATCATCACCATCCCGCTGACCTTCCTTTCTTTGGGATTGTTCCTTTTGATCATCAACGCTATCATCATCGGCGTCGCGGATCAATGGGTCGACGGCATGCACGTAAGCAGTACTTGGACCGCAATCCTGTTCAGCTTTTTGATCTCAACGATCAGTTCCTGGATGTATAAATGGGGAGAAGGGCGCTAATCCAGCACCTTCGTATTCCATTGGGCTTTGATCCCGAATGTTTTAGTGGCCAATTCCATAAAGCTCGGCGTCTTATCGCTTAAATAGAACGTCGTCTCCACATCAGCAGCAGCCGAGGTAGACCCGCATTCCACAGCCACGGCTTCTGCCACAAGCGCAGGGGCATCTATCCAATCCACACCTTCCAACAACGTCGCCGCCGCCTCTTCCAACAACGGATAATGCGTACAACCCGGCACCAAGGCCTGCACCCCGTCCAATACGTTGTCGTCCAAATAATGTTTCAATACTTGAGTTTCAATACCCGTGCCCAAAAAGCCGTCTTCAATCAATGGTACCAACAATGGAGTAGCCAACGCACACAACTCTACCGATGGATTTAGCGCGGCCAATTTCGTTGGGTAGGCACCACTCCTCACTGTAGCACGCGTCCCCAACAACCCCACCTTCTCATGCGATCCGGATGCGAGCGCCGATACGACCGGATCGATGACATTGATGAACACCAGCCCCGGGAACTCCGCCTCAAGCACCTTCCCCGCCGCGGCGCTCGCACTATTACAAGCAATAACGATCAGGTCACAACCTTCCGAAGCTAGAAAGGACACTATTTTGGTGCTGTAGGAGATGATGGCAGCATCGCTCTTGTCCCCATAGGGCAAGTGGAGCGTATCGCCATAATAGATCTTCGGCACGCCAGGCAAGCGCTGTTCGAGGGCTTGGAGTACGGTCAACCCGCCCAAACCACTATCAAACAATCCTATTTTTTGAATGCCTTTCATCGGAGCCAAAATACGACATAAAAAAACCCCTACGGCTTATTGCTGTAGGGGTCCTAAGATTTAATCGCGATGGGAATTATTTGATGCCCAACTCTGCTTTAACCAATGGCATTACATCGTCACCACCGTCCAAGTAGATCACGATTGCCTTTGATGGAGAAGCATCCAAGATGTACGCGAAGCCATTATCTTCTGCCACCTTGTTTACCGCGTTTTGAGCCTTCTCAATAATTGGAAGCATCAAATCCATTTGCTTGCGCTGCAAATCTTGCTGAGCGCTCTGGTTGAACGCCATCATGCGTTGCTCCATTGCTTGCAACTCCTCACCTTCCTTTTGAAGACGTAACTGTGTCCAAGTACCTTGGTTTGCCTGTGCGTTCTGCAATTTAGTCGTGTACTCTTGCTGCATTTCAGTAAGATCACCTTCCAACTGCTCTGCGTACTTCTGAATCTCAGCTTCTGCGGTGCTTGTCTCAGGCATAATAGCCAACAACTCATCTACATTGATGTGACCTACTTTTTGCTGCGCCGTAGCGGTTCCAGCAAGGCCGAGAGTCAAGGCAAGTGCGAGTATTACTCTTTTCATTGTTTTTAATTTATCGCTTTAAACTATTTAAAACTTCGTCACTGTAGTCTTTCTCCTTATCGACGAAGAGAACACCACTGTCCGCGCTTTTGTCCAAAATTAGGTCTAATTTCCTTTTGGTCGCTAATGCCTGGACGGCTCCGAAGACTTTATCCTGAATAGGTTGGACAAGCTGGGCACGCTTGGTAAAAAGCTCGCCTTCCGGTCCGAAATATTTTTGCTGCAGGGCGATGACCTCTGCCTCTTTGTCTTGAATGGCTTTTTCACGTTGGGCCAATTTATCTGGCGACAACAAAATGCGCTCTGCCGCGAGCGCATCCTTCAAACTTTGCAATTCACTTTGAAGCGCACTCACCTCCCCTGCCCATTGCTCACTGAGCTTATTGAGCTGGCTTTTGGCCTGCTCGTATTCAGGCATGTTGGCGAGAATGTATTCCGTATCCACGACACCATAGCGCTGTGCCATAGTAGGCAAGCTCATAAGGGCGGCGATAATGATATGGAAAAGTCGAAGCTTCATTGCAGTGAAGGTAGTTGAATTAGAACTGTTGGCCAATGATGAAGTGCGTTTGCCATCCGCTGGCTGCAGCACCATTCGGCATAGGATCGAAGCCATAGGCAACGTCCACTCCCATCAAACCAAACATAGGCATGAAGATGCGCAAACCAACTCCAGCACTACGCTTCAAGTTAAACGCACGATAGTCCCAGAAATTGTCGTAGTTGTTTCCACCTTCCAAGAACGCCAATGGGAATACCTGTGCGGACGGGTTGTTGGCAAGGATGTATCGGAATTCAAGGATGTATTTGTTGTACAGCGCACCACCTCCTGCTGGGGTAATGGAGTTGTTTTGGTACCCGCGCAGACCGATAATCTCGCGGCCGTCGATCACGAAATTGGCCAAACCATCACCTCCAACATAGAAGCGTTCGAACGGCGGCAAGCCCAAATCTTTGTTGTACGAGCCGAGGTATCCAAACTCCCCGTGGGTTCGGATGACGAACTTAGAGGTAATCGGTGCAAACCAATCTGCATTCAACTTCCATTTGTGGTACTCTACCAATCTAAAGCGCTCCTCACTACTCAAGCTCTTGTAATCAATGTCCTTGTTAAGCATGCTGAACGGCGGGGTCAATTCCGCTGCGAAGCTCAACTGAGAACCGCGCGTTGGAAAGATGGGTACGTCGGTGTTGTTACGTCCTAAGGTAAACTTGTAGTTCACGTTGTTGGAAATCCCTTTGTTGTAGTTCAAGAACCCAGTAGGGAAGTTGTCCAAATTAAAGCGACGGAATTCCAACCCTTGGTAGAGGGTGAAGTAATCATCCGGCCACTTCAAACGCTGTCCTAATCCGAAGTTTACCCCGGTAATATACAGGCTCTGGCGGTTCGGGTCGTTTGCGCGCACCCCGTTACTCTGAACGTTGTGGTAAATAGTAGCTGTGAAGCTGTTCGGTTTCTTACCGCCCAACCATGGTTCGGTGAATGAGGCATTGTAGCTCTGGAAGTACAAACCGTTCGACTGCGCACGCAAGTTGATGCTTTGTCCATCACCTGTCGGCAATGGTTGCCATGCACGTTTATTGTTGATGTTACGCGCAGAGAAGTTGTTGAAGTTCAAACCAAAGGTCCCCACCACTCGGCCGGCACCCCAACCTCCTTGTAATTCAAGCTGAGAGGTCGAACGCTCTACCACCGTGTATTCCAAATCCACCGTACCCGTTTGCGGATCCGGTACTGGATTCACACCAATCTGTGTTTGATCGAAATAGCCTAGCTGGGCCAATTCTCGAATAGTACGCTGAATCATCGCTTTTGAGAATAGATCACCCGGCTTGGTGCGGACCTCGCGGTAAATCACGTGGTCGTTTGTACGCTCATTCCCGGTAATGCTCACCTTGCGGATGGTGGCCTGACGACCCTCTTGAATTCTAATCTCGATGTCGATGGTATCGTTCTGCACGTTCTTCTCGATGGGCACCACTTGTGAGAAGAGGTAACCGTTATTCAAGTAGATCGACGCTACATCATTGCCGTTGGGATCGAAGCTCACGCGTTCGTTCAAATGCTGGCTGTCGTAGATATCGCCTCTTTTGATTTTCAAAATACTATTGAGGATTGGCGTATCATACTTCGTATTTCCTACGAAAGTGATATCCCCAAAGTAGAACTTACGTCCTTCTTCCACGGTGATTTCAACATTGATAAACTCGCCGTCTAAGGCATAGGAGGTATCTGATACCACGCGGGCATCACGGTATCCCATACTATTGTATTTCGTCACGATGGCCTTGAGGTCCTCGCGGTATTCTTTCTTGCGAAGCTTTGACACCTTGAAGATGGCCTTGCCTTTCATCTTGGTGTTTTTCATCGCTTTCAGGAGCACCTTATTACTCAACGCTTCGTTGCCGTGAAATACGATTTCGTTTATCTTCACTCGTTCGCCAGGGTTTACTCGGAAACCGAGGACCACCGCGTGGTTGAAGTTTGTATCGACATCTTGAACGATATCTACGCTGGCGTTGAGGTAGCCTTTTTCGCGGAAGTATTGCTCAATCTTGTTGTTGCTCATCACGAGCAAGTTATCGTTCACGACTTTTCCGGCACGTAGGCCCAATTCTTCACGCAGGTCGTCTTTCCAAGACTTCTTTACGCCAACGATGTAGTATTTGCTCAGCTTTGGAAGTTCCTTCAAGTAGATGTCCAAGAATACCTTGTTACCGGTTTTGTTGGTCACACGGAAAGTAATGTCCTCAAATAATTGTTGACGCCATAGTGTACGAATGGCCTCAGAAATGGCAGGATCCGGAAACTGAATCTGATCGCCCACGCGAATGTTGGTCAACATGATCACAACATTAGGATCCAAATCCTTGGTCCCACTGACGGTAATACCGCCAACTTCGTAATCAATACCTGGTATCAAATTGAAATCTCCCGTAGTGACGATCTGTCCACGAGAAATTAGTGCTGAACACACTAGAAATAAGGCCCAAAGGGTACGCTTCATGCTATTACTTGTCCGTTAGTTGATCAGAGGTCTGACCAAATCTGCGTTCCCTTTTCTGGTAGGCAGCAATGGCATCATATAACCCCTGTGCATCAAAGTCCGGCCAAAGGATGGGTGTAAAGTACAACTCAGCATAGGCTAACTGCCAAAGCAAGTAGTTGCTGATGCGCTGTTCTCCACTGGTACGAATCATGAGATCCGGACTAGGCATTCCCGCCGTGAAGAGTGAATTCTCAATATCTGCTTCCGAAATGTCCTCTGGAGCTAATGCCCCATTGGCCACTTCTGTGGCGATTTTGCGAACGGCTTGCACCATTTCATCCTGAGAGCCATAACTCAAAGCAAGCGTCAAAGTTAACCCATCATTCTTGGATGTAGCCCTTATGACAGACATTAACTTTTTATTTGCTTTTTCAGGCAAGCAATCCACGTTTCCAATGGCGTTGAGACGCACATTATTGTCCATTAACGTCGGCAATTCTTTCTCCAAAGCCGTCATCAAAATATTCATCAATGCATCGACTTCGGACTTCGGGCGATTCCAATTTTCGGTGGAAAACGCATATACGGTCAAAAAGCCAAGTCCCAATTCTGCTGAGGCCGTGGTGATTTTTCGCAACGCTTCGACGCCTACTTCATGACCGCGTACTCGGGTCATAAACCCTTGTTGCTTGGCCCAGCGACCATTGCCGTCCATGATCACCGCAATGTGTTGCGGGATATGATCCGGATCAAGGCCCGCTTTCAGGCGATTATTTCGATAAATGTTAGAATCCACTGCAGCGCTCATCTCTAGGGCTCAGGTTATAAAAAATGGTTAGTCCGGCAAAAATAGCCCAATCCTTTGATTGAGCATTGCCTCTGGCCAATCCACTTTGGTAAGGTACATTTCCTGGATTTGAAAAATACGCGGCCAATTCACTGCGCGCCTCCGCCAAATCCTGTGCATCGACGTAATCGCCGCTGGTATCGTCCAAATAATCGGACCCATAAGAACGCCATCCCACCTCAGCCGTCATGCTCCAATCACGCGCCAAACTGCGGCGGTAACCGAAGCCCATGGGCACTGTAAGAGTGGTGGTTCCATAGAAAAGTTGGTCGTTCAGGTCGGTTTGTTGTCCCTCTGTGCCCAGCGGTCGCAAGTCGTACCACTCGCCTTCAAACTCGCCTTGAGGGTTGTATTGTGTGAGTCCTATTCCCGCAAACAGATAGAAGGATTGGTTGAATTTGGTACCCGTACCGTACGGCCAATAGTTGAATTCCGTCATGTAGGAGATCTCCGAAATTTCCGTGCGGAAGGCCAAATCCCTATCCTGCTTCCAATCGTCCTTCGCCAACGCATCCATGCCACTGAGGTAGCCGCGGGTATAGTTAAGGCGGGTCGACCAGTGCCAATTAAATTGACGGCGGAGTGTGATTTGACCAGCGGGTTGGTTCGGGGTAAATCCGTACGCACCTTGAGCTGCAGTACCCACTGCGCCCACGTCACCGTGGAACAAGGTACCTGAGCCGCCGAGGCCGAGCTCATAGAATTGGCCCAGCATAGAAGTGCTCAAGCCAAGAAAAGCCACAAGGAAAAGGGTACGTAATTTCATTTAGTTTCTGTGGTCCAATCCCCAGCTCAGCTTATTGCGAAGCGTCGATGGGAAATCTTGCATTTCAGTTTGCACCAAGGCGATTCTAAAATCAGCCTTTTGCACGAAGAGTTCGGTTTCCGTGTCGAAGCTGTGCATACGGCTGTCCAGCGATGCTAAAAACTCGTTCTCACGACTCTCTACGCGCAGGCGTAAAGTGTTGTTGTCGGAAATAACGAAGGGACGCATGTTTAAATTGTGTGGCGCTATGGGCGTAAGGACAAAGTTTTCGCTGTTCGGCATGATGATGGGACCGCCACAGCTCAAACTGTAGCCGGTTGAGCCGGTAGGTGTGCTGATAATCAAACCATCGGCCCAGTAGCTGTTCAAATACGCACCATTGAGGTAGGTATGGACCGTAATCATGCTAGTAGTTTCCTTACGGGCAATGGTAATTTCATTCAGGGCGAAGTTTGGCTTCATCACATGGGTGGACGAGCTGCGCGCCTGAAG
>DFQY01000035.1:20262-26852 GCA_002378005.1 Flavobacteriales bacterium UBA3477
ATGATATTGCTTTTGGCCACATTAGCTAAGAATCCTAATCGGCCCATGTTGATGCCGAGAATGGGAATATCCTTGCTTTGAATGAGTACCGTAGCTTCGAGGATGGTACCGTCGCCACCTAGTGAGATGAGGAAATGAGGATCAAACTGAGCCAATTCTTCCTCGTTGGCATAAGTAGAGAATTGGACCTCCTTAAACTCCTCCTTGATAATTTCATCGCATGCAGGACGCAAGGTGTGGTACACTGAGAACTCCGCTCCTTCTTGCACGAGCTTCTCCAACACCACCTCCACATAGGGAAGGTTAGCGGGCTTGGGGGCGCGACCAAACAATGCAATTCTCATCAGTACTTCAAATAATTCATCAGATGGTCATACCGTTGCTGGTAATCTTCATCAAAGTTCTTGTCCCCAAAGATACCGCCTATTTCGTAGCCGTAACGCTGGAGGGATTGGGCAATGGGACCACTGTGTTCAACATTGATTTTCAAAGTGATTTCGATATCAGATGCCGCTTTGCCGTGGGTCAACCAAGTCGCCAACACCTTGGCGTCGTTTTGCTCGACGACGCTCGCGATTTCTGCCAAACTGTAGGTAGAAAGCGGTGCCAACAGCACCAACACAGCCCCAGGCTGGGATAAGGCCGGCGTGCCGCGGAAGAATTCCAGCACATCGGTCAACAAATGAGACCCTTCATAGAGCCCTTCCGCATTGACGATAGGGATGATGGTGATGCGGTCTCGCGTGCATACATCCATGACTGCGAAGGCATGAGATTTAGGTAATACGCTTGGAGCAAAGGCAGGGTTGAACACGGTTTGCACCTGGGCGCGGTCGTCCGCTGCAGCCAATAGAGCATCCTCGCTGATCAAACCCAAATACGTTCCCCCGGCGTCCACCAAAGGCAGGTGGGCCAGCTTCCACTCTTCCATGTGATCCAAGGCCTCGACAATGCTGTCCGAAGGTCGCAATGGACTAATGGGTTCGGTATGTATGGATTCTTGCAACATTCTTACACAAACATAGGTCTTTTCTTTAGTTTTGCACCCATGAACAATCACACAAAACTGAGCGTCAACATCAATAAAGTAGCGACTTTGCGCAATGCACGAGGGGGCGATGTGCCCAACGTGTTGCAGGTGGCATTAGATTGTGAGCGCTTCGGTGCGGAAGGCATCACCGTACACCCTCGTCCGGACCAACGTCATATTCGGTATAGCGACGTGGCGGAATTGGCCCCAGCAGTAACCACCGAATTTAATATCGAGGGCTACCCCAATAAGGGATTCATGGACCTGGTTCTTGCGCACAAACCGGCTCAAGTCACACTTGTTCCTGATCCACCGGGAGTATTGACCTCCAATGCCGGCTGGGACACCATTGCCCACAAGGATTTTTTGACCGAGGTTATCCAAACCTTCAAAAACGCAGGTATTCGAACCTCGATTTTTATTGAAACCGACCGGACATTCATCGAGGCTGCAAAGACCATTGGCACCGACCGCATTGAGCTGTACACAGAATCATATGCAGTCCAATATTCGAAAAACCGTGAGGCCGCTGTGGCGCCCTTTGTGGATAGTGCAGCCTTCGCCAAGAGTATAGGCCTGGGCGTGAATGCGGGTCACGACCTCAGCTTAGAGAATTTGGCCTTTTTCGGACAGCAGTTACACGGCAATCTCGACGAGGTGAGCATAGGTCATGCCTTGATTTCTGATGCCCTTTATTTGGGGTTGCACAATACCATTCAACAATACCTGAATTGCTTGAACCCAACGGCATGGAAGTAACCCCCTTGTTTTCGAAAATCTATGGTGAAGGAGCACCTTTGATCATCTTGCACGGCTTGTTCGGCATGGGAGATAATTGGGTCACACACGCCAAGCACTGGGCTAGTCTCGGTTGGCAGGTACATGCTGTAGATGCGCGAAATCACGGGCGCAGCCCACACATGGCCGAGCACAATTACGATTTGATGGCCGCGGACCTTGAAGCCTATTTAGATCAACACAATATTGAAAATGCCGTGCTCTTGGGACACAGCATGGGCGGAAAAACTGCCATGCACTTTGCCGTATCTCGACCTGCTCGCATTCGTGCACTCATCGTAGTAGATATCGCCCCAAAGGCTTACCCGGTGCACCATCAAGGCTACATCGACGCCATGAAATCCATCGATTTTTCGGCCGTAGAAAAGCGTTCGGACGCGGAAGCACAACTCTCCCACACGGTCACCAATGCAGGTATTCGCCAGTTCTTTTTGAAGAGTATGTACCGCACGGATAAGAATTCCTTCGCGTTCAGATTTAACCTCGATGCCTTAGAATCCCAGATTGCGTTTGTCGGCGAACCCTTAGAATTCGGGTATTACGACCAACCCACCTTGTTCGTCGCAGGAGGCATGAGCGGCTATATTGAGCCGGCCGATCACGGCCATATCTACGATTTGTTCCCTCAGGCTGAGATCAAGACCATTGCCAATGCCGGACACTGGGTGCACGCCGAAGCGCGCAAAGCATTTTCAGAGATGATTGAAGCGTTTCTAGGCGAACTTTAATAGTCCATCACGCTTTTTAAGGTCATTCGAAGTTCGGTCCAATTTCCTTTTGGATCCACCAACGTTTCTGCATGTTCCGGGCGACCCAAGAACTTCCAAGCCCCGTTACTAAAACCGTAGCGTTCCGTAGGCTGGCCAAAAATGCCCATATCCAACACTTCGTTTTGATTGGCATCTTCATAAATAACCACCCCAAACATCTCTGTCAATTCTACTGGGATTATCACAGGAGTATTGGCATCCTTTAAAGGCACAAAATCAGCTGTAATACGGGTTCCAGAAGGATCGATGATGTCGTACGCCAAGGTAGTGGGATAGGTATCTGCGCCGCTCACCCAAAGTTTGATGCCGCGTTCTTGAGCGCACAAAGAGGCACTTAACAAGCAGAACAAAATAGGGGTAAAAACAGCCTTAGTCATAATCAGCTTCAACACCTCTGCGACCCAATAGTTCGCCGTTGATCTTCAAAGAATCCAATACGGCCTCGTAAATAGGGATGAAAATATCAGGGTGTGAGCTGTAAAACGCGAAGCTCTCTTTAAACTGCTGTTCGGTGATCTGGTGCTTCTCGTAAATCTTCGCGTAATAATCTTCAATGCCGTTGGTATCCCCAAGGATTAACGCACCGTTACGCGCTCCCTCTACCACATGCACATCGACCATGATGGGAATCATGGCCTTCGAGGAGAGCACCGTGGAAGGTATTTGCACTTCAGGCCTGCCGCAGGAACCCATTCCTACCAGCAACCCCAAGCCCACAAATAGCTTCCAAGTTTTCATTTACCTATTGAATTTTAAGCGCGATCCTTTTACAGAACCGTCGATCTGTCCATTTCTATAAACGAGGTGACCGCCCACAAACGTATGCGTCACTCGGCTATTAAACAGCGCGCCTTCAAACGGCGACCAGCCACATTTGTAGAGAATATTGTCTTTGTTCACGCTCCACGGACGGTTTGGATCCACCAAAACCAAATCCGCATGGTACCCTTCGCGCAAGAAGCCGCGGTCTTCCACGCGGAACAGAATGGCCGGGTTATGACACATTTTCTGAACCAAGGTTTCCATGTCCATCACTCCGTCGTATACCTTCTGCATCATGGCCGGCAGTGCATGTTGCACCAACGGGCCACCCGAAGGGGCGTTCAAATATGTATTGGCCTTCTCCTCCTTCGTATGCGGCGCGTGATCTGTCGCAATAACATCAATGCGATCGTCGAGTAATGCCTTCCAAAGTAGGTCGCGGTCCTCGGCCGTCTTCACTGCTGGGTTCCACTTAATCAAGCTGCCCTTCTTATCGTATTGGCTGTCGTCGAACCACAGGTGGTGCACACAAACTTCCGCCGTAATGCGCTTCTCTGCCAATGGTTTTTTGTTCGAGAACAACTTCGTCTCCACCCCGGTAGAGAGGTGGAATACGTGCAAACGGCTGTTGTATTTCTTGGCCATTTCCACGGCAGTAGTAGAGCTGAGCAAACACGCTTTTTCGCTGCGGATTTTTGGGTGCATGTTCATCGGAATATCCTCACCGTACTGCGCCTTAGCCGCCTCAAGATTTGCCTTGATGGTCGCTTCGTCCTCGCAATGGGTGATGAGTTGATGGTCTAATTGGAATATACCTTCCAACGTCTTTTGTGCATCCACCAACATATTGCCCGTCGAGGATCCCATGAAGATTTTAATCCCCGCCACATCCGTTTTAGATACGTGCTTGAGTTCTTCCAAGTTGTCGTTGGTCGCTCCCATGTTGAAGCTGTAGTTTGCCAAACTCACCTCTGCCGCACGGCTGTATTTCTTCTCTAACTCCTCAATAGTAGTTGCCGCAGGCTTGGTATTAGGCTGCTCCATGTACGAGGTAATTCCACCAGCAACTGCTGCAGCGCTCTCTGAGGCGATATCGCCCTTGTGTGTCAATCCTGGCTCACGGAAGTGCACCTGATCGTCGATCACACCAGGGATTAAAAATTTACCTTCCGCATCAATGACTTTCACATTGGCATTCTTCGGGCCAATGCTCTTATCAATTTTGGCAATGCGACCGTTTTCAACGAGGAGATCCCCTTCAAGGATTTCTCCCTCATTGACCATTCGTGCATTTTTAATGAGGTAAGATTTTAACATAAACTATGGTAGGGGTTAGTTGGTCTTTTGGAACAAGCTCCAGAGCTTGAGTTTTATCACGCCAAAAATGGCTTCTTTAATAATACCGCTAGACATTTTAGATTCTCCCTCCGTACGATCGGTGAAGATGACTGGCACCTCGACGACAGACATCTTGCGCTGCCAAACCTTGAATTTCATCTCAATCTGGAAGGCATATCCAACGAAGTGGATCTTATCAAAATTTATGCCTTCAAGCGTGGCGCGTTTATAACATTTGAAACCGGCCGTAGCATCCTGTATAGGCATGCCCGTAATGAAGCGGACATAAACGGAGGCAAAGTAACTGAGCAAGACTCTGCTCATGGGCCAATTCACCACATTCACCCCTTTCACATACCGCGAACCGATGGACAAATCCGCCCCTTCCTCGCAGGCTTTTTTCAATCGCGCCAAGTCGTTGGGATCATGGGAAAAATCGCAGTCCATCTCAAAAATGTACTCGTAACCGCGTGCCAAGGCCCACTTGAAGCCATGAATATACGCCGTTCCTAATCCTAATTTCCCAGTGCGCTCTTCAAGGTGAATGCGCCCGCCAAAGGCGTCCATCTTCTCGCGGACCACCTGCGCGGTGCCGTCTGGAGAACCATCGTCCACAATTAAAACATCAAAGCCTTCGTTTAGATTCATGACCGTATCCAACATCTTACTGATGTTCTCGATCTCGTTGTACGTAGGTATGATGACTAAAGCGTTCGACATAGAGGACAAATGTAGCAAAGAAACCATAGTTTAGTAGTCATGAACAGCGATGTATATACACGTAAAATTTGGTGGAAAATTGCCATCATCTCCATTGGAACCATCATCGGGCTTGCCTCGCTGTTGTACACTGAGTCTTTCTTGGGAGAATTGCGCAACGAAGAAGAGCGCAAAATCAAGCTCTGGGCCCAAGCCGTAGAAGAAGTCTTTTTTGCCGAAGACGATTCAAACTTGAGTTTTTTTACCCAAATCATTCAAGACAATACGACCATCCCAGTGATCTTGACCGACAACGAAGGCAACATCATCGCCCACAGGAATTTGAGCGTGCCGGAATCGAATCCTGAGAAATATTTGCTGAGAAAATTGGACGAGTTTAAAACCTCCGGCCAAGTCCTCGAAAATCAATTCGCCGACGGACAAACGAACTACCTATACTACAAGGGCTCCAACCTGCTTACCAAACTCCGCCTCTATCCCCTCATCCTCCTGGCCATCATCGGCATCTACATACTCATCAGTTATATGGCCTTTTCCAATGCACGCCGCAGCGAGCAAAACAAGGTTTGGACCGGAATGGCCAAGGAAACTGCCCATCAGATTGGCACACCCCTGAGCGCTCTAATGGGTTGGATTGCCTATCTCAAAGAGCAGTACCCGAAGGAAATTGCCTTTGGCGAAATGGAGAAGGATATTGACCGATTAACCGAAATCACCGACAGGTTCAGTAAGATTGGTTCACAACCGGAGCTCAGCGACCTCAACCTCGATCAAACCATTTCCCGCACGGCCGATTACCTGGGCACACGCTTGGGCAAGAAGATCAGCCTCACCTCCAATCTAGGAATAGAGAGTAATGTGCAACACAACGGGCAGCTCATCAGCTGGGTCTTAGAGAACATGATCAAAAATGCCGCCGATGCCTTAGAGGGTAAAGGTGAAATCCGCATCCGCAAGGAAACTGCGGCCGCCGAAGTCCACTTGTTCATCAGCGACAATGGCAAGGGCATTCCCACCAACGACCAGCGTAATATTTTCCACCCGGGATTCACCACCAAAAACCGCGGTTGGGGATTGGGCCTAAGCTTGGCCAAACGCATCATTGAAGATTACCATCAGGGCAAGGTCATCTTGGTCGAAAGTGGTGCCGGGGTGGGTACGACTTTTAAAAT
>DFQY01000012.1 GCA_002378005.1 Flavobacteriales bacterium UBA3477
ACTACGAGGTCGACGTAGCGTTGACGGTAGCGTATCTCGGGGTCCGTGAGGGCGTCGTATACCTTTCCATCGGCATCTGTTTTCACTACGGGTAGTGGACGCAAGCTTTTGGAGAGTACGGTTAACGATTTTACGTGCAAGCTCATCTCACCGGTCTGGGTGGTGAACATGTGTCCTTCTACACCGATGAAATCACCAATGTCTAGGAGTTTTTTGAATACGTCGTTGTAGAGGGCTTTGTCCTCGTCTGGGCAGATTTCATCTCGGTTGATGTAGATCTGCATGTCTCCAGAAGAATCGGCCAATACAGCAAAGGAAGCCTTGCCCATGATGCGTTTAGTCATCAAACGGCCCGCGATGCGCACCTGTTCAAAACCACTGGCACCCTCGCTATATCCAGCGCGGATGTCTTTGGCAAAGTGCGTACATTTATACTCGGCAGCTGGATACGGGTCGATGCCCAATGCTTTCAGCTTGCTAAGTGATTCACGTCTAAGGATTTCCTGTTCTGATAAAAGTCTTGCCATACGACACGTTTATTTCAAGTCGCAAAGATAATTGCCTTTCGTAGCTTAGCATCATGAGTATCCGCCGATTTTCCCATCTATTACTCTTGCTCTTCTTGAGCCTCTCTGCCTATGCCCAGCCGTATTGGCAAAAAGGGACACGACTTGAAAGTGTTGGGGGGTCCGCTTTTGTTACCGGAACGACATCGAACCTTACCAATGCGCGCCTTACGCTACAAGTCAACTCTTGCAATTTCATAACACCAAAGGTAGCCGTAGGTTTAGGGGCGTCCACAGATCTGTCGCCGATGACACAGACCTATGCCACGATGGGCCGCGTCCATTTTTTAGCATCTGGCGCTAGTGACCAGAAGTTTAGTTTATTGCTCGACGCTCATTTGGGCTTGGCATATCACAACAATCAGCCGGTCGTGGGTGAGTCTTGGAGTACATCTGATATGAAAGCGGGATTAGGCGCACAATGCACTTGGTGGGTGAGCCAGAGCACGGGAATTTACCTGTGGCCGCAGCTTGATAAAACTAATGGTGGCCCGAGCGGGTTATGGGAATGGCAACTGATGCTGCCCATAGGCGTGCAGTGGAGTTGGCATAAACATCCATGAAAGAAGTACAGTTTCAAGATATAGGCCGCGTCGGGTATAAAGAGGCGTGGGATTTCCAGACCCAATTGTTTGAGGAGACGGTGGATCAGAAATTGGTCAATCGAAAAACTCCTGAGCAGGCGAAGGAGACCACGGATCATTTGATTTTTGTCGAGCACCTCCCGGTCTTTACACTAGGTAAGAGCGGAAAGGAAGACCATTTGTTGGTGGACGAGGCGCGCCTGAAAAGAGAGGGAATAGAATACTATCCGGTGAACCGTGGGGGAGATATTACCTACCACGGGCCGGGGCAAATTGTGGGCTACCCCATCTTAGATTTGGACCATTATTTCACGGACATTCATAAATACTTGCGCTATCTTGAAGAGGTGGTTATATCGACCTTGAGGTTTTATGGCCTTGAGTCTGGCCGCTCCGATGGGGAGACAGGCGTTTGGCTGGATGCGGGAACCCCCTTCGCCCGAAAGATTTGCGCCTTGGGAGTTAAGGCGTCGCGTTGGACGACCATGCA
The DNA here is from genome assembly GCA_002378005.1 of Flavobacteriales bacterium UBA3477. Lineage (GTDB taxonomy): Bacteria > Bacteroidota > Bacteroidia > Flavobacteriales > Schleiferiaceae > UBA10364. Next base: position 1,641 of record DFQY01000012.1, read on the forward strand.
CGGTTTTGCCTTCAATGTGAACACGGATTTGAGCCATTTTGTGCACATAGTGCCTTGTGGCATCAGTGATAAGGCAGTGACGTCGCTGCACATAGAATTGGGCCGAGAAATTGATCTAAATGAGGTCAAGGACCAATTAAAAAAGAATTTTGAACAACAGTTTGGCTGTACTCTAGTGCCGTCAACACAACCCTACAAACATGAAAACAGCTAAACGCGTCGTCGCCATTGTCGTCGTCTTATTTCTAGCCCTGAAGTATTCTCCTTACAGTTACCTCATTCGCGGGGTGCAGGGCGCTTACCTAGATGGTCATAAGAGTGCACATATCTATGATCGTAGCCACTTTGACCAGCGCGAAATGCTGGTCTTTAATGCAGTGAGCTTGCCTGAGGGATCCTATACCCTCGAGCTCGCGCCGGATACAAGGACCGCGTTGGAATCTTACGATACTAAGGGACTTATTGTATTAGAAAAGGACTCTGTAGTCTTCGAAGAATATTGGGACGATCACGACGCATCGACCATCAGCAATAGCTTCTCAACGGCGAAGACTGTGATCACCTTGTTGGTTCAGATTGCCATTCAGGACGGGTATATCGATTCTTGGGACGACCCCATCACGAAATACATTCCGGAGTATGAGATTCCGGAGGGTGTGGCGGAGCCGACCTTGCGTCATTTTAGCACCATGACTGCGGGTATGCAGATCAAAGAAAGCTACAACGATCCGTTCTCTAAAACTGCGAAGTTGTACTACGGTAAGGATGCTGAAGCAACAGCACTTTCTGTTCCTCCGGGCAAGAACCCAACGGGTGAGGTATACGAATACCAAAGCGCGCAAACGCAGGTACTAACAGTGGCATTGAGTCGCGCTGTTGGGGAAAGTGTATCGAGTTTTGCAAACCGCGAGCTCTTTGCGAAGGTGGGTTTTGAAACGGCCGCTACTTGGCACTTGGACCGCGAGGCCGGTTTGGAGCTAGGTTTTTGCTGCCTCAACGTCAGCGTTCGAGATTTTGCGAAGTTGGGCCAATTCATTTTGCACGACGGAAAGATCAACGGACAATCGGTGGTTGATTCTGCTTTCATTGCCATGGCCTCTCAAGGGTATAAGAGCCCGTACTATGGACATAGTTTTTGGATCTACCCAGAACCGTATAACCACGTCTTTGGGTTCCGCGGGATGTTGGGTCAAGATATCTTGATCGATCGTCCACACCAGCGTGTCGTCATGCGCGTAGGCCAACGCGACGGCGGGAAATACCATGCAGATTTCAACAAGGTGGAGGAAGCCCTGCTTCTTCAAATGGACCTTTGGAACGAATAAACCATGCACACACCTGTAGTCAAACTAGAGCGGCTTAACATCTCCTTTGGCGAGAAGCAGGTATTGCATGATTTTTCATTGACCATCTACCCGGGCCAAAGCCTCGCGGTGGTCGGGGAAAGTGGCTCCGGTAAATCTGTGGCCGCGCTTTTATCCATGGGATTGCTGGACCCGAAGGCTGAGGTCCAAGCTAAAACTGCGGACCTTTTGGGACGCTCCATTTCGAGCATGACCCCTGCACTTTGGTCGGAGATTAGAGGCAAGGAAGTGGCCATGGTTTTTCAAGATCCCATGACCTCCTTACACCCCTCTATACGCATAGGCAAACAGCTTGATGAAGTTCTTGAGCGCCACACCTCTGCTTCGGCGGGGGAGCGCAAACAGAAAATCTTGGAGGCTTTGGCGGAGGTGGAGCTCCCTGAGCCGGAACACACTTATAGCAAGTACCCGCATGAATTGAGCGGCGGTCAACGCCAGCGCGTAGTCATCGCCATGGCTCTTTTGTTGGACCCGAAACTCATCATTGCCGACGAGCCAACCACGGCGCTGGACAAGGCTGTGGAAGCGACCATATTGACCCTGTTGAGAAACTTGGTGAAGGAGCGCGGTTGTGCCCTCTGGCTCATCAGTCATGACCTCGAAGTAGTAGCGGAACATTCGGACGATGTACTGGTGTTATTCCGTGGTAAAACGGTGGAGCAGGGTCCGGCGAAGGATATATTTGAGCACCCACAACATGCTTACACGAAGGGATTGTTAGCCTGTCGTCCGCCTAAGGAGGGACGGCCGTATCCATTGCCGGTGCTGCAGGATTTCTTGGAGGAAAAAGCGGTGGCGGAGAAGGAAGAATTGGTCGCGCCAGAGGCCAAACATCCCTTGCTGAAGATTGAAGGGTTGACCATTGGCTTTCGGAGAAAAAAGGGTTGGCGAACGCACACACAGTGGGTGGTGCGCGACCAGGATTTAGCATTGATGCCGGGGGAGACGCTGGGGCTAATCGGACCTTCGGGATCTGGGAAAAGCACGATCGGCCGCGCCATCGTTGGGCTAAATACACATCAATACAAGCATTGGAAATATAGCGGCGATCAAAGTAAAATCCATTTCATCTTCCAGGACCCCTATAGCGCGTTGAACAGCGTTAAGCGTATCGGTTGGGTATTGGACCAAGTGCTACGCAAGCACCAAAGCCACCTGTCGGCGGCGGAGCGTCTTTCAAAGGCTGAAGCCTTGATGGAAGAGGTGGGTTTACAGGCCTCGGATTTACAGAAGAAGCCAAGTGCGTTTTCTGGAGGGCAGCGCCAGCGTATCGGTATTGCTCGTGCCTTGGCGGCGGATCCGGAGTTGTTGATTTGTGACGAGAGTGTGAGCGCTCTAGACGTGAGTGTACAAGCTCAAGTATTGAACTTGCTCAACGGGATAAAAAAGAATCGGGGCTTGAGCATGATTTTCATCTCTCACGACCCCGATGTTGTTCGGTATATGTGCGACCGTATTATTGAATTAGAACCGCAGGCCTCCTAATTACTGCGGTCCTCGAAATCCTCAAGCTTGCCCTTGCGATAGGCACGAGTGCCCAATACTATGATGGCAACAAGCATGAAGCCCCATATAAGGGCATGCACCCCTAAAAACCACATGTTATTTCAGCTTTACGGCTGTACCGTAGGCCAGCATTTCTGCCGCGCCTTGCATGACCATCGAAGTGGTAAAGCGCACGTTAATGACGGCATCTGCCCCGAGGCGTTCCGCATCTTTGATCATGCGCTGCAAGGCTTGCTCACGGCTTTGGGCTTGCAGCTTGGTATATTCTTCAATTTCACCGCCGACAATGTTCTTGATGCCCGCGAAAATATCACGGCCAATATTGCGTGCACGAACGGTGCTGCCTCGGCAAATACTGATGGTTTCGGAAACTTCTTTGCCGGCGACGGTAGAGGTTGTAGATAAGATCATAGTTTGAATGTTTAGACCATTAAGTTAGGCAAATGCGACAAAATCCGGGTAGTTTCTCCGCTTGTTTTGCCCTAATTTTAACCCATACCAAAGCACATCAGCAGAGTTCAGATATGAAATTGACCACTACACGCTCACTCGCCGCCCTTTTGTTTGTGGCTTTCGCTGCCCTAGCGAACGCTCAGATTTTGACGGTAACTCCGGCCTTTCCTTCCCAAAACGATACGGTGACCATCATTTACGATGCTACCGAGGGCAATGGTGCGTTGACCGGGGTAGTACCAGTATATGCCCACGCGGGTTTGATCACTAATCAAAGTACTTCAGCAACGGATTGGAGACATGTTCAAGGAAACTGGGGGACGCCAGATGCAACGGTGTTGATGACAAACTTGGGCAATAACCTGCATAAGATTGAGTACCACATGCCGACCTTCTACGGCTTCGGCTCTAGCGTGGTAGTACAGCAAATGGCCTTTGTATTTCGCAATGGTAATGGAACTATAGTAGGGCGCGATCCGAACGGCAATGATATCTATTATGACGTTTACCCGGCTAACGCGGGTTTGATTGCCAAGTTCTTGGCGCCGTCGACTACATTACTCATTAATCCGGGCGATTCCATTGAATTCATTGTGGCCTCGAACCAAAAAGCGGACATGAAGGTGTACGATAATGGTACGTTGGTCTTCCAAGATTCTACAAAACAGGAAAACTTCTATTTAGGCAGTACGACCGCCGGGGTGCATACTGTGGTTTTGCAAGCAGATTATGGTACTTCTACCGAATATGATACTGTGCACTATGCTGTTCAAACGCCACTGCAAGTGGGTGTAATGCCGAGCGGAATGGAGCAGGGCATCAATGAGTTGAACGACACGACCGTCTTCTTTAAGCTCTATGCACCGTTCAAAAACCGTGTGTATTGTTTGACCTCTCATAACGACTACATGCCGGATACTGTGAATGCGATGACGCGCACTCCAGGCGGAGCTTGGTGGTTCTTGGAGATGACTGTCCCAGCGGGCCAGCCGTTCACCTACCAGTACCTTATCGACGGCGAACTAAGAGTAGCGGATCCGTTCTCAGAGCAGATCCTGGATCCTTGGAACGACGGGTATATTTCAAGCGCTACGTATCCGAATATGCCAAACTACCCAACGGGTAAAACCACGGGCATAGTGTCTTTATATGAGACGGCGAAGCCAGGATATAATTGGACCAATAGTACCTTTAACGCACCTCCACAGGAGGAGCTTCTCATCTACGAATTGCTCATTCGCGATTTTGTTTCAGAGCGCAACTACCAGACGCTCATTGATACCCTGGATTACATCGAACGCCTCGGAATCAACGCCATTGAGCTCATGCCAAACTCTGAATTTGAAGGGAACTCGAGCTGGGGGTATAACCCGTCTTTTCACATGGCACTGGACAAATACTACGGAACGCCGGAAAAATTCCGCGAGTTCGTGGACAGCTGTCACAGCCGAGGGATTGCGGTGATTATGGACCAAGTCTTCAACCACGCTTTTGGGCAAAACCCTATTGCGCAGATGTGGTGGGACGGCAACAACAATCGGCCCGCGGCGAACAACCCGTACATGAACCAGATCTGTCCGCACCCGCCAAACTGTTGGGGGAACGACTTCGATCATTTCGTGCAGCCAACACGAGACTACATCGACCGCATCAATACTTATTGGATTGAGGAGTTCAAGATTGATGGGATCAGATTTGACTTTACCAAAGGGTTCACGAACAGCTCGAATGCGGACAACTACCAAGCACCACGAATCGCTGCGTTGAAGCGAATGGCGGATGTATGTTGGAACGCAGATTCTGATTTTTATGTTATCCTCGAACACTGGGGGCCAAACCAAGAGGAGAAGGAGCTTAGCGACTATGGCATGATGCTGTGGGGGAATGCCACGCACCAGTATTACGAAGCGGCCATGGGTTACTCGCCAGATAGCGACTTCAAGTGGGGCATCTACAAGGAGCGCGGCTGGACCGACAAGCACCTGATCAGCTACATGGAAAGCCACGATGAGGAGCGCGCGTCTTACAAGATTAAAACCTATGGGAACTCGAGTGGCGGATACGACACAAAGACCTTGGCCACACGTGCGGACCGCATCATTCAAGCAAGTGCGTTCTTCTACACCATTCCTGGACCGAAGATGATCTATATGTTTGAGGAATTGGGCTACGATATTTCCATCGATAACCCGTGTCGTGTCTGTGAGAAACCTATTCTCTGGAACTACTACGACAACCAATACCGTCAGAAGATTTATTTCTACATGGCCTCGATGATGGACATGCGCAAGAAGTATGATGTCTTTAACACGTCAAACTTTACCTACGCTTTGAACGGTTCGTCTAAACGAATCAACTTGAACGGGAACAATATGGACGTGACCGTGGTAGGAAACTTTGGGGTGACGCAAAAAGACGTATATCCGAACTTCCAGCATACAGGCACTTGGTACGACTACTTTACAGGGGATAGTATTACGGTAACCAATGCTACGGCACCGATGTCTTTTGGTCCAGGCGAATGGCACATCTATACAGACGTGAAGTTGGGCGATGCCGCCTTTATGGACCTCCCAGAAGAGGTCTTGGCGGAAGTGAAGCCGTTCATGGCCTTCCCGAATCCAAGCCAGGGAACGATGGACCTATTGCTCGATTTTGCGGATGGTACGCGAGTGCAATGGACGCTCGTTGATCTCAACGGTCGCGTGGCGGCACAAGGTGAAATTCAAAGTGAAGGCCCTATGATTGAGCCGATGGATTTCAGCGCTTTGGCGAAGGGGATGTATATCCTAAACCTCACCACGCCGGATCGGCACTATACCGAGCGCGTGGTATTACAATAAGCACAAAAAACCCGGCTGCAGGCCGGGTTTTTTATTTAGTTGATCAGGTGAACCCCGTCTTTATCTTGGGTGATGACCCCTTCGTGTTCGAGGGATTTGAGTAGTCGGCTCACTACCTCTCTTGAGGTGCCGAGCTCAGAGGCCATTTTCACTTTGGACAATGCCACGCCTTTGCGGCTACTCACGCGACAACGCATTTCGATGTAGGCGCGCAATCGAGCTCCTAGTTGCTTAAAGATCGCATTGTCCACGAGGCTCAGCAGCTCTTCGAAGCGCTTGCGGAAATTGGCCAATTCGTACATTCTCCACTCCGGAAATTGAGTCGCCATAGTGTTCAATTCGCCGATGGGCACGTTCAAAATCACTGCAGGCGTCTCCGCTTCCACCGTGATAGGCATTTCTCCGTTCGGTAGAGTAGAGAAGGCCGCACATGGACAGATTTCCCCGGGCGTCAGAAAATACAATAATAACTCCTTGGAAGGGTCGTCTTCATCGCCGCGAACCACGCGCGCATTTCCCTCCAAAATAATGGGCAAAAAGCAAGCTTCAATCCCGTAATCAAGAATTAAACCGCCCTTCTCGTAATGCTCTATTTCCCCAACCTCGATGAGGTGTTGACGCAGCTCAGCGCTCAATTCTGGGACAATAGTTTTTAGGATATGATCGATGTCCATAGCGAGTGTCGTTGGTGGCTTGAAGTTAGCAAAATCCCACGAAGTTTGTGGGCCCAATTTTATCCCAACCCCTCATACACTTTTTGGGCCATCTGCACGAGATCAGGGCTAAACCCACTAGGCACCGCTTGCGTTTTCTCAAAGACCGGAATATTCTCTGCATTAATGATTATACCCGTGGCTTTGGCAATGCGCTCCACCACCTGTGACGGACGCGCCAAAAACTCCTCATAGCGAATAAACTCCAACCCGCCCAAACCTTGCGCGTAGCTATAGTACTCGACCCAACGCTCCAACCAAAAATCCAACTTCTCACGGTCACGCTCGTCGCCTAGGGCGCCAAGGTCAAAAGGTAATTGATCCTGCCCAAACTCATGGTGCCCTAACCAATTCATATAGGTCAACACAAACGGGTCTTCCGCCTGCTCCTTGCTAAATTTCAAATGCTGCTTGTACAAACTGCAGGCGTGCTCGAGCGGCTCACGCACCATTACAAACACCTTCATGTCCGGATTCTGCGCCAACAAAGAGGGCAACCTGAGCACCGCATTATTGTTCTTTGCCAAATACACCTCGCCGGGCTTGCACAGGCTCTTGTAATACCTTCTGTACTGCTCGTTCTCTTCTCCGCTCAACTCATGACGCACCAACCGGTCCTTTTTCACGAACCGATCGCTCGTGATCACCTTGAAGAAATACTCCTCCAAGGCCTCCACGCTCGCAAGCCCTACCTTGATCCCGTCGCCGTGCGCGCGCTCCTGCTGCTCTTTGCGGCTGGGGCGGTAGAATTTGGCCCATAATCTAGGAGCAAGCAATACGGGCATGTTGCTATAATCCAGAGAACGGAACGAACCGCGCTCACTCAAAGTACGCGTTAATGCTGTGGTCCCTGCCCGGGCCAACCCAGTGACCACCACGGCACTTACCGCGCCGTCCTCCACAGGGTGCTCTACGCCTTTGATTTGGCGCTTCAACAAGGCCTTGCCAATGTGGTAATGGTCGAGGATGAGGTGATGGAATAATTGGGCCATAGCGCCATAGGCACTCTTCTTCTTTCGAGGGTAGAGAAACGGCAGTATAGTTCCTGCGGTGAACACGCCAAACTTCCAACTTGTGCTCAGCGTATCTGCCCAAAACATCCCCGGCAAATACCAGTACGTCCATGCGGTCGCCCCCAACACTACGGCCAAAAAGGCCAAGGTCTTCAGGAGAGCCACAACGGTAGCATTGGTCGCTTTGTTTACCGCCTCGAATTTGTCGTCCTCTTCAAGGTCGGAGATGAGAATGTCGAGCAGCCCCACACTGCGGCTTGCTAGATCAAAAAAAGGAGCCTGCATCCATAGCACCCCCATTCCGAGAACGATCCCCGAAATCAGCGGAAAAGCTATGCGCAGCGCCTCGAACATTTACTTTTTACGCGCTTTCTTGATGCCGTACCAAATGCGGTAGCCGAAGGCGAAAACGATCAGCAAAAGCACCAAGGCAATCAAGATGCCAGCGCCCAAGCTCAAACCAGGGCCGATGTACAAAAGTGGAGTGATCATACGTGTTGTATTTACGGCTGCAAAATACGCCTCATCTGCCGAATTGCCCTATTACCACGCACTTATTTCAGAATCCATCCACGCCAATCGTTGTTCTAGATAAAAGCGAAGAAAATCAACTTCGCCGGCGTGATTGACGGTGTTTCCATTATCTGTTTTCCAACGGTTGTAGTTGCGTTCGATTGCACCTGCTTGGACTAATCGGTCTTCAGTATCATTAATCAATCCGAAGATGGCAGCATCGCTCAGTGCGCCGCTGCGGAGGCTGGTCCATCTGGCCTTGACCGCTGTGGTGAAAATGGGGTCTTCGAGGAATCGGTCCCACCAGAAAGGCAGCATCCATGCATCTTGATTCACGTGGTCGTTGTAATTGCAAATCCAATCGTCCCATGGCACTCGTCCTTGACGCCCGTATCCTATGTTGAAGTCCCAGATGGGCCCAAAGCGGAGCTTGCCGCTGCGCGGTTTATGCAGGAAAGTGGAGATACGGTAGGCATCGATGTTACCTCCGAGCTCGTTCATGATAAAGCCGTCCACAAAGCTTTCCAGGTCGATATAGTCGAGGTATGTGCGTGTGGAGCTGCTGAGGTCGTCGGTAAGGAGGGCGGTTTCAAAATCGCTGATGTAGCCTTGTATGTATTGGCGCTGGGCATAGGTCATCTCGGCCGGGCCAGGATGCTCGTACAAGAAGTAGGTCTCGAGCCATTGTTGGTCGTGGTAGGGCGGACGGAAGGGCTCGATGGTCATGCTGTCGCCGTAAATATCATAGTGCGAACGGAAGCTATTGGCGGAGGTGTAGACGGCATCATCCCCCCAATTATTGTCGTAGTATTCCAACGGCTGACCTACAGGTGCGTCGCCAGCCGTCTTGTCGATTTTTAAAATATATCCACCAGTGATTCCTGGTTCTGAATCGCCATTTGGCCTGCCTACATCAATGCGCAATGGATCTGCTTTGAGCTTTTCCATTAAGATGTAGAGGCCATCGTAGCGACCGTTGACGCGGAGCTCTACCCAGCGGCATCGGCTGGCGTATTGTCCCATCGATCGGGCCAATTCGTAGCTGATGTAGTGGTGCATCAAGGTGGGGTCAAAGGCGTAAAAATTATCGGGGTCGGTGGCGCGGAAGACATGCCCCATGAGAATCCAGTCGGATTCGGCCGGCATGCCCAAGAGGCTTTGCGCCCGGTCATCGCCTGCCATGCGTGTTTCTATGCTGTAAGACTTTTTATCGCTGACTCGATAGGAAGTACTACCTCGGTATTCTATGCCAATCTCGCTGGAAAGGACTTCTTTATCCTCGTCCAAGATGACCATTTCGCCACGAACTTTTTCGTCGGGGCGAATGACTTGGGTAGTGTTGATTTCGATGATGGGGAGTTCTCCGACGGTATAATCGGCATCACATCCAACCATAGCTACTAGCGCCAAGATGAAAAGCAGTCTTTTCATCGGATGAAAATACGATGTATTCGCACTCCTATTATCTTTACGGGAAACAAATACAACTACTATGCCTGCCTTTTCTGAAAATGCGCTGTTAGAATTGCTCCTTCGTTTCGCGCTGACCCTAGGGTTTAACCTAGTGCTTATGCGTATTGTGAGCAAGCACGGACCACAATCCCGCAAGAATGTCTACAGCTTTTTCATCATTTCTGTGGTGGTGTTCTTCCTGTCCCACACCTTGCGCTCCTTTGATATGCAGATCGGTATGGCCATTGGAATGTTTGCCGTCTTTGGCATTGTGCGCTACCGCACCGAGCCATTGCGCCCGCAGGAGATGACGTATTTGTTTGCAGCTATTGGTATTGCCTTGATTAATGCGTTGTCCTCACAGCCAGAAGGCTGGATGGAGATGGTGGTGATTAACGCTTTAGTCTTGGCCTTTATTTATTTGCTCGAGAAGTTTTTGTTGCGTGAGGATGTCAAGCCGAACCAACGCAAGTTGAATGTATCGGTTCCTGTGGCTGAATTGGAAAAATCAGCCATGGATGCTAAAGTGAAGGCACTGGAATCGCAAATGGGTATTCAGGTGATTAGGGTCCAAATATCTAAAGTAGACTACGCCCTCGGCACTGCTCAAATCCAGCTGTACTATGAAGAGTAAGCTTTTATTCATGGCCCTTTTGGTGGGCGGAATGGCCTTTGGTCAGAGTGCGACCGAATCAGCGGCCTGGTTTAAGTTGGGAACAAAGTTGGACTTCAATAAGGAACTTTCACTTTCGTTAAGTGGTCAATACCGCGCTTCAACGTTAAGTGATGATCGCTGGATTACGGAGGCCCAGTTCGGTCGTGAACTGAATAAGCAATGGGACCTGGGTTTAGAGCTTAGACACTATATGATTTTTGATACGAAGGGCGCGACGCAAGGAACTTTTCACAGGGTTCGTGCTCAATTCTTTGCCTCGCAGCATATCGACCTAACTAAAGGCGACTTGCACTTTCGTTACGCGCTCCAGCAGAGTGCAGTGCTTATTGGATCCGGCAACAACAAGTTTACAGGTAGGTTTCGTGTGCAATACGATTACCCAATAAAGGATTTCAAATGGGACCCGACGTTTGAGGCCGAGGTCTTTGCCTCTGGCGACCCAAACTTTGACAGAGCGCTCCGTTTAGGGGTTGGCTCTGAGGGGAAGGTAGCTGGTCAACGCCTTAGCTTAGGATACTTTTACCAAAGAGATATTAGTAATACCGGTACGCATGCCCATGTGGTGCAGACGTCCATTCGATTTTAAATAAAAACCCCCGAGCAGCGCTCGGGGGTTTTTGGTTAACGACAGGTCTAGGTTACCACTCTTGTTCCATACCGAAGCAGCTGGGGACTATACTTCGGAACGTTACCTGGGTTTGATTGAAGAGTATTACTACCCCGAGCATCTATTGCGCCGTCCTTTGGC
>DFQY01000027.1 GCA_002378005.1 Flavobacteriales bacterium UBA3477
TCCTCAGAAGGTCCTGAAGGGTGAAGAAATAAAAAGACCGCTAAGGCACTAGAAATGAACACCAAGCCCCATGGCAACCAGGCCAAGGCACCCGAAGACTTCTCTTGCTGAGATTGAGCAGCTGCCTTTAATTGGGCATTTTCTTGCTCCAATTTCGCGATGCGCTCTTTCGTTTTAGGTGATAGAAATTCCATAGTACTAAAGTGGTGCAACTAAGATACCTATGATTGTGCCAATCATGAATAAAATGGTCTGAATTATAAAGCCAACATTGTTTAAGATCACCAACGCCCAATGCATTTCCCCAAAGCGCTTCCAAGTTAGCGGCGGTTTGCTCACGGGTGCCTTCTTTCCCTCCTCACGCTCCAACTGAACCGCAGTCTTCACCACATAAGGCGCCTGGCATCCGCTACAAGTGTATGAGTACTTGTCTATCGAGGGATCGACCTCATACCACTGGTTACACTTGGGGCATTTGATTTCTTTCATAGGACGAAGGTACGGTCTAAGGCAACAAAAAAGCAGCCTCACAAAGTGAAGCGGCTCGATACTTATCAATAGTCTAATTACTTACCTAGCAATTTAACCATGGCTGTTCCCAAATCTGCTGGAGAATCAACCACAGTAATGCCACAGTCACGCAAAATCGCCTTCTTAGCAGCCGCTGTATCTTCAGCCCCACCTACGATCGCGCCGGCATGTCCCATTGTACGTCCAGCAGGTGCAGTTTCACCAGCAATGAACGCTACAACTGGCTTCGTGCCGTTTTCTTTGATCCACTTACCTGCTTCAACTTCAAGCTGACCGCCGATCTCACCAATCATGATAATACCTTCAGTATCTGGATCGTTCATCAACAATTCCACCGCTTGCTTCATGGTTGTTCCGATAATAGGATCCCCACCAATACCGATAGCCGTGGTCTGACCCAAACCAGCTTTTGTACACTGGTCTACGGCTTCGTAAGTCAAAGTACCAGATTTACTCACGATACCTACGGTTCCTTTCTTGAAGATAAAACCAGGCATAATACCCACTTTTGCTTCACCAGCCGTCATCACACCTGGGCAGTTCGGGCCAATCAACGTACAATCTTTGTCTTTCAAGTACTCCTTCACCTTGACCATATCCGCTACTGGAATACCTTCTGTGATACAGATGATCACCTTGATACCAGCTTCAGCAGCCTCCATAATACCATCAGCGGCAAAGGCGGGTGGAATGAAGATGATAGAAGTGTCTGCACCCGCTTTCGCAACGGCATCCGTTACTGTATTGAATACCGGACGGTCAAGATGAGTCATGCCCCCTTTTCCTGGAGTCACTCCACCTACTACGTTAGTGCCGTACTCAATCATCTGAGTAGCATGGAACGTACCTTCTTTACCGGTAAAACCTTGGACAATAATCCTAGAGTCTTTATTGACTAAAACGCTCATTGGAAATCGATTTTCTGTGAAATACTCGGCAAATGTACTACCCAAGGCGCAATGGGTTTCCCTCGAACACAAATTTCTTTGCTCATTACTTAACGATGTATCTTTGCGCCATGCTGAGAGATGATATCATATGCGCATTATCCACGCCCCAAGGAGTGGGTGCGCTAGCAATTATTAGAGTTAGTGGGGCCAATTCCGCCGCACTCCTCTCCCCTTATTTTACCTCGAAGCGCGCTCAAAAATTGGGCCTTGAATCCCACCGAGCCTATTTCGGGGATTACAGCATTGCAGGCGAGCACATCGACGAGGTCCTGATCACTTTCTTTGAAGAAGGCAAGAGCTTCACAGGCGAGGAAAGCTTTGAAGTCAGTTGCCACGGCTCCCCATACATCGTCGGCCGCATCATGGAAAGCCTGCTCGAAGCGGGAGCCCGACTGGCCGACCCAGGTGAATACACCATGCGTGCCTTCATGAACGGCCGCATGGACCTTGCCCAAGCCGAGGCTGTAGCAGATTTGATTCATGCAGAGAACAAAACCATGCACGATATAGCCCTGCGCCAACTAAAAGGTGGATTCTCGAACGAAATCACCACCTTCAGAGAAGACCTTGTCCACTTCGCTTCGATGATTGAGTTAGAATTAGATTTTAGCGAGGAAGATGTAGAATTCGCATCAAGGAAAGATCTACTCGACATGCTGCATTCGCTGAAAACCAAGGTCAATACATTGATTGATAGTTTCAAGTATGGAAATGCACTCAAGAAAGGAATAGCCACTGCAATCCTCGGCGCCCCAAATGCCGGTAAATCCACCTTGTTAAATGCCCTGCTTGGTGAGGATCGTGCCATAGTTAGTGCGATTGCTGGAACGACCAGGGATACGGTTGAGGACACCTTTAATTACGGCGGATTAACCTACAGGTTGATTGATACTGCAGGGATTCGAGAGACAGAGGATTATGTGGAGAAAATTGGTATTCAAAAGGCCTTAGAACAAGCCGAAAAAGCCGATGTCATTTTCTACCTCATTGATGCTACCAACGTCGAAGCTGATCTAGAACAGCGCATTGCACATTTGGAGCAATCGGCCTCTCAAGCAGAATTGTTCTTATGCATCAATAAATCTGATCAAGCTGATGCGGCTTCTATTCTCAAGAGACTGGATGGTTCTAGTCGACAGATTTTTAAAATTGCTGCCAAGACTAAGGAAGGACTTAGTGAACTCCTTACAGCGCTTAAAGAAGCGACGGCTTGGACATCACACAGCGCCTCTCAAACGATTGTTACTAATGCGCGACATGCCGATGCTCTACGCAGAACCGCGTTAGCAATAGACAAAAGCATTGAAGCAGTGGAACTCAGTATTCCCGGGGACTTACTGGCTCAGGACTTACGCTTGGCGCTAGATGGATTGGGCGAAATTACTGGTACTATTTCTACTGACGATCTGTTGGCCAACATCTTTAGCAAGTTCTGTATTGGGAAGTAATCCATGAACAAATTCATGCAGGAATTGATTATTTTGACATTCCAACTTGAATACTTCATGAGAGCAATATTTCTAGCAATCGCCACCGCCTCGTTTCTATCCTTAAGCGCTCAAGACCGAGTCAACGGTGCAACATTTCAAACTCGCAGTCCAGTCATAGCTGAACATGGCATGGTTTGTACCTCTCATCCATTAGCCTCACAGATCGGATTAGATATCCTAAAACTGGGTGGCAACGCCATTGATGCTGCTATTGCCGCGAACGCAGCATTGGGGCTCATGGAGCCGACAGGTTGTGGTGTGGGCGGAGACCTTTTCGCAATAATTTGGGATGCCAAAACACAAAAACTATATGGATTGAATGGTAGTGGACGATCTCCATCATCTATGTCCTTAGACACATTAATAGCGATGGGATTAGAAAAGATTCCCGCGTACGGACCATTACCGGTAAGTGTGCCGGGAACTGTGGATGGCTGGACTTCGCTACATGATAGGTTTGGTTCGCTGCCTTTGAAGACAATATTGGCACCTTCTATACGCTATGCTGAGGAAGGTTTTCCTGTGACCGAGTTGATAGGCTACTATTTAGGCTCTATAGATAGATTCTTGAGAATGGACTATCCAAATATCAAAGAAACCTACCTCGACCCAAATGGTGGTCAACGACCGAAAAACGGAGAACGCTACCGCAACCCAGCTTTGGCTAACACCTACAAGGCTATCGCTAAAAAAGGACGGGAAGGTTTTTATGGAGGTGATGTTGCTGAAACCATCGCTTCTTTTATTCAGGAACAAGGAGGCTTTTTGTCAGTTGAAGATTTAAACAATCACCATAGCCAATGGGTAGAGCCAGTAGGTATCAATTACCGTGGTTATGACATTTGGGAGTTGCCACCCAATGGTCAAGGTATCGCCGCATTACAACTTCTTAACATACTAGAAAACAAAGATTTTAGTGATGTTGATTGGGGAAGTGATGAACACCTACACTATTTCATTGAGGCCAAGAAGCGAGTTTTTGAGGACCGCGCAAAATATTATGCAGATATGGATATGGCTTCAGTACCTGTAGAAGCGCTGTTAAGTAAGGAATATGCCAAAGAAAATTATACCGAGCTCAAGCCATATGCCTCGACCTATGATGCAGGAGAAATAAGCGCAGGCGAAACCATTTACTTAACTGTAGCCGATAAAGATGGTAATATGATAAGCTTAATTCAAAGCAATTACCGAGGAATGGGTTCAGGCATGGTTCCGCCAGGATTAGGATTTATGCTACAGGATCGCGGGGAGCTATTTACTCTTGAAGAAGGCTACAACAACACCTACGAACCAGGCAAAAGACCTTTTCACACAATCATACCAGCCTTCATTACAAAAGATGGAGCACCGTTGATGAGTTTTGGCGTTATGGGTGGTGACTTTCAACCACAAGGTCACGCACAGATTGTCATGAACATAGTGGATTACGGAATGAATGTTCAAGAGGCAGGTGACGCCCCGCGTTGGGATCATAGCGGAGGAAGTTCCCCTGTTACGGGCCCATCATCTGATAAAGGGGAAGTTCATGTTGAAAGTGGGATTCCGTATGAAACCGTTCGTGGTCTGATGGGACGTGGTCACAAGGTTGGTTTCGAACGAGGAATCTACGGGGGGTATCAAGCAATCTACAGGGATCCTAGAACAGGATTTTATCACGGCGCGAGTGAAAGTCGGAAAGACGGTCAAGCTGTTGGATATTAAAAACCCCTCCAAACCGAAGCTTGAAGGGGTCGTTACACAAATTCGTTTGACTTAATCAAACATTCGCTTCTTTGAAGAAGCATTCCATCCCATAGATAATCCGAATCTAAAAGACGAGCCATCCTTTGGAGGGATGAAATACGCATTAATTGGGAAGTTCATTTCCCCGCTTTTTACTGTTTTACCTACTGAGAATACCAATGCTGTACTCACACCGTATACTCCACGAGAATCAAGCTGGCCATCCATCGTTTTAGTAATATCAAGGGTTGGACCGAAGGCAAATTCCCATCCAGAATTGTTGTTTCGCAAACCATTTAGCACGGTAATATTTGGAACGAAGCGGTTGGCTTCAAGACCACTAACTAATGGAATGAATTCAGCCAATGCCTGCCAATTTCCTGTAGTGATGTAGGCTTTTTCGAACTGGTAACCGAACTGAGACATAATAGGGATTTTTTGATCGAAACCTCCTTCGCTAGCAGGTTTAGCGAGGATTTGAGCATTAGCACCAGTAACGAATCCGAAGCCCATACGTGGACCTTCTGCGACAATAGTACGGTCAAAAGGATTGTTCAAGATATTCTCGTAATCGTTGGCTACGGTTACTCTACGGACCAATTCCGGATCATTCTCCAATCCCATCATATCTTTTAGAGTGAGCTCAGCCATCAGAAGGTCATTCTTAGGAACATCTACATAATTGCGATTGGCACTATTCACAAAAGAGCCTTGAGCTACATCAAACAATCTCACAGTAGTACTTACTTTCTCACCGAGCAAGTTCATAGAGCCGGTAAGAATAAAATCTACTTCTAGCTTCTCCCCTAACTCTTTCAAACAGATTCTTGAAAAACAGCCGGTAAAATCGATATCATCACGTTCAGAGATATACTCCACATCATAGCTATCAATAACCTCATAGCCTTCCATATTTATCATTTCTAATGTCAATTTCTGAATGATTTGATGGCGAGCCACCTCATCATAGCCTCGTGTGTCGAAGTCTAAGACTGCCACGGATGGCGCCTTTTGCGCAAACAATGCTACAGTCAACATTGTAAGAATGGTAGTTAATTTTAATTTCATAACGAATTGTGTTTTGATTAGGGTGCTAAGGACCCTCAATTAAATTCGTTCGACAATTCTAAAAATCCCATTAAATATCTCTTTACATTATTTTTAGAAGCTTTAAATTAATTTCATTATATATTTAGGTCATATTTGAGACAATTTGATCTGGTGAGCCTGCAGTACATTTGCAAACAAATACTCAGCTTTGAAAAAAGACATAATCATTCGCGAGGTTAAAAATGTATACGTTGCCGCCATTCATCATGAGGATGAACAGGGTAATAAGAACTGGTGGGTACACATTATCAATGATACTGAAGGTCCATTAGAGAATGTGATGATTCAAAGCCGTGGATATAGTAACCTTGAAACTAAGGGTGGCAAACTAACGGCAACCTTGAGAAAAGGCATCAAGGTCCTTCCCGCTAAAAGCGCAGCGAAACTGGAGCCAATCATGCCCGAGGTTTTTGATCTATTCAACGAGTATTGGATCAGCTTTTTCGAAAATGGTCATATGAAGGATCGCAAGTATATTTTTGGGCCACATACCATTGATGCCAACTTCATAGATCCCATTCCGGTATTACAAGTCCAAGGAATCTTGGTGCGTTAGGAGGCGCTGTAATCCTCTCCTTTTCGAACTCTATGCCACACGATCCATGCAAGCGTTGCATTGACCATGTAGAACGCGTATTTCGCAACGTAGGCAATATTGCCAAATAGAATGTTTTGGTAGAGCTTAAGCATATTGTATGCCTGCCAGCTTGCCCATGAATCTGCATACATGCGAGGCGTATTCAGAATTCCAGAATAGGTTATCCCTGTAATAATGGCCGTTACGGTGAACTTGGACATCTTATCTCCAATAGGTGCCGAGAGAAAATCTGAAAACCCAATATAATTCAAGCTTATCCCTAAGGCAAATGCCATCAAAATGTTGATGAAGTACACATAATCTATCTTGCGAGGAACGCGATCTTTTTTACGTTTCCAATACAAATAGGATACTCCGGCTCCTAGGAATGAAATGGGATAGGTCAAGAATGCCGCTTCATTGCCTAGATAGTAATCTACAAAAGCTGCATTCACTGCAGTGAGCAATCCAATGAGGTTCCCTATGTTATTGCGTTTGGTCACTAACCTGGTGACCATCATCGATCCTGCCGCCCCGAACGTGGAGAAGTAGCCGATTGGAATTCCTTCGCGTACCGTTAAGTGGAAACCCAAAGAAATGGAGACGCCTATAACCAAGGCAACCCCTAGTAGGTCCATCCATTTACTCTCGGTGATTTGCTGTAATGCCTTAGCGTTCAATGTAAACTAGATTGATGCTACTAAAGTACGAGGTTGAATAGAATTGGGCCCTTATAAAAATCCAATTATCTCAACAGTTGCAATTTAAACGGTGATTCCAATACGGCACTGCGAAGGACGTACATTCCGTTGACCAAATGAGCTGGCAATTCGATGGCACCGTTTTCAATCACAGAGGTTCCTAATTTTTGACCGTATATGTCAAGGATTTCGATAATTGCGCCCTCTTCCGCATGGAGAATGTGCACTGTTCCCTTGGAAGGATTTGGATATATTATGGCCGATACATTTTTATTTTCATCAATGGAAATAGGGTTTCCCACCAAGAACTTTGATTGTCGATAACCAACATTCGGTGGACATGGTCCTGTAGTAGATAATTCAACAGTTTGAGCAACAGGCATTGGATAACCAGCTACCCACCAGTGCCATTGTTCAAAGAATAGGTTACAAGTTGAAGATCCCACTTGACCGTCATTCCAAGTTCGTGTAGTATACACAAGCGTGGCAGTATTATGAACTGTGCCGTCAGGCATAGTTAATGTTCCTGAGGACAATGATTCAGAATATACAGCATCATCTCTCTCCATATAAGGTGGACAACCATTACAGGTAAAGGAGATGTCTAATTCTGAATCGGAGTGAGAATCACCAATAGCGAATGGATAAGTATGGAGGATCAGTGGATTTTGATACGAGGTTGTAATTACTGTGATTTCTCCGTGAAATGTATATTCATCTGAATCATATCCCAAGAAAAATGTTCCGCCATCTTCGTACTTGACATGAGTTGCGTTTGGATAACTGCTGGAATACGAAGTTGAAGAAATAGGTTCAAATTCTATGGTTCCAGTTGCGTCTGTAGTAATATTGGAAAAATCCCAATTACCTTGGCTAGGATGAGGTACTGTATCGGCTTTAATAGTAACCGGATAAGTGACGCCTGATGATGGAATAGTAGGCATAGTTAAAGTCTGCCCAAACACCATGCTCCCGGAAACCGAAAAAATAAAGAATAGAATTTTTTTCATGACTTAAAAAGTTTTGTTCTGTTTCAATATGTATAATATTTTGAGTACATGACTCATTATCAAATAGTTAAATAATTACAAATACAATGTCATCAAGTATCATTCAGATTACAATGGATTTTGTCAAAACGGCACTCAGAAACTCCGAGGGTGGACACGATTGGTTCCACATCGAAAGGGTTTGGAAAAATGCGATGCTGATCTCGAAGGAAGAAGATTGTGATATGGAATTGGTCCAACTTGCCGCGCTCCTCCATGACATTGCAGATTCAAAGTTTCATGGTGGCGATGAAGAAATTGGACCCAAAACAGCCACGAACTGGCTTCTTTCCCAAAACTACCCTCAGGTCCGTATCGATAGAATCACATCAATAATTCGTGCCATCAGTTTTAAAGGCGGTGTTAACGAATTTGTGGACCAAAGCATTGAATGCCAAGTTGTTCAAGATGCCGATCGCCTAGATGCGATCGGTGCCATCGGAATTGCCCGCACATTTAACTATGGTGGTTTTAAGAATCGGGCCTTATACGATCCAGCGATCGCCCCGAACCTCAATATGACAAAGGAAGAATACAAGAAATCGACGGCGCCTACCATCAATCACTTTTATGAAAAGCTGCTCCTGCTCAAAGACCTTATGAATACCGCTACGGGGCGAAGAATAGCGCAAGAACGGCATGAATTCATGGGAAAGTTCTTGAATCAATTCTACCGTGAGTGGAATGGAGAAAAGTAAAGTTGGTGTACCTTTATAGAAGATGCGAAACCCCATTTTATGTCATTCAGAATCATCCACCGCTACCTCGGCTTTTTCCTGGCCGGAATCATGATGATTTATGCCGTTTCCGGCATAACCCTCATCTTTAGAAACACCGACACCTTTAAACAAGAAGTTCAAAAAGAAATTACCGTTGAAACTGGTCTCTCGGAGGAAACACTGGGCCGTGCCCTGAGAATTCGTGACCTCAAAGTCATTGATAACGATGGTGCCCTAATGGTTTTTGAGCAAGGCACCTACAATCCGGAGACAGGAGAAGCGAAATTCACAGCTAAAGAGTTGCCGGGATGGCTCGATAAGCTGACGCATTTACACAAAGCCGCCACCAACGATCCGTTGTACTATTTCAACATGTTCTTTGGAGCGTCGTTGTTCTTCTTTGCCGTAAGTGCCTTCTTTATGTTCGTACCAAAATCACCTATGTTCAAGAAAGGACTTTGGTTTACTTTGGGAGGCATCCTGCTGGCAATCAAAATGTTAATGGTATAATCATGAGTAAAAACGAATTCAATCATCGTCAAGCATTGGCCATGGGCGGCGGTTTAATGACCGGACTTGGCCTAGGTTTTTTCTTGCTTCAAACTATGGGCGGCTTGGCCTTTGTAGGTAGTACAATAGGCGGTATCGGATTACTAATAAGTGCAAATATTAAATAATGAGATTCCTCCTCTTTTTCGTTTTGAATTTTGGCGCCCTTGCTTTAGGCAGTTACTTGATGGGTGAAGGCCCTATGGGAGGTTGGTATACGAACCTGAATAAAGCACCATGGACGCCACCGGGTTGGGTATTTGGTGCCTCGTGGACCTTGATTATGGTATGCTTGACTATTTTCATGAATAAAGCCGTTCAAATTGAAGCACTGAGCAAAACGATTTTATGGATTTACGGAGTCCAATTGGTCCTGAACATTCTTTGGAATCCACTTTTCTTCGATCTGCACTGGATGGGAATCGCTTTGATTGAAATCATCCTGCTGGTCTTTGTAGTTGGGTTCATGGCCATCAAGGCAAAACCTTATATGCCCCAGCTTACCTGGCTGCTTACTCCCTATGTAGTGTGGCTAAGTATCGCGATTACGCTAAACGCCTACGCCTTACAAAACAACTAGGCTCTTATCAATCGCATCAGCGGCCTGACGACCTTCAGCGATGGCCCATACTACCAAACTCTGCCCTCTACGCGCATCACCTGCTGTGAATACCCCCTCCATACTCGTCTTGAAACCTTCCGCAGCAATATTTCCACGTGGATCTGTAGATAAACCTGCACCGCTCACCAAACCTTCGTGCTCAGGATGCACGAAACCAATAGCCAATACAGCCATATCACAATCAATAGTGCGCTGCTTACCGGTTGGAACGAATTGCCATCTACCAGCCAATTCCTCTCCGCGAACTTCATCGAAGGTTACGCTGACCAAATTTCCTTGCTCATCTGCATTAAATGACGTCGCATTCAATCCCCAAATACGTTCACAGCCTTCTTCATGAGAAGAGGATGTACGCATAATTTTCGGCCATTCTGGCCAAGGGTTATTAGCAGCGCGCTCCAACGGCGGTTGCTCTTCAATGGTCACCTGAATGACCTGCGTAGCACCTTGACGAACAGAAGTACCGATACAATCAGAACCAGTATCTCCCCCGCCAATAACAAGAACAGTTTTGTCTTTTGCCGTGATATCATTTCCAACAGGCGCATCACCGGCTACCTTTTGATTGTTCAAGTGCAAGAAGTCCATTGCAAAATGAACGCCTCGTGCTTCTCTTCCTATCGCACGGATGTCTCGAGGTTGCTTCGAACCAATGGTAATGAGCACAGCATCGAAAGATTCACGAAGTTCCTCTAGCGTAATGTCTGTGCCTATCTCCGTATTGCACTGAAATACTACACCCTCGTCTTCCATGATGGCTGCTCGACGCGCCACCACGTGTTTTTCAAGTTTGTAATCAGGAATACCGTAGGTCAGAAGTCCTCCAACACGGGCATCGCGTTCGAATACTTTAACACGGTGGCCTTTTTGGTTCAATTGGTCCGCAGCCGCCAAACCAGCGGGGCCAGCACCTACAACGGCTACGCTTTTACCGGTTCTAACCACGGGTAGCTTTGGCACCACCCAACCTTCTTCCCAAGCCTTTTCACTGATCTCTTTTTCTATGAATTCAATGGTTACCGGGTTGTTATTGATGCCCAAAACACACGCTGCCTCACAAGGCGCAGGACAAATTCTACCCGTGAATTCAGGGAAGTTGTTCGTCGTACGTAAAACGCTATATGCTTCTTTGTAATCGCCACGGTAAACCGCGTCATTAAACTCAGGAATACGGTTGCCTAGCGGACATCCCGAATTACAAAAAGGTACACCACAGTCCATGCAGCGCGAGGCTTGCTCGGTGGCTCTTTCACCGAGCGGCAGGTAATGTTCTTTGTAATCTTTAACTCGTTCCTCAGGCTGGCGCATAGCTGGCCCTTGGCGATTTACTTCTAAAAATCCGGTATCCTTACCCATGTGCTTGTGCTTTTTTCGCTTCTAGAACGCGTTTATAATCTCTTGGGAATACTTTGACGAATTGGCCAGAAGAAGTGCCCCAATCGTTGAGCAACTCCTTCGCGCGCTCGCTACCAGTATGGTCTAGATGCGCCTGAACGCGGGATTGTAAATAGGTTAAGTCTTCAGCAGTTGGCTGCTCAAGATCAGCGCTGTCGTTGTTAAATCTGCTCTCAAGGGTGCCATCAGAATCAAGGACGTATGCAATTCCACCACTCATACCTGCACCAAAGTTTTTACCCGTGATTCCCAAGATGATGGCTTCACCGCCGGTCATGTATTCCAATCCGTGATCACCCACACCTTCTACAATGGCTTTGGCACCAGAGTTTCTAACACAGAATCGTTCACCGGCAATCCCATTTACATAAAGCTCACCGGAGGTCGCTCCGTACAAGGCAACGTTTCCACAAATGATATTGTCGTGCGCTACAATCGTGGCGTCCTCAGGCTTACGAATAATGATTTTCGCTCCACTAAGGCCTTTACCAGTGTAGTCATTACTCTCTCCAACGAGATTGAAGGTCAGTCCTCTCGCACCAAATGCACCAAAGCTTTGACCTGCTGAACCTACAAAGTTGAATGTCAAGGTATCTTCCGGTAATCCTGCGCTACCTCGCCATTTTGCCACCTCGTGGCTGGCTGTAGTACCTGTAGAACGGTCAGTATTGAGGATACTGAAGGTATAGGCAGTCGGTTTTGGAGCTGCTTTATACTGGAGTACCGCCTCCAACATCGCTATGTCCAGCTCTGTTTCAGGTATCGGCTGCGACGGATATCCTTTGGTGGTTTTCGTCCAATCTGCGTATTTCAGCAGAGGCTCCAAATTCAATAATGCTGCTTTCCAATTGCCTGCCTTTTTGTTTTGTTTCAATACATGAGCCTGCCCTACCATTTCTTCGACGGTTCTAAAGCCCAATTCTGCCATGATCTCACGTAGTTCTTGCGCCATATACGTGAACATATTGATAACATGCTCTGGCTTTCCTGAGAACAGCTTGCGCAACTCTGGATTCTGCGTCGCAATACCTACTGGACAAGTATTCAAATGGCACTTGCGCATCATGATACAACCTTCTGCAATCAAGGCGGCTGTGGCAACACCCCATTCTTCCGCACCAAGTAAAGTAGCTATGGCTAAATCTCTTCCGGTACGAATCATCCCATCGGTTTGAAGCAGTACGCGGTCTCTTAACCGGCTGCTCACCAGCGTCTGGTGCGCTTCGGCCAATCCGAGTTCCCAAGGCACCCCTGCATGCTGAATAGAGCTCAACGGCGAAGCACCTGTACCGCCGTCCATTCCTGATATAAGTACGGTATCCGCCTTGGCTTTTACAACACCCGTAGCAATGGTGCCTACCCCAGCTAATGAAACCAGTTTGACGCTTACTCTTGCCTTGGGGTTGGCACGTTTGAGGTCATAGATCAATTGGGCCAAATCCTCAATCGAATAAATATCGTGGTGTGGCGGCGGAGAAATCAATCCTACTCCTGGGGTAGAATGACGAACGAGTCCGATCCAATCGTCCACCTTGTGCCCTGGCAAGTGCCCACCTTCACCAGGTTTTGCGCCCTGAGCCATTTTGATCTGTAGTTCAACAGCGTTCGCTAGATAATTGATTGTTACCCCGAATCGGCCAGAAGCAATCTGCTTAATCGCACTGTTTTCGCTATCGCCGTTCTCCTTGGTACCAAAGCGAATCTCGTCTTCACCACCTTCACCTGAGTTGGATTTAGCGCCTATTCTATTCATCGCCACTGCAAGCGTGCTATGGGCTTCGTGTGATATAGAACCAAAAGACATGGCCCCAGTAGCAAAGCGCTTCAAGATGTTTTCTACCGCTTCCACCTCTTCCAACGGAACGGATGGACGCTGCTTAAATTCCAACAAGTGGCGCAACGAGCGGCCGTTCTCATCTAGCAATGCACTGTAATCCTTGAAGTGCTCGTAATTGCCTTCACGGCAAGCACGTTGCAATGCTGTAATGGTGCGCGGATTCATGTGGTGGTATTCACCATTCACGCGCCAATGGTACACCCCGCCGTAAGGCAAGGTCTCTTCGGTATCATATAGAGCCACGGACAATTTGTCCAATTGCTCCTTCGCGATGTGCTCGAAGTCCAAACCACCAATGCGGCTAAGTGAGCCACGGAAACACGTACCTATTACGCGGCTGTTTAGACCAATGGGTTCAAAAATTTGAGCGCCCTGGTAACTCTCCAAAGTAGAGATTCCCATCTTGGCAAAGATCTTTAACAGCCCCTTTCCAATAGCTTTCTGATAATTCTTAACCTTCTCAAAATAAGCGTCTAACTCAGTATTAGCTGAAGTAGATTCTACCCTTCCTTCTTTTAGAGAATGACGTAGGATATCGTACACCATGTATGGGTTGACCGCATTCGCACCGTAGCCAAGAAGCGTTGCAAAATGATGTGTGCTTCTCGCATCTCCACATTCAACAACCAAGCTGACATTAGAACGTACACCATGTTTAATCAAGTAGTGATGAATAGCGCCGACTGCTAAAAGCGATGGAATAGCTACCCTATTTTTATCGGCATTACGGTCGGAGATAATCAATAGATTGTTGCCGGATTTCACTGCAAAATCGGCCTCTTTACAGATACTCTTGATGGCGTTTTCTAGTCCAGTCTGTGGATTATCAGCGTAAAACAGACTTTCAATTTCATGCGAAGCAAAGCCTGGCGCTGATATTTTTCGCAGTTTCTGGAGTTCACCGTTGGTCAATACAGGTTGTTCGATGCGGATCTTACGGCAGTGCTCACCAGTAGCATCTAGAACATTACGCGTCTTGCCCAAGAGTGCCGTTAACGACATTACTGAACGCTCGCGAATACTGTCGATAGGAGGATTACTAACCTGTGCAAAACGCTGACGGAAGTAGTGGCTCAAGTGTTGTGGTTGCTCACTCAAGGCGGCAATAGGATTATCCGCTCCCATGGATCCGATGGCCTCTTTGGCATCATTGAACATAGGAAGTAATACACGCTCCACCTCTTCTTTGGTATATCCGTGGAAGCGTAAACGTTCTTCATAGGTGCTGTTCCCTAATGCTTTTTCATTCACTGCAGGTAGGTCTTCGAGCCTAAGCTCACCATCGGCCAACCACTGGCCGTAAGGTTTAGCTTTACAGATATCCTCTTTTAGCTCTTCGTCGGTGATTATGCGGCCTTGCTGCAGGTCAGCCACAAACATCTTACCCGGTTCTAGACGGCCCTTCTTCAAAACGTTGGCCGGAGCAACGGGAAGTGAGCCTGCTTCTGACGACATGATCACCATACCGTCTTTGGTCAATGTATAGCGCGAAGGACGCAACCCATTACGATCCAATACGGCGCCTACCACCTTGCCGTCGGTAAAGGATAACGAGGCTGGACCGTCCCAGGCCTCCATGAGGTGGGCGTGGTATCCGTAGAAATCCTTTTTGTATTGTGGCATATTGGCGTCGTTCTCATACGCCTCTGGCACCAACATCATCATCGCATGAGGAAGCGAACGACCCGAAGCTGTTAAAATCTCAACGACATTATCTAGATTCGAACTGTCTGAACGGCGCACGTCACAGATCGGATGGATGAGTTCTAACTCCTGCTCAGTGAACAAGCTATCCTTAAACAAGGCCGTCTTGCTGCTCATCCCATTTACGTTTCCTGCAATGGTGTTGATTTCCCCATTGTGAGCAATGTAGCGGAACGGCTGGGCCAATTTCCACTTCGGGGTAGTATTGGTTGAAAAACGGCTGTGGACGAGGGCTAAAGCACTATCAAAAGTATCGCGCTGCAGGTCTAAGAAGTACTGCTGCAGTTGCTCGGTAGTTAATTGGCCCTTGTAAATCAAGGTTCTACAACTTAGCGAGCTGATGTAAAAACTATCGTAAGTAGATGGAAATAGCTGATGAATGGTACGGTTGGCGTATTTGCGTAGAACGACCATCTTGCGCTCCAAAGTATCTTCGTCCATCGCCTCTTTCGGCGCCACGAAAAACTGAATATGCGCCGGCTCTGAGTCCTTAGCGCTCTTTCCTAACGGTTCATTATTAACCGGTACATCCCTGTACCCAAGGAGATTAAGCTTGAAGTTGGCAATATATTTTTCCAATTCAACCAAGCATTTCGCCCTTAAACTATCCTCCTTTGGAAAGAAGGTGTTCCCAACGCCATAGGTTCCTTGCTCTGGGAGCGCGAATCCTAATTGCCCTACTTCAGCGGATAAAAATTTGTGTGGAATCTGAACAAGTATGCCTGCGCCATCTCCGGACGTCGGCTCTGCGCCTTGCCCCCCGCGGTGCTCCATGTTTTCGAGCATAGTGATTGCGCCCTGTACTACATTTCTAGATTTTGAACCGTTTAGGTTCGCGACAAAGCCGATTCCACAGGAATCGTGCTCAAAGGACGGGTGGTAAAGTCCGTCTTGTTCCTTATTTTCCTGTGATAGATCCGAATGATGCTTAGTCATAAACAACTATTTTCGGTTGGATTTATAAGGGAATTGCAAATTTATTGAATTCGATTCAAAAATTAAAGCCTTATTATGTTTCAAATTCAACAAATACCTAAATCGACTGAATGAAACGCAACCAAACTATCCGTGTACTGCTCATAATTACTCTGATTGTGGCAATACCACTCTTATTCATGAAAGGCTGTCAACGTTTGACTCGCACCATTTATTGGTCGATGGATTGTGACCAATTCAACATTGACCTCATCGAAGTGCGAACCGGTATTGATATCCCGAAGATTTCGCGTAATTATTGTGAACTCTCTCCATCTCAGCGTAAGGTGAGTTTCCAACTTCATAAATCAGGGAAGGACAAGGCTCAATATGCTGCGACCTATTTCGAATACACCGGAGAACATCTTTTTTCTGCCAATGGCACTAGGAAGGATCACCAGTGGTTCGCTACCTTAGATACCTAAACCAATGAATTGATATTCATTATCCAATACCTGCCATGAGTGAAGAGCTAGAAAAACATTACGTCAATAGATCTAATTGGATACGGGCCGCAGTATTAGGGGCCAATGACGGGATCCTAAGTGTATCCAGTATTGTTGTGGGCGTGGCATCCGCGAGCACCACCAAAGACCCTGTTCTCATTGCAGGACTAGCTGGTCTCGTGGCAGGAGCATTGAGTATGGCCGCTGGAGAATATGTGAGTGTGAGCTCTCAGGCTGATATTGAGCAAGCCGATCTCGAACGGGAAGCTCGTGAGTTGGAAGAAATGCCAGAGTTGGAGGAAAGGGAATTGGCCAAGATCTATGTTCGTCGCGGGCTCAAGCCCGAGACCGCCGCAGAGGTCGCACGTCAATTACACGAACACGATGCACTAGGGGCTCACGCTCGGGACGAGTTGGGCATTAATGAAATCACCTCGGCCAATCCGTTTGAGGCCGCAGGGGCCAGTGCACTTAGCTTCTTAGTAGGCGGCGGTCTCCCATTCTTACTCATTTTCTTTTTCCCGTTAGAACAGTTGTTCTGGACTGAATACTTATTCTCGGTGAGTTTCCTAGCATTATTGGGAGGTGCCAGCGCAGCCTTGGGCGGCTCCAGCGTGAAGAAGGCGGTACTGCGTATCACCATTTGGAGCACCTTAATTATGGTACTCTCCACCTTTATTGGTTCCTTCATTCAAATGCCCATCTAATGACCATTAGTGCTCAAATCCAATTCATTCCGCTGCACAGCGACTCCCCTATGGACCGGGTGGATGAAGCCATCGCCATTATCCAAGCCTCGGGCGTTCGATACAGCGTAGGGCCGTTTGGCACCAGTGTTGAAGGGGAACAGGGCGTCATAAATGAA
This sequence comes from Flavobacteriales bacterium UBA3477, assembly GCA_002378005.1. Lineage (GTDB taxonomy): Bacteria > Bacteroidota > Bacteroidia > Flavobacteriales > Schleiferiaceae > UBA10364. Next base: position 17,246 of record DFQY01000027.1, read on the forward strand.
TTGGTCCTAGAACTTCAAAACCTTAAAACCACGCCGGAATTTCTACTCAACGTTCAATACCACCTGGGCGAGAACAGATTAAGCAACGATGAGAAGGTTGCTAAGTTCCGATAGAAGGGTTTAACCTTGAGGCGCTGCGCATTATATTTGCGCCCGCAAACACACTCTGATTATGTCTAAAATTCTGTACACGAAAACAGACGAAGCACCGGCATTAGCTACCTACAGCTTCCTGCCCATTGTTAAAGCCTTCACCGCCAAAGCAGGCATCGATGTGGAAACACGCGACATCAGCTTGGGCGGACGCATCCTTGCGACCTTCGCTGACTTCCTCACTGAGGAGCAGCGTATTGGTGATGCATTGGCAGAATTAGGTGAGTTGGCCAAAACGCCGGAAGCGAACATCATCAAACTTCCAAACATTAGTGCCTCTATCCCACAGTTGAAGGCAGCCATCGCTGAGCTACAAGCTGCTGGTTTCGGGGTACCTTCCTACCCGGAAGAGCCTAAAAACGACGAAGAAGCAGCCATAAAAGGCCGTTACGATAAAATCAAGGGATCTGCTGTGAACCCAGTCCTACGTGAAGGAAACAGTGACCGTCGCGCTCCGAAAGCGGTGAAGAACTACGCCAAAAAGCACCCACACAGCATGGGAGAATGGACTTCTGATAGTAAGAGCCATGTAAGTAGCATGTCTGAGAGTGATTTCTATGGTTCTGAAGTAAGCACAACCATCGCTGCCCCTTGCGCAGCGGATATCGTTTTTACTACAGCCGATGGCACAACAAAAACATTAAAATCAGGCATTGCCTTGAAAGCTGGCGAAGTAATCGATGCTTCTGCCATCAGCATGAGCGCCCTAAAAGCATTCTTGGCAGAACAAATCAAAGATGCTAAAGAGCAAGAGGTGCTATTCTCACTGCACATGAAAGCCACCATGATGAAGGTCAGTGACCCGATTCTTTTTGGCGCAGCAGTGGAAGTTTATTTCGCTGACGTTTTCGAAAAGTATGCTGCCATATTCAAAGAATTAGGCGTTGATGTACGCAATGGTTTAGGTGATGTGTACGCGAAAATTGCTACTCTTCCTGCCGACCAGTGCGCAGAGATTGAAACGGCACTAGCTACAGCTATTGAAAATGGACCAGATTTAGCCATGGTCAACAGCGATAAAGGCATTACCAACCTACACGTTCCTTCAGATGTAATCATCGACGCTTCAATGCCGGCAATGATTCGTACCTCTGGGCGCATGTGGGATAAAGATGGTAAACCACGTGATACCAAGGCAGTCATTCCAGACCGCTCGTATAGTGGTATCTACCAAGCGACTATGGACTTCTGTAAGGAGAACGGCGCGCTTGATCCAACCACCATGGGCAGTGTGAGTAACGTAGGTTTGATGGCGCAAAAAGCGGAAGAATATGGTTCTCACGACAAGACCTTCCAGCTCGATGCAGATGGCCGCGTAGATGTCATTATTGATGGGAAGGCTGTGTTAACTCAAGCTGTTGAAGCTGGCGATATTTTCCGCATGTGCCAAGTTAAAGATGCACCAATCAAAGACTGGGTAGGATTAGCAGTACGTCGCGCTCGTGCGACGGAAACGCCTGCAGTATTCTGGTTGGATGAAAATCGTGCACACGACCGTGAACTCATCAAGAAAGTAGAAGCGTATTTGCCAGAGCACAATGCTGAAGGCTTAGACATCTTCATCATGTCACCTATCGAGGCAACTACTTTCAGCCTAGAGCGCATTGTACAAGGATTAGATACCATCTCTGTCACCGGTAACGTATTGCGCGATTACTTGACCGACCTCTTCCCTATCCTGGAAGTAGGTACTTCGGCCAAGATGTTATCTATTGTGCCGTTAATGAACGGTGGTGGTTTGTTCGAGACTGGAGCCGGTGGTTCTGCACCAAAGCACGTTGAACAGCTCACGAGCCAAAACTACTTGCGCTGGGACAGCTTGGGTGAATTCCTAGCTCTAGGTGTGAGCTTGGAACATTTCGCTGAAAAAGACGGCAATACTAAAGCTGCAGTACTCTCGCGCACCTTGGACGATGCAACCTCAAAGTTCTTGGATAATGATAAGAGCCCTACCCGTCGCTTAGGTGGCATCGACAACCGCGGGTCTCATTTCTATTTGGCCATGTACTGGGCACAGGAATTGGCACAACAAAATGATGATGCTGACCTTAAGGCTACTTTTGCGCCGCTAGCAGAGGCGTTGAGCAGTAACGAAAACACCATCGTTGAAGAGCTTATCGCTGTACAAGGTAAACCGGCAGATATCGGCGGGTATTACTTCATGAACGATGCTAAGGCAACTGCTATCATGCGTCCTTCTGCTACGCTAAACAACGCCATAGATTCTTTCTAAACTTTTGGCGAAAAATTTGAATGCAACACCCCCGGGCGCGGAGCGCCCGGGGGTGTTATTTTGTCTAAAAAATTTTAACCTTAACGCTGCTTTGCAAACGCGAAAGTGAGAGGAACATGAAGGCGCTTGGCCCAACTTTTCTCATCGTGTGCCGCACCTGGGAACTTCTGCGTGGTCCAATTCTTCTCTGACTCAAAACCATTATTGAGCAAAACCTCATTAATCTGGTTTTGGAAAGGCTCATACATCCCATCTAGGGTCTCTGTCCCATAATCAAAGTAAATCTTACCTACGCGATCCGGACGGAGGTATTCCGCCACATACGCTTGAAAGGCATTGGGAATCTCCTCATTCGGCGCGAAGCCTCCCGGCCAGTGCGTACTCATACACAATGCCGTTCCAAAGACTTCCGGGTATTCACCGATGGCGTACATGCTCATCAAGCCTCCCATAGAACTCCCAGCCACAGCAGTGGCACTTTTATCTGTATATACCGCAAACGTTGAATCCACGAGCGGCTTCACACCCTCGACCATGTATTGCAAGTACTTATCACTTTGCACTGGGAACGTAGAATCGGACCCATAGCGCATGGCAATATCCGCCATGGTAGAATCTGAAAATTTACTTTTCAGCGTATTAAATGGCTTCTGTGGAAAGTATTCAAAGTTACGCATCATGCCTCCATTGTGTAATCCTACCACGATTGTTGGCAAAATGGCTTTTGCAGCAATGAGGCTGTCGAGGACCTCGTCAACATGCCATTCCTGGTGGTTCCAGGTCACCTTAGCATCGAAAAGCATTTGTGCATCATACATGTACAAGACCGCATGCTTGCGTTTTCCGTCGTAAGTGCGAGGCAACCAAACATCCATGGGGCGGGCACTCAACCATGGTGTGGCATGAGCAGAATCCAAGCGCAATAGTGTACCGGAGCTAACCCCAGAGATGGTATCCCATTGCGCATTAGCATTTGCAGGCGCCACCTCATTACTCGTGCAACTCGCAGCGACCAACGCAATCCCAATACTTAAGAGCAGACCTCTCATGCTTACTTCAAATCAAAAATGTAGGCGCCCATTGGTGCTAGCGTTAACGTAGCACCAAGTGTGGTCTCCTCTCCTGTCCAAACATCCGTAGCCGTGGTGAATCCTTCAAGACCTTGCTGGAATCTATCCAAACCTAGTTCTACCTCCTCATCATTGCGGTTCAGTACGATCATTTTATGCTCATCGCCGAACCATTTGAAGTATACATATACTTCGCCAAGCGGGATGTAGTGTAGCATTTCACCCATATTCAAGGCACACGATCCGCGACGCAAATGCGCCAAATCCGCTATAAACTGCTGCGCTTCCTGCTGTTGGGCTGTTAGTCCTTCACCAGTGAATGCGTTTACAGCATCTCCTTCCCAGCCGCCAGGGAAATCAGAGCGGATCACACCGTGATCGTCCGTTCCTGGATTGTTCATCAAGATTTCTGTACCATAGAAAAACTGCAGGGTACCGCGCGTTGTAAAGAACAAGGTCATCGCCATCTTCCACTTGTCGTAATCTTCATCAAGGCGCGTGTAAATTCGGCTCATATCGTGATTATCAGGGAAAATCATAATGTTGTTGAGATCGCCGTACATGTAATCATTGGCCAAGCTTTCATAAATCTTAGTCATACTACTACGCCAAGTAGCTTCTCCCATCAAACCGTCCACTACAGCACTCTGCAATGGAAAATCCATCACACTTGGTAGATAGGTGGTGTAATCATCCATCTTCGCCGTGCCCGCTTGCCAATAGCTGATCAACGATGGATCACTGACCCACTCTTCACCTACAATATTGAAGTTCGGGTACTCGTCCAATATAGCCTTGGTCCAATCCGCCAAGAATTGCTTATCAGGGTAAGGCCACGTATCCATGCGAATGCCGTGAAGTCCCAAATATTCTACCCACCAGATAGAGTTTTGAATAAGGTAACGGGCCAATTTCTCATTGCGCTGGTTCAAATCCGGCATCGTCTCTACAAACCATCCATCGGTGAATTGCTTGCGGTCTACCTCTGCCCCATGCGGATCAAATCGGCTAACCTTCATATGATTCGTCTGTGTAAACTCGGGCCATTGGTTAACCCAATCCTCACTGGGCAAATCCGCCATCCATGGGTGCAAAGACCCAATATGATTGGCGACTTGGTCCATAATAATACCAATACCTTTCTCCTTCGCCTTCTCTGCCAATTCTTTGTATTGCTCATTCGTACCATACCTAGGATCCACATTGTACAAATCCGTCATGGCATACCCGTGATAGCTGTAGGTCTCCATATTATTCTCAAGCACAGGATTCAACCATAGACTAGAAATGCCCATTTTCTCAAAATAATCCAAGCTTTGAATGATTCCCGTTAAATCACCACCGTGTCTTCCACCGATGAATTCACGGTTCGGACCCTCCAACATGCCTTTTACTTGGTCATTGGAAGGATCGCCATTTCTGAAACGATCTGGAGTGATCAGGTAAATGAAATCCGCCGAGCTGAATCCTTTGCGCTTTGCAGACCCTTCATCGCGCTCCAAAACCTCAATAGACAAGGTGCCTTTCTGGCGTCCTTTTTTGTCCTTAAACAAAAATTCATGTGTCCCGATGCGCGTATCATCCGGAATCTCAACAGTGACAAATAGGTAACTAGGACTCTCCAGCGCAGTCGAAGAGATCACCTTTAATTCCTTACCCACCGCGGTGAGCTCAGATATATCCTTCCCATAGACCATGAATTCTACAGTCTTCATATGCATACCCGTCCACCAAGAGTTCGGTTCAATCTTGGTCAGTTTCTGTCCCTGTAACGCAAGGGAAAGCGTGAGAGTGAGTACGACGAAAATCTTTTTCATGTTCAAAAATTTGAAGCATCAATTTACAATCCGCCCACTGATTATCCTCGCATTTGTTAAGTAGCCCTTAGTTTTGCATAAAACTTGAGCAAATGGCCAAACTCAAACTACAACAAGAAGTATTAGAAGCGTTAGAAGCTGCAGAGTTTCTTCCTTTTAGTAAGGCACAACGCACTCTGGTCAGTAGCCTCAAAAGCGGTCAAAACCATTGGCACTTGTACGAAAGTGCTGAAGAACTTCGCATTGCGGTGGCTGCAACTATTATTCACAGCTTGAAAGAAAGCTACGAAGATGTTGCTCGCGCCCTGATTCTCGTGCCCACGGCCGATATTGCCGACAGATATTTCGAGCTTTTCGAAAACCTAGGAGGACACACTGACCTGAGAGTTTGGACCACATGTGAGGGCCCAAAAATTCTACAGCAGAAAGAAGATATTTATTTCGGCGCAGATGTTGTGATTGCCACACCCAAACGATTGAATGAGTTATTGAATATCGAAGGATTCAATAGTGCTTCGGTACAAACCTTGGTGCTAGACGAGGCGGATCAACTCTTGAAAGTAGGAGCCATTTCCTTCACACAGCGCATTAGTGACAGTATCCCTCCAAAGCAGCGAATTGCTTTGAGCCGTTCCGAAAAATCCGTTGGTGCTTACATGAATAGGTTTGCCTTCCCATTTACGAAGGGGAAGTTAAGCGAGTAGCAAGAGAGAAATCTCTTTCATCTGGCCAATAACCCAAATGGCGTGCAGGATGCGCTGTTGCAATACTGCGCAATTCTTCGTCCCACCAACGACTCGCTTCTGCAATGAGTGCATCGGCATCAGTCATTCGAAGGGGTTCCTGGCGCACAGTCACGTAGGCATTAATCTTAGGTTCAGAACAAATTGCCCATAAATGATTGATAAAACCGATGCCGGGAGGATAGGCGGTTTTAGCTGAATCAAAATGAATACTCCACTGAAAAATACTAAAACCATGACGAGCCGCCTCATAGAACATAGCCGGCTTCAGTGGTAATAATAATGGGCCTTCACCTGAAGTTCCTTCCGGAAATAATACAATGGTTTTTCCCGCTATGACGGCATTGACTATGTCCCGACGAGTTTGATTTCTACTCTCTTTATTTTCTCGTTTCACCCAAATAGGATCTAATGCGCGTGCGGCCCAACCAATGAGTGGCCAAGAGCGCACCTCTACCTTACCCACAATGGTGAATAGATCTGAAGTAGGAACGAACAATACATCCAAATAAGAGCGGTGATTGGCCATGAGGATACCAGGGCCTATTTCTTTGAACTTAGGTCCATGAACTTTAACACCAACAATCCAAAGCAAAGCCCATCGAATGTTCATAAAGATTTTATGCGCAATTAATCGTCCTCCAAAGGGGAATATCAGCGCAAGACCAAATACACCCAGAATGATGATGGTCAAAACTCCTACTACTCTAAAAATGCCTAAAATGTATCTCATACGACGAATCTAAAATACGCCTACTTACAGGTAAAAGTTCATATTGTTCAAAAAATGCAGAAACACACATTGTATAGAGATAATAAGGGAAAATTTATCAATGACTTATTCATTAATGAGACTAAAAATTCCATCGATCCAAGAAGTTGTCCTTGAAATCCATACCAAATTTAATACGGTATCCCGGGTTCATAACATTAGGCAATAGACCGTAATACATTCCCCACCGCACTGGTTGATCCCAAAGTTTCATCTTGCGCTCCGCACCAATATAGGTTTCAAGGTGCATCAAGCTGCGAGAAGGAATAGTTAACATCGAAGCACCCAAAGCAACATTGAGCTTTAATCGTCGAATCAAGGGCACTTTATTCAATAAAAATCCTTCAAAATGATGGGTCGCATTGGCCATGATAAAAACCTCAGGAGTGGCAAAGGTCTCCGGTAGATTCTGGAAAGTATACAAGGGGTGTGTGTATAAGAAATAATCGCCCCCTCGGAACCATTTGTATTCGATGAACCGAACGGTTGATGGATCGTTCAAGAATCCGCCTGATGCCAAGCGATAATGGCTAAAACCTAGCTGATTCGAAGGCACATAATCTTCAACAATACACTCGTATTTACTGTAGCGCACGTCAGAATTAAGCAAATTTGGTATGCCCTGTTTAAAGACTATTCTGAAATCTGGCCATTTCGAGCTCAAAACAATCTTTCTTCTGCCCTTCAAATAATAACGCTGATAGGGTCTGATGAGGATTTCAGCACTTACTTGTCCTACGGTATAGGTTTCAAACGGCTGCGGCGGCGTTAGTGAGCCAAAAATATCATTACCTAAATCCAGGTTTTCTATGCTCTCCCTTTGGCTGTATTCAAAACCCAAACGAGTATAGACCCCATTGATCCATTCGAACCGGTGGTAAACTTCTGCAAAGGTTTTTTCAATAAAGTTGCTTCTCGCAAATAGGCCTGTGAGATTGACGCTTTGGGTAATCTGCTGATAATCATTACCAACATTAACCGTCCAAGAGGCGTTTCTCAGAGGCGCATATGTGTAAGTCGCTCCAAGGGTACCTTTGGTATCTGCATTGGTGAGCCCATAGTTTAATCGGCCCGTTACACTGAGCATTTGATCGTTCTTATATCGTTTCGTTCCAAAGGCGAATGGAGTCCAGCGCCACCCTCCCACTCCGAAAGCGTTGAATTGGCCAATCAACGGGCTATAGAAAAAATGGGTTCCTGCACTACGTTTTCTATAACCTACACCGGATACCAATGGCTCGTACCAATGGAACTCATTGTATACGGCATCGGCGCTATCCAAATACTCATCTGAATTCAAGTAGCGAATAATGCTGTCCTGCCTTGCGGTCCATGCATCTAGCTTATCATCCTTTGGACGGTACTGGGCCCAAAAGTCTGTACCTTGTACTTGTTGATCTGGGATAACCGCTACTAAGTTCCTTGACTTTTTGGACATACTAGGAAGACGATTGACTTCTGTTAGCCAATATTCTACCTGCTGTGAACCATTGGCCCAACTCAATTTTTGGTAATCCACGTAAAACAAATCCGAAGTACTGAAGTGCTGTAGGATTTCCATTTCGCCAATGGCTCCTTCAAATTGATGGATGCGGTAATCTCGAGTATCTACTTCGATTTGGCCCGCCCAGCCTGTTCGGTTTTTTCTGGGAGTGAAAAATAAGGTCACATGCTCACCACTATCGCTCTCCCAACGCGCGACAATTTCAAATGTATAATGCGCTAATGCATTTCTGTCCATAATCCCGGCAATGGGAGAAGATGCGTATTCCACATCTACCATACGGTTCAGAGGCTCAATACGCTGATATTCAAACTTAGAATAGGGGTATTTAGAAAATGTGCATTGTACATCCAGCAAAAGATCATAATCACCTTGAAAGCTGAAGGATGGCTGAAACTCTACATTGTTTCCGAAATCAGCATTTGGCCGATCGTAGTCTTTAAATGCCTCAACCTCCTGAAACCATTGATTTTCGTTCAAATAAACATTTGAAACTTGCTCGAATGCTACCTCACTATTCGCTGAGGATTGTCGCGTGTATAATTTTGCCGATTGAATAGACTGTTTCTGGTATAGAGGCCAATTCTCTGAGAGATTTCGCCATAATAATTGGGCCTCATCTTCCTCATAAACCACTGTAACAGAAGGCAACAACACTGTTGTATCCGAAACTTGCGCTTGGAGAATCCCAGTGGCGGTTAAAATCAATTGTAGAATACGCACTTTCATCGTTCCGAAAATACGCATGAAAGTGTCGCCAAGAGTGTTAAAATTGGGATTTCCCAGTCTTATCGAATGCACGATATAAACTGGCTCGACTCACTCCTATGTATTGAGCAAGTGTGACTCGGTCCATAATCTTGTACAATTCTCCTCTTCTATTCCGGACCCAATCAATTCTATCTTGGGTATTGGACATGCGAAGCATTAATAATCTCGCGCGACGGTTTTTCTGTATTTCCGCAGTGCCACTGAGGTACAGCTTAATAATAGCAGGATATTTACTCTTTATCTTCTGAAACTTTTCGTTGCTCAATGAAGCAATAGCAACATCCGTATATGCTTTGTAATAATGCTGTGGACGCTTATTGTAGAATAAACTGTCCTCATTCACAAAAACGTTAGATGGAGGAATGAAGTTGAATAAGGCATCCTCATTCAAAAAAGGATTCTTATAAATCTCTTTCAAGTAACCATCACAGAGAAACCAAAAGTCTTTGTTCGGCGGTGCAAGCTCGGTAATTATAGCACCTTTCTTCTTAATCACCGGTTGATCAAAACCATCTATAATTGCCTTGACCGTATCCTCCATATCCGTGGTATATGCAGGTAACCCACGGAAAAAATCATACACTAATTGTTCCAGCGTCTTTGCCATGTTCTAATTGTTTTAAGGAGCGAAACAATGAAGCTCTCGAAATTCCTAGGTAGTCCGCTAATTCCTTTCTTGGTATCAAATTCAATACATCTGGAAATTGCTCGATGGCCGCGTGAATTCTATGAATGCCGCTGGTTTGCAACATTTCATAGGTAGTATTTCGGTACTCGGTCATACTCAGCTCGATGAGACTGGTAAGGAGCTGCCCTCCTAATTTCTCTTTCATGAGATATTCTGCGAGTGCACCTGCAGGAATGGATGCAACACGAGCCTCTACCAAACAGGTAGTGTATGTGGCTGGTCGAGTAGAGTAGAGAATGAGATCCTCAGAATATGCGAATCTATTTTTTGAATAAAACCTCAATAGATGTGGTACTCGTCCATCCATTAAATATTCAGCAAATGCACCGGATAAAATAAAATGTAATTGACCCGAGTTGGCACTTAACTCCCAAAGGGCATCACCTTCCTTAAAGATTCGAACGGAAAATCTCTTGGCAAGTGATCGCAAGACTTGTACGTCTTCAGATGTTTCGAGATAAACATGCTGAGCGAGCCCTTCATAAATAATATCGTAGTCCTTGTCGTAAGACATGGCTTGGTTTTTTGGTAGTTGGTCATCACTAATTTAAAAAAGAATTACCGTTAAAAAAGAGCTGTTCTTGCAGTTATTAACTCAGCACTTTTAAACAACGTGTTGAAAACTAACACATTCAACATTGTTTGCTTTTTCTTACTTTTAATAAGCGTTAATACAAATTCAAACATCATGCGAAAAGTTTGCAGTATTAACCAAGCCATTAAGCTGTTTAAAGGAGACCTGTCGAGGGTAAAACAGTATTGCAAAGACAAGGGAATCTCGATTTCCGAAAAGGCGTTAGAAGCGAGATTGAAGTCATTGTAAAAAAGTTATAGGGCTGCAGAAATGCGGCCCTTTTTTTATAATACTTTTGACTTAACAAATATCTACGATGAAGCAATTTCTAGCCATTCTTTCTGCATTATTCCTTGTTTCTTGTGCCAGTCCACAACGTGCATTGTACGATACGGCGAATACTCTTTATGGTCAGAACTGGACCTACCTAGGAACTATTGCAGTGTATCCAGATGTAATCTACAGCGATACTATCACCGCTGCCAATAAAACGCGCGAGCTGGTGCTACACGACGGACTTATCACGTATGATAAAATGTTGTACGAAGCGCGCAGACAATATGGCGATAGCGTGACCATTGCCAACATTCGTGTGTATACCGAGGAGTTTAAAACCCAATGGTTCGGAAAAAACGCTGAAGTTCAAGCGTTGGTTGATGTCATCTATGTGACCAAATAAAACCAATGGGTTGAAAGATTTTGACCAATACCAAAGCTTCAACAACATTCATGAACTCATCGCAGAAGGTGAGCATGAAAATCAAGATTTCAAGTATAGAATTTCTGATGCACGGAAAATAGCCCGTACCATCAGCGCATTTTCTAATACAACAGGTGGACGCCTGCTTGTAGGCGTTCGAGACAATGGCATTATCTGTGGCGTCAAGGATGAAGATGATATTTACCTCTTAGAGAGCGCCGCCCGTGTCTTTACCGAACCTGAGGTTCAACTAGAAGTATTCGCTCATGCTGTGGACGGTAAACGCGTTTGGGAAATTGAGATCCCCGAGGGAACCAACAAACCATATCGCGTCGATGAAAAAGAAGGTAAGCTAGCCTATGTTCGCATCCACGATGAAAACAAGGTGGCAGGTGCTGTATTGGCTGAAGTATGGAAGCAAGAATTTAGCGATCAAAGTAAGCGTCCAGTGGCATTCTCGGAAAAAGAACAACGACTCATTCAATACCTCAAGGATTATGATTCGGTCTCAACAAGCAAAGCCGCAAAGGTGATGCAAATGCCTCGTCAGAAAGCCATCTCTACCCTAGCCCGTCTCATTCGCTGGGAAGTCATTGAATGGGAGATCACCGACGGCATGTTCTTGTTACGCTTGGACTAAATGAATCTTTGCGGATTGGGTATGGTTCTAAGGGCCCAATTAATCAAAGTATCGAGCTCATCTTCAGGTGCCAATCCTCTTTTTATTCCAGCTTTTTCCATACCTAAGGTGAGGTGGTGAAGTACTATTCCGCAACTCACAGAAACATTAAAACTCTCGACGAATCCTCGCATTGGAATATAAATACGTTCATCTGCCAATTCTTGGATCAATGGGGATGCCCCCTCCTGCTCATTGCCAAATAATATGGCCGCCGGAATTGCCGGATCAATAGCATCAATTGGAAGAGCTCCTTCGTCCAGAGCGGTGACGTAGAGTTTACGCCCCGAGGCTTTTAATTGGTCGGCCCATTCCTTTGTGCTTCCATCATTGTAAGTATTGAAAAAACTAGCATCTAGCCACTTTTCTACCCCTTTAGAAATGCCGCTACTTACATTAAAGCGCTCGTTCTTATCATAGACATCTACTTTATGAATTCCAAAGGCATCGGCGGTGCGCATAAGGGCTGAGGCATTCTGGGATTTCATCATATCTTCCAAGGCCAATGAAAAGTGTCGGGTGCGCTGGGCAACTTTATCTTGAAACAATTGGCGCTTATGATCGGTTAATTCCAAACTCAACTTCGCATAGAATGCTCTTTTTGCCTCTATATCCAAATTCTTCCAATCCGATGTGCCCATTTCTTTGTTTCTTTGCGTTGCTCAAAAATAATAGAGATGTTCAGTAAAATCATTCGACTCGGACTTACAGCTGCAATCTTTGCCTGGTCAATCTATCAATTCGCTGATGGAGAAATAGGAAATGGTATCGCGTTGCTCTTCCCTATGGGACTTGTATTGTTTACCTATTTCCGTAACGAGCGCATTTTGCTTTCTCTATGGCACATGAGAAAAAACAATGTTGCGAAAGCTGAAAAAGCATTGGCTGGCATTCGCAATCCAGAGAAAAGTTTGATCAAAGGTCAACTCGCCTATTACTACCTTCTTTTGGGTATGATTGAAAGCCAGCGTAAAGTAGGTAAGGCAGAAACCTTACTTAAGAGAGCGCTCAACACTGGATTGAGATTGGACCAAGACAAAGCATTAGCAAAACTGAACCTCGCAGGAATCGCATTGACAAAGCGTCGCAAAAAGGAAGCTCAAATTCTTTTGACCGAGGTGAAGAAGCTTGATAAAAACGGTGCGCTAGCAGAACAAACTAAATACATCAAGCAACAAATGAAGCGAATCTAAAACTTCTCGCGAACCACAATCACTATTGGGTGTTAGGTTGATATTTAATCCAACACTATGTACACCCTAGAACGCATTCAAAGGCTACCCATTACCGTGGAGGAAGCTTGGAACTTTTTCCAAAACCCAGGCAACCTAGCCACTATCACCCCTGATTACATGGGCTTTAATATTATGTCTAAAGTCCCTGAGCAGATGTATCCGGGCCTATTCATAGACTATAAAGTCAGCCCTTTACTCGGGATTAAAATGAATTGGACCACGGAAATCACACATGTTAATGGTCCAAAATATTTCGTAGACGAACAGCGTGTAGGTCCTTATTCAATCTGGCATCACGAACATCACTTCAAAGCCATTCCAGGCGGTGTAGAAATGCTCGACCGGGTCAGTTATAAAATTCCTTTGGGGATGTTAGGAAAGATTGCACATCCCATGATTGTGCGTCCAAAGCTGGAAGAAATTTTTGATTACCGATTCAAAAAGGTCGAAGAGCTCTTTGGTACATGGCAAGGGTCGTAGGCATAGATTACGGCTCAAAATTGGCAGGCACAACGGTTCTGGCACTTTTCGATACGGATACCAAGCACATCCTTCTGGAGCAAAGCTCGAAAAAACAGGATGCAGATGCATTTGTCCAGTTTATCCTTAGTGAGTATCCATCGAATCTCGTAGGCATTGATGCTCCCCTCTCCTTACCTGGTGTTTACCGAGGCCTTGAGGAAAAGCATGATTTCCATTATCGCACCGCTGATCGGCAAGCTAAAGCCATGAGTCCCATGTTCCTTGGTGGGTTAACGGCTAGAGCGATGAAATTAGCCTCGGAAATTGATGCGACTATTATTGAAGTATACCCAAAGCTTGGCGCGGAACGCCACCAACTCCAGGAGCTTGGTTACAAGGGCGATACAGAAGCTATTGAGACTTGTCTCAAGGCATTTGCCAAACGAACTGAATTGCCAGTTAGGGAGTTATGTATAGAGAATTGGCACCAATTCGACGCCTTACTCGCTTTAGATATAGTTTGGCGCTACCACAACAACCTCGCAGACCATTTTGGGGATGCGAAGGAAGGAATGCTTTATTTTTGACGCATGGCAAAGGACAAACGTACCCACAACCCTATTGATCCTGACAAAATCGCTGAAAACGCGAACATCCTTCCTTATGGATCTAGTGTAAGCGCGCCTGCATTCAAGGCAGTAGACGCTGTGAAAAACAAAAGTCTTGATCTCAATGCCATGGAGTTACAGACCGACATGCAACTGGACCAAATACGTGCGCAAATAGAATTACTGGCCGAGCAAGCCCGTAAGATTCACGAGCGTAAAGAATTAAGTGAAGAAATCTATAAGGCGCAGATGGGGTTCAAGCCAGAAATCAACCATGTCTATTACCTATACCGCAAAAATGAAAATCAAAATGTGCTGAGCATGATTGCGCCGCATGAATGGCGTAAATGCCCGCATGAGTTTATGTACCAAATTCGATTGCTTGCGGACCATACTTGGGACATTCTCGATTACCGCCAATAATGCTTTCTTACATCCATCACATTTCTGACCCTAAGTACCCAACACTCGTATTGTTGCACGGTTACGGATCCAATAAAGAAGACCTCTATGGTTTAAAACCATATTTACCAGAACTCAACGTTGTTTGCTTCCAAGCCCCAATTTCATTAGGTATGGGAGGATATGCATGGTATCCTATTGAATGGGAGAACGGCGCCAAAATGATCGATGGAGATGCTGTCAAGCAAGCTGCCAACCTTGTACTGCAATCGTTCAAGACATGGCAAGAGCAGTATGTACAGAGCAACGAAGTGTTCATTGGAGGTTTTTCTCAAGGAGCAATCACATCCCTTCAAATCTTATTGCAAGGCTTCAACGCTAAGGGGTTCGTTTTAATGAGCGGATATGCTCTACCGGAATGGCACGAAGCACTGAAATCAATGTCAACGGATACTCCTATTTTTCAGAGCCATGGTACTATGGACCCGGTCATCCCATATACTTGGGCACAGGCCACAGCAGAAGGCCTCTCGCATTTAAAGGGATATACTTTTCATTCTTATCCCATGGCACACAGCTTAAATGCACAGTGCTTGCAGGACATTCATGAGTTTTTAACTCTCTTGCTCGATTAGGAATTGGGCGATTTGTAATGCTGCATCACCATTTCCGTAGGGACTTTCTTCCGGTAGCGGTTGATTCAACATAGTACGGACTTTATGACTCAACAGTTCGGTACAACCCAGTGGATGCAGCACATTCGCACCTATATCTACTAATTCCACCCATTCTGTCTCGTTTCTCAAGGTGATGCAATGTTTCCCTAAGAAATAGGCCTCTTTCTGTAGACCTCCACTATCGGTAATCACGATAGCGCAATGCTGAATGGCCCATAGCATTTCCAAATACCCCACCGGAGGCGAGGTATTAAACTCTATCTCTACCCCTGCCTTTTCCACTTCATTTCGCGTGGACGGATGCAAGGGCATCCAAACGGGAATACCATTTTGATGCAATTCATTCAAACTGGCTACTCGTTCCTTCAAACGTTCCGGATGCTTCACGTTCTCCATGCGATGCAGGGTTGCTAGAGCAAATGGCGATTGAAACCTCTCCAATACACCCATCACATCGCGATGACGAGCAAAGGGCGAGAACATCTGAACCGCATCGAACATGGTATCTCCTACGTTCACGACACGTTGATATGGAGATAAAAATCCTTCTTGTATAATATTCTGATCAGCAGCAGCAGAGGGAGTAAATAGAATATGTGAAAGCTCATCGGTTTGAATCCTATTCCATTCTTCGGGCATTTCGTCGTTAAAAGAACGAAGCCCGGCTTCGACATGAATAATTGGAATACCCTCTTTAACCGCCGCTTTTGCACCCGCTAAGGTTGAATTCGTATCGCCAAACACCAGAATATATTGAGGAGCAATCTCTGCAATAATGGGGCATAAATCTGCAACGATTTTGTCAATCATAGCATCGCGTTGCAACCCGCCACATTCTAAAATTGTATAGGGTTTTGGCAAGTCCAATTCTTCGAAAAATACGGCACTCATCTCAGGATCATAATGCTGCCCTGTATGAATCACAAACTCTTGAATACCAACACTTTTAAAAGCCCTACTTACAGGAGCGCTTTTAATAAATTGTGGACGTGCGCCGACGATGGTTAGAATGCGAATACTCACGATGCGGCGCGTACTTTTCCATCCACTAATTCGTAGGCATCGCCTAGTTCTGGACATTGTGCTTTACCCTTAGCATCAAAGGTCAATCTTCGGCCCGCTTTACTAACCCAGCCAATTCTTTTAGCCGGTACACCAACGTATAAGCCAAAGGGCTCCACTTCTGTGTTTATCAGCGCTCCGGCACCAATAAAGGCATATTCTCCAAGTGTATTCCCACAAACGATCGTGGCATTTGCCCCGATGCTAACACCTCTGCCTACCTTGGTACTGAGATAGTCCTTACGTTCAATAAAGGCGCGGGGTACATCTACATTTGTAAAAACCATGGAAGGCCCTAGGAATACATCCTCCTCTAGCTCTACCCCTTCATATACACTCACGTTATTCTGAATCTTGGCACCCTTCCCGATGCTAACGTTATTTGCAATGAAGACGTTCTGACCGATAGTACACCCCTCGCCTATACGGGCTTTAGGCATTATATGACTATAGTGCCAAATTTTCGTGCCAAATCCAATAGTAGCCCCTTCGTCCACAGTAGCGGTAGGGTGAATAAAGATATCGGTCATGATAAATATGCTTTAATGGTATCTACTACGAGTTTGACTTCCTCTGCTACTAGAGCTTCATGTACAGGCAGACTCAACACTTCGTGTGATAACCGCTCAGAAACTTGAAGAGTCACCTTGGTAGTCCAGTGTTTATAGGCCTCTTGTTGATGTAATCCCATGGGATAATACACCATAGAGTCTATCCCATGTTCTTTTAAAAATGCTTGAAGGCCATTTCGTTTTCCGCCCAGGACACGAATAGTGAACTGGTGAATGATATGACCGTCCACTATCTCGGGCAGAACTAAACCGTCCACCCCGCTCAGTAAATCGAGATACATGGACGTTATGCTCTTTTTTCTATCAACGCTTTTATTGAAATATTTCAATTTCACCCCCAAAATAGCCGCCTGTAAAGGGTCTAATCTAGAGTTCACACCTATGCATTGATGGTGGTATTTCTTTGATTGGCCGTGGCTTGCTATCTGTTGAGCTCTTGAGAGTAGATCAGTATCTCGACTACAAATGGCCCCGCCGTCGCCAAGACCGCCCAATGATTTGGTGGGAAAAAAACTAAATGTTCCAATGGCCCCAACGGTACCGGCATTGTGTCCGGCGTAGGGGCCTGAAGTCCATTGTGCTCCGAAAGCTTGGGCTGTATCTTCTATTATAGCAACCCCCGGCAATGCCTGTTCAACGGCGGCAACATCCGCACAACGCCCGTACAAGTGGACCACTATGATAGCCTTAGTTTGTGGGGTGCGCAGAGTAGCCAATTGGTCAATAGCGAGATTGAAGGTTCCATCATCAACGTCACACCAAACGGCCGTTGCTCCCAACAACCCTATGACCTCAGCACTGGCTGCATAAGTAAAGGCAGGGACGATAACTTCATCGCCAGGCCCTATTCCTAAGGCCATTAATGCGATTTGAAGCGCATCTGTACCATTGGCGACTCCAATGGCTTGCGCACCTAGATATTTTGATAAATCTGCCTCGAAAGTAGCAGATTCCGGTCCCCCAATGTATTGACCACTGTGCATAACGCGCTCTAATGCAGCAGAAAGCTCCTCCTGGTAAGGACGATGAATTCTTTGAAAATCAATCATTTTAATCGTGGACACAGCTTAGTCGTTTACAGATGCAAAATAGCGAAGTTCCTATACATATCAGTTAACGACCATCCACTTCAAAGCTTGTGTTTGTTCACCATGAATGAATTGGACCGTATAAGCACCCTTCGCAAGAGGCCTTTCAATCATCATGGTTCTCATTCCTGCCTTGACCTCTCGCTCCAATACCAGCGTACCTTGGGACGAAATTAAACGTATGATACCTCCTTCAAATGGCGATGGCAGAAATAGTATTCCCGCCCCTGAACTACGTGGATTAGGGGCAATTCGCAGGGATCCCTCATAGGCGTTCGAAAATGAAGAAGGGTCCTCAGGATTTGCAATATCTTTTGGGCATAAGTGCGGGCTAATGCTTTGGGTTGGGTTGTACTTTAAATAAATGGGATCCCGATGCTGTTTCAAATCAGTACTCCCATTAAAGCTGAAGGCATTGTATTGTGCCGCGAGCTGTAAAACCCCATTGATCCGTGCAATGGCCATTGTTGGGGCTATAGTTCCACATAGATCATAGCCCATATTCCCTTGAAACCTATTGTGGCCTTGAGCCAGGTCAAAACCTTTTACTTGCCGCAAATAAACCGCAGTATCATTGTTGATCCAAGTAGTGCTCGCATGGCGCGCCAAATCCAGCGTACCTTCTTGAACCAGGAGCCCTACCTTGTTAAACTGAAATGACGAACAGGTAATTCGAAGGTGGGCATTTGAAACTGCCAATCCAACACTCTTACAATGTTTAAAGTTGCTTCTGCTGATCGCTGCAGCTCCACCTGTGGCCTCTATTTCAGCTCCAATAAGACAAGATTCAAAGGTGTTGGATTCAAACGAAGTAGGTGTCGACAACGCTCTTAGCCCAACCTCACACCCATTAAAATAGGAATGCTTAATTGACCAGTTTGTAGTATCGGCGATGGTGACAGCCGCCATACCCTCGATGAACCGACAGTCGTCTATGAATAATTCAGTGCCCATGGCAACTAAAGACAAATAGGGTTTTGCATCCACTTGTTCGAAGCGGCAATGTTTGAACTCACCGCTCGTCTCTAATTCTATGGTACCAAGATTGTTCAACGAACAATGAACATCGGTCCAATGCATGTAGGCTAATTGCGAAGAAACGCGAACCGCTCCTTCTACATTGATATCATGCGATGCAATGGCAATGGCTCCATTACCCTCAAATACAGTTGTCGATTGTAATTCTATCGTCCCTGATGAGAGGGGAGAAAAGATAGCCCCGGGTAAAACTTCTAGAATACCTTGTTGGACCAAAACCCCGCCATTCAAATGCAACTTGGCTTTAGGATGAATGACCAATTTTGCGCCCTCCTCGACAATCAACCTACTGCCCGGGCCTATCACAGTTTCACTCTTGGCAAAAAGAACAAGCGTACTCCCCTTCTTGATATACAGGTCTGCCATTCGATCAGGATGGTCCCCAACATCTAACCTACCCAATACCTCAAGAGAACTGCTCTCACACCCAGGCCCTACATAAAAGCTCAATTGTTGTTGAGTGGCAGCGGCCACGGAACTAGTGGACTTACCTACAGGACCTTGACAGGCAAGCTTTAAATGCCCACCAATAGCTATTTGGACACCGCTTAAATTCGATTGGTACCGCTGGCCATTGCCCATGGGCAAAGCGTTATTATATGTCCCTGTAATGGGCTGACTGTGGGAATCATATATGGAATGGAATTGGTTTAAAATGTATTCGATGATTTCCTCTGTGGTTTCAATATGCATCTGATTCTTTGCACTGTCTTGATTATTTGAAATGGGTGCGTAAAAAGACGTAAAAGGAATTTCATGCATCCTCTGGTCGATGCGTAAGCTATCGTAGCGAAGATCAAGTGCACTATAGCTGGGGATGAAGCAATGCGTTTGATTGTACACCTGAACAAATGGATAATCGAACGACTCTGGGGTATCCGTCAGTGAACCTGGAATATGGTCAAAAGCATACGAATACTGTGCCTTAGGTACCCTATGCCCCTGTTGCAAAGAAGCAATATATAGGGATTGTAGCCTTTGGTGTGTCGCCAATTGTATGCGCTCCACCGCGGCATTCACCACATTCGCTGGGATAAAATTGGTGGCATGACCTAAGCTATAAACCATTTGTGCCGAGGCTGCTCCGCTCATCGACGTCCATCTCAATTGGGCAACTCGCCATATATTTTTCAATTTCGCAGATTCCATCAAATAGCTCCGTTGTCCAGAATGGGCCTCACTTCTCGCCCCTACTACCTGTAGGTTTTGACGTACACCTTTTCTGTTAAACTGCAAGGTGTCGGGAAGCGCTCCAACATGATGCGCTATGGGAACTTCTCCTTCCCAACCGTAAGCGATGTAGCGGTCCAGTGAATCCTCAGGTTCGGAATAACGTCCCTCTATACTGCCATTACATATCCCGAACGAATACATTCCCGAAGGGTGGCGGTTTGCTATGGTCCGTTGAAAGGCTTCAAAGGAGGCTTTCGCCACGGGATCATAGTGAGAAACGAGCATTTGATGGGCGGCCTTAGAAGCCAGCGTATAGTTCCAAGGGTTAGATAAAGCTTTAATCGCCGGGAATAGCGATGCAATCCGCTCGGTCTGTGCCTGTATTCCCACGGGAATAAAAGCGCCTCGATGAGGAGAATCGAACGTAGCATACGCTACTACACCAACACAACAATCCTGCTCTTGTGCTTGCACCAAAGCATATCGAGTAATGAGTCCACCGAGCGAAGCACCAACCACGGATGTCGCATGCTCAGGACCTTGTTGTTGAATCCACTGCAAAACTTGTAGTAATGTCTCCGCGTTCTCCTCAACTGCTAGCTTCGTCTCTTGAAAATCTACATAGACGATATCATGATTCTTATGCAAAAGACTGTCTATGAGCCAAGCTAGCTTCGACATGTGGGTATAGATTCTATCCCCATTGGCATTAAAGATATATCCTGTAGATACTGATTCGTAGTGCAAATGGCCATAAGGCTGCTCTGTGCCCTCAAATCCTTCCACCACTACCACGGGTCTTTGGAACCCTTTGGTAGAATCCGCAAAATCAACAGTAATCAACGCCGGTTGGGAGGGCTTCGCGTTCAGGCATTTTGATGGCGGTAAAGATGCACTACTAAATGCTGTATCTGCCCGAGGGGACGAAAATACTAGTTGTAAACGGAAGGCACACTCACGCCACAAAGCACCTTGTCGCGCACGAATTCGAATGAATTTTTCGGCCCACTCCGCCCCGTTGGCCATTCCATGGTATGCTATGGCGATGGTTTGATTAGGAACTAATTGGACAAATCCCTTCCCATCGTCAAAATCCACCCAATAGGCATCGACCCCACCGATATTTTGTTGTATCAACGTATCAGGCAGGACAAACTTCATTGTCACAGAAGCGCCCGTAGTAAAGTGGGAAAGGACTTTCCCTCCCGCCAAGAATACTTCCTTGGTCTGAACTGAAGCTACGGCATTCCTGTGTATGTTTTTATTGTGTAGTGCATAATTACGGGCGGAATCCAAGTTGATGGTGGTCGGTGGCAACTTCCACTGGCCCTCTTCGAAAACAAAGCGTCCGGAACGAAGCGCTAGTGTATCAAGCTCATTGTATCGCATCCAACACAGGTGTAAGGGACAATCGACCTTCTCGGCCTGTGCCTGATAGGCGGTATTAAAAGAGTCAAAGTCCATTAAATAGGCAGGTTTCCCTCCCGGACGGTTCCCATTTGAATCCAGCCGTTGACTCATGTAGAGGTCTTCGTACATGATTTCAAAATCTGTAGGCCGTAGAATCCGGCTTGGTATGGTTCCGTCGAATGAATCGAGCGGATAATGATCGCCCAAAACTTGGTACAAGGCACTTTGATCGTGCAAGAACGAGGTTTGAAATAGGGTGTTCGGTAACGGCTTAAAAGCCTGCTCGAAGGTGTCGCGTAATTGGGCCTGTATGGATAAAGGGAATATCCAAATGATCAGGCAGATGAAGTGAAAAAGTGTTTTCATAAGGGTTGAGGATT
>DFQY01000002.1 GCA_002378005.1 Flavobacteriales bacterium UBA3477
GTTCCTTACGGAGTAAACCTCGAGCGGTGGTCTACATCGTAGCCATTCAGGTCATTTGCAATCCCCAAACCTTCCCACTATTTTAGTGTACACAACACTTTGAAGGGGTATGTACAGAGATTACGTCATCTTGGTCATCGCGCTGCTCGTTATCGCTTTGGTTTTTGCGGGGATAAGGGTGCGAAGATATAATTGGCCCTACCTCTACTTTCTTACTGGGATTGTAATCGCTTCCTTTCTGTTTACTGATCCCGAACTGATTGGGTACAAATTTATCAATGTCCTGTATCCACTTTTTGTGCCGGTTCTTTATATCATTGGCCCAGGTATTTATGGTTCAATACAACCTGTAGAAGCCCGACGCAACCCCTGGCATATTATCCATTATCTACCCATGTTCATTGGGTATATCATGATTTTCCTACATTGGTTTCTGGCAGAGCCGAACTACTATCAAAGTGTATTCAATGGACGTCAGTTTCTGTTTGAAACCAACCACATGTTCTGGCCTTTTACGGATAAGTTCATCCTGATGGGATGCCCCTGCTTCACCGCCGGATACTACATCCTCAGCATACATAAACTACGGGAACAAGGGTCACCGCGCAACATGTATATCCTACCGGTCGGGTTACTCGTTTGTTCGCCCATAATTTTTGATTTGGTCCATGATTTTGTCCACGGGTATGGGTTATTACTAAAAGATCCAGAATTGCAGCGCTATATCTTGCTTCCCGCGATACTCATCATTTTTTGGGATGTGATCATTGTTAAGCCCCCTAGGCCGAAGGAGGTGCCAGAAGCTGGTTCAGATGATGGAGAAGAACGCATTGAATATCCAGAGATTTCGAAAGTGCAAAATGAATCGCTCGCCTATTACATTGAAGAGCTCTGTGATTTCTCTGGTGAAGATCTGTCCTCTGATTTACAAACAAAGCAAGGGTTTGTCAAGCAATCACCATTTGATAAAGAAGACTGGGAGAAGTTCTTTGCTCAAACCCACACAAGCTGGAATTTCTTAAAGAAGTTCGTGCGGATTAAACGCGCCATCGCGCTGATGGAGGAAGGATTTTTGGAAGAGGGAAGCGTAGAGGAATTGGCCCAAGAGGTGGGGTATGCGACCCGCGCATCACTGTACCTCGCATTTCGTCAAGTGATGGGAACCTCGTTGCCAGATTTCAGGTTGAAGCGGGAGGTTTAGTCGTTTCTTAACAACCAAATACGCGGGAAGAGTTCGTGGTAGGATTTCAGCTCCTTTGTCGGATATTCTTCGAATGGAATTAAAACACGATAATACCCATCAGAATCAAGAATGTCAACTTGAATGTTATGTTCTTCAAGTTCTATCGAAAAACGCTCAGCATTTGCACGATTCTTAAAGCTACCAAAAACGATGGCATATAACGGAGCTACCGAATCCTTTTCCAAGAAATCCGCTTCGTCATGTAACGGTTTTCGCTCCTTGGACTTGGTTTCTACTCCAACCACCTCAATGTCTTTGTTTATTGTCTCAGGAATGGACGAAAAGGTGTTTTTGGAGTTACGCTGATCTGTAAGCTCAGATTCTTCCTCTTTAGGATTGACTATCTCAATCACAAGGACCTCTTCATTTACCTCTACTTCATCCTTTTGCGCCTCAGCGGTTGCGTCCGCTATTTTGGTTTTCTCAAAATTTGAGCTGACGTTAATTTGATAACCTTCTTTTTGACTAACGTTTTCTGCTTTTGATTCTTCTTCGTTGATGCTGAAGCTTGGTGGTTCAATTGGCGGCGGCTTCAACGAATAGTTTGAGCCCAAAATTTGATTCAGCCTATCTAGCTGAGAATTAATCGTAGTATCCGAACCCCTAAAAACATATTCTAACGCATAACTGCCATCTTGTAGTTCCCTAGATATGCTTCCAAAACCGGCAATATTTGCCTGATTCCGGGCATCAATCAAAGATTCCCATGATTCATATATACCGGCCTCAGCCAATCCGTCGGCGTACTGAAAATTTGCTTGGGACAACGTATCTGGTTGCCCCAAGCATAGCAATAATGCCATTTCAAAAACCATATTTCTAACGGTTTAAAAAACCTTTCAGTGTCATTTCAGAAGCAGGAACAGTGGTTTTTTCTCCCCACAAGGACATATATTTTTCCGAATTAGCAGGATTCTCACAAACCTTCTTACCCCGTTGTAAAAGCATTGAATACTTCTGTATTTCTTCCCCGTTAGGGTTGGAAAAATAAGTCCTCAATGTTTTATCACTAGAATCCAGAATCAAATAAAATGACTCACCGCCAGAATAAGTTAAATTAGTAAGGTCTTGACTATTATAAAAGTTCATTGGAACTGGCTCCTGAGTATCCTTATGAATTCGTTTGTTTCGCTTCATATGATATGATAAGATGATACACTTATCTTCAATATTCTGATGAATTTCATATGGGTTTTGCTTTAAAACTGCTTTAACCTCATCATAATTCATTCCGGGCCTCAAGTGGTAGGCGTCCGACATTAGAATATAGTAGTCGTCTATTATATATGACATTGGTGCCGCCTCAACGACTACGGGCTCTGTACTAGAGCAGCTAAACAATAGTGCTGCTCCAAAAAATGAGAATATTATCTTTTTCATTCTTCGTCATTTTTTAGTTTAACATCTATTGAATGAAGTTCAATGTCCAAATTTGATTTTTCAATTAGCGTACACCAATCACAATCTTGTTCTTCAATAACTATCACTTCTTCCTTCGGCTTACACTCCTCCAAGAATCCCTCAGGAACGTTATTCAACAAAGGTGGGTAACGCTCAATCCAAGACTGTATGAGGTCACATCGATCCATTAGAATCCAATATTCCCATAACTCACGACTAGGGAGACATGGTGGGCAAGTCAAAGATTGGGCTCTTGTTTCGTAATCGGCTTTCACATAACCACATTCACAATACTCGCATGAACCATCATCCTGCGTTGCTTTAGGATCGTATGTGATACTCAATGAATCTGTACAACCTAGCACAGCAGGGGCGGGTGGTTCGGGTTCAATAATAACCGGTGGCATTGCTGGCGCCTCAGGATTACATTGCTCCGCCAAAAATGCATCATAGTTTAACAGCTCATATGTTGTTTTTTCCAGTGACTCAACTATAAACGCCTCCATTGCACCGTTGCGGTAATAAATGGCGACCTCGTCTAGATCTGCATAATAAGCGTTTCCGTCATCAAGCTGCTGATTTGTACCCGGATCATTCGTCCTTGACATATGTCTACGCTTGGTTTTCGCGTACTTAACAATATGAATCTCACACTCATTTTGTTGATTGTACAAGATGTCATAGGGGTAAACCTCAAGGGCTTGAAGGACCTCTTCTTTGGTCATTCCAGCCTTTAATTCAACGAGCCGATCTACCGTAGTAAATTCTGGCTCTATTCGCTCAAAAGTTCTTACTGATTGTGAGAAACCATGCAGGCCACATAATAATAGCAGAACTATGAGCCTTTTTCTAAAATGCTTCATAGGTATATGATTTTGTTCCTGTTTAAGTTACAAAATATTGGGAATTAGCAATGTATCGTATGAGACTCGAAGAGAGGTTTTCGAAAAGACCCAACATATGGTGCGGTTGTGAGGCGAGAGGAATCGGTCACTCATCCCAATAAAGCTGCCTCGAAAATCTTTGTGCCTTTCCCTTCGTTAACTTAAACCCTAAGCACATGCGTACCCTAGTCGCTGCATTGGCCCTATTCCTCAGTTTTTCACTTTCAGCAACGCACTTGCTCACCGGACATTTTTCCTTCGAGCACCAGAGCACTGGCGCTACGACCAGCACCTACAAGTCCCTTTTTCACTGGACCCACAATACCTTGTCTACACCCTTTCCGGGCACCACAACAGGGAACTAATGATCAGTGCGTCTTCGCCTACGGGCCTTCAACTTCGTGCTTCTCTTGGTCCCGCCGGCTCCATCGGAACCACGCCGATCACCAGCAGCCCAGCACTCCTCGCAACACTACCTCGCGGCAAAGCGCAAGGACTCCAACCACAAACGGGTATCCCCTTGCTTATCTCCCTGGAAAGAGGTGCCCAATACCACCTTTTAACTGCACAGCACTCATGGACCGACCTAAACCTAGAAATTCAATGAAAACCAAATTATTTAGTATTACTATTATATTGTATTTCAATACTTTACAATCACAAAGTCTCAACGTAATAATGTGGTCAGATTACACGCTTATTGACGAGAATCACCTCGATCCGTCCCAAACCGCAGGTGCAGATTATGCCCAAAACATTGCTTTGCCGACACAAGCCATTTTGGCCATTGACGAACTAGAGCCCGGGACCCCGTGGTGCCTTTCTGTCCAACACACGCATTCCATCGGCGGGGCAGCCCTTTTTGCTAGGGTGAGATATGATTTATTACGGCCCGAGAATTGGGACCCGAACTCACCCATGGAAGCCCCCATTACCTTGTCCGCCCAACCACTTTTGAGCGGTATCGGGTCCATCCGCGAGGTGGTCGTTGAGTTTGAATTGCGAGATGCCAGCGTTGTAGAAGATTATGACCTGCGCGTCGAGAATCTCTTGTGGACTCTTACGGGCGGCGGCTGCCCCGCCGCCCCGTAGGGGCAAAAAAATTGCCCGGCCGGAGGCCGGGCAACTCATGCATGTATAAACTTGAAGGTTACGCGAGTTGAATATCTACGCTTACCAAGTCTTTGAACATCTCCAAACGTGCGTTAATCTCAGCTGTAGTGAGGTCTGCCACACGTTCTGTTCCAAATTTTTCTACGGTGAAACTCGCCATCGCTGAACCCCAAATCACCGCGCGCTTCATGTTTTCAAAACTAATATCTCCAGTCTTTGCAAGGTATCCGATAAAGCCACCGGCAAACGTGTCGCCGGCACCTGTTGGATCAAATACTTCCTCCAACGGCAAGGCTGGTGCGCTAAACACTTTGTCCTCGTGGAACAACAACGCACCGTGCTCGCCCTTCTTTATGATTAAGTATTTCGGGCCCATCGTCATGATCTTCTTCGCTGCCTTCACCAAGCTGTACTCCTCAGACATTTGGCGCGCTTCTTCATCATTGATCGTCAAGACGTCCACGCCCTTGAGCGCCACCATCAAATCATCCCAGAAGTGGTCCATCCAGAAGTTCATGGTATCGAGTACGACGAGTTTTGGTCGCTTAGGCAATTGGTCCAACACCTTTTGCTGAATCGACGGCATCAAATTCCCCAACATCAAGTACTCACAATCCTTAAAACTGTCAGGCACAATTGGGTTAAAGTGCTCTAGTACATTAAGTTGCGTATCAAGAGTATCTCGGGTATTCATGTCCAAATGGTACTTCCCTTTCCAGAAGAACGTCTTGCCATCAGGAATAATTTGCACCCCTTCGAGGTCCACGCCCTTACTCTTCAACAAGTCCAAATGCTCTTGTTCGAAGTCCGCTCCCACCACAGAAACGATGTTGCTCTTCTCCACGTGGTAGCTCGCGCTCAACGCGATGTAGGTTGCCGCACCACCAAGAATGCGATCCGTTTTTCCGAAAGGCGTCTCGAGCGCGTCGTACGCCATGGTTCCAACAGTAAGTAGGCTCATGTGCTTGAATTTATGGGGCAAAGGTACGCGGGGCCAATTAGTTTCGCAACGAATCCCAAAACCCTATTTCCAAACCGAGCGATTTTTTTCCTACAAGTATTGTACACTCTCGCACTTTGATGTATTATTGCAGCCCGATTTGAACGAATCGGACAAAATATTCCTCCTTAGCTCAGTTGGTTAGAGCATCTGACTGTTAATCAGAGGGTCCTTGGTTCGAGCCCAAGAGGAGGAGCAAAAGCCCATCAGAGA
>DFQY01000016.1 GCA_002378005.1 Flavobacteriales bacterium UBA3477
GGGGTTTTTGCAGGGAAATTGGACACGGTTATTCCTTTTGATAGTACAGAAAAATGGTCGTTGGCAGCAGGAGTGAACTATCGCTATACTTCGCCCTCCGGGCACATGGGGCACATCACGCACAAGCAAGGCTGTATTGACGAAGTTCAGCGTTGGTGGTTAGATGCGTAGACTTCTAGGACTTATTGAAAAAAGAACGGGCGCCCAGCGGGCGCCCGTACATTTTAAAAAATTGGTCCTCCTTACACCACACCTTGATCTAGCATGGCATCCGCCACTTTCACAAAACCTGCAATGTTTGCACCTTGTACGTAATCCACAGTACCATTTTCTTTGGTTCCATATTTCACACACGCCGCGTGGATATCTGTCATAATTCGGCCCAAGTGACCGTCTACCTCTTCACGAGTCCAACTCATGCGAAGGCTGTTCTGGCTCATCTCCAAACCTGAAGTGGCTACACCACCCGCATTTGAAGCTTTACCTGGCGAGAACAATACGCCATTGCTTTGGAAGTGGTGCACCGCCTCTGGCGTACAAGGCATATTGGCACCTTCGCCAAGCGCCATCACGCCATTCGCAATCAACTTCTGGGCATCTTCGCCCTTCAATTCGTTTTGAGTCGCACAAGGAAGAGCTACATCACACTTCACACCCCAAGGCGTGCCTTCGTGGAAAGTGATATTTGAGAACGCCTCTGCAGCCTCAGAAATACGTCCGCGACGTACGTTCTTCAATTCCATAACAAACTCCAATTGCTCACGGCTCATTCCGCCCTCGCAAACGATATGACCTGAAGAATCGCTAAGGGTAAGCACAGAACCACCTAATTCCATCACTTTTTCAGCAGCAAACTGGGCCACATTACCCGATCCTGAGATCACGACATTCTTACCCGCAATGCTTTGCCCTTTCGTAGCTAACATCTCACGAGTAAAGTATACGGTACCGTAACCCGTTGCCTCTGGACGGATCAAAGACCCTCCCCATGACAAGCTCTTACCGGTTAGGACACCTGTAAACTCATTACGAATACGCTTGTATTGACCAAACATAAATCCAATCTCACGACCACCAACACCGATATCACCGGCAGGTACATCCGTGTCCGCCCCAATGTGGCGGGACAATTCGGTCATGAAGCTCTGGCAGAAACGCATCACTTCGGCATCCGACTTGCCTTTGGGATCAAAGTTCGATCCACCCTTACCACCGCCCATAGGCAATGTGGTCAAGGCGTTTTTAAAGATTTGCTCGAAGCCCAAGAATTTCAACACGCTCAAGTTTACGGTCGGGTGGAAACGCAAGCCTCCTTTGTAGGGGCCGATAGCGCTGTTATATTCCACGCGGTATCCTTTGTTGACGTGTACATTGCCTGCGTCGTCGGTCCATGGCACGCGGAACATAATGGTACGTTCCGGCTCCACGATTCGCTCGAGTAAGCTTTTTCCTTTGTACTTCGGATTGTTTTCGATGAAGGGAATTACAGATTCTGCAACTTCCTGTACCGCCTGCATAAATTCAGGCTCGTTTGGGTTGGCGGCTTCGACCTTTGCAACAAATGCATCGATGAGGCCTTGGTACTGGCTCGACATTTTGTCTGTATGTATTGATAGGTTTTCATAGCAAATGTAGAACAAAACCCAACTAGTGAATAAAATCAAAGAACAGTTTTCCGACAATACGTATCTGGCCCTACTTGCTCAATAAAATCCAAATCAATCAAAGTTCTTAAACCCTTAAAAATACTGGACTTTTGTTGGTTTAATCGATAAGAAATATGGTCCAATTTTACCCTCCTTCCGTGCGGAAATAAGCTTAAAATCTCTGCCTCCAGCAATGCGCCCTTACCTAAAATCTCGTCATTTTTTCGCCACATCGGATAAAAACGCGGTGCAAAGTCCTCCCAACGCACCAACGCACTGGCTATTTCGTCGGCAATCAACGCGTTAGGTCCCTCGCTCATGGGCATGTTTGTCGCGCCCGGCAGGGCAAAAACCTCCCTCCCATAATGAAAGGCTTGGTTGGCGGTGATTAGGGCGCCACTCTTTCGCGCAGCCTCCAACACCAGGGTCGCCAAACTCGCCCCAGCAATGAGTCGGTTGCGCACGGGGAAGGTGTGTCGCTCCGGCTGCTGCGAAAAGGGTTGTTCTGTGAAATACCCCCCACCGCCTTGAACTATTTCCTTGGCAAGGTTCAGATGCCGGCGTGGGGTGAAGTGGTTCATCCCCCCGGCGAGAAAGGCGGTGGTCGTGGCGCCCACATCCAGTGCCGCCTGATGAACGGCAGCGTCAATACCCAGGGCAAGGCCACTTGTAAAATTTATAGGGTATTCGCTAAGGTGGATCGTCAGTTCTCGAGCCGCACAGAGTCCATATTGCGTGGGCTTTCGGGTTCCGACGACGGCGAGGGGAATTTTAAACAGTGGCCATTGGCCTCGACCCATAATGGCCATGGGCGGGTCTGGGAGCTCCTTGAGCATGGAAGGATAACGGGGGTCGTTGAAACAAGTTATCAAATACCCTTCCCGTTGGGCATTACAGGTTTCGGCTTGCGCGAGTTGCTGGGCTCGTTCCCAATCGCGCGGCGCAGGAAAGACCGAGAGTAGAGCCTTTTCGAATTGATTCTCAAGAGTTAAGACTTCGGGCGGCAAGGAGGTAATCCATTGCTTCTTTTTTGCGTTAGTAGTAGAACGGAAGAAATGCAGGCACAATAAGGGTTTCATGGCACAAGGTTATTAACAGGTTGTGTATAAAAACTACATCCCTTGCGCGAGATGATAAAAAGGAGTTATCCACACTTTTTGCAAATTTGTAAGTAATGCAGATTGAATCCATTATCATACAACGACTTACAGAGCGCGGACGCTTACAGATCCCTTCTTGGGGCACGTTCTACCTCATGGAAAAACCGGCCCGCTGGGATGCTGTAACAAATACAGCTTTCCCGAGAGGTAAGTATGTCGGATTCACTCCCTCGAATACCACGACCGAGAATTCTTTGTTGCCCGCTGTGATGAAGCAAATGCGCTGCACCATGGAAATGGCAGAAAGCTGGATCGCCCGCAAGGTGAACCAGTGGCAGAGCACGTTGGATTCTGGAAGCATCTTGTTGCTGCAAGGGCTAGGCTCTTTCAGGAAGAATGGCGCCTTTGTGGCTGAGAAGAACAACCAGTTTGACCACCATTCTTTTGGATTCTCGACTGTAATGCTGCACGCGTTGAACGAACCAAGCGCATTGGAGACGAAAGTAGCCGCGAGCTTGAAAATAGTCACCGAGCAGCGCTCAGAAGGTTTGAAAGTGTGGCGTAAGGCCGCTGTTGCAGCAGCCATTACCACCTTGGTTACCTTGGGTGTGTATCAGAGCGACCTGCACACGGAGATGGCTGGCTGGTTTGCACCGGGGCGCAGCATAGAATTGGACCATAGCGATCGTCAGCCTTCTACTCCGAGTATCATTGAAGCACCTACGGAGGAAGAAATTGAAGCTGTAGCAAGTACTCCATCGCAAACACCAACAATCGTACGCAAGGCCACGGCCACAAAAAAGTATTACATCGTGGTGGGTTCTTTTAAGATCGAGGACAATGCCACCACGTTGGCTGCGGAACTAAAAGCCGATGGTATGAATGTGAGTATTCTACCTGGATCTTTGATGAAGGTAGGCATTGGAAATTACCTCTCTAGAGAGGCGGCGAAGCAAGATCTTGCTCAGATCCAAAGCAGCATCAACCAACACGCTTGGATTTACGCCTACTAAAAGGCATCTCCTAAGGCGCATCCCCTACCTTTGTGGTAATAAATGGACCCTCATGGCACAAGGAAAAACTCCTCAGAATAGTCTTTCGGTGATGACACAAATCGTTCTACCGAACGACACGAATACGTTGAACAACCTTTTCGGAGGACAGCTGCTCAGCTGGATGGATCGCTGTTGTGCAATTGCCGCACACCGCCACTGTAAGGAGACTGTGGTGACTTCAACCATCAATAATGTGGCTTTTAAAAACCCTATTCCCCATGGTGCTATTGTGACCATTGAGGCAAAAGTGAGCCGCGCTTTTTCATCCTCCATGGAAGTCATAGCAGATGTGTATTTGGAGTCTAAAGGCCCAGGTGAACCCAGAGTGAAAGCAAACGAAGGTATCTTCACGTTTGTGGCCGTAGATGGATTGGGACGTCCTGTGAAAATCCCAAGCATCACCCCAGAAACAGAGCTTGAAAAAGAGCGTTATGCAGCAGCGTTGCGTCGACGCCAATTGGCCTTGATCATCGCGGGTAAGATGGACCCTAGCGACGCCACAGAACTCAAGGCGCTGTTTTATCCTTCAGCATCTGCCGAGCAATAACAGCAATTTCCTCTACCGGGAACTTTTTCATTGGATTGCGCTGCCACCAATGGATCTTTCCGTGCTTGCTGATGGGCGAACGTCCTTTCGTAATGATTTGACTTTGGGCCGAATATTGCGGCCATGGCGCGAAGCCTAAGCTAGGGTGCGTAGCGCCCCAAAGACTGATGAGCGGGCGTTTGAAGTTTGCCGCAGCATGCATAAAACCAGTATCACCACTGATGACCAAGGCCGCCTCTTTTACCAGCGCCATACCTTCAATGATGGTGGTGGTTCCGCAATAATTGGACACCCCAGAACCCAAAGGCTGCTCCAAGCTCTCCCCGATGCCCGCCTCTTCAGGTCCCCCCACCAAGGCGATGGGTAATTCCAGTTTCAGTAACTCGCGAATGGCCGAACGCCACTGGTCGTAATTCAATCGCTTTCCGGCGTAGGCTCCTCCGATCACCACCGCGATATAGGGTCCTTCCGGTAAGGTTAATGTTGTTTTTGGTAGGACCAATTCCGCCTGCGCCTCTTCCTCATTCTGCAACAAAGTCTGCGCCGCCTTAAAATAACGAGATACCACAGAATCTAGGGCAAACCTTTGACCAAAAGCCAGCAACAGCGCACGACGTAAATACGGCTTCTCGTAGGTCAACACCTTCGCCTTCAGCCCACGCGTCCATCGCTTAGATTTCGAGGTTCCCTGTAAGTCCAAAACCGCGGTAAAATTGGACCCATGTGCTCCAATCTTCACCCTATCTTTCTCCCAAGAATGTACCTCCGACACGCCTGGCAAACACAAAGCCACCGAGCGGTAGGCATCCTTACACAACAAAGAAACTTCGTAGCCTTCGTGATGTAATTGGGCCACCACAGGCGCCACCAATACCAAATCACCGATGGCGGACAATCGAACCACTAAAATGGAAGGTGATGAACTCATTTACCAAGGAATCACGTCGTAGTGCGAGATTAGAACAAAGGTAAGCACCAAGAAAAAGAGCGCCTCGGATAATCGGTCACGCTTAAAATATCGCAAGCCGTTGGCCAAATGATAACTCAATCCCAAAATACAGATCGCCGTACCAAAATAAGAGCCCAGCCACCAGCCTAAGGAACCGCCGCCAGCTACGAAAATACCGGCCACAATGGCGCGTGATTTATTCTTTTGATTCGCTTTCAAATACGATGGTACCAATTTAAAACTAGCGATGACGGACAACCCCATCGGTAAGGCCCACCAACTCAGAGGAGCATTAGCTAATGCAACATGGGCCACTTCTTCACCCGCTAAGAAATAGGTCAAAGGCGCCGTGACCATAAACCAAGCTAATAGCCATTGCAGTATCGTTTTAACCTTCACTCCCCCGCTCAAGAGCCAAATCATCAGGATCGTACCCATATAGTACAGCGCTTCTTGGGTGAGCCAAAGCGAGGCCAGTGCTGTTATTGTTCCACTGTGCAATACCGACAGCACCGAACCTTTCCTTTTATGATATTCCGCGAGGTGCCAATTCAGTTCCACCATCAACACATAAAACAACAACGTACTAATCTCGAACTCCACGCTCCAATACAGCGCCAATACCAAAAAGGTCATAAACCTCAATGCGCTTGACTTAATCACCCAGCGATCGCGCAACAAAGTCCAGGACAGCCAAAGCCAAAGAGCACCTAGTCCAAAGCTCAATGCTACCTCTTGCCAAGACCCAATTCCAGCCGACCAATGCACCGCAAATACAACCAGGGCCGCAGCAAAAACTCGGATTCCGGAGTACGCGTCAAACTTTCTGAAATAGCTAAGAAGCATCAGGTTTTTTGTTTTATTTTAGCCGCTCTAAACGCTCGTGCTATGTTAAGAAATTTCTTTGAAGGCCTTGGTGATTTTTTCCAAGCAACATTCAAAATACTTCCTTTCGCAGGTGATACTGTGAACAGACTCTTTATGCTAGTCATTGCTGGTGGTTTGATTTACTGGATCATCCAGATGAGAAAACACAAAGCAAACGGCGAAGCTTAATTGCGAAGACTTTTAATGAAAAGCCCCGGCTCACGCCGGGGCTTTTTGTTTATGGGTTTTGGGGGGCTCGCTCCGCTCGCCCTTTAATTACAAATCAAATCCAATATCCTTGCGGAAGTTCATCCCCTCGAAGCTCACCTCAGCAATAGAAGCATAACTCTTGGCCAAAGCCTCATCCTTATCTGCACCGAAGCTGGTAAAGGCCATCACTCGGCCTCCGTTCGTCACCACTTCATCCGTACCCTTGGTACCTGCATGGTAGACCGTCGTAGCCTTAAAATCACGCAAACCTGAGATAACATCTCCTTTTTTATAGGCTTCTGGGTATCCACCGGCCACTACCATGACCGTAGTAGCAGTTTGAGGGTTGACCTGAAGATCTACTTCGTCCAATGTCCCTTCGTGCATGGCAACGAACAAATCAACAAGGTCGCTCTCCAAGCGTGGGATCACAACCTCTGTTTCCGGGTCGCCCATGCGTACATTGTATTCAATAACCTTTGGTCCTTTGCTCGTATTGATCAATCCAAAGAAAACAAATCCCTGGTATGGAAGGTTGTCTTTGACTAAGCCTTTAATAGTCGGCTCGATAATTTCCTTAAGCGTGCGCTCGCGAAGTGCAGCGTCGAAAAATGGCACTGGGCTCACCGCTCCCATACCACCGGTATTCAAACCCGTATCGCCCTCACTGATACGCTTATAATCCTTTGCCTCAGGTAGAATAACATATCCGCCTTGACCGTCTGTCAACGCAAAAATGCTGAACTCAATACCGGCTAGGAACTCCTCAATAACTACGCGAGAGGAGGCATCGCCAAATTTGGCATCCACCAACATATTCTTGAGCTCCTCTTTAGCCTCATCAAGGTCTTCAATGATCAATACACCCTTTCCTGCTGCGAGACCATCCGCCTTCAATACATAAGGCGCGTCCAAGGTCTCCAAAAAGGCTTGACCTTCTGCCAAAGTATCTTTCGTAAAAGTTTGGTAGGCTGCAGTAGGAATGTTGTGACGCATCATAAACTCCTTCGCAAAATCTTTAGAGCCCTCGAGCTCTGCCGCCGCCTGACGTGGACCTACGACGATGAGGTTCGATAGGGCTGCATCAGCTTTCAAACCGTCGTGCACGCCGGCCACCAATGGCGCTTCCGGACCGATAACCACGATATCTATGGCATTGGCTTTTACAAAGGCGCCCACCTCAGCAGCATCTTCAATATTCATCGCAACGTTTTCGCCCAGTTGATGCGTTCCAGCGTTTCCAGGTGCGATAAACAGCTTGCCCAATTTCGGAC
Organism: Flavobacteriales bacterium UBA3477; assembly: GCA_002378005.1. Classification (GTDB taxonomy): domain Bacteria; phylum Bacteroidota; class Bacteroidia; order Flavobacteriales; family Schleiferiaceae; genus UBA10364. The sequence goes on from DFQY01000016.1 coordinate 7,649, forward strand.
TTTGAGAAATCTTATGAGATAATGCGTGCTCGCGACCGCCCGAGCCTAAAACCAATACGTTCATAAAAGTGTGTGTTTACAAGGGTCAAAAATAACCCGAAAAGATGGGGGAATCAATTAAGATTCACGTCCATGCAGCCATTGGGCAAATTCTTTCAATGGCGCCAAGGTTTGCGCGTCCAAAGAGACCTTGTCCAAGGCTTCAAGTGACAGTTGGTAGTAACGATCTATCTCGCTTTTTGCAAAGGCGTCCACATCCAAAATTTTGTACAATTCTTGGAAAGATTCCACCTTATCCTCGTTGGCCGGCATCGCGGCGTATTCAGAAAAGTCGATGCGCTGAAGGGCTGCGCGTTTCTCCGCCTCAATCCACAACAAAGTCTTCTTATTGCTCAAAATATCTCCGCCGACTTGCTTTCCGAATTTCTCTGGATCGCCGTAGACGTCTAGATAATCGTCTTTGATCTGGAACGAGGTCCCCAACAACAGCGCATATTCATACAACGCTTCCGCATCGTCTTTTGTCGCACCGCCTACGAGCGCACCAATTTTCATGGCACAACCCAGCAAGACCGAAGTCTTGAATTGAATCATCGTAATATAAGTATCCAAAGGCACCTGCTCCATGGTTTCAAAATCCATGTCCATCTGCTGGCCCTCACATACCTCTAGGGCTGTCTGAGAAAAGGTCGCCAATACCTCCGGCAACAATTCCGGCGAACATTGCGCCACATATTGGTACGCCTTGACGAGCATACCATCACCACTTAGGATGCCTATATTCTCATCCCACTTGATGTGCACCGTCTCCTGTCCGCGTCGTAATGGAGCCGCGTCCATGATATCGTCGTGAATAAGAGAGAAGTTGTGGAATAGCTCAATGGCCATAGCTTGCGGCATGGCCTTCAAAGGATCACCATACAGACCCGCTCCCATCAAGGCTAAAACAGGACGCAGTCGCTTCCCGCCAAGGTTCATGATGTAATGCATAGGATCGTACAGCTTCTCAGGCGCTGATCCTAGTTGTAGGGCATCTATTTCTTTTTGGAATAAGTCTTGTAAGGCGGCAAGGTCTTTCATCTATCGCAAGAGTTTCATCAGGTATTTTCCGTACCCACTCTTAACGAGAGGTCGGGCCAATTGTTCGAGCTGCGCCGCATCAATAAACCCTTGCTCGAACGCGACCTCTTCAATACAACCTACCTTCAATCCTTGGCGTTCTTCAATGACCTCCACGAACTGTCCGGCTTGTTGCAGACTGGCAAAGGTTCCTGTATCTAACCACGCTGTTCCGCGGTCCAATACTCCCACCTCCAAGGCGCCCATCTCTAGGTAAATCTTGTTCACATCCGTGATCTCTAATTCCCCTCGAGGACTTGGCTTCAAATTCTTAGCAATATCTACTACTCTATTGTCGTAGAAGTACAAGCCCGGAACGGCATAATCACTCTTCGGCTCTGCCGGCTTCTCTTCGATACTTAAGGCTTTCATCTCACCATCAAATTCCACCACGCCATAGCGCTCCGGATCACTCACGCGGTAAGCGAAAACCACACCGCCACTAGGATCCTTACTCGCTTGCAAGACATTCGCCATAGATGAACCGTAAAAAATATTATCCCCTAGGATTAGGGCAACGCTATCCTCTCCGATGAACTCTTCACCCAAAATGAAGGCTTGAGCCAATCCCTCCGGACGTTCCTGAACCGTGTATTCGAAGCGACAGCCCAGCTGAGATCCATCGCCCAACAACTTTTGGAACAACGGCGCATCGTGCGGAGTCGTAATGATGAGAATTTCGCGAATGCACGCTTGCATCAACGTGCTCAGAGGATAATATATCATGGGCTTATCATAGACCGGCATGAGCTGTTTACTCACCGCCAAGGTCAATGGATGTAATCTGGTACCGGACCCGCCGGCAAGGATAATGCCCTTCATAATTCTAGCTTTCTGATTCGTATGGATCTACCTCTGAATCATAAATATCGATAATGTTCTCGCTTAAATCCTTCTTAGTGACCCATTTTTCCATCGTCATTAAGAACGAAGGCAATAGAATAAGATTGCTCAACATGGCTACAAAGAGGGTAATCGAGGTCAACAATCCAAGGCTCTGATTACCTGCAAAGCTCGACGTCATGAATACAGAGAAACCACAGAATAGCACTACAGAGGTATAGAACATGCTCAAGCCCGTTTCCAAAATGGAGCTCTTTACTGCCCACTTTATATTCCAACCATTAGACTTGAGCTCTTGACGATATTTCGCCAAGAAGTGTAGGCTATCATCCACAGAAATACCAAAGGCAATGCTGAAGACCAAGATGGTTGAGGGCTTCAATGGTATGCCTGCATACCCCATAATCCCTGCGGTAATGAGCATAGGGATAAGGTTTGGAATCAAGGAGATCAACACCATTCTTCCACTCATAAACAATAGCGCCATGATGATGGAGATGGCCACTACCGCCAGTACCAACGAGAGGATCAAGTTATTAATGAGATAGGTCGTTGATCGAATGAATTTGATTGATGCACCTGTGATACTCACTTCGTAGTTCTCTCCTGGAAAAACCTTGTCCACAAGATTTTTAACCTTATCGGTCAAAATCCTCATTTCCGGTGTACTTAAATCCGCCATTTGAACAGAAATACGCGCTTTACGACCGTCTGAGGTGACCAGAGATTTGGCCAATCCCGTATCGTCCTTCATTCCACGAGGCAAATAGGTCAGCAACCATTGCTGCTCCGATCTTGAAGGCAAAGAATACATATCAGGGTTGCCAAACAAGACCCCTTGCTTCGCAAACTTCACGAAGTCGACAATACTCAAGGTACGACTCAGCTCAGGCATAGCCTCCAAACTATCTTGAAGCTCCTCCATTCGGCGAAGATTCGTCAATCGTTCAATACCACCTTCGCGCTTAGTATCAATGACAATATCCATTGGTACTACCCCTCCGAATTTGCGTTCGAAGTACTTCACATCTTGGTATATAGGGTTGTTTTTATTGAAATCTGCTGTGATATTTCCTGCAGTTTCAATCTTTGACATTCCATAGGCAGCTGCAATGACTGCAATGGAAGTGATGAGGTACACCTTCTTACGGTGGTTTTCTACCGCATTGTCTAAGAAATCTAAGAAGTTCACTAACCAACCCACATCAAAGTGGTTCAAATGACGCTCCTTAGGGGGGCTTACATAACTGTAGATGATGGGCACTAAAATGATTGACAACACGAAGACACCCATGATACTCAGTGAACTGACGATGCCAAAGTGAACCAAGTTTTCGCTACTGGTCAACGCAAAGGCGGCAAAACCTAAGGCCGTGGTTGTATTCGTAATGGAAGCGATGTATCCAATTTTAGATACCACACGTTGAATAGCTTTGATTTGCTTTCCGTGCTTCTTGTACTCTTGGTGGTATTTATTGATGAGATAAATACAATTAGGCACACCAATAACAATGATGAGCGGCGGAATTAACGATGATAATAGGGTTATGCCAAATCCTAGAATACCCATGATCCCAAAGGCCCAAATCGCCCCTAAAACGACAATCAGCAAACTAATGGCTGTGGCTCTAAAACTCTTCAAGAAGAGAAAGAAAATGATTACAGTCACGAGCAATGTCAGGGCTACCGTTCGGTATATCTCTTTTTCTAGAGTGCTGGAATTCGCAATTCTAAACCATGGCAATCCGGACATGTGTAGGTCTCGGTCATTTTTACTTTCCCAAGCATAGAGAATATCACGAACACCCTCGACGATAGGACGAATCTGCTTATTGTACAGACGTTCCTCATCGATGCGGATGATCGCCATGTAGGTATCCCCTTGGTATAAGGCGCCTTTGTAAAACGGCCAGCTTTTCACCTTGGCCTCTAGGGCAATTTCTTCTTCGCCATTTTCAGGCAGGGCATTGAACAGCGTATCTGGCGCCAACTTTTCAGTCGCGCTATCGACCACAAGACCATAGGCTTCCGTAAGACTTTGTACGAAGGTCACGCCGTCGACTTTCTTCAAGTCTCGCATCAGCATAGTCCATTCGTCAAGGTGATCGCGTTTGAAGAAATCCGGATCTTCTATGGCTACGACAATGGTGTTGGAAACCTGACCAAACTCCTCTTCCAAAAGGTCATACTCAATGGAAACGGAATCTGTATCCGGCATGAGCTTGGCAAAACCGTATTCCATCTCGACAGAGCTGCCTTGATATGCCATGAAGGCTGTCACAAGTCCAATGGTAACTAGCCAGGCTTGTCTATTGCGCAGTAGAATTCTTGTGATCCAGTTCCAGAACATGCCTTAATCTTCAATGACCCAACCTTGTGCAAGCAGTGGGAGGGCTTTCTTGTATTTAATATTCTTCACCTCACCGGTCTGCATGTTGCGCACCGTTACCACATCATTGCGGCCGTAAGTCTTGCCATCCTTCACTATTGGAGCTGTTTTAACGGGTCTCGGTGCTAAAGGTGCATTGCCGCCAGCACTTGGGCGCTCCGCTTCCACTGGCGCATCCAAACTAGGGTGACTTTCTTGCAATTTAGGTTGCTTCACTGGAGCTGCAGGAGCCTGACGCATTTGGCTAGGATCAGAGGCCGGTAAACCACCGCGGTACAAGAATCCAACGATTTCTTGGTTGATTCGTGCCACCAAAGACTTGAACAACTCGAAAGATTCAAACTTGTAAATGAGCAACGGATCTTTTTGTTCGTAGACCGCTCCTTGAACACTCTGACGAAGGTCGTCCATGGCACGCAGGTGCTCTTTCCACTCGTCATCGATGATGGCAATGGAAATACCCTTTTCGATATCTGTAATAAGTGATTGCCCTTGTGTATCGATAACCTCTTGCAATACCGAAGTGACCTGCAAGGTCTTTTTCCCATCAGTAATAGGCACCAAGATCTTATCGAACTTGTTGTTCTTATCCTCGTGAACCTGCTGGAATACTGGAAGTGCCGCTGTTGCGATGCGGTGGCCCTTTTCCTTGTAGAATTGGGTCGCTTGGTGGAACAAATTGTTACATACAGCATCGAAACCTTGGCTCGCGAAGGACTCAGCGTCCATCTGTGGCTCAAAGGCGAAGGTGCGGAAGAAGTCCAATCTGAATCCGTCCCAATCCTTAGACGGCTGGTATGCTTCAACAAGATCCGCAAGGGTATCGTACACCATGTTGATGATGTCCACCTTGATGCGGTCTCCGCTCAAAGCGTTGCCGCGGCGCTTGTAAATCACCGAACGCTGGCTGTTCATCACATCGTCGTACTCGAGCAATCGCTTACGCGTTCCGAAGTTGTTCTCCTCCACTTTTTTCTGAGCGCGTTCTATGGATTTGGTCACAAGGCTGTGCTGGATTACCTCGCCTTCTTCCAATCCCAATCTGTCCATCAATCCTGATATACGCTCAGAGTTGAACAAACGCATGAGCTTATCTTCTAGGGAAACAAAGAACTGTGAAGAACCCACATCCCCTTGACGACCGGCACGACCGCGCAACTGGCGGTCTACACGACGGCTATCATGACGCTCTGTACCTATGATGGCCAAACCACCTGCGGCTTTACTCTCGTCGGTCAACTTGATATCCGTACCACGACCCGCCATGTTCGTTGCAATAGTAACCATACCTGGCTTTCCAGCTTCAGCAACAATCTCTGCTTCCGCTTGGTGACGTTTCGCGTTCAATACTTGGTGTGGCACCTTGCGCATTTTCAACGCACGGCTCAATAATTCTGAAATATCTACCGAAGTCGTACCGACCAATATGGGGCGACCTGCCTCACGCATGGAAACCACTTCATCGATTACCGCATTGAATTTCTCACGGGCTGTCTTGTAGACATAATCTTCGCGGTCGTCACGAGCAATAGGTCTGTTGGTCGGAATGACCACTACTTCTAATTCGTAAATCTCCCAGAATTCTCCTGCCTCCGTTTCTGCCGTACCTGTCATCCCAGATAACTTGTGGTACATGCGGAAGTAGTTCTGAAGGGTGATCGTCGCATAAGTTTGCGTCGCGGCTTCAATCTTTACGTTCTCCTTGGCTTCAATAGCCTGGTGTAAGCCGTCCGAATAGCGGCGCCCCTCCATGATACGACCGGTCTGCTCATCGACAATCTTGACTTTGTTGTCCATGATCACGTACTCTGTATCCTTCTCGAACAGAGCGTAGGCCTTGAGCAATTGGTTTACCGTATGAATACGTTCGCTCTTCACACTGTAGTCGCGTAAAATACCATCCTTCTGATTGGCCTTTTCCTCAGCAGGCAACTCTCCTTTTTCCAAGGCGCTGAGCTCTGCTGTGATATCGGGCATCACAAAGAAGTCCTTCGCGGTATTCTTCGAAATCAAATCGATCCCCTTACCGGTCAACTCGACTTGATTGTTCTTTTCTTCGATGGTAAAGAAGAGGTCCTCATCAATAAGTTTCATCTTCTTGCCTTGCTCTTGCAGATACACGCCTTCGGTTTTCTGCAATAGTGATTTCATCCCGTCTTGAGAAAGGAATTTGATGAGCGGCTTAGATTTTGGAAGCCCGCGATACGCGCGCAAAAGTTTCACACCGCCTTCATCTGCATTGCCATCGGCGATGAGCTGCTTGGCTTCATTGAGTTCCTTTTGCACCAGTACTTTTTGAGCGCTCATCAACGCTTCTACGAAGCCTTTGAGTTCATTGAACTGGTGTTGATCACCTTTAGGCGTTGGTCCCGAAATAATCAGGGGCGTACGCGCATCGTCAATCAATACACTATCGACCTCATCCACAATGGCGTAGTGATGGCCGCGCAATTGCACGCGATCTTCGTCGCGGCGGGCCATGTTATCACGCAAATAGTCGAAACCAAATTCGTTGTTGGTTCCGTAGGTGATATCACAGAAATACGCGGCACGACGTGCATCAGAATTTGGTTGGTGCTTATCAATACAATCGATGGTCAACCCATGGAAATTGAAAATAGGCGCCATCCATTCGCTATCACGCTTTGCGAGGTAATCATTCACGGTAACCACGTGAACACCGCGTCCTGCTAATGCATTGAGGTAGACCGGTAGGGTGGCTACCAAGGTTTTCCCTTCCCCAGTTGCCATCTCCGCAATCTTTCCTTGGTGCAGTACCGTACCCCCGATGAGCTGTACATCGTAGTGCACCATATTCCAAGTAATATCCCCACCCGCGGCCTTCCAACCATTTGCATAGGTAGCAGTATCTCCGTCAATGGTGATATGGTAATGATTTTGCGCAAGTGTTCGGTCTAATTCAGAAGCCTGTACGCTCACCGAGCCTGCGGTGAATCGCTTCGCAGTTTCACGAACCAAGGCGAACGCACGAGGGTGAATGTCTGTGAGTACGGATTCGATGGTCTCTAGAACTTGTTTGTCCAATGCTTCGATCTGCTCGTACAACGGTTCGCGTGCATCGTAATCCACCGTTTGTTGGATCTGCTCGCGCAATGCAGCAATTTCAGATTCCAATGAAGCCGTCGCCTCCCCTATGGCGGCCTTGAAAGATTCAGTCTCGCCGCGCAACTGGTCATTGCTCATGGCTGCAAGTTCTGAAGCGTGAGTATTCACCGCATCAACATACGGTTGCAATTTTTTTATATCGCGGTCGCTTTTAGAACCAACGAGTTTGGATATGAAGTTCAGCATCGGGCTGGAGTATTCTTATAAATAGTTCACAAAAATAATAGAAGGTGTCCTTGTAGACCGCTTTTCTAACTGCTAAAAAAGAGCCAATTCCCTCCGAAAGGGCAAAAATTAGCCATAATGACATAAGCGCACCGCTTTTGGCAGGGAAGAAATGGGAGAAAAGGAAAGTTTTGGGAATAAAAAAAGGGGAATTTGGAAGGATTCTCAGATGTTAAAAATCGGCTCAGTAACACCTCGAAAATTCTGCCAAATAGCCCCTAGAACCTATCACAGAAGCATGAAAAGAAAGAACCACCAATCTTCACATACAGGGCAAATATATAACAAATATGACTAAGTGTACAAATAACACTAACTTTTCTTTCACCTTGGTTTCAATTCATTACGCCCTTCCGGATGGCTTTCCCTATTTTTGCAGCCTTATACCCTTTGAGTTATGGCAGATGCATCTAAAATCTCAACGACAAACGCTCCGAAACCGGTAGGACTGTACCCGCACGCAAGAAAGGTGGGCAACCTACTCTTTTTATCAGGCGTGGGACCTCGCACCGCCGGCAGCGATGCCAACGATAGCGGCGTTCCTGGATTAGAGCTTGACCACAATGGCAACTTTAAGGCCTTCGATTTCGAGGCCCAGGTGCACAGCGTGTTTCAAAATGTGAAGAGCATCCTTGAGGCCAGCGGTTCGAGCTGGGAACAATTGGTTGATGTGACTGTTTTCCTCGTCGATATGAAGCGCGATTTTCGCACCTTCAACCGCCTTTATGCTGAATACTTTAAGGATAATCAACCGTGTAGAACCACAGTTGAAATCAACAGTTTACCGACCCCTATTGCGATCGAACTAAAGTGTATCGCTACCGTAGAATAAGCACATGAGTACATTTCCCGAATATTCACATCTAGACCTCGCCGGAGTACATAAGGCGGTCTTGCAACGTTGGAAAGATCAACAGGTTTTCGAACAAACCTTGAAGGCCCGCAAAGATGCGGAGCCATGGATTTTCTTTGAAGGTCCTCCAAGCGCCAATGGTTTGCCGGGTATTCACCACGTAATGGGACGTTCGCTGAAGGACGTATTCTGTCGTTACAAAACCCAAAAGGGATTCTTGGTAGACCGTAAGGCTGGCTGGGATACGCATGGGTTGCCCGTGGAATTGGGTGTCGAAAAGGAATTGGGCATTACTAAAGAAGATATCGGAAAGAGTATCACCATTGAAGAATACAATGAGGCCTGTAAAAATGCCGTGATGCGTTACACCGGTATCTGGAAAGATTTGACGGACCAGATGGGCTATTGGGTGGACATGGACGACCCATATGTGACCTACGATCCCAAATACATGGAAAGCGTTTGGTGGCTGTTATCAGAACTGTACAACAAGGGACTGATTTACAAAGGCTACACCATCCAGCCGTATTCCCCAAAAGCAGGAACGGGATTGAGTTCCCATGAATTGAATCAACCGGGCTGTTACCGCGACGTGAAAGACAATACGGTCGTGGCACAGTTCAAAATGATAAAAAGTGGGCAAAGCGAAGAGCTCTTTGGCGACCTCGAGGTGCACTTCTTGGCATGGACGACGACGCCTTGGACCCTGCCTTCAAATACTGCGTTAACGGTCGGGCCAAAGATTGAATACAGCTTGGTCCAAACCTTTAACCAATACACACACGAGCCGGTAAATATCATTGCTGCGACCCCACTCTTGGGCAAGCTGATGGGTAAAAAGTTCGTGGAAGGCGACACTGCCACCTATGAAGCCGGGGCTAAAAAGATTCCTTACCAAATCCTGAAGACTGTCGTCGGCACAGAATTGGTCGGATTGTCGTACGAGCAACTATTGCCGTATGCCCTGCCTGCTGAAAATGCTGATCAGGCGTTCCGCGTGATTCCTGGGGATTTCGTAACCACGGAGGACGGTACAGGTATTGTGCACACGGCGCCAACCTTTGGCGCTGACGATGCACGCGTGGCGGCGGATGCCGGGGTTCCACCGCTTTTGGTGCAGGATGAAGCAGGAAATTTGGTACCTCTTGTGGATTTACAAGGACGGTTCCGCGCTGAACTCAATGATGAAGTGTTCGGGCTTGGTGGAGAGTACATCAAGGCGGAATATTTGACGGAAGAGGAGCAGGCGGCAGAATTGGCCCTGCAACAAAATAGATTAAAGCACATCATCCCTGAACTCAAGAACTATTTGAGTGTAGATGAGCGTTTGGCATTGAAACTCAAGATTGAGAATAAAGCCTTCAAGATCGAGAAATACGAGCACAGCTATCCACATTGTTGGCGTACTGATAAACCCGTATTGTACTATCCACTGGACAGCTGGTTTATTAAGAGCACGGCCAAGAAAGACCGCATGATCGCTTTGAACAAAACGATCAACTGGAAGCCTGCTTCGACGGGTACGGGACGTTTTGGGAATTGGTTAGAAAACCTCAACGACTGGAACTTGAGCCGTTCGCGTTTCTGGGGTATTCCCCTACCTATTTGGAGCACCGAGGAGGGAGACGAACGCCTTTGTATTGGCAGCGTGGCCCAGCTCCACGAAGAAATCCAAAAATCCATCGCGGCAGGCCATATGAGTAGTAACCCGCTGGGGTCTTTTGAACCCGGCAATATGAGCAAGGAGAACTACGACAAAGTAGACTTGCACCGTCACATCATGGACGACGTTGTGCTGGTAAGCCCTAGCGGCAAGCCTATGCACCGCGAAAGTGACCTCATTGATGTTTGGTTTGACAGTGGTTCTATGCCGTATGCACAGTGGCACTACCCATTTGAAAACAAGGATAAAATTGAGAACAACGGCGCCTACCCTGCACATTTCATCGCGGAAGGGGTGGATCAAACGCGCGGTTGGTTCTTTACTCTACACGCCATCGCTTCGATGGTCTTTGATAGCGTCGCGTATAAAACTGTGATTTCGAACGGACTGGTATTGGATAAGAACGGTCAAAAAATGTCCAAGCGCTTGGGCAATGCCGTGGATCCATTTACCACCATGGATCAATATGGGGCCGATGCCCTGCGTTGGTACATGTTGACCAATGCTTCACCTTGGGACAACCTCCGTTTCGATATGGACGGTTTGGAAGAGGTGCGTCGCAAATTCTTTGGAACCTTACACAACACCTATGCATTCTTTGCACTGTACGCGAATGTTGACGGATTTAAGTTTGATGAAACTGAGATCCCTGTAAATGAGCGTCCTGAAATGGACCAATGGATTCTTTCAGAATTGCATTCGTTGGTGGCAGAAGTGGAAGCGGGAATGGAGGCCTTCGAGCCTACTCGTGCGTTCCGCCCGGTGCAGGAATTTACCACAGAGAAATTGTCGAACTGGTACGTACGCCTAGGTCGTCGTCGCTTCTGGAAAGGCGAATACGGTCAGGATAAGATCAGCGCTTACCAGACCTTGTGGACGTGTTTGGAAACATTGAGCCGTCTGATGGCACCGTTGGCGCCTTTTTATGCGGACCAATTATACCAAGACCTCTACGCAGGCATTAGTAAAGATGGATTGAGTAGTGTGCATTTGACTTCTTTCCCTGAGGCCGATGCGAGCCTGATCAAACCGGAACTCGAAAAGAAAATAAACACGGCTCGCAAGCTCACTTCATTGGTACTTTCTATCCGCAAAAAAGAAAACCTTAAGGTGCGTCAGCCACTCTCTCGAGTACTGGTACCGGCGCTGAACGACAGCGACGCAGCCCTTTTGGATAGCGTTCGCGAGATTTTACTTGCCGAGGTGAATGTGAAGGCATTGGAGGTCATTGCCCCTGATGCTGGAGTGTTCGTGAAGAAGGTGAAGCCAAACTTTAAGGCATTAGGACCGAAAGTAGGGCTTCATATGAAAGCCGTCAAATCCTTTGTGGAAGGTATGGACGGTGCTGCTATCGATGCCTTTGAAGCCGGCGGATCAGTAACTTTCGAGGATCAAGGATTGCCGGTGACCATTTATATAGTGGATTGTGAAGTGGTGACGGAAGATATTCCGGGCATGTTGGTCGCGACAGGCGATGGCTTGACTGTTGCGCTAGATGCGGAACTTACCGATGCTTTGAGAAACGAGGGCTTGGCCAGAGAATTGGTCAACCGCATACAGAACCTCAGAAAGTCTTCGGGACTCGAGGTTGTGGACCGTATTGATATCCAGATTGCGGCTTCTGAAGGTTTCCAATCAGCACTCGCAGCATTTGTAGACTATGTGAATACAGAGGTATTGGCAGATTCGATAGCTTATGTTGGAAGCGCAGAACATGCGATGGATGTCGAAGGGCATGAAATAAGTGTTTCAATTATCAAAAAATAAAATTATTTTCGGTGCCTTCCCCTCACCTTAAACAGGTCAGATTAACACTAGAAATTATGGCAGGAGCAGAAAAAACCAGATACTCCGATTCTGAATTAAAGGAGTTCAAAGAAATCATCTTGAAGAAGATTGATAAAGCTGAGCAAGATTTGGATTTGTTGCGTGAGCAATTTGCCAACGACAAAAACAACGGTACGGACGATACGTCGCCGCAGTTTAAATCCTTTGAGGAAGGCTCATCAGTAATGAGCAAGGAGAGCAATTCGCAACTCGCCGCGCGTCAAGAGAAGTTCATTCGCGACTTGAAGAACGCCTTGATTCGCATTGAAAATAAAACCTACGGCATTTGCCGTGTGACTGGAAAGTTGATTGAAGCGGAGCGACTAAAATTGGTCCCACATGCTACGATGAGCATGGAAGCCAAATTGAAGCAACGTTGAGAAAAGCCCTCTACATTGTCCTGGGTACCTTATTGATCGACCAGCTGGTAAAGCTGTGGGTCAAAACCACCATGTACTTAGGTCAAAGTCACGAAATCACTTCTTGGTTTTACATCCATTTTACAGAAAACGCAGGCATGGCTTGGGGAATTACTTGGGGCGGTGTGGCCGGCAAAATTGCCCTCACCCTTTTCCGTATTGTCGCCATTGTTGGGATTGTGTATTGGCTGCGTCATAGCTTGAAAAAAGGCGTGGGTGCTGCCGGTCTTTGGGGCCTCAGCCTAATCCTCGCGGGTGCCATCGGCAATGTGATCGACGGCTTGTTTTACGGGATGATTTTTTCCGATAGCTTGGGCCGAGTAGCGACCTTCATGCCGGAGGCAGGAGGCTATGCGCCGTTCTTGCAAGGCAAGGTGGTCGATATGTTGTACTTCCCATTATTCAGCGGAGAACTGCCGCAATGGTTGCCCATTTGGGGAGGAGATTATTTCACTTTCTTCCGTCCCATCTTCAACATCGCCGACATGGCCATTTCGATTGGGGTGGGTTTGTTGTTCCTCTTCCAACGTAGCGTATTTAAATAATGCTTGGGGCCATCGCCCATAGCATCGGAGTGCATACACTCTGGTTATATCCTGACGGCACCGCGTATTGGCCCGAAGAAAACACCCTTTTTATTGCCGATGTGCACCTAGGAAAGAGTGGACATTTTCGCGCCTTTGGCATCCCAACGCCTAAGGGGATTCACACCCACGCCATGCGTTTGTTGCGCAATGCTTTCGCGCGACACGATGCAGCCCAAATCACGTTTCTCGGCGACCTGTTCCACAACCTGCAGAACACTGAAACTCAGGATCTGCTGGATCTGATTGAAGAATTTGATGAGCATTCCTTTGTGCTGGTCAAGGGCAATCACGATGTGGATGTGCCAGAACATTCCGCGCTGAAAGTCGTAGATCAGCTCGCCGTTGGACCTTTCCTCTGCTTGCACGAGCCTCCAGGGTCAAATTTCGATCAAAACATACCCTTCGACCTCGAACACATTCAATCTGAGCACCCGGCAAGCTTCCTTTTATGCGGCCACCTCCACCCGGGCGCTACGCTCAGGGGTAAGGGCCGCGGACGTATCAAGATGAAGGCCTTTTTCTTCAACAACCACCTTGGGGTGCTGCCCGCCTTCGGCCCCTTTACGGGCGCACATGCTCTGCAGGTGGAAGGCCAGTACTACGGTATCGCAGAGGGGCGTATTCTTGCCCTTTTTTAACCCTCTTTTAACGGGCCAATTCCCCTAGTTTTTATTCTTTTGGAACACGAAAAAAAACCACGTTATGGAAGGTGCACCAGATATCATTGCATTAAACGAAGAAATCAAGAACGAAAGTGCTTTTGTTGATTTGCTCAAAAGCGAATTAGGCAAAGTCATCGTAGGGCAAGAGGGCATGGTCGAAGGACTGCTCATCGGGCTTTTAGCGAACGGCCATATTCTCCTCGAAGGGGTACCCGGACTTGCGAAGACATTGGCCATTAACAGCCTGAGTCAAACGCTCGGCGGTAGTTTTTCTAGGGTCCAATTCACTCCTGACCTCCTTCCCTCAGATGTAATAGGGACGCAGATCTACAATATGAAAGACCATGCCTTCGAGACCAAGCAGGGCCCCATTTTCAGCAACTTTGTGTTGGCCGACGAGATCAACCGTGCCCCTGCCAAGGTGCAGAGTGCCTTGCTTGAAGCCATGCAAGAGCGCCAGGTCACCATCGGCGAGGAAAGCTACCCACTGCCCAAACCCTTCCTGGTCATGGCCACTCAAAACCCAGTTGAACAAGAAGGGACCTACCCACTGCCGGAAGCGCAGATGGACCGATTCCTTCTCAAAGTTCAGCTCGGATATCCTAAAAAAGAAGAAGAGCGCGAAATCATGCGCCGCCAAATGAGCGAAGGTTTTGCCGCGCTAAATGCGGTGGTGAGCTTGGAGCAAATTCTGCATGCCCGCCAATTCATTGATAAAATTTACATGGACGAAAAAATCGAGACCTACATCCTCGATATCGTCTTTTCGACGCGAGCGCCTCAGGAGTATAAGATGGGTGACCTCGTGAACAAAATCAGCTTCGGGGCATCGCCAAGGGGCTCGATAGCGCTCGCAAAAGCGGCACGCTGTCATGCCTTTTTAAGACACCGCGGATTCGTAACACCGGAAGATGTGCGTGCTGTAGCGCCGGCGGTGTTGCGTCATAGAATTGGCCTCACCTACGAAGCGGAAGCCGAAGAAATGACCACGGAAGATATCGTGAGCACGGTGTTGAACACTTTAATGGTTCCTTAATTCTGTGGATGCACTCGAACTCCTTCAAAAGGTTCGACGCATAGAGATTAAGACGCGTCGACTTAGCGACCAACTCTTCTCCGGCGAATACCAAAGTTCGTTCAAAGGCCGTGGGATGAGTTTCGCCGAAGTACGCCCGTACCAAAACGGCGACGATGTGCGCAGCATTGATTGGAATGTGACCGCGCGCAAACGCAGTCCGTACATCAAGGTTTTTGAGGAGGAACGCGAGTTGACCTTGTTCTTGGTCATTGATATTTCCAAAAGTACTCGGTACGGATCGGCGCGTCGGTCTAAAGGGGATTTGTTGACGGAAATTGCTGCGACCTTGGCCTTTAGTGCGATGGGGAACAACGATAAAATTGGGCTCATTTTGTTCGCCGGTCAGGTCGAGAAGATCATTCCTCCGAAAAAGGGCAAGTCGCACGTCATGCGCATTATCAAGACCATTTTGGAGCACGAACCGCAGTATGAGGGCACGAGAGTGGATCTCGCGCTCGAACATTTGTTGCGCATTCAAAAAAGACACAGCATTGTTTTTGTGATGAGTGACTTTATGGGCGAGCTCCCGGAGCGAGCCCTTAAAATCGCCGCGAAGCGCTTTGATTTGTGTGCCATTCATGCCTACAATGAAGGAGAGCAACACTTGCCGAAGGTGGGGCTTGTGCCGGTAGTCGATGCCGAGACCGGCGGGCTCCAATGGTTTCAAAGCGGCAGCAAAAAGTTTCAGCAAGCGTTGCAGGCGAGACATATACAACACAAGGCGCAGGTGGCAGATTTGGCCAAAAGAGCCGGCGCCGGGTGCATTGCCCTGAGCGATCAGGATGATTTTGTACCTCCATTACTCCAATTCCTAAAATCAAAAGGACGATGAAACGATTGTTAGTAGTTGCGATGATGATGGGATTGGGCGCAGTGCAGGCACAAGTGGCCGCGCGCTGGGACACCACTAAGCAGGTCGTGGGCGGTATGGTTGTTTTAGAAACAGAGTTCGCCCAAAAGGATGCGATTGTTAGACCGGATACAGTGAGCGCTTTGGTGTGGCTCGGTGAGGAGGTCGACTCTACGGGAGAGAACATCGTTTACCGTTGGGCGGCCTTGGCGGTGGATACCGGTGAGGTGCGTTTAGATGGCTGGGCGGTGGAGCCATTAGTTATTGGATTCTTGCCGGCGATGGAAGGGCTTGAGAAGGAGCAGGACCGTGCTCCCATATATGTGCCGTTCTCGCTTTGGTGGTGGATGTTGGCGTATAAATGGTGGTTGCTGGTCGGTGTAATGGCACTGGCTGGGTCTTGGTATGTATGGCGGAATTGGACCCCGAAAACTGAAGAAATTCAGGAGGAAACGGTACCTGAAGAGGATCCATTTGAGGTCGCGATGCAGGCATTAGAAGGAATGCGCGTGGATCGACCTTGGGAAAAGGATGTGAAACAATATTATGTGGCGCTCGGAGATTTGGTGCGCCATTACCTCAGGATTCGGAGTGGCTTGCCATTGTCGGAGAAGACCACGGAAGAGGCCCTAGCGTTGGTGAAAATGAAGTGGACCGCGGCACAGCGGGAAGATTATGCCTTTATCATGAGCCGCGCCGATGTGGTGAAGTTCGCGAAGGGTACGATGGATGTGGAAACGCATTTGGGTTGTTTGGCGAAGGCCGAGGCCCTCATTGTTGAATTCAAACCGGAGGACCATGGGGGGTAATTGGGAATTCGCGCAACCACAGTGGCTATGGGCCCTATGCATCGTCCCCTTGGGATGGGCATGGATGATTTGGCGTCGCCGGATCCAATTCAACCGTTACCGCTATTCCCAACTCGACGGTTTACCCAGCAGCACCCTCGGGCACGTCCGACAATGGACAGGATTGTTGCCCTGGCTCGCACTTGGCGCCTTTATCGTCGCTTTGGCGCGGCCCCAGAGCTCGGAGGTCATCCAACAACCTTCGCAAAACCTTGGAGTGGACATGATGATGGCCCTTGATATTAGCGCCTCCATGCTGTCACGCGACCTTCAGCCCAACAGATTGGAGGCCTTGAAAGAGGTCGCCCAAGATTTTGTGAGCGCACGGACCATGGACAGGTTGGGACTGGTGATTTATGCTGGCGAGGCCTACAGCCCGGTGCCTCTGACCACCGACCACACCCTGCTCAATGGGCAGATTCAAGGTTTACGCTATGACCTACTCGAAGGCGGAACGGCCATCGGCATGGGGTTGAGTACAGCCGTCAACAGGTTGGTGGATTCACAAGCTAAAAGCAAGGTGATCATCCTCTTGACCGACGGGGAGAACAATGCCGGATTAGTGGACCCCACCCAGGCGGCAGATTTGGCCCAGAGCTTAGGCATCAAGGTATATACCATCGGATTAGGGACGAACGGCATGGCGCAAACGCCGGTGGCCAAGGATCCTATGACGGGTAGGTTAATTTATGAGCAACGCCCGGTCAGCATAGACGAAGAGCTCTTGCAACGCATCGCGTCTACCACAGGCGGACAATACTTCCGCGCCACCGACAACCAAAGCCTGAAAGAAATCTACGCATTGATCGATGCGATGGAAAAAAGTGAAATTGAAGGGTACCAATTCTACCGCTACAGCGAGCATTTCTATCGCTGGGTGTGGTTGGGACTGGCCTTTATAGGATTAGAATTATTGTTGAACCTCGTCGTACTCAAAACTGCATTCTAATGGCATTCAAATGGCAACATCCTGAGTGGCTTTGGATCGGACCTCTGTTGTTCGTGGCGGTGCTGTTGGCTGCCGTTTTGTTCCACCGCTGGCGCGGTGGAGTCTGGAAGAAATTGGGCCTAGAAGAACAAGGCAGCACCCTCACTACAGGGGCGAAGGGCAGCATGCGATTTTTCACGCGTTATACCCTCCTCGCATTGGCCTTGGGGTGTGCCGGATTGAGTGTGGCGAATTTGCAGATGGGCGGCCAAAAACAATTGGTCCAACGTCAAGGTGCCGATGTCGTTTTTGCACTCGATGTGAGCCGTTCCATGTGGGCCGAGGATATCGCGCCGAGCCGATTAGATAAGGCCAAACTCCTCATCTCGAAAACCATTGATGGCCTTGGAGGCGACCGCGTTGGGGTCGTCGCCTATGCCGGAAGCGCCTACCCTGCACTACCCATCACCACGGACTATGCGGCGGCAAAAATGGCCCTCGCCAGCGCCGACCCGGACCAAGTCCCTTCCCAAGGCACCAACCTCAGCGCTGCTTTGGAATATGCACAAGAATACTTCAACCCTGCTTCTCCCGCCGGACGCTTCATCATCGTACTGACCGATGGAGAAGACCATGAATTCTCCTCAACACCCCTTAGTCCAGAATTGCCTGTGAATGTTTTGGTCGTGGGCGTTGGCACGAACATGGGTGGCCCTATCCCAATGTCGAAAGGGCGCAACGGAACGACCTATAAAAAAGACAACGGCGGCGAGGTGGTGATCACCAAGCGGGACGATGCGGTGTTGCAAGAAATCACCAACGTATTGGGCGCACAATATGCCGATGGAAATGCGACAGAAAGTGCCCTTGCGACCATCAAAGCCTTTATCGAAGACGGAGAAAAGTCTGATATTCAAGAAGAGATTGCCATGAACTATGACAGCCAATTCATGTGGTTCCTCTATCCTGCTCTTTTCTTCTTGTTGCTCTACCTACTCCTTCCGCAACGCGTGCGCGGCCTTGCACTGATTGTGGCGTTGCTTGGATTCAATCCCGCACAAGGTCAGAATCTTCACACCTACGGACAGGAAGTACGAAAGGGCAACGAAGCCTTTGAAAATAGCAGGTGGGAAGATGCTGCGGCAGCTTACGATGCCGCCAGTGAGCAGCAGCCCGATGCCTTTGTCCCAAAGTTCAACAAGGGAACTACACTGATGCAGGCCGGCGATGCCCAGGGTGCGGCACAAGCCTTGGTGGAGGCAGCGCAATCCACAGAGGATCCTTCGCAGCAGAGCGATGCTTTATACAACCTTGGAAATCTTTTGATGGATGCGGGCCAATTCCAAGAGGCCGCTGGAGCGTATATTGAAAGCTTAAAGCGCCAGCCCAACCGTCAGGACGCAGTCTACAACCTGAACCGCGCGTTGGAACAGCAGAAACAACAAGGACAACAACAGGACCAACAGCAAGATCAGGAGAAGGAAAAAGAGGAAGAGCAAGAGAAATCGGACAACCCGAATGATCAGCCTCAGGATGAGCAAGAAGATCAGGACAACAGTAAGAAAGACCAGGACCAGCAAGGCGATGGCGACAACGGCGAGCAAGACCCTAACCAGCAGCCTCAAGAGGATGAGCAAGGTGATGAGGGCGAACAAAATAATCCCAAAGAAGGTGGGGAAACCACTGCAAAGATGACTCCTGAGGAAATCAAAGGATTGTTGGAAGCCATACAGCGCGCCGAGGAAAAAACGGCGGAGAAAATGAATGCCAAGAAGGCAAAAGGAAAGAAAAAGAGTGGTGAAAAAGATTGGTAAATACCTGATGTTTGGCGTAGCCCTGCTTTGGACTACGATCACCTTTGGCCAAGACGGCACGTTGACGGCAAAATGTTCTCGTACGACGGTAGGGCTGAACGAGCAGTTCCGTATCACCTTCAGCACGGACAGGCGCGGCGGCAATATTGAGCCGCCAGCCATGAACGACTTTTTAATTGTCGGCGGCCCCTTTCAATCACAGCAAACACAGATCATCAATGGGAATATAAGTTTTCAGCAGGAGGTCAGTTACCAATTGGTCGCTAAGTCTGAAGGCACATTCAAGATAGGACCGGCCACCCTGAAGACCCGCCAAGGCTCCCTCGAGAGCAATGCCCTCACGATCACGGTGAAGGCCGGCGCGGTGCGAGAAAACCCACTGGCCCAGCAAGCCAAGGACGGCTTCCAGGTGGATATTTTAACTTCCAAGAAAGAGGTCTATGTGGGCGAACCCTTCGTAATGCTCCTGCGCGCCTACTGGACCAAACCGGTGCGCAACCTAAATATCATTCAAACCCCAAATTTTGAGGGGGTGCTGCAGAACCAATTGGACTTGCAAGAACGCGAACGCAGAGAGGTCATCGACGGTAAATCCGTGATTGTGCTGGACTTCGACAAAAAGTTGTTAACCCCGACCCAACCGGGCACCCTCGGCGGACAGGAACTCAAACTTTCGGGCCAAGTTCAAGTGCCCACCGGGCGTCGCGATTTCTTCAACATGCCAGAGGTGACCTACATCAACCAAGTAGCCACTGCGAAGATTCCCGCGGTTAAAATCAAGCCCCTACCCTCGCCCAAACCGGCAGGCTTCAGTGGTGCAGTTGGCGAGCTCAACCTGACGCGAGATCTGTCCCGCACCTCGGTCAGCGGTGACGAGAGCATTACACTGAAGATTAAGATCTCCGGAACCGGGAATTTCAACACCATATCTGTTCCGGAATTGGTCCCACCTCAAGGCTTCGATATCTACGATCCGAAGTTCAACGAGAAAATAAACTATACGACCTCAGGGGTCAGTGGATACAAGGAGTTAGAATACCTGCTCATACCCCAATTCAAAGGAGATTTCATCGTCCCGGAAATGCGATGGACATATTTCAACACGAAAACGGGTAGCTATGAAGAACTGGTTTTGGCTGAAGAAACAGTGGAAGTGCTTTCCGGTGCCGAAGCACCGTCAAGTGGTGCTGTGAATGGCCCTGTAGTGAAGCGCGAGGTGCAAGATATCGATAGTGATATCCGCTACTTGCACAGTGTTGAAGAGCCGCGAGGAAAGAGTAAGGGAATTCTTTTCGCCGGACTGTTGGCAGTAGCAGTAGCCGTTATGTGGCTGTTACAAGGGGTTCGCTTCGGCGGCAAAGCCCCATCGAAGCAAGCCACATGGCAACGCGAAAAGAAGAAAGTGATGGCCGCCTTTAGTTCTGGCGCCGACAACAGATACGGCATCCTGTTCAACTGCTTGGAAAGCCAATTATTATCTCAAGGCCTGGACAAGGAGCACATAAAATTGGCCACCCTTCAACAAACCTTTGGAGAAGAACGAGGTGCGCAACTGCATGGCTTGCTCGAACGCTGTCAAATGGCAGAATATGCCCCAGGTGCCGTGGGCGACGACCAGTGGTTTATGGACGAATTCAAAACTGTTTGGGAATGGATGTAAAATCAAGTTTAGACTCGGCCCAAGCGCTGTACGACGCGGGAGATTACGCAGCAGCATTGCCTTTGTTCGAAGAGGCGGGCCAGGCCTTTCCTTTAGATGCGGATCTGGCCTACAATTTGGGCAACTGCTACACCAGGTTAGGTGAATTTGGCGAAGCGCGATTGTACTTTGAGCGCGCCCTGTTGCTCGACCCAAACAACGCCGATGCCGAGCACAATCTTCAATGGGTAGGCATGCGATTGTCGGACGCGGTGGTCGAACCGACCGACAGCTTGTTCCAATGGCTGGGATCGACTTTCAGAACGGTCGCGACATCCGAAAGCTGGCTCATGATTTTGGCCTTGGCTTTGGCCATTACTGTAGGCTTGCTGGCCGTAAGGAGGTGGTGGAAGGCAGATCTCAACTGGCGCTGGCCCTTCACTTCAACGGTCATTAGCGTGGTGCTGGCCGGAGTGTATTGGACCAGCCTACCCAAGAGCGACGCCGTGGTGGTTACTTCGAAAAACAGCTATGGATATAGCGAACCCTCTCCGAGTTCGAAACGAATATTGTTGCTCAGCGAGGGGAGCGCCGCCCGACTGCGCAAAAGCAGCGAAGGGTGGTTCTTTCTTGAGTTAGGGGATGGCCGCGTAGCTTGGTTTGAAACCGCACAGTGGGGCCGCGTCCTGCCTCCTGAGTCTACACTACCTTAAACGAGCTTAGGTATCCAATTCTTCATGGGTGAAGTAATGCCCATCGTTACTTTGTACGAGTACGGAAACGCTCGAACTGCGTGCTTCGCCTCGGTCCAACGCGGATGCTTTTTCTTGCCCGATGCATAAATGGCAAAAAGTGCATTCACATTGGCCAGCAACTGTTGCATTTGCTCCTTTGTTAAATCTTGGCAGCCTTTGATGTGGGTCCAATTATTTTGGGCCACAGCATCTTCCAGTGTCAGTAATTGATCCATGGGACCCCGCCAAAACGGGAACGAAAAAGGGAAGCCCCGAAGCAGGTTGTTGATGAGCTTATCTTCCATAATGAATAGGTATTGGTTTATTGGTGCTGAAGAAGTTACACCTATTCCCGAACCTTTACGGGCTATTTTTTAGCCGATTGAGCTAAAATTTGCGTTATGGATGATAAAAATTGGGGTTATTCCATATGATTAAAGCCTTGTGCCTTGAGCGCAATGACTTTTTCGTCGCGCGTAATCAAATTCGCACCAGTGCCCTCTTTCACATAGCCAATGACTGTCAAGTTAGGATTGGCCTTGATTTTATCGTGATCTGCAATGGGAATAGTGAAGAGCAATTCGTAATCCTCGCCACCATTCAGAGCGACCGTGGTGGTATTCAAACTGAATTCTTCACAAATCGTGAATATCGAGGGATCAATAGGGATTTTATTCTCGTAGACATTCACCTGCACTGATGAGGCCTCTGCTACATGCAGCAACTCCGAGCTCAGTCCGTCCGAAATATCAATCATCGAGGTGGGCACTACCTCCAAGGCTTGCAACAACTCCACGATGTCCTTGCGGGCTTCGGGCTTTAATTGGCGCTCCAAAATATATTCGTGCCCACCTAACTCCGGCTGCATCTCTGGATTATCTAAATACACCTGCTTCTCACGCTCGAGAATCTGCAATCCCATATACGCTCCGCCCAAATCTCCCGAGACGACAATCAAATCATTGTCTCCCGCCCCAGCGCGCTTGGCTGCCTTATCCTTCTCGACACGCCCGACCGCGGTAATGGACAACACCAAACCCGAACGCGACGATGTGGTATCGCCTCCGATCAGGTCCACGTTGTAGCGTTCACAGGCCAAATGAATGCCTTCATAGATTTCTTCCAAGGCCTCCACCGGGAATCTATTCGATACAGCAATGCTCACCGTGATGTGCTCTGCCACCCCGTTCATCGCATAGATATCGCTTAGGTTGACGACCACACTCTTGTAGCCCAAATGCTTCAGCGGCATGTAACTCAAATCAAAGTGTACCCCCTCCACAAGCATATCGGTAGAGATGGCCTGGTAATGATCCCCCATATCGATAAGGGCAGCATCGTCGCCAATTCCCAAAGCCGTTTTATCGTGCTTGATTTTGGTGGCTGTGGTCAAATGATTGATGAGTCCAAATTCTCCTAAATCAGAGATTGGTGTGCGCTGGGTGTTTTTCGATTCGAACATAGAGCAAAGTTATTGCGTTAGCCATTGCAAAGGGACGAAAAAACTCCCGTTTTCATTAACTTTGTCACGCGTGTTTAGAATGCGTCTAAATAATATGATCACAGTTTCAGAAACAGCGAAGGCGAAATTAATCGCATTGATGGGCGAAGAGGGCAAGTCGCTAGAGAACACCTACATCAGTGTGGGCGTGGAAAGTGGCGGATGTTCTGGCCTATCATACACCATGAATTTTGTGGCTGAGATGCCTGAAAATTCAGAGCTATATGAAGATAACGGCGTGAAAGTCGTGGTCGAGAAAAAAGCCCTTTTATACCTTATTGGCACCACCTTGGAGTACAGTGGCGGTCTAAACGGCAAAGGATTCAACTTCAATAACCCAAATGCTACCCGCACCTGTGGTTGCGGCGAGAGCTTTGCAGTATAACCTCTATGAGTGACGAAATCTTAGACGAAATCACCGCCTCCGACTATAAGTACGGCTTTACGACGGACATTGAGAGCGACAAGGTGCCTCCCGGCTTGAACGAGGAGGTCATTCGCATGATCAGTGCCAAGAAAAACGAGCCGGAATGGATGTTGGA
This sequence comes from Flavobacteriales bacterium UBA3477, assembly GCA_002378005.1. GTDB lineage: Bacteria > Bacteroidota > Bacteroidia > Flavobacteriales > Schleiferiaceae > UBA10364. The sequence goes on from DFQY01000016.1 coordinate 31,296, forward strand.
ATGGCGTTTGGATGCGTTCCGTATTTGGAGCGAGATGGAAGAACCAGAGTGGCCAAATGTGACCTATGAAAAGCCGGACTTCCAGGCAATCTCGTACTACAGCGCACCAAAGCAGAAGAAAGAATTGGGCAGCTTGGACGAAGTAGATCCCGAGCTTCTCAAGACCTTCGAACGTTTGGGCATCAGCTTAGACGAGCAAAAGCGATTGAGCGGTGTCGCCATGGATGTGGTAGTGGATTCTGTTTCTGTGGCCACCACCTTTAAAAAGACGTTGGCGGAAAAAGGCATCATCTTCTGTTCGATGAGCGAGGCCATTCAGGAGCACCCGGAATTGGTCCGTAAACACCTAGGAACCATCGTTCCGAAACGCGATAATTTCTACGCAGCGCTAAACAGTGCTGTCTTCACCGACGGTTCGTTCTGCTATATCCCAAAAGGGGTGCGTTGTCCGATGGAATTGAGCACCTATTTTAGAATTAATGAAGCCGGTACGGGCCAATTCGAGCGCACGCTTGTCGTTGCAGATGCAAGATCGTACGTGAGCTACCTCGAAGGATGTACGGCACCTTCGCGCGATGAAAACCAGTTGCACGCAGCGGTGGTCGAACTCATCGCGATGGACGACGCCGAAATAAAATACAGTACCGTACAAAACTGGTACCCTGGCGACGCCGAAGGAAAAGGTGGGGTCTTCAACTTTGTCACCAAGCGCGGTCTCTGTGAACGCAATGCGAAGATCAGTTGGACTCAGGTAGAAACTGGTTCTGCAGTGACCTGGAAATACCCATCGTGTATTTTGAAAGGCGACCACAGTGTCGGTGAATTCTACAGTGTGGCTGTGACCAACAAATACCAGCAAGCGGATACCGGAACGAAGATGATACACTTGGGCAAAAACACCAAGAGCACCATCATTTCCAAAGGGATCAGCGCCGGCAAGAGCCACAACAGCTACCGCGGACTTGTTCGCGTCGGTGCTCGTGCCGAAAACGCAAGAAACTTCAGCCAATGTGATTCTCTATTGATGGGCGATCAATGTGGCGCCCACACCTTCCCGTACATCGAAGCGCAACACCCGACGGCTCAGATTGAGCACGAGGCGACCACTTCGAAGATTGGTGAGGACCAATTATTCTATTGTAACCAGCGCGGTATTGGAACCGAAGAAGCCATCGCACTCATCGTCAATGGCTATTGTAAAGAAGTACTCAACCAGCTTCCTATGGAGTTTGCCGTAGAAGCACAAAAACTATTGGAGGTCTCGCTAGAGGGTTCCGTAGGATAAGATCATGCTAAAAATCAAAGACCTCAAAGCCCAAGTAGAGGACAACCAAATCCTCAATGGCATTAACCTAGACATCAATGCTGGCGAAGTACATGCCATCATGGGACCCAACGGTTCAGGTAAATCGACATTGAGCAGCGTCATCGCGGGCCGTGAAGATTACGAAGTAACCGACGGCGCCATCGACTTCGACGGCGAAGACCTCTTGGACCTCGATCCAGAAGAGCGTGCCCTTAAAGGGATCTTTTTGAGCTTCCAATACCCGGTTGAAATTCCAGGGGTAACCGTGAGCAACTTCATCAAAACCGCGATCAACGAGAGCCGCAAGGGCCGTGGCGAAGAGCCGATGGAAGCCCGTGAGATGTTGGCCAAGATGCGTGAGAAGAGTGCCTTGCTAGAAATGGATAAAAGCTACCTCAGCCGCAGCTTGAATGAAGGATTCTCTGGAGGTGAGAAAAAGCGCAACGAGATCTTCCAAATGGCGATGCTCGAACCAAAATTGGCCATCCTAGATGAAACAGATTCTGGTTTGGATATCGACGCCCTTCGCATTGTAGCGAACGGTGTGAACAAGCTTCGCAGCAAAGACAACGCCGTAGTGATCATCACGCATTACCAACGTTTGCTCGACTACATCAAACCAGATTATGTACACGTACTCTATCAGGGTAAAATCGTGAAGAGTGGCGGACCAGAATTGGCCCATGAACTCGAAGAACGCGGATACGATTGGATCAAGGCAGAAAACGCATGACAGATTTAGCACAAGATTTACTCTCTTCTTTCCTCGTCGCTGAATCACAGCTCAACGGGAGCCGCAACCTCGGCGTCGTGTCCTTGCGCAAAAAAGCCATGGACCGCTTCGAGCAACAAGGCTTCCCTACCACGAGAGACGAAGAGTGGAAGTACACCAACCTAAAGCCGGTACTCAAGCAAGATTACCGCATCCTTCTCAAAGGGGATGATGCCGTGTCTTTTGCCGACATCAAGAAATACCTCTTGAGCGACCTCGATACCTACAAGCTTGTCTTTATCAATGGCAAGTACAGCTCTTGGCTGAGCGAAAGCACGCATCAAAGCTTTGATATCTGCACCTTCGCAGCAGCCTTGAACAAGTACCCAGATGTCATAGGGGACTTCCTAGGCAAAGCGGCGCCAGCAGGCACAACCTTTGTGGACCTGAACACCGCCTTTGCAGATGATGGTGCCTTCGTGCGCATCAAACGCAACCAAACCGTAGACAAACCCATCGAGATCTTGTACCTCACTACCGATGAGAACGGTCCGGCCTTTGCCCAAAATCGTAACCTCATTATTGTGGAACAAAATGCCGAGGTACAAATTGTAGAGCGTCACCAAAACATTGGCACCCAGCCAAACTTCACAAATTTTGTCAGTGAAGTCTTTGCGGCTGTCGATGCTCGCGTGAGTTACTACAAAGTGCAAAACGACGCGCTCCACGCTTCTCTCGTCGACAACACCCACGTGGTGCAAGAGCGCGGCAGCAACGTGCACGTTGGAACGTATAGCTTCGGAGGAAAATTGGTCCGAAATAACCTACATTTTTATGCAGATGGTGAACACACCGAGAGCCACATGGACGGGGTGACCATCATCGACGACGGACAAACAGTGGATCACCACACCTTGGTGGACCACCGCGAGCCAAATTGTTACAGCCGTGAGTTGTACAAAGGCATTTACCTCGGCAACAGCCACGGCGTGTTCAACGGTAAGGTGATGGTGCGTCAGAAGGCGCAAAAGACCAATGCCTTCCAGCAGAATGACAATATTTTATTGGGCGAACGTGCGAAGGTGGATACAAAACCTCAGCTCGAGATTTTTGCAGATGATGTGAAGTGTTCACACGGTTGTACCATAGGACAATTGGACAAAAACGCTCTGTTCTACTTGCGCTCGCGCGGTATTCCAAAGAAAGAGGCGGAAGGTTTGATGACCTATGCCTTTGCCTCGGACGCCTTAGAGTATGTAAAGATACCACAGCTCGAAAAACGCTTGAATCGCGTCATCACTGAGAAGCTCGGCATCAACTTGGAATTCGCCCTATAATGGCCTACGATATCGACTACATCCGATCCCAATTCCCCATCCTGGACCAAGAAGTCCATGGGAGAACCTTGGTGTATTTGGACAATGCTGCCACCGCGCAGAAACCAAAAGCCGTAGTCGATGCCATCAGTCATTATTACTACAACGACAATGCCAACGTTCACCGTGGCGTCCACACCCTAAGTCAGCGTGCGACGGATGCCATGGAAGCGGTGCGTGAACAAGTACGTGAACACATTTGTGCCCGCGAATCCGCAGAGATCATCTTTACGCGAGGCATTACCGACAGCATCAACACCGTCGCTTTCGGGATGGGCGCCTTGATCAAACCGCACCAAAATGTGGTGATCACCGCCCTTGAGCACCACAGCAACATAGTGCCTTGGCAAATGCTTTGTGAACGTACTGGGGCAACCTTGCGCTACATTCCCATCAACGAAAAAGGAGAACTTGTCCTCCATTCATTGGAGGAAATCATCGACGAACACACAGCCATGGTGGCCTTCAATCACATCTCAAATTCACTGGGCACCATCAACCCGGTGGGCACCATTTTAGCGCGCGCCAAAGCAGTTGGAGCTTGGTCCCTAGTGGACGGCGCACAAAGTGGGCCTCACGCCAAGGTGGATGTGCAGGAATGGGATGTAGACTTTTTCACCCTAGCCTCGCACAAAATGTATGGACCTACAGGATTGGGCGTGCTCTACGGCAAACGCGAGCGACTCGAAGCCCTCCCTCCCTACCAGGGCGGCGGTGAAATGATTGCCACGGTGACCCTAGAGAAAAGCACCTACGCAGAGATCCCACACAAGTTTGAGGCGGGCACACCGCACATCGAAGGCGTGATCGGTTTCGGAGCAGCATTGACCTTCATAAATAGCATCGGCATTGAAGCAATTGCTGAGCATGAAGCAGAGTTACTTGACTATGCGACGGAAAGCTTAAGCAGCATTGAAGGTTTTAGAATTATCGGAACGGCGGACCACAAAGCGAGTGTGTTGAGTTTCCTTGTGGACGGTACCCACCCTTACGATTTAGGCGTATTGCTCGATCAGCAGGGCATTGCGGTTCGTACCGGGCAGCATTGTACGCAGCCTATTATGGACCAATTCTGCATTGCAGGCACCGCCCGCGCAAGCTTTGCGATGTACAACACCAAAAAAGAAATCGACCTGCTCAAAGCCGCTTTAGAGCGTGCGATAAATATGTTGCGATAAACCATTGCCTATGACCATAAGTGAAAAACAAGCCGCGCTAGTAGACGAGTTTGCCTTCTTCGACGATTGGATGGACAAATACAACCACATCATCGAAATGGGGAAAAGCTTGACGCCACTCAACGACGAAGACAAGCAGGAAGACCTCTTGGTACAAGGCTGTCAAAGCAAGGTTTGGCTAAAGGCCGAAAAGCAAGGTGATGCCGTTAAGTTTTGGGCCGATGCCGATGCCATCATCGCCAAGGGAATAGTGGCCATGCTCATAGATATTTTCGACGAGCAGCCGGCGGTAGAAATTGCCCAAGCCGAGCTCGGTTTCATCGAGGAAATAGGACTAAAAGATCACCTCAGTCCGACACGCGCTAACGGCTTGATGAGTATGATCAAACAAATGAAAATTTACGCCCTAGCATTTGCTTAGGTATACATGAAATCATGAGTGAAGAATTGAGCAGAGCAGAGATGCAAAAGATCGGTGAGGAAGTCGTTGGCGTCCTTTGCACCATATTCGATCCAGAAATTCCAGTGGATATCTACCAGCTGGGATTGATCTACGACGTCCAAGTTAGCACAGAACGCGACGTTCACATTCTCATGACCCTTACCTCGCCCAACTGCCCAGTGGCAGAGAGCCTTCCGCAAGAGGTAAAGGAAAAGTCGAGAGCATTAGATTCTGTTCGCGATGTCGAAGTGGAAATCACCTTCGATCCTCCATGGAATAAAGACATGATGAGCGAGGAGGCTAAACTCGAATTAGGGATTCTCTAAAAAAAAGCCAAAATCCAAACCTTTACCGCATAAAATGGTTAGGTATTCGTTATTTAGCCGCTTCTTTTGTGGCTTTTAGCAGAAGAAACACAACACACAACACCGCCTTATGAAAGTTGGTATACACGCCATTTCGTACTACGTACCTACGCAGTATTTGCCCATTGAATCGTTGGCAAATGCGCGCGATATTGAATACGCAAAACTCAACAAAGGATTAGGTCTAACCTCGATGTCTTTCCCGGATCTCGACGAGGATGCTGCCACCATGGGAGCCAATGCCGTTTTACGCCTGATCCAGTCTGAAAACATCCACCCCTCTACCATAGGTCGCCTATACCTAGGAACCGAAAGTGCCCTAGATAGCGCGAAGCCGACGGCTACCTATATTTTGGATTTGGTGGAAAACCAATTATCCGCCGATCACGGGGCCGATTGTCTACGCAATGTAGATGCGGTTGACATGATTTTTGCCTGTGTGAGCGCCGTAGACGCTTTGGAAAATGCCTGTCTTTGGGCCGCCCAAAATACGGGTAAAGTCGCCATCGTTGTGGCCTCAGATTTGGCCAAATACGACCTTGGCAGCACAGGAGAATATACACAAGGCGCAGGTTCTGTTGCCCTTGCGGTCCGCACCAACCCTGATATGATCAGCATCGACCCCCATGTGGGCGTAGCAACCAAAGGAGAGCGCGATTTCTTCAAACCGCGTCGGACTTTTACCAAAGCAGCACTTCTCGCCGAGGCCGCCAAACTTTTGGGCGTGGAACTCAGCGAAGAGCAGGCACAAGAAAAACTCGCCGGCACTAACGGTTTCTGGGGCGGAAACACCATGCTCCGCAGCTATGTGGAGGAGCCTGTTTTCGACGGACAATACAGCAATTTCGCCTACGTGAGCCGCATCAAGGAAGCATTGGCGAATTTCGGCACCAAGGTCAATACCAATCCGGCTCTGGATTGGGACAAAGTGGTCATGCACCTACCCTACGCCTTCCAAGGCCGTCGTATGTTGGTGAACTTTTACCTAGATTGGATGAAGGCCAACAACAAGTGGAACGAAGTTGTGGAGGTGATGGGCAGTGATATGCCTGAAGATAAAGCGGAAGCCAAAGAATGGGTTCGGGCTTTCTCAAAAAGCGATTACTACCGCGCATACGTTGCCAAAGCCCTTGCGCCTGCAGAACGCGCCTCCAGCCTCATCGGAAATATGTACACCGCTTCGATCTTCATGGGACTCTTGAGCACCCTCTGTGATGCTGCAGATAAAAGCCAAAACATCGAAGGAATGACCATTGGATTCATGGGCTACGGCTCGGGTTCGAAGGCCAAAGTATTTCAAGGCACGGTGGAAAAAGGTTGGAATAAGGTGGCCCAATTAGACCTCTTTAACACCCTCGAAAACCGCACCGCAGTGAGCTTCGAAACTTATGAGAATTGGCACAATGAACGACTTGATAGCGCCATCACGCCGAATAAAAAAGGTTTCGTGTTCACAGGTTTACGCACCGAGGAGAACCAAGAATACTACAGAGATTATACCTTTAACGCTTAGATGAGCGAAAAGGAAATCATTAATAAGGTTGCGCAAAGTCCGCTGATCACCTTCAATCTCGAGGACTACTTGCCGCCCCGCATTGCGGAGCTGGACCTTTGCACCCTGGTGGAAGGTGGCTTGCTTCGTGAAGAAGTCTTTCGCAACACCTTGAAAGCCAACGATTTCTCCGCCTACCAAAATGCCGTGGTGCGCCTCTACCTCAGCGAAGACCTCATCCTCCCTGCTTGGGCACCAATCCTGCTCTCGAGTAGATTGACGGACCTGGGCATCGCGAGCATTTGGGCACCCAATTCCGAAACTTTTTGGAGCCAGTATTTTAGAGAGGTCCTCGGAAAATTGGACTACAGCATCTTTGCAGGCAAACCCATCATTCTCAAAGGTTGCGGGGACAAACGCATACCGCCTGATGCCTACGTGCAAGCCATACAACACCTCAAACCCATTGCCAAGAAAGTCAGCTATGGAGAGGCGTGTAGTGCTGTGCCGTTGAAATAATTAAAGGGTAATGCTCAAGCCGAGATTTAGGCTACGGGCCTCCTGCCAAGTATCCAACAACGGTCCGTCGACTACCAACGGGCTCATACCATAAAATCCAAACACATTGACCGGTCCGCGCCCTGCCTTGGCATACACACCATAGCGGTACGGATTAAATCCAGCGATGTTGTAGAATTTCACTCGGTAGTTTTGGTCCTTGTAATAAGAATACGAATCTGTCCTATAGCCAAATAAAGCGCCTGCATAGAAACGATTGTAACGCCCATTTTTGTTGACATTACCTCGGTAGCGTAATTCAACATTTGCGTCGACATATTCCGTCGCGAATCGGTTCGAATGATCAATGCCCGTGAGGTATATAGGAGTCATGGTTCCGTCCTCACTAACGTCCAAATGCAAATTACCTTGATAGAAGTGCGCGCTATACCCTAAGCCCCAAGCCCAAGAAAAATGGGATATGCCGAATACATTGTCTCGGGTGAAATGTACTTCCTGGCTATTGGCAATGGCACCGGGCGAAAACTCGCCTGGAGCTCCGCTTACGATAAGTGCAGAGGAGTTGAAGGAAAAACCTTCGCCCGGTTCAGGAATGAATTTGGAGGTTTTCTGGCCAAATGCAGAAGCAAAAGCCATTAGAAAAACCATGAGAGGAAGGAGCCTACGTTGAATCATGGCTCCAAAATACTAAAGGTCGTCGTCTTCTACGTCTTCTCCCGCTTCAAAATCGTCCGAATCAGAATCTGTATCATCATCTTCTTCGTCTTCGTAGGCCTCAAACTTCTGAACCAACGTGGTACTCACCTTGATAAGGTACTTTGTGTCCTCGGTCTCCAGCGGGACGGCTTCCACGCGCTCCCCTTTTGCATTGGTAAAGTACTCGGTATCGTATTCGAAACCGTCAGGATACGCTTCGACCAGCAGCGCCATTAGGTCGGGAGTCATGGACTTGTAGTCCTTGATCACAAATCGCTTTGCCATTTGCTGTAAAATTTGATATCACTAGTAATGCACTTCGGCTAAAACACACATTATTAAGCTAATATCACGACCCTATAGGCAGGGCCGCACGCGGCTAATTACTTGCCTAATATCCAAGAAAAAATTAAAGGTGCAACAATAGTTGCATCACTTTCTACAATAAATTTTGGAGTATCAGCATCAAGCTTTCCCCAAGTGATTTTTTCGTTTGGAACGGCACCTGAATACGAACCATATGAGGTGGTCGAATCCGATATTTGGCAGAAGTACCCCCAGAAAGGAGTATCCTCAAGTTCTAAATCTTGGTAGAGCATTGGCACCACACAGATAGGAAAATCTCCAGCAATACCGCCCCCTATTTGAAAGAACCCAATAGAGGCAGTTTTGCTCTCTTCGGTGTACCATCCAGCCAACCACTGCATATACTCAATACCGCTCTTCACAGTGCTCGCTTGAAGCTCGCCCTTGATGCAGTACGAAGCAAAAATGTTGCCCATGGTGGAATCCTCCCAGCCCGGTACGACGATAGGCAGATTACACTCTGCTGCCGCCAACATCCAGCTATGCTCTGCTGGAATCTCATAATATTGTTCCAAGACTCCTGATAGGAGCATCTTGTACATGTATTCGTGTGGGAAATAACGCTCGCCCTTGACCTCAGCATCTTTCCAGATGGCCTCGATATGACCCTGCAAGCGGCGGAAGGCTTCCTCCTCAGGAATACACGTGTCGGTCACACGATTCAGGCCGCGATCCAACAATTCTCTTTCCTGCTGCGCGGTAAGATCACGGTATTCAGGAACGCGCTCGTAATGTGTATGCGCTACGAGGTTCATCAAATCTTCTTCGAGGTTCGCCCCGGTACAAGAAATGATGTCCACCTTTCCTTCGCGGATCATTTCCGCTAGAGAAATACCCAATTCTGCGGTCGACATCGCGCCCGCTAGGGTCACCATCATCTTGCCCCCGGCATCGAGGTGTGCTTCGTATCCTTTTGCTGCATCTACCATTGCCGCCGCGTTGAAGTGACGGTAGTGGTGTGCCATAAACTGTGAAATAGGTCCTTTATTCATAACCCAAGGTATTTAGCATTTGATCGGCCGATTGTTGGTCGGCGAATAATCGTGTCGAAACGGAGCCATCATCTTCGATGTTGACCACCACGTGTTTCGGTGCGGGTAGTAGGCAGTGTTTTGTCCCGCCGTAGCCCGACAAGCTTTCTTGGTACGCGCCCGTATTGAAGAAGCCAATGATCAATGGCTCGGGATCCATCTTGCGCAATCGCGGCAAGAAGATGGCGTTGACGTGCTGTTCGGAGTTGTAGTAATCGTCCGAATCACAAGTCAACCCGCCCAACAATACACGCTCGTAAGGCTTATCCCATTTGCTCAACGGGAACATGATGAAGCGCTTGTTGATGGCCCAGCTGTCCGGCAAGGTCGTCATGAACGAGCTGTCGATCATGTACCATAGCTCGCGGTCGTTCTGTTGCTTGGCGCCGAGGATACTGTAGAAATTGGCCCCAGATTCCCCTACTGTGTAACTTCCAAACTCACTGAAAATATTCGGTTCAGGAACGTTGGCGTGGTCACACATGGTTTTTACTTGGGCAATGATTTCTTCCGCCATGTACTCGTAATCGAAGTCCATGCCTAAACTTGTTTTTATGGGGAATCCACCGCCGATATTTAAGCTATCAAGTGTTGGACAAATGCGCTTAAGGTCGATGTAGACCATTACACATTTGCGCAATTCGTTCCAGTAGTACGCTGTATCCTTTATGCCCGTGTTGATGAAGAAGTGCAACATCTTCAACTCGGCCAAATCGTTATCGGCAATTTTATTCTTGTAGAAGTCAACGATATCGCGGTACCCGATACCCAATCGAGAGGTGTAGAACTCAAATTTGGGCTCTTCCTCCGAAGCGATGCGGATGCCCACCTTTGCTTTGTGTTCGAGACGTGAGGTCAATTCTTCCAATTCCTCCACGTGGTCAATCACGTTAATGGTATTGGGGTGCCCGTCATTGATCAAGCCGGCGATATTGTCGAGGTATGCGGGAGTTTTATAACCATTGCACACCACGAATTGGTCCTCTCCTAACAACCCCTTCGCCTTCATCTTACGGACGATATTGATATCGAAAGCGCTGGAAGTTTCCATATGGACTTCATTCTCCAATACGCGCTCCATCACAAAGCTGAAGTGATTGCTTTTCGTACAGTAACAATAGTGGTATTCCGCGTCGTAATCCACCTTGGCCATAGCCACATGGAACATACGTCGAGCGCGTTGGATGTTCTCGTCAATCTTCGGCAAATAAGTCATGCGCAAAGGCGTGCCGTATTCTTTGACGATGGGCATCAGATCCAGTCCGTTCCACTCCAGTGTACCGGCATTGTTCAGTTCAAACTCCTCGGTAGGCCAATCAAAGGTCTGTTCAACGAGGTCCAGATATTTATTTTTCATTTCTGTAAAAAGGTGCGCAAATGTATGGCCAACTTTTAATTATGCAACTCCTTAATTTCTAAGTCGATGCGGCTATAAATTTGATTCAATATTAGTCAATTAGGACCAATTAGGCGGTAAAGCGCACCTCGACCGGTGCAAACCCCTCCACCTCGAGCGTAAAGGAATCGCCATTTTCGACCGGAACCATGGGTCCTAGCGCACCAGATAGCAATACCTCTCCTTTCATCAAGGGTCGTCCTCCTGACGCCATGGTCTTCGCCAACCACAATGCCGCATTCAACGGATTTCCCATACACGCCGCACCAGTGCCTTCACTGGCCACCACACCGTTTTTCTTTAATACCATACGTACTTCAGCTGTCTGTACCTCCTCCAAAGGTTTTCCTTCTTGCCCGAGGACATAGTGCGAGCCAGAGGCGTTGTCGGCAATGGTATCCGAGATGCGAATGTTCCAGCCTTCGATGCGGGAACCCACGACTTCAATGGAGGCTCGCACTTCTGCAATTGCGGCTTTCAAATCATCCATGGTCAGATCTGCATTGGGGAGATCGGCCCCAAGCACGAAGGCCAATTCTCCTTCGACCTTTGGTTGCATCAGCTCACCCATGCTGATCATGCCTGTGGCGCTGCGGTCCATAGTATGGAACAAAATGCCGTAATCTGGCTGGTCTACACCGAGCTGTTGCTGAACCGCTGGGCTCGTCAAACCAATTTTCTTGCCCACGATTCGCTCACCGTCCTTCATGCGCAATTCCACGAGCTCCTGCTGTATAGCATAAGCCGTTGGGATATCGTTGTTGATGTGGTCACGCAAAGGAGCGATGGTTTGGCCAGATTTTAACGAATCGTAGAGGGCCTTGGCATGGTCGAAAACAGATGACATATCTCGGAATTTACACCTCGAAGTTACACTATATTTGTAGGGAACCCACAAACAGAATAGTATGCCATTCTATCAGAAATATGGAAGCATTCCCCACAAAAGGCACACGCAATTTCGCAAAGCCGATGGGAGTTTGTACCACGAGGAACTCTTTGGAACTATAGGATTTGACGGGATGTCTACCCTGCTCTACCACGAACATCCACCGACCATGGTTAAGGATATTTTGGAGAGTGTGGACGTTGCGCCGAAGGTAGCCGTGGACAAGAACATGAAAGCGTACCTGCTGGAAGGTTTTAAAGTTCCCGCCACCGACGACTACCTCTCGTCAAGAACGCCAGTGCTCACGAATAGTGATTTGACTATTTCATTGGCCGCTCCGAAAAAGAGCATGTCGGACTATTACTACAAAAATGCCCAGCAAGATGAGATGGTATTCGTCCACGAAGGATCGGGAACGCTGTACACGCAGATGGGCGCTTTGGCTTTTGGACCTGGCGATTATCTGATTATCCCACGCGGAATGATTCAGCAATTCCATTTTAATACTGAGGAGAATAGGTTGTTCATCGTGGAAAGTGGCTCGCCTATTTATACGCCGAAGCGCTACAGAAATTGGTTTGGCCAATTATTAGAGCACAGCCCATATTGCGAACGAGATTTCCGTGCACCGGCCCATGTGCCTGCAAAAAACGAACTAGGTGATTTCACCATCAAGGTGAAGAAAGAGGACATGATCCACAACTACATCTACGCCTCTCACCCCTTTGATGTCGTTGGATGGGACGGGTTCAACTACCCCTACGCCTTTAACATCAAAGATTTCGAACCCATTACCGGACGCGTACACCAACCGCCACCGGTGCACCAAACGTTCGAAACCAACGCTTTTGTGGTATGTTCTTTCGTACCTCGTTTGTACGACTACCACCCACAGGCCATCCCGGCACCTTACAACCACAGCAACATCGATTCTGATGAGGTATTGTACTACGTGGATGGTGATTTCATGAGCCGCAACAATATTGAGCGAGGGCACATCACCTTGCACCCTGCAGGCATTCCACACGGACCGGCACCGGGTACCTACGAAGGTTCCATCGGTAAAAAAGGAACCGAAGAATATGCGGTGATGGTCGATACCTTTAAACCTTTAAAAGTCACAGAACAGGCCATTGCCTTGAGCGATGGCAAATACCACAAGAGCTGGATCAAATAACCTACGATCATGACAAACACACTGCCTAAACAATTTGCAGATGCCCAAGATTTCCTTGAATTATGGGGTACCGATCACGTAGAAATCTACGTAGGGAATGCAAAACAGAGTGCCTATTACTTTAAGACCGCCTTCGGGTTCCAGGAAGTGGCCTATGCCGGTTTGGAAACAGGCGTGCAGGACCGCACCTCCTACGTGCTTCAACAAGATAAAATCCGCTTGGTCATCACCTCTTCGATGATCAAAGACAGCGATATCAACCGCCACCTCAACGAACACGGAGATGGAGTGAAATTTGTTGCGCTTTGGGTGCCAGATGCGACAAAGGCATTTGAGGAAACCACCCAAAGAGGTGCGAAGCCTTACCAGGAGCCAAAGGTGAGTGAAGATGCACACGGTAAAGTGGTCACCTCCGGAATCTATACGTACGGTGAAACCGTACACATGTTCGTGGAGCGCAATGATTACGACGGTCCTTTCTTACCCGGCTATGTAGCGCGCGCGCCGAGCTACCAGCCGAAGCCTGTGGGATTGAAGTACATCGACCACATGGTAGGCAATGTCGACTGGGGCCAGATGAATACTTGGGTGAAGTTCTATGCAGAGGTTATGGGCTTCTCGCAAATTATTTCCTTCGACGACAAAGACATTTCTACGGAATACACGGCCTTGATGTCTAAGGTGATGTCCAATGGTAATGGCCGCATCAAGTTCCCTATCAATGAACCGGCAGAAGGCAAGAAACGCTCGCAGATTGAGGAATACATCAACTTCTACAATGGCGCAGGCGTGCAACACTTGGCCCTGGCTACAGATAACATCATCTATACCATTCACGAATTGCGTGAGCGCGGGGTAGATTTCCTTGATGTACCGGACAGCTACTACGACGATCTTCAGGAGCGTGTGGGTGCCATCGACGAAGATGTTGAGGTATTAAAGCGCTACAAGATTTTGGTAGACCGCGACGATGAGGGGTATTTGCTACAATTATTCACTAAACCTCTGATGGATCGTCCTACCGTATTCATTGAGATTATTCAGCGCAAAGGTGCGACGAGCTTCGGAAAAGGCAACTTTAAAGCGTTGTTTGAGGCCATTGAGCGCGAGCAAGCAAACAGAGGAACCCTCTAACCCTACACAACAGCAACATAGATGAACCTAGCAGCGAACGATCCTTCAAGAACTTCATGGATTCCTGTCCCAACAGACAGTGATTTCCCCATTCAAAACCTCCCCTTTGGCGTGTTTATACCGGAAGATGATATCATCACCACCGGGACACGCATTGGCGACACGGCCATTGATTTGAGTGTGTTGCAACAATTGGGATACTTCAAAGGCATCGACCTTCCGGACGATGTGTTCTTGCAGGATACGCTCAATGATTTCATTGCGTTGGGACGACCGACTTGGCGAAAGGTTCGCAACAGATTGGCTGAGATTTTTGATGAAAACAATGACGAGCTAAAGTCTCGCGTAGACCATCAAAACCAAGCATTGTTCCCTGTGGACCACGTACAGATGCTCATGCCGGTCTTCGTTCAGGATTATACAGATTTCTACAGCTCTATTGAGCATGCCACCAACGTGGGTAAAATGTTCCGTGACCCGGAAAACGCCTTGCTCCCGAACTGGAAACACATCCCCGTGGGTTACCATGGCCGCAGCTCCTCCATCGTTATTAGCGGGGTAGATCTACACCGCCCGAAAGGCCAGCGCATAGCGCCGGGTGCCGATGTGCCTACTTTTGGACCTTCGGTACGGATGGACTTCGAACTCGAGATGGCCTTCATTACCGGTGAGGGCAAACCATTGGGCAACCGCATCAAAGCGGAAGAAGCCGATGAGTACATCTTTGGGATGGTGCTCTTTAACGATTGGAGTGCACGAGATATCCAAAAGTGGGAATATGTACCTCTAGGACCGTTCTTGGGCAAGAACTTCGGATCGAGTATCAGCCCTTGGGTAGTGACCATGGATGCTTTGGAGCCCTTCAAGGTGGAAGGCCCTAAGCAGGATCCACCGGTGTTGCCGTATTTGGAGACAAATGGCGCTAACAACTATGATATCGCACTTGAAGTAGGTCTGGCGCCACAGGGCAAGAAGGAGACGGTGGTCAGCCGCTCGAACTATAAGTACATGTATTGGAACCAGCGTCAGCAATTGGCCCATCATACGGTCAATGGCTGTAATGTCAATGCTGGCGATATGATGGCATCAGGGACCATTTCTGGACCGACCAAGGACAGCTACGGCTCGATGTTGGAACTGAGCTGGGCGGGCAAAGAGCCCATCACCCTTGATACAGGTGAAACGCGCACGTTCATTGAAGATGGGGATACCATCACCATGCGCGGCCACTGTTCCAACGGAAATATCCGCATTGGATTTGGCGCGGTCAGCACGACGTTGCTTCCTGCTATAGAAGATTAAACTAAAGCCCCGCTGGCCGTGCTTGTGGGGCTTTTTCCTTACCTTATACTCACAGAATAATTA
Organism: Flavobacteriales bacterium UBA3477; assembly: GCA_002378005.1. GTDB lineage: Bacteria > Bacteroidota > Bacteroidia > Flavobacteriales > Schleiferiaceae > UBA10364. The sequence continues at coordinate 46,740 of DFQY01000016.1, forward strand.
CCTATGTCTACGACCAATTATATCTCGAAAGTCGTCCCAGACGCCACCGCGGCACTGGAAGGATTGGAAGATAATATGACCGTGATGTTTGGTGGATTTGGATTGTGTGGAATTCCCGAGAATTCTATCACTGCCATCCGCGAAAAAGGCACCACGGGGATCACCTGTATCTCCAACAACGCCGGAGTGGATGATTTCGGCCTTGGATTGCTCTTGCACACGCGACAAATTAAAAAGATGATTGCCTCTTACGTCGGCGAGAACGATGAATTTGAGCGCCAGATGTTGAGTGGAGAGCTGGAGGTGGAACTCATCCCACAAGGTACTTTGGCAGAGCGTTGTCGCGCGGCCGGAGCGGGTGTACCTGCCTTCTACACGCCGGCCGGTTACGGTACGGAGGTGGCAGAGGGCAAGGAAGTACGCGTTTTCAATGGCAAGCCACACATTTTAGAGCATGCCTTCGATGCACCTTTTGCCTTTGTGAAGGCCTGGAAAGGAGATAAGGCTGGGAACCTTATTTTCAAGGGTACTGCACGCAACTTCAACCCCATGATGGCCATGGCCGGAAAGATCACAGTTGCTGAGGTGGAAGAATTAGTAGAAGTAGGAGAATTGGACCCAAATAGCATCCATATTCCAGGAATTTTCGTGCAGCGAATCTTCCAAGGTGTGGGCTATGAAAAACGAATAGAACAACGCACAGTGCGTGCCAAAAGCGAATAACCATGGGATTGAGTAAAGATCAAATTGCACAGCGCATCGCCCAGGAACTTCGCAATGGATGGTACGTAAATTTGGGCATCGGGATTCCCACCTTGGTGGCGAACCACATCCCGCAAGGCATCAATGTAGAATTTCAAAGTGAGAACGGCATCTTGGGCATGGGCCCCTTCCCTTTCGAAGGTGAAGAAGATGCAGACCTCATTAACGCTGGGAAGCAAACCATCACGGCCATGCCTGGGGCGAGCTTCTTCTCGAGCGAACTGAGCTTCGCCATGATTCGTGGGCAGCACGTGCAACTGACCGTTCTAGGTGCTATGGAAGTCAGCGACAGTGGGGACATTGCGAACTGGAAAATTCCAGGAAGAATGGTCAAAGGTATGGGTGGCGCGATGGACCTTGTGGCATCAGCCGAGAACATCATTGTGGCCATGCAGCATACCAACCGTGCCGGAGAAAGCAAGCTCTTGCCTGAGTGTTCACTACCACTTACTGGGGTTCAATGCGTGAAAAAGATTGTCACAGATTTAGCTGTATTGGAAGTTCATCCAGAACGCGGGTTTATACTTCTGGAACGAGCCCCTGGGGTGACCGTAAACGAGATTCAGAGTAAGACTGCCGGGCGGCTGGTGGTCGAGGGCGATGTCCCTGAGATGCAACTATAAAAAAGGCGCCCCAGGAAGGGCGCCTTTTCTTTTTGACCGGGATAAATCAGAGAAAACCGGACAAAAACAAAACCATGCGGTTTAGGAAATGGTCTCTGAATTAGTTTAGGTTCCTCTAAAGTATAGCAGTCTAATTTTTAATAGCGTGATATTTATCATCTTCCCAGTGACCCTACCAAAGCCAATACAGTAATCTTTGCATTGACCGCTTGGAATAGGGCACTGTGCATACCATTGTTAGCATTGAGCCAGGCTATTTGTGCTTCGCGTAATTCAAAGCTGCTCGCTTTTCCCAAGGCGTGCAACTCGTTCATTCGCATCAGTCGTCGCTCGGCCACTTCCATGTTCTTGGTTTCGATGGCTGCAATCTTAATAGCGTTATTGAACACATCCATGGCATTTGCCAAAGTGTTTTCAAGGGTTTCGGAAACTTGGTCCAATTGTTCTTGCGCCTTCAACACCTCCAAGGCCGCGTTTTGACGTTGGGTTTTGCTTTGGAATCCTGAAAACAGATTGTACTGTAGACTCACACCGGCATTCAAACCTTGCTGCTGCGAAGCGGTCAAGAACCCAGCTTCTGCTTGGCTTTGGTTCAGCCCGTAGGATGCCTGTGCCGCAATAGTGGGGAACAACGTACTCTGCTGCAACTTCTCCTGAAGATTCGCTGCATTCACAGACGTTTGGGCCAAAAGCAAGGCGCTGTTGTTCTCGCGCAGGTTGGCCAGTAAATCATCCGGAAGGTCTTTGGCATTGATGGCATCTGTAATACCAATTTCATCCACAAGAAAATCAGAGTTATCCCACCCTATGAAGGTAGCAAAGGAGTTTTTGGCCAATTCGAATTGGGCCTGCACCTCCAACAAATTGATGCTATCCCTATTCAAATCTACTTCAGCAGAAAGACGCTCTGTGGTATTCGAACCGCCCAACGAATTCGTTAATATCGCTCGCTCGTAACGCTGTGAACTAAAAAGCAATACTTGCTGTGCGGTAATCACGCTGCGCTGCAACAAAGCAAGCCCCGTGTACTGTGACCAAACCATTGCAATCGTAGTTTCCATAGCTTGCTGCTCGGCAAGGCTTGCACTTTGCTCGGCAATTTTCAATAGCCCATAAGAACGTTGAATACGGCCTCCCGCGAAGAGGGTTTGGCTAATGCCTAAAGACATGTTTTGACTTAAACTCTGAGCCCCTTCCACGTCCTGGGTCTGTCCCGTGGCAAATTCGAGGTTAGAATTCTGCTGGCTCACATTCGCCCCTGCCGTGGCAACCACATTAGGCAACATTCCGGCATTCCCCATAGTTGCAGCGTTGGCCGCTTGCTGGCTCGAGAGCTCCGCAATCTTGAGGTTATGATTGTGTTCTAGCGCGGTAGCAATGGCTTGATCCAGGGCTAAAACCTCCTGTGCTTGGGTGTTCCAAGCAAGGAATACAGTGGCGATGCCAATGAAAATTCTATTGCTCATCGTATTCGTGTTTATGGATTTCATTGAAGTAGGCTTCCCCCTTCATTTCTTTTATGGCCGGCTCTACTTCTTCACGGGTAGGGCGCACACCTCTTCTCAAATGCGTGATGTTCACTCGCGCATCATTGACTAAGGCCATGAGTGATGGCAATACTACCAAGGTCAACATGGTCGCGAACCCAATTCCATAGGCAATAGACACGGCCATTGGGATAAGGAACTGCGCCTGGAATGAGGTCTCAAAAATCAACGGCGCAAGGCCCGCCACCGTGGTAATAGTGGTCAAGAAAATGGCACGGAACCTACTCAAACCAGCATTGTAAATAGCCTCTAATACCGGCTGTCCTGATTTGACATTGATGTTGTACTTGCTTACCAAAACCAACGAGTCGTTCACAATAATCCCGATCAAGGCCACAACCCCAAGGAAGCTGAGGATGGACATCGGCATACCGTGCAACCAGTGCCCCCAAGCCACCCCGGTCAAACTGAGCGGTATGAGTAGCATTATCATAATGGTCTGAATCAAAGAGCGGAAAGTGAACGTAATGGTCAAGATGATCAAGAACAAGATGATGGGCATCACTGTCTGTGAACTCTCCTGTGTTTTCATGCTCTCCTTTTGCTGCCCTTCGTAGCGCGCAGATACTGATGGATATTGCGCGAAAATCCCCGGCAGAATGTCCGCTTGAATTTGAGCAAGCAATGCCGGTGCCGAACCATTTGGGCTCGAAAGGTCGCTTTCCACACGGAATTCACGCTGTCCATCCAGGTGATTGATGTTGACGGTTCCGCGTTCAATAGTATAGGTGGCCAATTCTCTTAGCGGCACCTCCCCTTGCGCTGTGGAAATGAGGAGCTCCTCCAAATCCCACAACTCGCGGCGGTCTTTTTCATCTAATCGGACCCAGACCTTCACCTCGTCCTCGCCACGCTGCAATCGTTGTACCTGCGCCCCAAAGAAGTTCTCGCGGACCTGCGTCATGATGCTCCCCGGCGTCAAGCCTAGATAGCGCGCCTTATCCGTCAAATGCAAGGTGATCTCTCGAATCCCTTTTTGATCGTTATCGACCACATCGGTCAAATCGTCCATGCCTTTAAGCTTGGACTTCAAGATTTCCTTCGCAGCACGAAGTGCTTCAAGGTCGTAGCTAACCAAGCTCACGGAAATAGGCTTCCCAAAGGCTTGGGCACCACCGAAACTGAGATTATCGGCGCCCGGAATCTCACCCGTTGCCTTACGAATGTCGTTTTGGATCAAGAATGACGGCGTCAAGCGCGTTTCAGAATCCAATAAGATCACATTTAATCGGGCCTTCGAAGTCGACGGACCAATATTCTTTTGTACCGCCGTAACGACATCTAAGCCATCGGCGCGCTCCGCCTTGTATTGGTCATTTACCTTCCAGACTGTCGCCTCGATGTGATCGATCCACTGCTGAGTAATGGCCTCGTTCGTGCCGGCAGGCATATCCAAACTGATGTCCAAATTATCGCGTTCGATAAACGGGAAAAATTGGGTGCGGACGATACCTCCACCGATAGCCCCAAATGTGATGAACATAAGGGAAATGAATAGGCTGATGGAGACTAATTTATTGCGCAGTGACCAATGCAAGAATGGTGCATAGACCTTATCTCTAAACTTAAACAACAGACCAGTAGCTACCGATTGCACAGGATTCAATTTCGCTTTGCGGTCTAACTTACTGTGGCTCAAATGCGCCGGTAAGAATAGTAATCCTTCAATCAAGGAGACCGCCAGTGTGGCGATTACAATGAAAGACATTTCCGAAAAGAAGTCCCCGGCTCGACCGTCCAAGAAGAAGAAACTCGAGAACGCAATAATGGTTGTCAATACCGCACTTACCACCGATGGAATTACCTCGACTGTACCATCCAAAGCAGCACGAAGCAGCGGCTTGCCATCTTCATAATGTGCATAGATATTCTCCGCGATAACAATCCCATCATCCACGAGAATCCCAATCACAACAATCATCCCGAACAAGGAAATGACGTTGATGGTAATACCGAAATAATTGGCCAGAATAAACATCCCAGCAAAAGAAACTGGGATACCAATAGCCACCCAGAAAGCCAAGCGCATGTTCAAGAACAAGGTTAGGAGAATCAATACCAGGACAAATCCCAACATTCCATTCTCAAAGAGCAGATCCTTGCGTTGTTGTAGGGTCACAGAAAAATCACGAATGACGTCCAGTTGCATATTGCCCTTGGACGCGTTGTATGTCTTGATATATTCGTTCAAATACTCGCAAGTCGCAAGAAGGTCTTCTTGGTCCGTATTGTTGACCGTAATCTCCACCGATGGAATGCCATTAAACGAAGCGCGCGTCGGGTTGTCCGCCCAGCGATCGCGCACCGTACCCACGTCCTTTAGGCGGATGATCTGACCGTTAGGGCGTGTGTAGACTATGATGTTTTGTAATTCTTGTGCTTCGTAGTTTTTGTTACGAGAGCGAATCAACATCTCTTCCTGGGTTCCTTTGATCGTTCCCCCGGTGATGTCCAAATTCGTCGTGCGCAGGGCGTTCGCAATTTGCGTCACCGTCAAGTCAAACTTTCGCAAGGTATTTTTATCCAAGGCAATCTCAATCTCCTCGTCCGGATAGCCACCCAAAGTCACCTTTGAAATACCGTCCTTCAAGCGCAACTCTCTTTCTATGCGTCGCGCCTCCTGCTTCAAGCTCAACAGATCCACGCCTTCACCCGAAAGTGCCATGCTCATGGCCAAGGTTAAGTTTTCTTGCTTAGACACGCGCACAGGTTCCAATCCCGTCGGGAAGGAAGGCACACGCTCCACCGCATTCTTCACATCCTCCAGGACCAAATCTGTATCATATCCTTTCAACACCTCAATACGGATGGTCGCTACGTTCTCACTAGATACCGAAGTGTATTGCTCTACCCCGGTGAGGCCTTTTAGGTTCTGCTCAATTTTGTTGACTACGCCTTCTTCGATTTCCTCCGGTGAAGCACCAGGATACACCGCTGTCACCGTAATTAATCGGCTCTCCACTAAAGGGAAGAACGTTGTATTCAGGCTGTTGTAGCTGATCCAACCAAAGAAGAAAAACCCGATGAGAAGGGTATCGACTCCGACAGGATACTTAATAAAGAATTCTATCAGTCGTTTCATCTTTTGATCTCCGTTGCGTTTACAATAGTACCGGCTGCCGCTTTCAACGTTGGCGCATCTACCATAGTTGTTCCTGGGGCAATTCCGGTGATGATGATCTGATCATCCAACCATTCTACCACGTGGATTTTAGTTTTTTGAAGGATGCTATCATTTTCCACCGTGTATACATACTCATTGTCGAATACCATGTAGGCTGGAAGGGAAAGTGCATCAAATACTTGGACCCCTTCAATAGCACCGGTGAGGTACATCCCCTCGCGTAAATCTTTGCCCCGCACATTGGCGATGACATTTATACTTTGGCTTGCAGCGTCCACTACTGGGCTAATGCGGTCGATGGTTCCGGTCCAATTCCCAGCCACATCCGGACTGGTGAATTGTACCTTTTGTCCCACGCTCAATTCATCAGCATAGGCCAAGGTCACTGCACTCTTGATCTCAAAAGTGCCCGTACCTATAAAAGTTCCAAGGGCGCGCCCTGGGCTTACCAAATTTCCGCGCTTGACATTCGCGACCGCAACAATCCCATCGAAAGGCGCGCGAATGCTAAACTTCGCCAAGCGCTCCTCGGCGCTCTTGACTTGGTAATACGCGCTTTGAATACCGCGAGCAATCAAGAACTTCTCTAATGTTCCATCAGCTTCGGGCAAAGCTGGCAATGTCGAGCTAAGGCTCAAACCATTGTAGTATGCCTCAAATCTGGCATAATCCTCGGCGTAATCCATCTTGATATCAGGCAAAATCCCTAGTATGCTATTGATAAAGTTGCCCTTTAGGCTCATTGCATTCGCCTTGGCTTCCGCATTGTCTAACTGGATCATCACCTCACCTTTCTTAAAGGCTGTGCCCTCGAGGAAATCACGATCGCCGCCAATAAAGCTTCCACTGACCTCAGCCAATAAATCGACTCTGTTCACGGCGTTTATTTTTCCATACAATTCCAATGAAAGACCCACTGTATCCGGGCTCGCCGAGAAAACATTCACGATAGGCGCAGTCTTATCTTCCTTGATCTCGACCTTTGTCGCCATGCCTGACAACTTGTTTTTCACGGTTAGGCCAACAACAAGGATGGCCACTGCCAGGGCGATGTTTCTAATTAACTTCTTGTTCATGATTCACTCAGGTTATTAATGACTTTTTGTAATACGTTTTCAGTGATTTCTCTTTCCTTAGGGGTACACCCTTCAAAGGCGCGTTCCAATACATTCACCGCACACTTGGCGATAATATCAAACAGCTCTTTCCCCTCGGCTGTACTGCTCAAGAGGTTTTCGCGCTTGCTCTCCGGATTTGGTTTTATCTCCAACCATCCCAAAGCCACCATATCCTTTACTACTCGGCTAATTCGGTGACGATCAATGTCCATCATTTCGACCAATTCTCGTTGTACGATAGCTCGAGGGTGATGGAGCATAGTAAATCCAAGTATAGGCAACTGTACAGGGGGAATAGCATAACCTTGCTTCTGTAATTCTGCAGAAACGGCATCCCGCATCAATCTGTGTGAACGACCCGTGAGGTAGCCCAAACTGCGCGTAATATTTGAAGGGTCTAATGCCAAGGTATTTGGGAATTTGTTGCATAGTTACAACAATTCTACCAAAAGTTGCTCAGCTTAACACCTATTTCCCATTTCGCTAACTAGAGCTGCAGGAAATAATTACATATTATAAGTAAGTACTCACTCATTTATGAGCAACTCACGCAATCCGATACTGAGATTATTTGCCTCGTCCTTCTCGCCAATAAAGCTTAATTCTACCGCTTGATCTAATACTCGCTCAATAGTGTATGCTACAGCTTCTGGACGCCCGTGACCTATATCCGACACGGCCCACACCAATCGCTCACGCACAAAACTGTCAGAAGAACTACCCATTCCTAATTCCCGTACTGCGCGCAAGTGCGCAACCCATGGTAAAAACAGGTCGTAATTATCGACAACATCAGCAGAAATAGTCAATACGGCACGTACGAGTGTTACTGAATCCGGACTGTGCAAAACCCCATTTATGATTGATGATTTGGCCGATAGACCCGACTTTACAACTGCGTCGACGAGCTGCTGCTTGTTCCGGAAATGACGAAAGATTAACGCCTCGCTCACACCCGCTTCTTTAGCGATACGCGCGGTAGACACGGCGGCAACTCCCTCCAAAGCAAAGAGCTTTTGGGCCGAAGAAAGGATTTGTTGTTGTTTTTCTGTCATTGTAAGTGTTCACTTACAATGATACGAATAAAATTTTAGTGTGCCTTGAGCCAATTGGACCCTGTACCCACCTCAGCAACCATAGGTACCTCCAATGACACGGCTGCTTCCATCTTCTCGATTACCAGCGCCTTTAAATCCTCGAGCTCGTCCTTATAGACATCAAAGACCAATTCATCGTGCACCTGCAACAACATCTTAGATTTCATATTGGCCACACGCATCGCCCGATCCACCTCAATCATGGCCAGCTTGATAATATCCGCTGCCGAACCTTGAATAGGTGCATTGACCGCATTGCGCTCGCTATGACCGCGAACCACAGCATTGCGGCTCTCGATGTCTTTTAGATAACGGCGACGACCCGTAATGGTCTCTACATACCCGTGATCACGGGCAAAAGCCACCTGATCGTCCATGTATTTCTTGATGCCTGGATAGGTACGGAAGTACCCGTCAATAGCAGCTTTCGCCTCTTTGCGGCTCATATCTGTCTGCTGACTCAACCCGAAAGCACTGACCCCATATACGATACCAAAGTTCACGGTCTTCGCATTCGAGCGCTGCTCACGTGTCACTTCTTCTGGCGCCACTTCAAAGACTTTGGCCGCAGTAGCACGGTGAATATCTTCTCCTGCTTGGAACGCAGAAATCATCGCCTCATCCTTGGCCAACGCCGCAATAACGCGCAATTCGATTTGGCTATAATCCGCCGCAAGCAAAATACGCTCCTCATCCCCCGGAATAAACATCGCACGCACCTTACGGCCATTTTCTGTGCGAATAGGGATGTTCTGTAGGTTCGGGTTCGTCGAACTCAATCGACCCGTAGCTGCAACCGTCTGATTGAAGCTCGTGTGAATACGTCCGGTGGTCCCGTGAACCAATTCCGGCAAGGCATCCACATAGGTACTCTTGAGTTTCTTCAACTCACGGAAATCTAAAATTTTATTGATGATAGGATGGCTTTTCTTCAAGCCTTCCAAAATGGCTTCGGACGTCGCATACTGCCCCGTCTTGGTCTTCTTTGGTTTATCTGAAAGTTTGAGGTCATCAAAGAGTACCTCGCCTAATTGGCGCGGAGAGCCCACATTAAAAGGACGTCCAGCCAACTCGACAATCTCTTCTTCCAATCGCACAATAATCTCTTCCAGCTCGCCGCTGTAGGACTGCAACGCACCGACATCCACGCGAATTCCCTCGCGCTCCATCCGTGCCAAAACCGGAACCAATGGCATCTCGATGTTGCGGAACACCTTATCAACCCCCGTCTCTGCGAGTTTGGGTTCGAAAATCTCTTTGAGCTGGAACGTAATGTCCGCATCCTCGGCTGCATAATCCAAGATCTCCTCTGGCGACAAATCGCGCATATTCTTCTGGTTCTTACCCTTGCCGATCAGCGATTCGATAGAGATGCACTGGTAGTTCAAATAGGTTTCCGCCAGGATGTCCATGTTGTGGCGCATATCCGGCTGGATCAAATAATGCGCAATCATCGTGTCGAACAGCGGGCCTTTGACCTCCACGCCGTAGTTCATCAAAACGCTGATGTCGTATTTGATGTTTTGTCCAATTTTTTCCCCAGCACTCGCCCAAAACGGTGCAAACGCATCGACCATTTCCTTTGCAGCAGCACGATCTGCAGGCACTGGCACATAATAGGCTTTGCCTTTCGCAGGAGAGAAACTCATCCCCACTAACTCCGCATCAAGTGTATCTAAGGAGGTGGTCTCAGTATCGAACGCCACACTGGGTTGTTCGGCTAGAATTTGGGCTAATTGGCGCGCTTCCACCGCCGTTTCAACCATCTGGTACAAATGCGTGGTCGTCGCCACACTTTCTCTGGAAGAAACCCCTGCGGTCGCCGCCTCTGTCGGAGTA